>JBPBQK010000116.1:0-25462 GCA_050954845.1 Janthinobacterium lividum
ACCTGGTCAATGGTGAACTGGCCCGTTGCGTAAGCGGCAGCCACCCGTTCGCGCAAATCATTTGAATAAGCTTGCATAGCGCAATCTAAACTAAAAACCCGTACACTTACTCCGAAACCGCTCTAAGTAGAATGCATCGTCCAGCGCGAAAACAATGAGCTTATTGTCAGGCAGAATGCTGACATCCAGAAACTGAAATACCCGATGCTTTGCCGTTTCGACGGTAGCGATGTAGCGAGGCAAACCATTTAAGGCTTGGCGTAGGTCTATCCGCGACCGCCGGTGAAGCCACCAGTTTTTGCTAAGTATTGCATCACGATTTTTTGCTCGCTCTGGCTTAACTGTTTCAGCTACTCGCTGATAAACAGCAGGGAATTTTTTAAGTAATTCTATTTCAGTTAGCCCAAATAGGTCGATGACCCATGCACCCCTTGGTTTGTCGGTCAAATCCCTTCTGTTGCGATAAGGTCGGACATAATTGCTTAGCTCTGGTATTGTGCCAAGTCCGAATAGCTTCGCTTCGGTTTCTGACACTATGAATCCGGCTCCGCCCAATTCGAACCCACGATTACTTAATCCTGCATTAGCTCGTAACGGCTTGGCGGTATCCAGTTCCGCTCCAATGCTTAAATCCGGCTGAATCCGGCCCTCCTCGCCGTCAAAAGCCACTTCGGCCGCATCGTTGCCAGCCACGGTTTTTTCGGCTACTACCCGCAGCAAGCGACCCGCCGGCCCGCCACCCGCCCGCTCGGCCACAGTGAAGGCCACGCGCACGGCGGCCCCGTCGGCGCTGTCTACCCACGGGTGGTCAGGGATGGCGAAGGTGAGCGCCAGTGGGGGCTGCTCGCCGTCGAGGAAGGGCTGCATCACGCGGCGGTTGAAGGTCTGGCGCAGGCTGTTGGTGGTGATGAAGCCGAAACGCTCGGTGCAGCCGGCCTGTACCTCGGCCGCCGCGCGCTGCCACCAAAACATGACAAGGTCGGCCGAATCGGGCACATGGCCGGCGTAGGCTTGGCGCAAGGCTAGGGTGTAGGCATCGCCCAGGGCGTCGCGCATGCGGCTGGCCCCCACGAAGGGCGGATTGCCGACGATAAAATCGGCGGAGGGCCACTCAGCCGGGCGCGGGTTGGCGTAGTCCGGCCCATCATAGGCCAGCACGGCGTCTTGCTGGCGAATATTCTGGTAATCGTCTAGCAGCGGCTCGCGCAGCTGGGTGAGGCCATAGGTGCGCAAGTGCCGCTGCTATCGCCGATGTGCAGAACTACATCGGCGATAGCAGCGGCGCGCGGGTTCAACTCCAAACCCAGCAGCTGGCGCGGCCCCACGGTGGTGCCGTCGCCTAGTTCAAGGCGGCCCGAGATACCGAGTTGCCCCAGGGCGGTGAGCACTTCACCCTCAAGGCGCTTAAGGTGCTCTAGCGTGACATATAGAAAGTTGCCCGACCCGCATGCGGGGTCTAAAATCCGTACCGACGTGAGACGGCTCAGAAAGCGCAGCAGTTCGGCGCGAGCTTCGGCCACTATCTTTTTGCTGGTGCCGGCCTCAAGGCGCTGGGCGCTGGCGGCCTGGGCGGCGGCCCACTCGCGGCGCAACGGCTCGATGACGATGGGCAGCACCAAGCGCTCAACGTAGCGGCGCGGGGTGTAATGTGCGCCCAGGCTGTGGCGCTCGCGCGGGTCGAGGGCGCGCTCAAGCAGCGTACCGAAAATGGCGGGCTCTACGGCTCGCCAGTCGGCCTTGGCGGCTTCGCGCAGCAACTCAAGCTGGTCGGCAGTCAGCGGCAGGGCCTTGGCCTCGTGAAACAGCTTGCCGTTGAAGCGGCGCACCTCAGCGTAAAGGGTAGGGGCGTAGCCGCCGACGTCCATCACAGCCCACAGGTTTTCGAGCGCCCGGGGCAGCTGCGGGCGGCGCTGGGCGCTGGCGTGCTCGCGCAGCATGGCCGAAAACGAGTCTTTCGGAATCAGCTCCACGTCTTCGGCAAACATGGTGAAGAGGCAGCGCATCAGGAACTGTGCCACCACGTCGGAGGCATGGCCAGCCCGCTCGAGCTGGCTGCTGAGGCCAGCCAGGTGCCGGGCCAACTGACGCGTGACCAACGCGGTGCGCCGGCTTACATCGAGCTGCTGCGGGTCAGTAAACAACAGCTGTAGCTGCTCGCGCTGTAAGCCATCGGCCAGGGCCGGTAGCATTATCCGAAAACTATTTGAATCAGGAAACGGCACGTAGCTGTCGCCCACACCCGCAAAGTTGGCATATAGGTCAATGCAGTGGCCTACATCTACCACCACCACAAAAGCGGCCGGGGCTCCGTAGCGGGGAGGGCCCGCACGTAGCGCAGGGCCTGCTCACGGGCAGCTTCCATCATCTGGCCCCACTTGGCCGACCCACGCTTTGCATGGCCTTGGCGAAGTTTTTCGGCAGATAAGCCTAGCTCTGAACGCTCAGATTTGGAGCCAGTTGTAGCTTCCCGCGTTCCCGCGTTCCCGCGTTCCCGCGTTCCCGCGTTCCCGCGTTCCCGCGTTCCCGCGTTCCCGCGTTCCCGCGTTCCCGCGTTCCCGCGTTCCCGCGTTTTTAATATTAGTAGCTAAAAAATCTTCAAAACTACCTACTCCTTGCTTTGTTTCAAGCACGAAACAACCACGTTTGTAGAGGTCGATGCGGCCGGTGGTGGCTTTGTTGCCGGGGCCGTTGTCGAACGTGACCGTTCGCTCAAACACGTAGGCGTCCTGAGCTGGGTTGTGCGTGGTGGCGTCCGGATGAGGCACGCCCAGCAAGTCGCAGAGTTCAGTGAGAAATAACCCGTAGTTGGCACGCTCAGCACCACCGGCAACTTGCCAACGGGCCTCAAAATCAGAGTAAGTCACGCAGATAGCAAAGAATAGACAATTAAGCTGCAATGATAGCTTACTCGTTTTTTCCGCGTCGGTAGCCCAGGTACTGAAGCAGCAGGCTGCCGACGGCGCAGCAGCAACTCACGAGGGCCGCGGCCTGGTCGGGGGTGAGGGTGGCGAGTAGTTGCTGGACATGGCCAGCGAATAGGATAAGCGCTTGCATTGGTGAGAGCACCGCCGAGGAAATCTGTCGGCCAGTGATGCCACAAAGGGCGGGCTTACTCGTTGCGGGACCTTGCGGCCGCAATAGTCTGCAATAATCCGCAGCGCTATGCTATGCGTTTAGCAGTGCTAAAGCCCTGTTCATAAATTGTTCGGCCGTACTGCCTCGCGTTCCTAATCCATTTTGGAGCGCCCGCTCACTCATGACAGCCCCAAACGTGCCCCTGAACGCTCGCCGAATAGCGGCCTTGCTACCTTTAAGCCGAGGGCGCTTTGCCTCAAGTAAAGTGTAAATAACTCCTACCCAAGCTCCTGGTGTAGCCACTGGTGTAGCCCGACTGGTAGTCGGGGCTAATAGCCCTAGTTCGATTAGCAGTTTTCTAATTCGGCAAGGGAGTAATTCAGCAACAGAAGAGCGAAGCTGCCCGCTTCTGCAAACGCACGGGGAGGGCTTACCGTAACTGGCGGCAGCTCTTGTTCAGCAACCCGTTGATTTTTTGTAGGTTCCGGTTGGAGTGCAAAAGCCAGTGGAATTAACGTTGTAAAGAGGAAACGTAATATTTCATCGGCCCGATGGTTACTGGTTTGAACCAGCAGCAGACTTTTACTTGCTAGCTCCCATTGGGTTCGCAAGCGTTCTTGGTTAGCGCTTAGCAATTTGGCGCCTAAGTGCGTGCTTATAGCTTCGGTCAAGCGCACAGCCAACCAACTGAAATAAAAATTGTAAAAATTGCTAAGTGAGACGTTCTTTTCGTTGAAGCATGTCTTTATTGCTTGACTGGTTAATAAACACAAAAATTTTATCTTAACATCTGCCTGTAAATCTATTAGATTGCTCTCATACTCCAGTATTACTTTGAAATCGTCCCATATTTCAGCATTTTCCAGTGTAATCCAGTCATCTAATTCTTGGCGCAGATGGTCAAAGGTTTCTTGAATTGCATGCGGTAGAGCATCAATCAAAAAGTATTGGTACTTCAAGGCTTGCCAGTTCTTTTATATGCTGCATCTGTGTGAGTCATCGAACCTGTTCGGGTAAATAATTTAACTAGGCGTCTCGTGAAACCGAGCGAACTCCTCTGCCACGCGTTGGGGTGTCAGATTGACGTAGCGCTGAAACGAGTTGTAAGAGGTGTGCTCTGTGTGCTTCATCACGAACTTGACCTCAAGTCCAATGGGTACGAAATAAACAGTTAGCTAACCGTTTTATAGAACTGTCCCCTAAACCGCCCCCTGTAAAAACAAAAACCCCGTTTCCAGCCTGGAAACGGGGTTTTTAATATGCAGAGAAGGAGGGATTCGAACCCCCGGACCTGTTACAGTCAGCGGTTTTCAAGACCGCCGCAATCGACCACTCTGCCACTTCTCTAAAATGGCCCTGGCAACTTAGTGAGCCAGCGAAGCGTGGAAGCTACTTTGCCGACTCACTAATTTGCCATTCTGCAAAGCCGGGCGAGTAGGTATACTGCTCGCCTTTTTTTGCGTAGGCCCATCAAAGGTAGCATAAAGCCGCTTTGCTGACCAAATCGATTGCCTCAATTCTGTGGGGTTGCCGCCCCGTTGGGTTGCATCGGCGTTGCCTGGCCCCCGTAAAAGCTTGCGATTAAGTCACGCGAGAGCGCAATTATATTGAATCTGTTTAGGAAGTCACAGCTACTGCTTGTTGTGCACCTGCATCTATGAACAAGTTTTTATTTCTGCTGCTTCCGCTGGGAAGCTTGCTGCCGGCTGCCCATGCGCAGCATCAGCCCAACCTGGCGGCGTATACCCTGGTAGCTGCCGACGAGTTTAACTATACCTCGGTGGGCCAGTTGGTTGCGGGCGGCATGTGGCGCGCTTTGCCCGAGGTGCCGGCCGCTACGTACTATGGCTATTCGAAGACCTTAACGCCTGAATATGAGCTAGCCACCGATAATATCTCGGTGCAAAACGGCATTTTGCGTCTGGGGGCCAAGCGGCTGGCACCGGGCGATAGCACCGCCAGCGGCAAGGTGTATACCGGCAGTGCCCTGCTCATGGCGCTGGATATTGAGCCCCAGGCGGGGCCTTGCGACTGGCACCCCCAGGACTGGGCGCACGGCTTTCAGTTTGGGGCGGTAGAAATCCGGTGCAAGCTGCCCAACACCCCCCAAACCTGGCCGGCGGTGTGGGTGCTCAGCCCCGATACTGAAATCGACCTTATCGACAATGCCAGCCCCACGCCGCACACCCGGCTAAACAGCGGGGTGCTCGACTGGCGCAAGCGCAACAATTATTACTACGGCGCTGACCCCGACAACCCGCCGCCCGACCCAGGGCTGGACTATAATACGTGCGGCGGCCAAGCCCTGAGTAGCCGTGACTTATCCCAGGATTTTACGGTTTACACCATCATCTGGACCCCGGAATACGTCACGTTTTTTGTGAATGGCGAAGAAAAATACAGCGTTCCGAACGAGGTAGTGCGGACGGATTATATTTCCGTCGAATCGCACCCCGCCAGCCATTGCCTTGACCAGAACGCAAACCACACGCACAAACCCAGCTACCGCTGCACCGCCACCCTCAGGCTGGATATGGGGGCGCTGGCCGGGCTGGCCGCCGAAGACTATCTGTATGTCGATTATGTCAAAATATACAAGCCCAAGCCTGGCCGCAAAGCCGCAGGTAGGCGGGCCACCACTCGCTAGCTGCCGTTCTTGGCCAGGTAGTCGGAGGTAGACTTCAGGATGGCTTTCTGCACCTGGGCCAGGCTGCCCGAGTTGCCCACCTGCGCATTGTAGCGGGCCAGCTCTCGGTTAACGCGCTGCAAGCTTTTTTTGACCTCGTTGCGTTGCTGCTTAAGGTCTGGCTGCGGCTCTTGGATGGCCGCAACTTTTGCTCCCAGCTCTTGAAAATCTTTGACGGCCAGGGCCAGCCGGGCCCCCGCTAGGCGCTTTTCGGCCTGGGTTGCCGTCTGAATGAGCTGCGCGGCGGCGAGCCGATCGAAGGAATCCTTGGCCAGCATCTCGTTGAGGGCGCTGGTTGCGAGCGGGGCCGGGGCCGGTGGCGGCGAAGCCAATTCAAAGCCCAGCAAGTTGGTGGTGAGGGTGGCCAGGGTGTTGCCGTAGGCCGCCACTTTGGCGGGGGCTTGGGCTGCCTCCTTGCTCCACCACCCGTTGTCGAGCAGGTCGTGGTTGAGGGCTTGCAGCTCTTGCTGGGTTTTGGCGGGTAGCGCCAGCGATTGTAAGGCGCTGAGCATCTGGCCCGGCAGATACGCCTCGCGGTAGGTTTTCACGGTGAGCACGGCTAGTTGCTTGGCATCGGCCTGCTGCTGCGCGGCGGCCAGCTGCGCATCGGGGGCGGGGTTCGCTTGCCGCCGGCGCTGCTGCTCCTGGGTCAGTTGGGTTAGCTGCGCCGCGGCCTTTTGCTCGGCTTGCTGCTGGGTGGCCTGGGTTTTGGCCAGCTGCTCGGGGCTCATGGGGCGGCGCAGCACGGCCACCTGCTGCCGGGTCAGGGCGCGCTGCACGTTGTTGTAGTAATACTGCTGCTGCATCTGTTGCACCTGCTGGCTTTGCATCCGCTGAAAATTTTGGTGCGCCTGCTGCTGGGTCTGTTGCTGCGATTGGTAGGGTGTGGTGGTGGGGTGGTACAGCGGCGCGGGCGTGTAGCCAGGGCGGGGGGCACTATACGTGGGGCGCATTTGCGCAAAAGCGGCGTGCAGCGGCAAAAGCAGGAGCAAGGGTAGCGGAAATTTCATAGGCGAAAGCAGGACAAACAAGTAGTAGCTACTGGTCGGGTAATAGGCTTAGGGTAAGGCGTTAATTCGGCAGGTTAAAATTAATAGCAAACCGAGCAATAGCCACGTAGGGTAGGCAAGGAGTAGCCCGATGCGCTACTGGCAAGCGCCAGCACTAGCCATAAAAAAGCCCCGCTAGTGGCAGCGAGGCTCTTGAACACTAGGTGCTTGCGGCTCGGGTAAGGCTATCAGTCGACCGTCGCTGCTCACCCACAGCGATAGAGTGGGCCGGGCCGGTGGGGGGCTCCGCTGCTGGCGCTTATCAAACAGCACCAGGTAGAGCACCCCTAGTAGCGGCACCAGCGAAATAGAACCGAGCAGGCGCAAATGCCAGTACTGCGTCTGGCTAAGGCCGCAGTCATAAGCAAGCAGTTTTAGAAAATGGTCCATACCTAGCTATACACCCAGCCGAGGCCTTTAGTGCGGGCAAAGTAAGGCAAAATATATCGGCTGGCCATAAACCATTTGGCAATGTTTTGAGTTAGTAAGTAAGCACTCACTAACCAGCTCTTCCCACCCATGAATCACCTCCTGCAAGCCCTCGCCCAACACTGGCACCTGAGTGCCTCTCACTACTGGCAGCTGCGCCTAGTGTGTGCCATCACGCTAGGGCCCCTGCTAGGGGTTATATGCTTGGTGCTGTTTACCAAGCGCGAAAAATCTGCTTCGGGCCTATTGCGACGCAAGCAGCCAACCCGGCTGTTCACGTTTCGCCCAGCCACTCCCTTACCGCTGTAAATCAGCTTCGTACACTATCAATTCTGTTTTATACTGTGCGGGCGCATACGGACATATTCGGTCCGTATGCGCCCGCTCTAGTTAGCCCCAGTCGCGAAGTAGCCAATACCATAAAGGTTGCTTTCTGGGAAAGGCTTTGTATGGCTGCGAGCGACCCGCCTACTTTAGGTTGGCTCTGTTGGTTTGGTCGAAGGCGGCGTCTCTTGCTGCTCCATATCATCCAATATCTCTTCTTCCTGCCAAATCCGCTCGGGATTGAACAAGCCCGTTAAGGCAGCTAACTCTTCCAGCAAGTGGTCGTCAGCAGGCTGCGCGGGGCGCGGGGGTAGTTGAGGGTCTTCCATAGCTTCTCTACGCAAAAAGTGTTGCGCATGATGGTACTTCTACTTGGGTTAATGAGCGCCTATTCCTACGAACCTGACATCGCTACGCGTCAACTTGGTTTTGCTAGGCACTGTGGCACCTGTGTTGCATAAAAAGGCCAGGACATAGCCGGACTGGATATAGTACGAAGGCCCTGTTGCGCGAGCAGCAGGGCCTTCGTACTAAGCATATTACCAAAGCTTTTTAATTCGCCTTCACCAACCGCTGGCTGCTTACGACTCCTTCACTGATAAGCTGCACGACGTAAACGCCTGGAGCCAGGCTAGTCAGTGAGCTAACATCGAGGCGGTGCGGGCCAGTTGCCGCCATCGGCACGTCGGCCAGGGTGCCTACCCGCTGCCCCATGAGGGTATACAGCGCCACCTGCACCGCCGCCGGCCGGGCCAGCGTGTAGCTCAGCGAAAGCGGGCCGGCCGTAGGATTAGGAAAAAGTTGCATTGCCGTGGCCGGGCTGGCGGCGGCTGGGGTGGTGGCGAGGGCCGAAGTCAGCACCAGCTCCACATCATCAAGGCTGCAATAATTACCCGCGTTGGCCACCGAGCGCAGGCCGATTTCGCACTGGCCATTGGTGACTACGATGCCGGGTACGCTTACCTGCGCCCAGGTGCTGGCAATGGGCAGCGCGATATTTTTATCGACGCCGCTGCTTTGGGCGTAGAGCTGGCAGGTGGTTTGGCCGCCGCCGTTCATCACCCAGCCGCGCAGGGTGTAGGTGCCATTGGGCACGTTGGTGAGGGCTTGCGAAGTACGCACGCTGTACGCCGTGGCCTTGTAGTGCGTGAGGCGAAACTGGCTGCTGTGGCCGTTGTACTCGGTGTAGTCGGCGTCGGCATCGGCCGTGGAAGTGGTGGCCCAGCCCAGCGGCGCGGCGGTAGCCGCCGTGTACTCGAAGCCGGCATTATAGATGAGCGGGGCGGGCGGCGCGGCCAGAAAGCCATCCAGCGCCACGGTGGCGGCATTGTTTGCGCCCCAGGCTCCTTTGTTGTAGCCCTGCCAGTTGTACACCTGCGGCTCCCAGTAGAGCACGCCGAGGCCTTTGTTGCCGGGCACAGCCTGGGTTTTGGCGATGAGGTCGAGTAGCATCTGGCGGGTGGCGATGGGTACGTAGTTGTCTAGGCCGGTTTCGACTACCATCACTTCTTTGCCGGGGTAGCGGCTCACCAGGTCATTCATGTTGGCCAGCGCCTGGGCAGTGTAGGTGGGCCAGGTCGAGGCATCGGGGTAAAGCGAAAGACCAATGACATCCCAGCGCGCCCCGTTGGTTTGCAAGCCGTCGAAGTTGTAGCGGAAGAGGTTATTATTCTCCCCATTGGCAATGTGCACGATGACCTTGCTGGTGGGGCTGGCGGCCTTCACGGCAGCATAACCCTGGTCGATGAACGCGGCGAAATTGGCAAAGCCATTGACCGTGACGCGGCCTTCGGGCCAGAGCATCCCGTCGTTGGTTTCGTTGCCTACCTGCACCCACTCGGGGGTAATATTGTTGTTGCGAAGCAGGGTAAGCACCGACGTGGTGTGGTCGTACACGGCCTGCTTAAGCTGGGCCACGGTGTAGTTCTGCCAGGCGGCGGGCTTGGTCTGCTGGCCGGGGTCGGCAAAGCCATCGCTATAGTGAAAGTCGATAAGAATGCGCATTCCCAGCGCCTTAGCGCGCAAGGCTTTGGCCAGCACGTCGGCCGCGTTGTTATAGCCGCCGGGCGGGTTCACCCACACCCGCAGCCGGATGGTGTTCAGGCCATAGTCGCCTTGCAGCAGCTGAAAAAGGTCCTGCTGTTGCCCGGCCTTGTTGTAAAACTTGTAGTTATTGGCCTCCATCTCCGTCACCCAGCTGATATCGGCCCCTTTGGCAAAGGCGGGCGTGGTTTGGGCGGCGGCGGGCAGCCAGCTGGCAAGCAGCAGGAGCGCCGCTAGTAAGCGAGTAGAATTAGACATAGAAGTGGGTGGGAAAAGTAGACAAAAAGATTTTTTCACTAAAAAGTCGGGCCTTATTCCCGCCAGAATAAGGCCCGACCCGCTACAGACGCAGTTGCTACGCCGAAGGTTTACTGCAAAGTCACCGACTCGATATCGACGCGCAACTGCTCGGTGAGACTGGCCGGCTGCTCCACAATAAGTTGGAGCACCTCCACTTCGGCTAGCCGCAAGGGCGACGCACCTGCCGGGCTATAGGTAAGGGGCAAAAAGCTGGGGAAGGGCCGGGGCGTTAAAAGCAGCGGCGCAGCCCGCAACGCGCTGAGTGGCACCCGCGCCTCGGTTCCCGCCGCAGGCAGCGGCACTACGGCCTCATACGCCACGGCGTCGCGGGTCACGAGCGCCACCCGCACTTGGGTATTGGCCGGCTGGTTGCTGGCGATTTTAATAACCAGTTCTTTGAAATTGCTTAAGTCGGTGGCCCGGCCGGCAGTTTTAGTGCCGAGGTAAGCCCGCAGCGACGAGGCCGGCCCAGCTTCTGGGGCCGGCTGCCCGGCCTTAGCCGGGTTTACGAGCAGCCGCACCGCCTGCGCGCCGCTGGGCGTGGTAGTGAAGTCCGTCCAATTAGTCCAGCTGATGCCCTTGGCTTCCACCGCATTGCGGTCGAGGGCAGCGGTGAAGAGCGGCAGCGGCGCAGTGGCCGGCACCAGCGGCACCTCCCAGGCCTCAGTACCCGCAAAGTCCCAATCGCGGGGCGTGCCAACCACCAAACCGGGCACCGTAAGCAGCGAACCGGACTTGTTTTTCAGCACCAGCCAGTAGCGCAACAGGCCGGGATAAGTGAGGGCGGCCGGCACGGTAGCCGTAGCGGTGGCCGCCCCCGTGCGCTGCATGGGCAGGGTGCGGGTGGGGCCGTAGTAATGCTGGGCCACTAGCAAGAGGCTGTCGGCTAAGTCAAAAGCCGAGCCGCTGCCCGTCAGTGTAATAGTAAGTGGCTGCCCAGCAGTAGCCTGGGGCGCGGGCTGATGCCGCACTTGCAGCGGCTGCTCAAAAGTTGGGTTCGGGGCCACAAACTCTGCCAAGTCAATGACACCCAATATTTTTTGCGCCGGCACCGCCTGCGCATTCGGCAATTTAGTGAGCAAGTAAGTTCCTGGCCGCACCCGCAACTGGCCGTTGGTGGCGGTGGCCTGCGCTTGATTGCCCTTATTGAGGCCGCGCAGCAAGAAAGCTGCCCCTAAGTCGGGCAGCGTGATGGTGAGCGGCTGCTCATTCCACGCGATGCGCGTGACGACCTTTTTGAGCGAAGGCGTGGCAAACGGGTCGCTCACGGGCACGGCATCAGGCATCACTTCCAGCCGCCACACGCCGGTACTCACCTGGTCTAGAAAATAGGCCCCGCTGCCGCCGTACTGCACCACGCCTGACGAGCCCACACCCGCCATATGCCGCAGGCTGCCCGGCTGCACCGGCCGGCTGCGGGTGTTGTTGGTGTAGTAAAACTCAGCGGGCGCGTTCCACTCGCTCAACTGCTGGCGGTAGCTCACGTGCGCCGCCCCAAATACCGTGTCGGCCGGGTAGCGGCCGAAGCTTTGGCCACGCTTCACTTCGTGAAATACCCGGCTGGCTATCAACATACTCAGGGCTTTGGCAGGTGTGTAGGCCAGGTTGAGGTAGTGCGTCTGGTACTCCGTGTTATAACCCGCGATACCCATCGGGTCGTAGGCAAACTGGGTGGCCCACTGGAAGCCCGCCTCGCGGAAGCTCTTAGCAATGAACGGGTACATAATCGGTTGCAACACATCGGCCGACTCAAACTCGTACACCATCTTGGCCTTGTTATCGAAGCGCTTATCGCCCTTGTATGGCAGCGGATATTGGTCCACGTAGGGTAGAAAATTGCCTTTCAACTCGTGCCCGGCCACTAAGCCCTCGGGATACCACTGGAAGGTAAAGCCCTGCACGTTGGCATCTAGAATAGCATCGTGTACCTGTGGACTTTCGGCGATGTTGTAGAAAATGGGCTTCTTCAAACCCGTGGCGCGCATGGCGGCCACCATACGGTTGGCGAAGCTCAAAACCGGGGCCAGGGGCAGGTGGTAGTGCGGCTCGTTGCACACCTCGTAGGCGATGATGCCGGGGTCTTCGCGATTGAGCAGGCCCGAGTACTGGTTGCGGTGGTTGAGGAACTGGCCGAGGTAGTTTTCCTGCGCCCGAATGGCGCGCGGGTTGGTATAGGCTACGCCTTTATCGTAAATGCTGGAGAAGCCTTTGCCTGTGTTTTTAGGTTCGGGGTAGGCATTGCCCCAGTAGGCAATGGGCGTGAGGATAATCTTGATATTACGCTCTTTAAGCTTGGTAATCAGGTAGTCAAGCAGGCGCAGATGCTCGTTTTGCTGCAAGTTGCCGGCCGTGTCGGTTATCTCAATATCCCAGACGTGGACCCGAAAAGCATCCACGCCCAGTCGGCTCAGGTGGTACACATCCTGGTCGATGGCGTCTTCGGGCTTGATACCTTGCTTGATGAGGGCGCGATAGGAGTAGGCGAAGGGCGCAGTATAGTTGACCCCAAACAGCGCCACTTCCTGCTTGGATTTTTGCCAGCGTAGCACGCCTTTGGCATCTACGAATACATCGCCGGTGGGGGTAGGCGTTTGAGCGTGGGCCGCATTGCCTAGCATTGCTGCCAGCAAAGCGCTGCTTAATAAAGAGAAGAATTTCATAGAGGCAGAATAGAAACGTCCGTCATGCTGAGCTTGTCGAAGCATCTTTACTGGTTACGTGAGAATTAGTATTCCAACGAACCAGCCAAGATGCTTCGACAAACTCAGCATGACGGACGGGGTTTCAGAGTCAGACCAGCAAAAGCCTAGCCTTCGTGGAAGCTCACCAAGTCATCAATAGGCGAGCGGATGATTTTGCCGACCTGCATGCCGTGGCTGTTAGCCACTTGCGTGAGGGCATCGCGGAAATTATACCCCACCGAGCCGATGCAGTTGAAGGTCAGGTCCTGATAGTTGGGGTAGTGCAGCACCAGGTTTTGGAAGAACGCCTCGAAGGCATCGACCACGATTTGGCGGCAGTAGCTCACGTTGTTATGGTCGTAGCAAAACTTGGCGAAGCTAGCCAGATAGCGGTTGGGCAGCGGCTGGTTGTAGAGCCGGTCGATGATATCGTTGCGCGAGCCGATGTTGTACTCTGCCTGGAGGGCCTCGCTGAGGCCATCGGGCAGCAGGCCGCGCAGGTAGTCGCGCAGCAGGCGCTTGCCCAAGTACGAGCCGCTGCCTTCGTCGCCCAGGAAATAGCCCAGTGAATCAACGTTATACGTGATTTTCTCGCCGTCGTAGATGCACGAATTGGTGCCCGTGCCCAGGATGGCGGCAAAGCCCGGCTCGTGGCCCAGCAGGGCACGGGCGGCGGCCAGCAGGTCCTCAGTAACCTCCACTTTATTGGCCCCCGAGAATACCTGGCGCATGGCGGCAGCGATTACTTCGGCCTTAGCAGGGCTCGATACGCCAGCCCCGTAAAAATAAACTTCGCGCACTTCGGCGCGGGGCAAATCCTCGGGCAGGTCTTTGTTGAGCGACGCTACGATGAAGGCAGTATCCACAAAATCAGGATTGTAGCCCTGGGTGTTGAAGTACACGCGCTGGCCCTCGTCGGAGAGTTGGCACCAGTTAGTTTTGGTCGAGCCGCCGTCGGCAATAAGTATCATGTGGATAGTAGTGGGTGAGAAAGTGGGGAGGTAAAAGCGGCTGTCATTGCGAGGAGGAACGACGAAGCAAGCCTTCCTTCACACTTAGCCAACGTTCGCTGGTGTGAAGGAAAGCTTGCTTCGTCGTTCCTCCTCGCAATGACAATGCAAAAGAACTGCTTTATTGGCGAAAAACCCTACGTATGCAGCGTCGAAGGCAGCAGGTCAATCCAGCCATCCTCGCTTACTACCACCGCCAGGCAGGGGTAGGGCGACGAGCTGGTATAGCGCACGGCCGAATTGTAGCGAGCGCCCCGGCTGCTATCGCCCTTTTCGGTGGCCTGCCCATCCAAAATTACCCCAATGGCGAAGCACGTCCCATCGGGCTCCACCAACACGGCCCCATCGATAGAAGAGGCTTGGCGCAGCACGGGCGGCGTCATCACGCGGGGCACCACCCGGAAGCATTGGCGGCGCAAGCGCTCAGCCTCAGCCTTGGCTCCGGTGCTGATGCAGAGCATAGTACCGTGACTTTGGGCCGAGGCTTCAAGAGCCAATTCCCAGAGGTAAGCCACCTCATCGTCGGTGAGGTTGGGGAAAACCTGGTGGGCCACGCGGGCAAAATTATCGGCCTGCACCTTGCTTTGGGGCAGGCGCGGCGTGTTGCTGACCACCCGCATGAGGGTATGGCCGCCGTGGCGTAATTCCCAGCCGTAGTGGTTGGTAAACTGCACGGTAGCCAGCGGCTCGTACTTGGGGTCGTCTTCCTCCACCGCGTAGCCCAGCCCAAACACGTGCGAGGCATCGGACACCAGCCCGGTGCGCCCCTCAGTGAGTTCCAGTAGCTTACGAATAGAGCGGTGGTCGCGCAGGGGCACAGGCGCTTCCAGGGTCAAAACCGGCGTGATGGCCGCGTGCTGGCGGCGGGCCAGCAGCATGGTGCCCTGGCCCTCGCCGCCCTCGTGGCGCAGGGCCGCAATGCCCAGACAGGCATCGTAGAGCCCGTGGGCGCTGCCGGGCGAAATGCGCAGCATCAGGCGGCGGCCGGCCCCACGCAGCACTTCGTTGTAGTCGCGGTCGAGGACCGGCTGCTCATTATCAGCCGTATCCGCTTCGCGCAAAGCGCGGGTGCATTCGTGCAAAAACTCCAGCACGGCGGCGTGGGGCAGCGAGGCCGGGCGGCTCGACGTGGCCTTGCCTGGCAGCGTGTAGTAGGCATTGTAGGGGCCGGCAGCCAGCTGCACCACCAGCACCACCAGGTAGCCATTGAGGCTGAGGGGCGTGGAGCAAAACGTGCGGCGGGCTTCCTGCCGGGTTTCCACCAACTCGCAGACCGTCTGCTCGGTAGCGCGGCACACCAGCTCGTACCAGTGCTGCTTTTCCATGCGGTCGTGGTCCTGTGGGTGCAGGTGGTACACGTTGTCGCGCGGGCCGGCATCGACTTCAAACGAAGCGGCCAGCGTCTTGATGCCCATAAAATCTTGCGGCGAGTAGCGCAGCGTGGGCGGCTCGACTACCACGCTGTGCGGGTCGTCTTCCTCGCGCCCCGAGGCCAAGCCCAGCAAAAAAACCTCTGGCCGCAGATTGCGGTCGAGCAGGTTGAAAATACCTTCGGCGAACAGCTGTGCTGAAACGCGAAACAGGCTTTGGTGTTCCCACATAGGGGGCAGAAAGGAGGCGGTGGGGCGGGCCGGTGGCGGCGCCGGCGAGGAAGGAGTCATAGTACCAGGGGTTCCGATATATTCCCCTACGTAGAATTGGACTAAACAGTAATGCCCGCGCCCGCTTACCTGCCCTAAAGTGCGCAAAAAATCGTACCTTCGGGGTAGCAGCCGGGAAGTCCGGCCGCCCTATTTCCAGCCCTTATCCTGCTCAGCTTATGTTCTTTATTGACATGCTCTTGGTCATGGTGGTGGCTATCTCCTTTATTCCCATCATGACCGGGTATTGCGCCGCTTCGCGGGGCCGCTCGTTCTGGTTGTGGTTTGCGCTGGGCTGGTTGCTGCCCATCGTGTCGTTTTTGCTGCTCTTCGCCCTCATCGCCCACGACGAGTTGAACCCCGGCCGCCGCCTGCTCGGCGAGGCCAAGCAGATTTTGCGGGAGGCGGAGGAAAAGTCAGTTATCAATGACTAGGAAAAGAGTATAGTACTTTTTTGCTCATTGACAATTGCCCGCGCCGCCCACGCGCCAGTGCTGAAGCAGCCTTGCAGCAAGTAGCCGCCCGTGGGCGCTTCCCAATCCAGCATTTCGCCGGCCACGAAGGTGCCAGGCCGCTGGCGTAGCATCAGTCCCTCAGTTACTTCCGAAAAAGCCACGCCGCCCGCCGAGGAAATTGCCTCCGCCAGCGGCCGCAAGCCAACCACCGGAATAGCCAGCGCCGTGAGCGAGCCTGCTAAGTCGGCGGCCGGCGCGGCCAACTCGCGTAGCAGCGTCGGCACGGGCGCTTTCAGGCTGAATGCACCGCCTAAAAAAGAGGCCAGCGAGTCGCTGGGTCGGCGGCGAGCCAGCCGGCGCTGCACTTCTTCCAGGGCTAAATCAGGCTTTAAATTCAGGTGCAGCCAAGCGGGCTGGCCCTGCGCCAGCGCGGCGCGCAGCTGGGGCGTGAGGGCGTACACGGGCGTGCCCTCCAGGCCGTAGTCGGTAAGCATGAGTTCGCCGCGCACCGTGTGGCCACCGCAGCTTAGGGTAATGTTTTTGAGTGGGGCGCGGCCAATTTTCTCTTTGAAAAAGGCCGACCAAGCCACCTCCGCACCGCAGTTGCTGGGGGCGAAGGGCTGGCAGCGCACGCCAATTCCAGCCAAAAACTGCGTCCAGTGGCCATCGGAGCCGGTTTGGGACCAGCTGGCCCCACCCAGCGCCAGCACGGTGGCGGCGGGCTCCAGGGTGAATTCTTCCTCGGTGATTTCGTTGAGAAACCGCAGGCCGGTTGCGCCCGCGAAGCCTAGCCAGCGGTGGCGGGTTTTCAGTGCCACGCCTAGCTCGGCCAGGCGGTGCAGCCAGGCGCGAAGTAGGTCGGCGGGCTTGTGCTGGGCTTCGGGAAATACACGGCCGCTGGTGCCCACGAAGGTGGCGATGCCCAGGTCGGCGGCCCACTGGCGCAAATCGGTGGGGGAGAAGTGGGCGAGTGCTTCAGCAAAAAACGGGGCCGCCGCACCATAGTGCTCAGCGAAAGTCGCCGCATATTCGCCATTGGTGAGGTTGAAGCCGCCGTGGCCGGCCACCAGAAATTTGCGGCCCACGGTGGCTTTTTGCTCGAATACCTGCACCCGAAAGCCGGCTTCGGCCAAGTGCTGGGCGGCCAGTAGGCCAGCCGGGCCGCCGCCTACTATGGCCACCAGCGGAGCCCCCGAAGCGGTGGCCAAAGGAGAATTGGGTATGCTATGCTTCAAGAGGTTTCGGCATTGTCAGAGCGGGGCAGAGACGCAATACTTTGCGTCTTGCGTTAGGTTACGTTACTCAGCAACGACAGACGCAAAATGTTGCGTCTCTACCCCGAATGTGTCAAAATTGAGTTGACTATTACACCTGCCCTTCCTCAATCAACTCGCGGCGGTAGCGGGCTAGGATGGCCGATTTCGTGACAAAACCCAAATACAAACCCTCAGCATCGACCACGGGCAGGGCCGGTGTAGCGGTGTGCTCCAGCAATTCGAGGGCGTGCTCGACGCTGTCGGTGGGGCTGATGAGGGCGGGAGCGGGCTGCATCAGCCCGCGCACTTTGGTGGTGGTGTAGTGCGCGCCGTCGAAGAGGGTGTCGCGCACCATATCGAGGGTGATGATGCCGCGCAGCAGGCCACTTTTGCTCACCACCGGAAACACATTTCGGTGGGCCTGGCGAAAGATATCAACCAGCTCGCCGAGCGTGGCGCTGGGGCGCAGGGGCACAAAATCGGTGTCGATGAGGCGGTGCAGGTCGAGGCGTGAAAGCAGGTCGCTGTCGCGGTTAGCGTACACGTCCACGCCCTTCAGGGTGAGCTTGCGGGTGTACACCGAGTAGGGCTCGAAGTGCTTGGTAATGAGGTAGGAAAAGCTCGTGACCAGCATCAGGGGCACAAACAGCGCGTAGCCACCCGTGATTTCGGCAATCAAAAAGATGGCTGTGAGCGGCGCGTGCACCACACCCGCCAGCACGCCGGCCATGCCCAGCACCACAAAATGCACCTCGGGCAGCACCACCAGCCCGGTCATATTGACCAGCCGCGCAAACAAAAACCCGCACAGCGCCCCCGCCACCAGCGACGAGCCAAACATGCCGCCATTGCCGCCAGCCCCCACGGTAATACTGGTGGCGACGACCTTGGTCATCATGGTGCAAAACACCAGCACCAGCAGCCACCCCACGCTATTGTCGCCGTACACCGAGAACAGGCTGCCGTCGGTGAGGTCTTGGGCGTGGCCAGCCAACAGCTTCTCTACCACCGTAGTATAGCCCTCGCCGTAGAGCGGCGGAAACAGAAAAATAAGCAAGCCCAGCGCCGCGCCACCCACCAGCACTTTCTGCCAGCGCAGCCCCGGCCAGCGCTCCACAAAGTGGTCGAACCAGTGGTATGTGCGAATCATGTACACCGAAAACATGGCCGTAATCGGCCCCAGCACTGCATAAAACGGCACTGTGTTCAAGACCCACGAATTGGTAATGAGCGCAAACGGCTGGCCCGCATACAGGGCCTTCGACACCACCGTAGCCGTGGCCGACGAAATGAGCAGCGGGATAAAATACTGCGCCGGCAGCTCCAACAAAATGGCTTCTACCGCGAACAACACGCCCGCGATGGGCGCATTAAAAATGGCCGCCACGCCCGCCGCCGCCCCGCACCCGGTGAGCAACCGCCGCCGCCGCCGCCCCGCCCGCAGCACCCGCGCCGCATTAGAGCCAATGGCTGCGCCCGTCACCGAAATCGGGGCCTCCGTGCCCGCCGAGCCCCCAAACGACACCGTGAGAAATGCCGTGACCAGCTGCGAATACAGCTTAGAGCGCGGCACAATGGAGTTTTCGCGGGCTGTGCTGTAAATAATCGGCCCGATGCCCCGGCCTAGGTTGCCGCCCAGCAAATATTTCGTCACCAATACCGTGAGCGTGATGCCGATAATGGGATAAATCGACAACGCAAACACCCGGTTGGGCTCGGTTACGGCCGCCGCCAGGCGGGCTTGCTGCCAGTGCACGGCCGTTTTGAGGGCCACCGCCGCCAGGCCCGCCAGCACGCCCACCAGCCCCGCCAGCCACACCACATACACCCGCTCGCTGACGTGGCGCAAGCGCCAAAGCAGCAGCGGGTTGAGTAGGCGGTAAATGCGTTTTTGGGCCATGGGTTGGGACGTAGTTGTCATTGCGAGGAGGAACGACGAAGCAACCTTTCCTTTTGCATGTGCCGGACGTGTTCTTGCGTTCGCGACCGTGAAGGAGAGGTTGCTTCGTCGTTCCTCCTCGCAATGACAATCGATTCTCGCAAAAGCTTCACCTAGCGCAGATACCTCGATACGGACAATATTCGCATTTAGCTAGGTCATCGGTTTTACGAATGGCCTCGGTAGGGTCGAGCACGCGCCGCGCCAGCCGCGCCACCAGTTCGGCGCTGGCCTTCAGGAAATCCGGCTCGCCAGTGCCTTCGGTGATGAAGTCGAGCGGAGCCATCAGCAAGCCATCATCAATCTTGCGCAAGGATAGTATCGCTGCCTCCGAGCCGGGCGGCGCGGGGTTAAACTCGTCGCTTTCCAGCATAAAGCGGTAGAGCCAGAGCTGCCGCACCTTGTCGGCCCCGGAGGAGCTTTCGGTGAGCAGGCGCTCCACGGTTTCGGCGGCGCTCAGCGGCTTTTGGGTACCGCGCAGATTCAGCTCGCGGCGCTCTACGAGGCCGGTTTTGTAATCGACCACGCGGCGGCGGCCATCGGGCAGCGTGTCAATGCGGTCGGCCCGGCCCAGGATGCGCACGGGCAGCAACTCGGCCCGGCCCGGCACGTCGGCAAATACCGTGGCGACCATTGCCGTTTCCTGGGCTGCGATGCGGAGCGGCAGCACGCCGGGCTGGTGCGGCAGGCTTTCTAAGTACTTGCGAATGAGGCGCACCGCCACCTGGCCCAGCACGTGGTTGAGGCCGTCGTCGGGCCGGGCCTGGCGGTCGTCTTCCTCTTTGCGCAGCTGGCGCTGCACCTCGGCGGGCACTTTCTTGAGCAACTCGGGCAGGTCGGCGGCGGTGAGGTCGCGCTTTTCCAGCTCGAATGATTTAAGCAAATGCTCCAGCGAATCGTGGACTACGGTGCCGAAGCCGTCGGCCCCGAGGGCTTCTTCCACTTCTTCGTTTTCCTGAAAGCGGGCCAGGCGCGAGAAGTAGAATTTGAGGGTGCAGGAAATGTATTCGTTGAGGGCGGAAGGGGAGAGGCCGCGCTCGAGCACGCCGCGTAGGGCAGTGAGCATGAGGTCGTCTTTTTCGAGGACCAGGTCGCCAGCTTTCTCGCTCGCCGGGGCAACCTCACCCCCCCGGCCCCCCTCTCCAAAAAAGAGGGGAGAGCCTGACGCTGAAGTGCGTTCGTTATCGTTCGGCTCCCCCTCTTTTTTGGAGAGGGGGCTGGGGGGTGAGGTTCCCCGGCTGGGTGAGTTATGCGCCTCAGCCGGCACGCCCACCACTCTATCCTCCACCACTAGCATCGGGTTCTGCGCCGCCAAATCAAACTCCAGCTGCCGCAAAAACCGGCTTCGCTCGCCTGTGCGCACGCCCTCGGCGCCCGGCAGCACGTGCACCAAATCCACGCGGCTCGCCCGCTGCAAGAGCCGCCAAAAATTATAGGCCGCCGTGGCCTCCGCGTCGGCGTAGGTGGGTAGCTTAAACTCGGTTAGGACATCGTAGGGGAATAAGGAATTTTGCCGCTTGGGCGCGGGCAGCGAGTTCTCGTTGCAGCTCAAGATGATGACGTGGTCGAAGTCCAGCGCGCGGGTTTCGAGCAAGCCCATTATTTGCACCTGGGCCAACGGCTCGCCGGCGAAGGGCAGGCGCGTGTTGCGCATCTGGTCGTACAAGAAACGCCGGAACGAGCGCACGCTCAACCGCTGCTGCTGGCAATCGAAAGCCGTTTGAAGCTGCCGCACCAGCGTGTAAAACAGGTACAAATACTCGGCCTCGATGGCCGTGTGGTCGTGCCCGTACACCTGCTTGAGCAGGTCGATAATAGTGTAGCAGGCCGCGATAATATTATCGCAGTTGTCCCAGGTTTTGAACAGCGCCTCGATGAGCGGGTGGCCGTGGCCCAGCTTCAGCAGCTCGGTGGCGGGCAGCAGCACCATCTGCCGTTTCACAATTTGCTGGCAGATTTTTTCGAGCAAATGGTGGTACTGCGGCTGGTCGGCTTGCTCGTCTTGCCACTGCTCGTAGCGGCGCAAAAAGGGGTGCGCCAGCAGCTTGGTCACGGCCTGGTGGTGGTACTTCGGTACCCCGTAGTCCTTGCCCGGCTCGCCCTCCCGAATGCCCGTGAGGTGCACCTCAAACAGCAAGTCGACCAGGTTAAACAAAGCCGTGCTTTGGAAGCTCAAGCCCATCGTCACGTTGAACTCGGGCACCACATCGGCGGGCGGCAGGCCGTGCAGCACGGGTAGTAGCAGCGTTTCATCGGGTAGCACCACGGCTACGGTAGCGGTGGGGTTTAGCTGGCGGGCTTCGGCCAAAAGCTGGCCCGCCAGTTTGCCCTGCATGCTGGCATTGGCCACGCCCAGCAGCCGGATGTGGTGGGGCCGGCCGCGCAGGTGCTCTTGCAGCGTGAAGGTATCGCGGGGCAAATCCCACTTGCTCCAGTACCGGCGCAGCAGCTGGCCGGCGCGGTTGGGCGAGTCGGCCTCCATATAAAACGGGTCGGCGTCGAAGTACAAATTGGCCCGGCCCGCCTTGTGCAGCAGGTTGATAAACTTTTCCTCCGATCGGCTTAGGCCGCCGAGGCCCACAAAAATGTGGTGGGCCGGCGCGGGCTTAGCCGGGTCGCGCAGCTCGGTTTGCAGGCGGCGCACAGCCTCGCGGTAGGCCAGGCCGGGGTAGGCGAGGTGGTCGGCTTTGAGGCGGCGCTTGAGCTCGTGGTACACGCGGGCGAGCTGGTCCCAGAAGCTGAAGTAGCGCGTGAGGCCGTCGGTTTTACTCTTTTCGGGGTCGAGGTCCCAGCGCTCCAGGGCCTTGGCCTCGGAGAGGTACTCAAACACCTCTTTGGTGTCGGCCAGGTTTTGGTCGAGGTTCGAAAAGTCTTGCAGCAATAGCCCGCTCCAGCCCACGAAGCGGTCGAAATTCAACTCAGGGTCAATGCCTTTAAAAATATCAAACAGCAGCAGTTGCAGGGCGATAGGCTCCTCTACCTGCACGCCAGCGCGCTCCACCATGTAGTCTTCCATGGCTGCGATGCGCGGCGACCAGAGCGCCTGGCCATCGGGCGTGGCCAAAGCCAGTTCATTCTGCAAATACACCACAGCGCGGCGCGTGGGCACTATCACCACGAGGTCAGAAAAGGTATCGTCGTCGTAGGTGGCCAGCAGCTCGTGGGCCACCTCGGCCAAGAAGGGGCGGGTAGCCACCGGGGCCACCACCGGCGCGGCCAAAAGGGGAGAAGGCAACATGATACCCAAAGGTACAACCCCGCGCCGGCCGCCTGCGTGCTGTGCGGTTCTGCGCATTGTGCAAATTCAGACTATCAGTATGTTGGCGATACTAAGCACGAGTTTTTTATTCAGCCAGTAATTAGCCTTGTTCGAAGCCGGAAAACAGTAGTTGATATGTAAAAGACGGAATATTGCAATTGGTTGCCCCGACCTTTGATACTCCAATTTCCCCTTAGTCAGGCCCGTCCAATAAGCAGTCCGTTTTTCGCTTCCTCTTTCCGTCGCCAACCAGTCAACATCTATCCTTTATGACTCCCGATATTACTGGCCGCCTGCACGCCGATGCCCCCCTGCCACTTGTGCCGGCCGTGGGGTGTGGCACTTGCTGGGCGGCTAAGTACTGCGCTGCGTTTTCGCCGGAAGGCCCGCAGCCGCCGCCCTCCTGCCCCCTGGTGCCCAAGCCTAGTGCCCGCCCTCGGCGGCGCCCCTCACCTCTGCGCCCCCGCTAAGTAGGCCGCCGCCCGCGACTACCCCGCCCCAAGGCTTGGCCACAGCAAAACCGGGCAGCCCGTTGCCTAACCTAGCACTGCGAGGCTTACCATGGGCACGCCCGAGTAGCAGCGCAAGCCCAGTAAAAGAATAGCCGCCATAGAAACACAAAAAAGCCCTGCCGATTTTTCGGCAGGGCTTTCAATAAAGACTAAGTCAGCAATCGGTTATACCCACTTATTATCGAGGGTAGCACCGTTTACGTCGATTTTGTTGGCCGAGATAACCAGGCTCAATACCATAGAAGCTTGCGTTTCGGCACCACGGGCGTCGAAGCTTTCGGCGTAGCCTACGCAGTAAGCTTCTTTGAACGCAATTTCTTTCATCTTCGAGTCCTGGTCACCGCGTTTGAAGACGATTTTACCATCGGCTCGCTTGTAGGGGTCCAGCATCCAGCTGATGAGTTTTACACTATCGGTCGACACAATGGTCACCTTGATAGTACCGCCTTGCACAACGGACGAGGGCCGACCCTTGTCATCAGTGGTTTGATTGAAGGAGTAGCCGCAGCTCACTACTTCGCACTCTTCGCTGCCAGCAGCGTCAAAAACTGCACTAAAAGAAGCCATGTTGGAAAAAGAAAGAGGTGGAAATGAATACTTCGGTTTGGCTATACGCGCTCCCCGATTCGAAGTTAAGCTTACCGATTGAATTTGAGCGGTATTTTACCGAAAAATAACACTATTTGCGGCACTATTTATTGCTGCGCGTATTCTGCGTTCCAGTCACGGTCGGGGTTATCAGGGTCGTCACCCTTGGTACCATCCAGCGATACCAGGAAGGTTTTGGCCGGGAAATACGGCACCATGTGAATGTCGAGCAAAATGCGGTCCTTCTGGTCGGGGTCGCGCTCAAATTTTTTGACCGAAAATTTCTCAATCAATTTGCCTGGCCCCGCAATGCTGTCCAGGAAGCGCACAATCTGGCCCTGAATGTCCATGCGCATGTTGTGGTCCCAGTTCTCGAAGGCGCGGCGATTGAGGAAGTCAATGAGCACCTTGGTCACGTAGTCGAACACGCGCACCACCGAGTAGGTCTGCAAGCCGATGTTATCGCCATTGAACAGCGTTTTGGCCGAGAAAGCCATTACGCGGCCGTACTCGTTTACCATCGGCACGAGGCCGATTTTTTCCAGGTTGGCAATCTCGCTTTTGCGGAGCGGAAATTTCACGCCTTCTACTTCATTGAGCGTGCCGTGCTTGCGGCCCGCCGTGACCTGCGAGGCCAGCGTAGCATAAATACGGCCCGCCAGCGCCGACGACGGCGGCACGAACAGGTCTTCTTCTTCGCCGATTTCTTCGAGCTTGCCCCGGCCCACCAGCCAGTTGGCGGCCATAATCACGTTGGATTTGTGTGCCTCGGCCCCCGTCAGGTTGGCTTCCTCGAACAGCTCAATCACGTCTTCGGGCGTGTCGTAGTGCTCGAAGTCGGTGACCATCATTACTTTATTCTTGTGGGCGATTTTGGCCCACTTATCAATCACTTTGTTCGAGCCCAAGTAGCCGGGCACCACCAGCAGCGAGTAGTTGTCGCGCAGGTCGAGGCGGTCGTAGTTCTGCTCCAGTTCCTGCGATACAGCGTCGATAAACGTCGTATTGTCAAGGTCTTGCAGCTGGTCCTTGTCAGCGTTCATGATGGAAATATTCTTCACCGAATCCAGGTCGGTATTCTTGAAGAACAGCGCCACCGAGCGGTAGGCTTGCTCAAGTTCGTGGGTAGCTTCCACGGCCGTTTTGAGGTTGTCGACGAGCTGTTGCTCGGTGGCTTCCACACGCTCCTGGCCTTTCTCTACGGCATCGGCTATCGAGTCGGTTTCGCTCAAAAGCTTGTGCCAGAGCGCCAGGCGCTTTTTGAGCTGCTTGCGGTCGCCTTTTTTGCTGTCTTCCGACAAAAAAATCTTTTTGCGAGCTTTCTTTTCGGGGTTGAGGTTGGAAGCCCCGTCAATGGTGGTTTCCAGCAAATCGAAGCCGCCTACTTTGAGGAGCGCCTGGGTGCTTTGTTCGAGGGAAGGAGCCGCTTCGCGGGCGCGGTAACCGGGCGCAGCGGCATCTTGCTGTTCGATAGCCATATATAGTAGAAAAGGAGCAGAAAAACAGGATATGAAACGCGGGAATTAAGCCAACTCGTCCATCATGGCCTGAATAGCCTGAAGGAAGGCGGCTTTGGTTTCGGGGTTTTCCAGCGCGGCCTTCAAAATCTTGTTGGATTTGAGCTGGCGCAGCAATTTATTCAGGTCGTCGGTTTCGGCGGCCAGACTTTTTAGGAAGTCGCTCTGGTTGATGATGCCTTTTTTACCAAAATCGCCCAACGAGGCAAATTGCAGCTTTTCGGGCACGTTCACGCCATCGGCGTCGGTAAAATCGACCGCTACCTCAGGCTTAAAATGGGCAAAAACGGCTTCGGGCGTTTTCAGGCCTTCGACCACTTGGGCGCGCAGGGGCGTGTTGGTGGTGAGCTTTTGCACCAAGAGGGTGCGATTGAGGGGAATATCCGATATAGCTTCGGATGCATTGTCGAGCTTACGCTCCTGTCCACCAATTCCGTAGGAGTACATAACTGGAAATGTAGAAGATGAAACACGCGACTGCGGCGGCACCGGCCGCCAGCCGCCCAAGGTACGGACAGCCCAAGTGAAAGGTACGGGCCGGCTGCGCCAAAGGTTCAGGCTGGGGCCGCAGCTAGAGCAGTTTCGCAGTCAGTGTAGATGATAACCGCAGTGGTCAAACCAATTTTGGGCATCTTCGGCCGTTATCCAGGCCAGGGCCGCTTGCAGGGCGGTGGTCAGCGCCTCGCGGGTGCGGGCAGC
>JBPBQK010000117.1:0-19164 GCA_050954845.1 Janthinobacterium lividum
AGAAGTCGTAGTGCACATACATGGGGTAGGCCAGGTTGAGCAGCGCGCCCAGGCCCAGCGCCCACGGCAGCAGCCAGCGCCGCAGGCGGCCCGGCCCCAGTAGCCTGCTCACGAGCGCCCCCATGCGCTAGGCGGTGGCAAACTTGCGCTCAATCAGCTTGAGCAGTTTGCCCACGTGCTCTTCCTTACGGGCCCAGTCGTAGCGCTGGGCTAGCTCCTGGCGCACGTAGGCCATAGCGGCATCGGCCGTGGGCAGCTCATCGAGGTGTTGAATGGCAGCGTGGTATTCCGCGTTTTCACCATTGAACAGCTCGTTTATAAAGCTAAAGCGCTGATTAATAGAAATGGCATTGCGCAGGCTGGCTACTTTGGGCGCGCTGCGCTCGGCCAGCGGGGAAGCCGTGCCCTGAGCGCTGTGCCGGAGCGTTTCGGCAAGGTGCGAGGTAGCGGGCTGGGTAGCTTTGAGCTTCTCGTAGAGCGGCATCGGACTAGCTGCTGTGCTGGTTGCCGGAGCATCCGGAGCCACAGCCGGAACGACTGGGGCGGCTGCCGGGGCCACTGTAACAGGTGCTGGAGCGACTGGGGCGGGTACCGGGGCGACCGCCACAGGTTCCGAGGCAGCCGGGGCCGGACTAGGTGGAGCGGGTGCCGGAGTGGGCGGGGCTAGGGCCGGAACGACTGCGCTGGCAGCCTGTGCGGGCTTAGCGGGGCCATCGCCCCAAAGGTCGGCCTCGGTGAGGGGCAGCAAGGCACTAAAGGCCGCCACCAAGCGCGGCATAGCCTCGACCGATTTCGGTGTTTTGGCTTGGTACAGGGCAAAGCGCTGGGTGAGAAAATCGCGGCCCAGCGGGGCATTGCTGGTGGGCAGGCTCTCGATAAAGCCCTGGTAATAGTCTTTGTCTTGGTCGAGGTAGCGCAGGCCGTCGCGCAGTTGCGCTAGGGGCACAGGCTCGTCGGCATCGCCGGCGGGGGCGGGCAGCAGCAGGCGCTCGAAGGCCAGGGCCGGGTTGGTGGCCAGCAGCAGCGTGTCGGCGGCGGCTTGGGCCAGCAGGGGCTCCAGCGCCGCCCGGTCGAGGCGAATGTGGCGCGAGAGCACGTTCATAAACTGCGTGAGGGCCGTGCGCACGGCCTCCGCCTCAAAGTTGAAGTACGGGCTGCGCAGCTGCTGCGCCTCTTGCTGCCAGCGGCCCAATAGCTGGCGCAGCACCAGCAGATTGAGCTGGCGCACGGGCGTAAACTTGAGCAGCGCGGGGCCATCGAGGGTGGCATCGGGCTGGGGGCCAAAGTACTGCTGGCACAGCCGGGTGGCGAGGCGGCGGCCGTATTGCTCGCACTTGGCGAGGCTATATTCGTCCTGCATATTATTGCCGGGTGGGTCCGGCGCTTTTCGCCGCCAAGTTAGCCACAAATGCCCCTGCTTACTATCGAAAACCTGCCCGGCCCGCCCATTGTGGTGCCGGCCGGTGCTACGCTGCTGGCCGCCGTGCAGCGCGCCGGCCACGACTGGCACCACGCCTGCGGGGCCAAAGGCCGCTGCACCACCTGCCGCGTGCAGCTAGTGGCCGGGGCCGAAAACCTGACGCCCCTCACCGAGCCCGAGCTGCGCTACCGCGCCGCCGGCCGCCTGCTGCCCACCGAGCGCCTCACCTGCCAGGCCCGCCTACCCGAGGCCGACGCCGTGGGCCGCGTGCCCGAGGGTGCCAAGCTGCCGCACGTCGAGTATTTGGGGTAAATTCGTGGTGTAATTTCGCGCAGGATTTTGCAGGGTTAAAACGCAGGGTTTCGCAGTATTTTTCCGTTGAGAGACTGCGAAACGCTGCGTTTTAACCCTGCAAAATCCTGCGCGAAACGCCATAGCACGAGCTTTTTTGGCGTTGAAGTAGTTCTTTTGTTTTAGTGCGGACCGTCTAGCCATCTGGCATTTTCGCACCTCCTTACCTGACTAACCTTGTTTACCGAGCCCCATCGTCCTGTTGATTTTTTGCGCCGCCGCGGGTGGCTGGAGGTCGTGTGCGGCTCCATGTTTTCGGGCAAAACCGAGGAGTTAATTCGCCGCCTCACCCGCGCCCGCATTGCGCGCCAGCGAGTCGAAATCTTCAAGCCCGCCCTCGATACCCGCTACCACGACCAAGACGTGGTGAGCCACAACCAGAATAGCATCCGCTCGACGCCGGTGCAGTCGCCTAGCGAAATCCTGCTGCTGGCCGGCGGCTCGGCCGACGTAGTCGGCATCGACGAAGCGCAGTTTTTTGACGAGTCTTTGGTAGATGTGTGCCGCCAGCTGGCCGACGGCGGCATCCGCGTCATTGTGGCGGGGCTCGATATGGACTATCGCGGCCGGCCCTTTGGGCCTATGCCCGCGCTGCTGGCCACCGCCGAGTTTGTGACCAAGGTGCACGCCGTGTGCGTGTGCTGCGGCGAGCTGGCGGCGTATTCCTACCGCCTCTCGGCCAGCGAAAGCCAGGTGCTGCTGGGCGAGGCTGAGGCCTATGAGGCGCGCTGCCGGCCGTGTTTCTTAGCGGGGCCAACGGCCCGGCCACTTATCGAAGCGGCGCGGGCCGCCGTGGCGCGGGCTTTGTAGCCCGCGGGTGGGCAACTGTCTGCCAGCGTGCGTGGGCTGTAAAAGTCCGCGTCGCGGTGGCGCACTAAGCCAGCCGGCCCGGCGTTAGGGTCGGGCCATTTCTTTGCTTCTGCTTCTTTGCTGCTTATGCGCTACTTCTCCCCGCTGTTATTGGTTTTTAGTTTGTTGGCGCTGGCTGGCCACGCCCAGGGTGTGGCTTATGGCGACTGGCAGCTGCACCTGCCCGCCAATCACCCCCGCACCCTGGCCGATGCCGGCGACCGCCTGTACGTGGCCGATGAGTCGTCTTTTTATTACTACGATAAAAACCTGAGCACCACGCAGCGCCTCTCGCGCCGCGATGGCCTCAGCGATGTCAGCGTGAGCACGGTGGCCTACGATTCGGCCAGCAGCCAGGTCATCGTGGCCTACCAAAACGGCAACCTGGACCTGCTACGCCCCGATGGCTCGGTGAAAAATATCACCGACGTGCTGCGCAAGAGCACGCCGCTTTCTAAAGTCATTACCGAAATTCAGGTCTATAATGGCGTGGCGTACTTGTCCAGTCCCTTGGGCCTGCTAGTGCTCGACCTCACCAAGTTTGAGGTGCGCGACACGTATAGCGCCATCGGCGCAGGCGGGCAGGCCGTGACGGTGTATGGCACGGCCGTAGTGCACGATACCATTTTTGCCAGTACCTCGCAGGGTGTGCTGCGGGGGCGCATTAGCTCGGCCATCAACCTGCTCGACTACCGCAACTGGACCAAAGAAGTGCCCATCAGCGCCGAGCCGCAGGGCGTATTTCAGCGCCTGACTTCGTACCGGGGCCACGTCTATACCGTGGCGCAGTTTCGGGGGCTGTATGTGTTGTCGGGGGTAGGGGCAACCCGGCAGTGGCGCTCGATACCCGACAGCTACGGCAACGAGGTGGGCCGCCTGCGCCCCAGCGCCGGCAGCCTGTACATGGCCTACAACAACACGCCCCTGAAGCGCCTGCCAGCCCGAGCCAGCCGGGCCATCGATGTGCTAAACCAAGCTGCCGTGGGCAACTACGTGCAGGACGTGGCGGCCCAGGCCGATGGCACGCTCTACGTGGCCAGCAACGACCGCGGGCTGCTGCGCTTCGCAGCGGGCAGTAATATCGCCGAGGTTATCCGGCCCAACGCGCCCGCCACGGCGTCCGATTACAGTCTCTTAGCCGATGCAGCTACCAACTCTGTAACGGTGTTTAGTGGCGGCTATAGCGCCGACAATGGCGTGCAGAATGGCAACCGGGGCGGCTTCTACTACTACCAGGATGGCAGTTGGACCAACTACACTCGCGAGAACTACCCATCGGCCACCGACTTTCCGAACCTGCTGGACTTATCGCGCGGGGCCCGCACCGCCGATGGCACACTCTACATCGCCAGCTATGGCAATGGCCTGTTGAAGTGGCAGGGGCCGGGCAAATTTCAGCAGTTCACCTACGGCTCGCCGGGTGTGCCGCTGCGCGGCAACCTCGACCCCGAGTCCGGCACCCTCGACTTTGTGCGCGTGACCGACGTAACCTCCGACCCCGGCGGCAAGTACCTCTGGGTAACCAACCGCCACCAGCGCGCGCGCATTTCGGGCTTGTTTCGCTACCAGCCGGGGGCCAATCTTTGGGCGGCGGCCCCGTGGTTTCCGGGTGCCGAAAACCTCGAGCGGGCGGTGGTCGACAACTTCGGCAATCCCTGGGTGGTGGAGTCGCGCGCGGGCGTGTCGGTCTACGATACCACTAGCCGCCAGGCCCTTACCCTGGCCACCGGCACCACTGTCAACCGCGTGTATACCATTGCCCGCGACCGCACCGGCAGCATCTGGCTGGGCACCGGCGATGGCGTCAGCTATTTTAGCGAGCCCAGCCAAGTCATTGGCTACCTCAGTGGCACGCTTACCAGCCCCGGCGGCTTTGCGGCGCCCGTGGTGCGGCGCGGCACGGGCACCGGCTACCCGGCGCTCTACAACACCACCGTGCGCTGCATAGCCATCGATGGGGCCAACCGCAAGTGGTTTGGCACGCCCTCGGGCCTGTGGCTCTTCAGTGCCAATGCCGACGAGGCCCTGCTGCACTTCACCACCGCCAACAGCCCCCTGCCCAGCAACAGCATCGTGGACATAGCCGTGAACGACAAAACCGGCGAAGTATTCGTGGCTACCGATGGCGGCCTGGTCAGCTACCAGGGCTCGGCCAGCATCACCGACGGCAGCCCCAGCTGCGCCGAAGTGTACCCCAACCCCGTGCAGCCCGATTTTGTGGGCGAAGTCGGCATCCGGGGCCTGGTCAATGATGCCTACGTGAAAATAACCGACGTAGCGGGCCACCTCGTGTACAGCACCCGCGCCGCCGGCGGCACCGTTACCTGGAACCTTCAGGATGCGCAGGGCCGCCGCGTGCGCTCGGGCGTTTACCTGGTGCTCACCTCCGATGCCGACGGCAAGAATAGCTGCGTGAGCAAGGTGGCGGTGCTTTCTAAGTGAGGAAGTGATTGGGTGAGGAAGGAAATTAGGTAAGAGGTATAAAAGCGGTTGTCATTGCGAGCGCAGCGAAGCAACCTTTCCTTCTCGTTATCACACGTAAGAGAACGTTCGTTATGCGTGAAGGAAAGGTTGCTTCGCTGCGCTCGCAATGACAACCCCCTTCACCTCATTACCCTCCTACTCAAATCACCTCCTCACTCCACCCCCATGCTAATCAAAACCCGCGGCATCGTCCTGAGCTTTCTCAAATACCGCGAAACCAGCATCATCGCCCGCATCTACACCGAGCGGCGTGGCGTGCAGAACTACATCGTGAACGGCGTGCGCAAGGCCAAGCCGCCGGGGCGCATTGCCCTGTTTCAGCCCCTCACCCTGCTCGAACTAGTGGCCTACGTGCCGCGCCAGGGCAGCGACCTCACCCGCCTCTCCGAGTTTCGCTGCGCCGAGGCGTTTCGCACCTTGCCCTACGAGATGCGCAAAAGTAGCGTGGCGCTTTTCCTGAGCGAAGTAATCAGCAAATCGGTGCGTGAAGAGGAGGAAAACGAGCCCCTGTTCCGCTTCCTGCACGATTCCATCCTGGCTTTTGACGAGCAGACGGTGGGCATCGAAAACTTTTCCTTACTCTTTCTCCTGCACCTGGCAGGTTACTTGGGCTTCGGCACCAACAGCGGAGCCGAACTGATGGACCAGATAGTACTGGCTGGCACCGCCACCGGCCCCGGCCAGGGCAGCGGCCCCGCCACCGTGCGCCTACGCGAGTTCGAGCAGTATTTTGATGAACTGCTACACGCGCCGGCTACCTCCAGCATCCCCAACGGCCAGGTGCGCCGCGAACTGCTCACGGTGCTCATTCGCTACTACCAGCTCCACGTCGAGGGTTTGGGCGAAATCAAGTCGCTGGATATTCTGAGCGAAGTGCTGGGCGGATAAGTCAGCGCTGTGGCTAATTATACAGCAATCTCAATTAGCCGATAGACTTGTCCCAGCAATGTTTTGTCATGCTGAGCGAAGCGCAGCGTAGTCAAGCATCTTGGCAGGCTACGTAAGAGCCGTTCGATGAAGCGGCCAAGATGCTTCGACTGCGCTCCGCTCAGCATGACGAGAAGCCTGTTACCTAGACATTATCAGCTAAAAAAGGCTGCTTTCTATACTAGAAAGCAGCCTTTTTTAGCTGATAGCTACAACGCTGATTAAGAGCGAAGCCCTAATTTCAACGCTACTTTTTCTTCGCGGGTGCTTTCTTCACCGGCGCTTTTTTAGTGCCAACCGGTACCTTTTTCACCGGCGCTTTGGCTGCTGGGGCCGCCGTGGCCGCCCCGGTAATATTCGTCAGCTCCACGTCGAAGCTCAGAATGGCGTTGGCCGGAATATCGGCCCCCGCGCCGCGCTCGCCGTAGCCTAGCGGCGACGGAATGTAGAGCGTGGCCGTGCTACCCTTGGGCAGCGCCGCAATGCCCTGGTCCCAGCCCTGAATAACCATGCCCTGGCCCAGCACAAAGTCGAAGGGCGTGTCGCCGTGCTTGGCGGTCGAGTCAAATTCCTTGCCCGTGGCCAGGATAGTGCCCCGGTACTTCACGCTCACGGTCTGGCCCTTTTGAGGCAGCGCGCCCGTGCCGCGCTTGGTGATGACGTACCAGGTGCCGCCCGCCGTTTTCTTGGCCTTCAGGGTCAGCTTGTGCTCCTTGAGGTACGCCTGAATGGTCGCATCATCCTTCACCAGCTGCCCGGCCGCGTGGGCTTTGGCCATGCGCTGTTGCTCGGCCCTCATTTTCTCCTGTTCAGCCATCATGGCCTGCTGGCGGGTCTGCATTTGCTCCATCGTGAGGAGCTCTTGCGGCACCACCGTCAGGCGCAGGGCATTGCCCGTCCGCCGGATGAAGGGCGGCACCTCCTGGCCCATTTGCTTGAAAGCCGAGTCGGCCTGAAAGCGAAACACGGCGCTGTCGCTGGGCGTCAGCAAGCTCATCGCTTCTTCGAGCGAGCCATGGCGGGGTGGGGCCGGGGGCAAGCCCACCGGCAGGGGCTGGCGCTGCCGCTGGCGCGAGTCCATCAGGAGCGAGTCGCGGTCAGTGCGGTATTGCAGGTGCACCAGCAGCACCTGGCCGGCGCGGCTGGCGTAGGGGGCATCGGTGGCCGCGTCGAACTGCTTGGGGGCGTAGTGGCCCGCCGCATCGCGCCGAAAGAGGCGGTACTCGGTGCTGCTGCCCGGCAGCGTAGAAAAGCCCGGTGCCGGCACCGTTTGGGCCGTGGCTAGCTGGGCCACCAGAAGGGCGCCCAGCCCAAAAAATAAATGCCGCATAAGGAAAAGAAGCAGTAAAAGCCAGCTGAGTGGCCACAACGTAAAAGTGGTGCCCCGGCGCAACGCCCAGGCACCACTCGCAAAACCCGTCGAAAATCAAGCTAAAACAAAACCGCCGCACCCACGGGTGCGGCGGCAATAACTAAAGCGCAGCTTATTGAGCCGGGGCACCCATCGGGGCACCGGGCGCACCAGCCGGGGCGGCGGGCGCATCCTTGATGTCTACCAGCTCCACGTCGAAGCGCAGCGGCGAGTTGGCCGGAACGTCGGCCCCTGCGCCGCGCTCGCCATAGGCCAGCGACGATGGGATGAGCAGCGTAGCCTTGGTGCCTTTGTTGAGCATGCTCACGCCTTCATCCCAGCCCGGAATTACCTGGCCGCGGCCCGCTACATACGAGAAGGGCTGGGCGCCGTGCTTGGCCGAAGCGTCGAACTCCTTGCCACTCAGCAGCGTGCCTTTGTATTGCAGGCTCACTTGCTGGCCGGGCTTGGGCTTGGCCCCAGCGCCGGGCTGCGTGATGATGTAGTACACGCCGCCGGGGGTTTTGCCAGTGGGCGTGAGGTTGTTTTTCTTGAGGTAGTCTTTCAGCGTTACCTCGTCTTTTTTGTTCTGGGTTTCAGCATACGCCAGCATCTGCTTTTGCTGCTGCTCCATCATTTTTTGTTGCAGCGTCTGCTCCATCGCCGATTCTTCCTCGCGGCTGATGAGCTTGTCGGCTTTCACGTTGATAACAATCACGTTGCCACTGCGCTTGAGGAAGCCCGGTACAGGGCGGCCCTGGGGCTTGAACAGCGAGTCGGCATTGAAGCGGAACACGGCGCTGTCGCCGGGCTGCAAAAGCGAGAACGCCTCGTCGGGCATGCCTTTGCGCTTCACTTCCATCAGGGGCATGGGCACGGCCGAGCCGCCAAACTTTTTGCGGGTGTCTTCCAGCACCGAGTCCTTGCCGGTGCGGTAGTAGAGGTAGCCCGTCATGAACTTGCCAATCCGGTCTTTGTACGTGGGGTCTTCGCCCTTCACATCGGTGCGGAGCTCGTATTTACCGCCTACGTTCTTGAAAATCTTGTACTCAATCCCGGACTTGGTTTTTTCGAAGTTGCCCCCGGTTTTATCACACGAAGCAAGGAAAGAAGCCAGGCTGAGCGCACCGGCCGCCAGGGCCAGCTGCCGGGCCCCGCGGGGCCGGAAAGAAAACTGCATGAAAACAGAAGGTTATTAAAAAATACGAATGCAACCCCAAAGTTAGGCCACGGGCGGCGCAACCGCCAGCGGCACGGCGGGCGTGCTCACCAATTGGGCCTGGTACTCGGGCAAAAGCCCCAAAAAGCGCTCTACGGTAGCATCCAGCGACTGGTAGCTCACGCCGCCCGAGGCGTTATGGTGCCCGCCGCCATCGAAGTGGCTGCGCGAAAAATCGGCCACCGAGAAGTCGCCCACCGAGCGGAAGGAAATCTTCACTGCCGAGCCCCGGTCGATAAATACCGCCGCAAACACGATGCCCTCAATGCTGAGCGCGTAATTTACTAAACCCTCGGTGTCGCCGGTTTTGCTTTCGTAGTCGCGCAGCTCCTGCTGCGTCACGGCGATGTAAGCCGTGTTGAACTCGCGGTTCACCATCAGCTTATCCTTCAGGATATAGCCCAGGAAGCGCAGCCGGATTTCGGAGTGCGAGTCGTAGATGCGCCGATGCACCGAAGCCAAGTCGATGTGGGCGTTCAGCAGCTCGGCGATAATCAAATGCACATTGCGCGAGGTGCTGGGGTGCCGAAACGAGCCCGTATCGGTCATGATGCCCGCGTAGAGGGCCTCGCCCATGCCTTGGTCTACCAAATCCTGGTCACCGAGGTCGCGGATAATTTCGAAAATCTGCTCGGCCGTGGCCGCCGCCTTGGGGTTCGAAAAGCTCACGTCGGCGAAGCTTTCGGGGCGCTGATGGTGGTCGATGAGCACCTTGGTGCCAGGGGCCTGGCGCACATACTCGCCCAGCTCGTTGATGCGGGCCAGGCAGTTGAAATCGAGGCAGAAAATGAGCTCGGCGCGATTTACGAGGTCGCGTACCTGGCGGTCGTTGTGGCGGGGCTCATACACTACTACTTCCTCGTTGCCCTGCATCCAGTTGAGGAAGGCGGGGTAGTCGGAGGGGGTCACTACCGTCACGGAGTGGCCTTTTTTCTTGAGGTAGCTAGCCCATGCCAGCGACGAGCCCAAGGCATCAGCGTCGGGCTTATGGTGCGTCGTGATGAACACTTGCTTGGGCTGAGCCAGCAAGGCCTGCAATTCGGAAACGGGTGTGGACATCGACTAAGTGAACGGCCTGCTAATGCGAAAAAAAGCGGATAGAGCTAACTAAGAGCAAATAGGCCGGCAAAGGTCGGCACGAATTAGGTTTCAACAAGCAATGCGGTTGGGAAGGTTCGCGTAGAAATGTATAAGCGGCCTCCTGCGGCTACCTTTGCGGCCCCAACCCCATATTTTCCCGAAAAAAGAAATGGCAACCAACCGCACCTTCACGATGATTAAGCCCGATGCCGTGGCCGATAACCACATTGGCGGCATCCTGAGCATGATTGAGCAAGGCGGCTTTCGCATCGTAGAGCTCCAGAAAGTAACCCTGACGGCCGAGCGCGCCGGCGAATTTTACGCTGTGCACAAGGAGCGCCCCTTCTACGGCGACCTCGTGAAATACATGTCGAGCGGCCCCATCGTGGCCGCTATTCTTGAAAAAGACAACGCCGTAGCTGATTTCCGCACCCTCATCGGCGCTACCAACCCGGCCAACGCTGAGGAAGGCACCATCCGTAAGAAGTACGCCAAAAGCATCGAAGCTAACGCCGTGCACGGCTCGGACTCGGACGAAAACGCCCAGATTGAAGGCGAATTCTTCTTCAGCAAATAAGGAAATGTAAAACGGAGTGCCACTCCGTTTTACATGCAAAAAGCCGCTCTGCATTGTGCAGAGCGGCTTTTTCTTTATACTTAAACCAGACTTTTTTTGTGCTGATTTTATACTAGGCGAGTTCCCTAAGCTCGGCCGAACCCGATGCGGCCCGGCCCTTTAGGCTCGCTGACGAAGGTAGCATCTTCACGGTTGTAGATGTCAGCCAGCGTCATAGCTTCGGTAACGGGGTTGGTTTGGCCCAGTGAGGTAGCCAGCGCCTGCGCTTTAGGCTGGGTTAGCGCCTCGAAAGCGTAGGAGGCAATGAGCCGGCCCTTGCGCAACAGCGCTTTGTCGATGCGGGCTAGGTCGGCGTTGAAAGTGCAGATAATCTGGATGTGAAACCCATCCGACAGCAGCCCGTCGCTGAGGTTCAAGAGGTTGCTCACGGCGTTGCTGCCAGTGGCATCGCGCTTGGTTAACAGCTCCTCGGCATCCTCGATGAGCAGGATGGAGTTGGTGTTATCGTGCAGCAGGTTAATGAATTCGGGGTCGGCAATGCGGAGCGCCAGGTTGGGCGGAATGAACAGCTTGGGCTTATCGGTGAGGCCGCAGAGGTGGCGGATGTAACTGGTTTTGCCGGTGCCGGGCGGACCGTGCAGAATTACTAAGCCCTTGTCGTCGGGCTTTTGCAGGCGCGCTACAATGGCCTCGTGCACGGGCAGTAGGTCGTCGTTGTAGTTCGCGGCGAGGTCGAGCTCGGGGATTTTAAGGGGCAAGGGCGAAAACTCCAGGTCGCTGCTCATCAGGCGCAGCACCTGAATGCGCTGGCGTTCTACCTGGCCGCTTTCAAGCTGGGCCGTGAGTAGGGCGCGCAGATGCGCTAGCAAGGCGGCATCGGTGCTCGGCGAATAAAGCAGGGTAGCGCCCTGGTCGCCGTAGCTGCCCGCATTGTTGAACCCGAGCAGCAGGTGCGGCCCCGGCGACAGCGCGTAGTACTGCCAATCGGGCTCCTTGCCGGCTTCTTCTAGAAAAAACGACTGGGTAATCGTTATTTTCTCAAGGTCATACGTTTCGGCTAAAGCACTCAGTACTTTTTTGCGCGCATCGGCCGTGACTAACTGGTAAATTTCGCGGCGTGGAATTTCCGCAAATACTGCGTAAAACCAGCCACTAGGATGGAAGGACCCTTGCGGGGTGAAGACAGCAGAAAGGTCGGGGATAACTGCTGTTGTTGGAGCAGGCGTCATTCGTACGTGAACAGCAGTGGAGTAAATAACCTATTGGCTTAGGCTTGTTTAACCGAGAGTTGCGGCTCGGCTAGAGTAGTTTCCTCTTCTGCCTTGGCCTCGTGCTTGTGCTTGAAAATGAACACAAACAGCACCGCAATTACCAGCGCATAGGCCGCAAAGGCCAGCCAGATGCCGTGCCAGTCCTTGTTGCCGCTGGCATCGGTGAAGTAATTCTGGATAACCAGGCCGCTTATCGAGCTGCCCAGCACGGCTCCAAAGCCGTTGGTCATCATCATAAACAAGCCCTGGGCGCTGGCCCGAATGCTCGGCTGGGTCTGGGTTTCAACAAACAGCGAGCCCGAGATATTGAAAAAGTCGAAGGCCATGCCGTACACGATGCACGACATAATAATCATCCAGAGGCCGTCGGCGGGGTTGCTGTAAGCCAGCAGTCCAAAGCGCAGTACCCAGGCAATCATGCTGAACAGCATGACCTGTTTGATGCCGAAGCGCCGCAGAAAGAAGGGAATGGCGAGGATAAACAGCGTTTCCGAAATCTGCGAAATCGACATAATAAAGGCCGGGTGCCGCACCGAGAGCGTATCGCGGTAGGCAGGTACTTTGTCGAAGTCGTGCAGGAAGGTGTCGCCGTAGGCATTGGTGAGCTGCAAGGCGGCCCCGAGCAGCAGGGCGAAGGCGAAGAACGTCGCCAGCTTGCGGTCGCGCAGCAGGGCAAACGACTTGAGGCCCAGGGCATCGACCAGCGAGCGGCTCGATACACCTTTAGAAGGCGGCGGGCACGCCGGCAGCGTGAACGCATACACGCCCAGCAGCAGCGCCGCCCCAGCCGCTACGTAAAATTGATTGGCCGACTTCTCGAAGCCCAGGAACGTGACGGCCCACATGGCCGCAATGAAGCCAATAGTGCCCCACACCCGAATGGGCGGGTAGTCCTTCACCACATCGAGGCCCTGCGTTTTGAGTGCCGAGTATGACACGGCAATCGACAGCGACAGCGTAGGCATGTAGAAAATCATGTTCAGCAGAATTACCCAGAAGAACACGCCAGGGTCGGTGACCAACGGAATGGCACAGAGCGTAAGGCCGCCCAGAATATGCAGCATGCCGTAGAGCTTTTCGGCATTCACCCACTTATCGGCCACGATGCCCATGAGCGAGGGCATGAAAATGGACGCAATGCCCATGGTCGAGAAAATGGCCCCGAATTGGGCGCCCGACCATTGCTTGGTTTGAAACCAGTAGGCACCAATCGTAATGAGCCACGCGCCCCAGATAAAAAACTGGAGGAAGCTCAAAATAGTAAGTCGCAGCTTGATGCTCATGCAGGCGCAGCTTTAAAGTTTCGAAAAAAGGCTTTTGCGCCTAAAGTTACATTACTTTCAGTTGGCGTAATAGGAGCAAGGTAGCGTTTGGATAACAATAACCGGTTGCTGGCTGGGAAGGATTGGGCACTAAAAAAGCCCTTCTGCACGGGGCAGAAGGGCCTTAGCAGGGAACGCCTCACGCGCTTGCTCTGAGCAAAGCCCCTGAGCGTAACGCTACGCACTGAGCTACTTTAGCTCATAGACATAGTGGTCGCTGTCTTGAAAAGAGAAGTGGTAGGGCCCGAAGGCTTGGCCGGCCGTGGTGGGCGCGGGCAATTGCAGCTCCCGCAGCGCCTCCTGGTCGAGGATAATCACAGGAATGTGCTCGTTGGCGGCCGTGGTGAAGAGGTCGTAGGGCTGCCCGTGCTGGCGGCTTTCATCGGCCTTCATGAAATAATACGTGGCGCCTTGGATTTGGAAGTGACTGATATTGGGGAAAATAAAATTGAGCGGCGCAATAATGCGGGTGCCCCAGTAGGCGTGCAAGCGTTGGCCTAATTGCGCATTTTCGGCCTGCTGCGGCCGGTTTTCGGGGAAGAGCAGGAAGATGTACCCGAGGTTGACCACTACATATAGCCCTAGCAGCCCGTTGGCGAGCAGGCGCAGGCGCGGGTTGGGCAGCTGGGCTAGCTGGTCGAAGGCCACCACTATCAGCAGCAGCATGTAAGGCAGGTACAGCAGCAGATACTTGCTGGTTTTGCCCTGCACAATCAGGTCCAGGCTGAGTAGTAGTAATATGAAGTAAATCAGCAGGTTGCTGAACTCGGGGGTGCGGGGCCGCCACCGATACAGCACGTAGGCCGCCAGCAAGAGCAAGAGCGAGAGCACAATTTCCTTGGGCGAATGGAAAAACCGCTGGTGCTCCTTGAGCAAATACAGGATGCGTCCGCCGATGCCGTGGCTGCCGTTGTCGATGGCCGGGTGCATAAACATTTGCTGCTTAAACAGCTCCCAGGAGTGATGCCGCACCATGTCGATGCCATACCCGGCCACGGCCCCCGCCGCCGCTACGCCAAATACCACGGCCCCCACCCAGCGCCGCCGCCACAGCAGCAGTAGGCCGCCCGCGAGGATAAAAATCAGCCCATTAAGGTGCGTGAGGCCGGCCAAGCCAGCCAGCACGCCCGCCGCCGCCGCCGCGGCCAACGACCCGCTTAGCAGCGCCCGCCGCAGCGCCAGCCACGAGCCGAACCCGATGAACATCAGCATCAGCTCGGGGCGAAATAGAAAACTGTATTCGGCTACCAGCGAACTAATGAGGAACAAGGCAAAGTACAGGCTGGCAGCCCGTTGGCGGTCGGCCACGGGCAGGTACTTGAGGTAGTACCAGCTTAGCCCAAGCATCCCGGCCAGGTAGATTAAGCTAATGCTTTTGAGCACGTAAATAGACCAGCCAAACCACTTCACCGCCAATACAGACTGCCACACAAATAGCTTGTGGTACACTTCCTGGTATACTTCGGAGTGGATTAAGCCCCGGAATAGCTCGGAATGGACATAGCCGTCGCGGTTGGCCCAGTACACAAATTCGCCAATCCAGGCGTCGTCGGTGTGAATGGCGCGGTGCCAGGTACTGGCTAGCAGCAGCACCAGCCCAACCAGCGCTAGCAGCCAATACTTACCAGATGGGCCGGCACCAGGCCGGGGAGGAATAGAGGATAGAGGCAGCAAGTAGAAGCGCGAAAAAATGGGAAGATGAATTTCTTAGTAAAAATAGAATCTGATGGCCCGCGTGGGCTCAACCGAGGCTATGCAATAGCCTCGGTTAAAAGCTAGGTGCAGCAATCAGAACGCTTTCAGACGTACTATAAAAAGCAGAAGCGCAACGTTTTGCCGAGCATTCACTCAGCAAAACGTTGCGCTTCTGCTTTTTATAGTACGTCTGAATTTTCGGTGATACCAGCTAAACTAAGCGGCCGCGTAGCGCTTATTCACTTCTTCCCAGTTGATGAGGTTGAAAAAGGCCGCGATGTAATCGGGGCGCTTGTTCTGGTATTTCAAATAGTAGGCGTGCTCCCACACGTCGAGGCCCAGAATGGGGGTGCCTTTGCAGCCGGTGTCGGGCATCAGCGGGTTGTCCTGGTTCGGGGTCGAGCAGATTTGCAGCGAGCCATCGGCTTGCTTGCAGAGCCACGCCCAGCCCGAGCCAAAGCGCGTGGTAGCGGCTTTGGTAAACTCCTCCTTGAACTTATCGAACGAGCCGAAAGCCTCAGTGATTTTGGTGGCTACTTCGCCCGTGGGCTGGCCGCCGCCGTTGGGCGAAAGGATAGTCCACCACAGCGAGTGGTTCCAGTGGCCGCCGCCGTTGTTACGAATGGCCGGGGTGGCCTTGGCAATATTGTGCAGGATTTCCTCGAGGCTCTGGCTCTCAAACTCGGTGCCCGCGATGGCGGCATTGAGGTTGGTCACGTAGGCCTGGTGGTGCTTGGTATGGTGAATTTCCTGAGTTTGCGCGTCGAAGGTGGGTTCGAGGGCGTCGTAGCCGTAGGGCAGTTTGGGCAGTTCGAAAGCCATGTTGCTGGGGTGTTTAAGGAAATAGGAAACGGTAGCTAGGTAACCAGCCACCGCCCGCCCCGGTTTGGGACGAGTGCCCAAAAGTAGATTATTTCCGCTTAGCTAGGAAGAAATCGCGCATCAGGGCGGCGCACTCTTCGGCCAGCACGCCCCGGCGCACTTGCGTGCGCGGGTGCAGTAGGCCGGTTCCGTGCCGCTGGTAGCCCACTTTGGGCTCGTCGGCCCCGTAAATTAATTGTTTTACTTGTGCCCAGTTGCTGGCCCCCGCGCACATCACGCACGGCTCGATGGTGACGTATAACGAGCACGCCGTCAAGTATTTATTGCCCACAAAATTGGCGGCGGCCGAGAGGGCCAGCATTTCGGCGTGGGCAGTTACGTCGCGCAGGCGCTCGGTTTGGTTGTGGCCCCGGCCGATGATGGTATTATCGAGCACTACGACCGCGCCGATGGGTATTTCACCTTCGGCCAGCGCCTGCCGGGCCTCGGCGAGGGCCTGGCGCATGAAATACTCGTCGGTGAGCATAGAGGTGGGCATTGTCATGCAGCGCGCAGCGAAGCATCTCGCGTGGTGCAGTAATCTCTAACGTTCGTAGACGTCAGCACGCGAGATGCTTCGCTACGCTCTGCATGACAGACGTTATGTTACTTCAAGCTAATATCGCTCTGCACGGCCAGCGCTACTGGCCGCCACTGCACCTGCTCCTCAGCGGGGGCCGAAAAGGCGAAAATATACAGCTGCTCGCCCTGCACAGTATACTGAATGTACTCGTACTTTTTGATGGGAGCCAGCGCGCTCGCCCCCCGGCGGCTATCAACCATTGTCGAAACAAACTCCAACGCCACAAACTCGCGGCCATTGACCTTGCGTACTTCTTGCGTCAGAAATTCCACCTTGCTGTATAGCCGTTGCACGCTGGCTTTGTACATGGGCAGCAAGATGTTATAATCGGGGCCAAACGTGGTAGGCCGCACCGCCACGCTAAAATCGACCTTATTATTAGGGCTGCTGTACACCGCCAGCGGCTTGCGCGGCGACGGAAACTTAACGGCAATTCCCTCATCGGGCAGCGGGGCGAAGCCCTGCGGCACCCCCACCGACAGGCCGGGCGCCACCTTCACCGTAGTCAGCTTGGGCTTGGGCGCAAAGCTGGTGAGGGCAAGCAGCGAGCAAAGGAGGACGAGGACTTTCATAAGCGAAGGCAAAAATAGAGGCCATCTGTCATTGCGAGCGCAGCGAAGCAATCGCACCCGAACGAACCGCTCGTGTTCCGTTCTGATGCGATTGCTTCGCTGCGCTCGCAATGACAATTGGTTTAGACTACAGACTCAACTACTGCCGATGCGTCGGATACGTAACCCGCACCTTCTTCCAGTACACATAATTACCCGTTTTGGCCTCCACCAAATACGTGCCGGCTTGAATATGACCCAAGTCCACGGGCTCGCCGGTATTGTTCTGCGGGTCAAGTTCTTGCTGGTACACTACTTTGTTTTTGTAGTCCGTCATTACCAGCGTGCCAGGCTTAGTGAATTGCTGCGTGAAGCTCAGCAGCACGCTGTTAGAGTTGGGCTTGGGAAAAATGTCGATGCCCGACAGCGTTTCCACACGCTTGATAGGGCCGTCGAGCGTCACGGTCGGAACTTGGCCTTTGGCTTTAATCGTGGCCCCTTCTTCGGACTTGTTTTTAGTTTTGACTTTAGTTTGAGCCTGAGCGGTGCCGACCGCGAGCAAAGTGGCCGCCAGGGCCAGCGAAGGAAGAAATTTCATGTCGAAAGGAAGGAAGAAAAACACGCCACACCAGCGGCGCGACTCCTTCTTTTACATACTTCATACCAAACCCAACGGTTGCAGCCCACTAACTCGAAGTAACTTTACCACAATTTTGTGCCTAACCCCGAAAAGGCCCCAAAGAAATAAGTAAAGCATAGTCAGCCCGGCGCAGCCGGGCGTATCTGCGAAATCCGTTTAATCCGTTTGAATCTGCGGTCCATGTTGAGAAGTCACACCAACGGCGAGCTTCGCCAAGAAAATGTCGGTCAAACCGTTACCCTCGTCGGCTGGGTGCAGCGCACCCGCGACAAAGGCGGCATCCTCTGGATTGACCTGCGCGACCGCTACGGCATCACCCAGCTCGCCCTCGAAGAAGGCGTGGAAAGCGAGCAGGTGCGCGAAGTAGCCCGCACCCTGGGCCGCGAATTTGTGGTGAGCGTGACTGGCAAAGTGGCCGAACGCTACTCCAAAAATGCCCATATCGCTACCGGCGACATTGAAATCCGGGTCGAGAAAATCGACGTGCTCAACCCCGCCAAGCTGCCGCCCTTCCTCATCGAGGACGACACCGACGGCGGCGACGAGCTGCGCATGAAATACCGCTACCTCGACCTGCGCCGCACGCCCGTGCGCAACAATCTGATGCTGCGCCACCGCATGGCCCAGGCCGTGCGCCGCTACCTCGATGGCCAGGATTTCATCGAAGTCGAAACCCCCGTGCTCATCAAAAGCACGCCCGAAGGCGCCCGCGATTTCGTGGTGCCCTCGCGCATGAACCCCGGCGAGTTTTACGCCCTGCCGCAATCGCCCCAAACATTTAAGCAGCTGCTCATGGTGTCGGGTTTCGACCGCTACTTCCAGATTGTGAAGTGCTTTCGCGACGAAGACCTGCGCGCCGACCGTCAGCCCGAGTTCACGCAGATTGACTGCGAAATGGCCTTTGTGGAGCAGGAAGATATCCTGAACACCTTCGAGGGCCTAGTGCGCTACCTGTTCAAGGAAATCAAAAACCTAGATTTTCCCACCGTGCCCCGCATGGAGTACGCCGACGCCATGCGCTGGTACGGCAACGACAAGCCCGACGTGCGCTTCGAGATGAAGTTCGTGGAGCTAAACGACGTGGTAAAAGGCCAGGGTTTCCCGGTCTTCGACAGCGCCGAACTGGTGGTGGGCATCAACGCCGCCACCTGCGCCGCCTACACCCGCAAGCAGCTCGACGAGCTAACCGCCTTCGTGAAAAAGCCGCAACTCGGGGCCACCGGCCTCGTGTATGCCCGCGTAGAAGCCGAAGGTGTGGTAAAGTCTTCAGTAGATAAGTTTTACGCGCAGGAAGAATTGCAGAAGTGGGCCACCGCCCTCAATGCTAATCCCGGCGACCTGCTGCTCATCCTGGCCGGCCCGGCCGACAAAACCCGCAAAGCCCTCAGCGAGCTGCGCCTCGAAATAGGCCAGCGCCTCGGCCTGCGCGACAAAGACACCTTCGCCCCGCTCTGGGTCGTCAATTTCCCGCTGCTCGAGTACATCGAAGAGGAAGGCCGTTACTTCGCCATGCACCACCCCTTCACCTCGCCCAAGCCCGACGACCTGCACCTGCTTGACAACCCCGATACCATAGGCCAGGCCCGCGCCAATGCCTACGACTTGGTTATCAACGGCGTAGAGGTAGGCGGCGGCTCCATCCGCATCCACGACCGGGCGGTGCAGGCCCGTATGTTCTCGTTGCTCGGCTTCTCGCCTGAGGAGGCCCAAGCCCAGTTCGGCTTCCTGCTCGATGCCTTCGAGTACGGCGCGCCGCCCCACGGCGGCATCGCCTTCGGCTTCGACCGCCTCTGCTCGCTTTTCGGCGGCGCCGACAGCATCCGCGACTTCATCGCCTTCCCCAAAAACAACTCGGGCCGCGATGTGATGATTGACTCGCCTTCGCCAATTTCGGATAAGCAACTGACGGAACTGAGTATTAAGACGGCTGTGGTAGTGAAGTAATATTTTTTAGATTTAGAAACAGAAAAGCGGCGACTGAGG
>JBPBQK010000118.1:0-119035 GCA_050954845.1 Janthinobacterium lividum
CCAGGCCACTGGTGCGCACGTAAGGCTCAACTAGTTGCCATTCAGTATCGGTTAAATCGGTAGCGTAAGCGGCGCGGTACATAGAACAAACTTACATAGCCCTTTTATTTCCCTATTCCCTCTTAGAACTAACCGACGCGCTTTCCGCCCCAAACAGGAAGCCTTTAGCCAAGGCGTACATGTTTTTGACGTTGGTCAGGGTTTCGCCCGACACAGCTTTGCTGATTGCCTCAAAGCTGGACATGACCACAAGCAGGCTTTGCAGGCGCTGTTCTACCTGCTGCGCCGATTCGGCCGAGAGCCCGCCCCACTGCTGGGCGGCGGTGCTGGCCAGGGCGAAGCCGCCCACGATACCGTTGGTAAAATCGACAATAGCCGCCGCCCGCTTTTCGGGGTCGAGGGCATCAATCTTGGTTTGCAGGCCGGCAAGCTCGCCCTGTGCGTTGGCCAGGGCCAACAGCGCCTCGTCAAATTCTTTGGTGCCGGCTGTGGTGCGATTGAAGGCGCGCTCTAGCTCTTCCACCTGCTTGCGCAGAGCAGCCGGCGAGCCCGGCTTGAGCGAATCTAGCTCGTCACCAAGATTTTCTACTTCGGCCGTGAGGCTCTGCACCGTTTTGGCGGTGGCGGCCATTTCGGCCACGAGCTTCTTACCCGCTTCGCTGTCTCTATCGAGCCCCGCCAACTGCTTGTCGAGGGCTTGCAGCTTCTGCAAGGCATCAGCTAGCTGCTGCTGGGCGTTGTCCAGTTGTATGTCAATGATATACGTCTTTTTTAGGTTTGCCATGGCCTAGCGGGTAGAGGGGCTGAAGTTGAGAAGCAGGCGCAGACCTTTATTTTTTGAGCGCGGACTGCTCGGCAGCGCGGCGGTGATAGCTGAGGGTGATAAGAATGTCGTCAACATGCTCCGCACGCGCCGCAACCAGATTTTGCCCAACCAGCGCCGCATACTCAAGCAGGGCTCCGGTGAAGCCGTAGCCATCGCCTGTTCCACTGCGCTCAGCGCCTGCCCGGCGGCGGGCAGGGCGGCTAAATACCTCTGGGTAGCCAGTAACCAGGGCGCTGAGCGCTGCATAAAATCCGTTAGCGCGGGCCAGGCCAGACTCATTGGCAGCGTGGCGAAGGCCTCGGCTACCGCCAGTACGGTGGCAGGCGTGCGCGCCTTCTTTTCCTGCCCTTGCGGCCGGTAGAGAATAGCCAGCAAGTGCGGGCCGCAGCCTAGTTGGTGCCCCTCGTGCTCCGAGAGGAAGCCCAGCAGCGCCTCTAACTCTTCGCCCGTGGCATCGGGCAGCCCCCCGCCGTACATATAGCTGGTGCCCCGGTGCGTGAACGTGAGCGCTGCCCCGGCCGCTGGCAGCGGGCCAGTGAAGAGGAACGGGCTAGCCTGGTAGAGCTGGGCCAGCAACTGGTCGCTTTCGCGCAGGGGCTCGGCCGTGGGCAAGCCCAGCAGCTTGGCTAGGGCGTCATAGCCCGCCTCGTGGGCGAAGGCGTGGAACGCCGGCAGAGTGATACTTTCGGGCAAGGGCTGGGCAGTAGCCACGAGCGCGGCGTAGGCAGCCAGCGGCACCTCGGCCCACGAGGCGGGCACTTGCCCCGTCAGTACCTCCCCATCGGAGGCGGTGATAGTGAATGTGTGCATGGAAAAATGAGGGAATGAAGTAGGGGCGGTAGGGGGCAGCTCACTGGCGCACCCAGTTTTTCTTGATGCCTTGGCGCTGGGCTAGCTTTTGCAGTTTGCGCAGGGGCAGCCCTAGCTCAGTCGCGATTTGCGGCATAGTCTGGCGGCCATATTCGCGGCGCAGGTACTGCACCGTGGCTTGGGAATGGTGCACGTAGGAGCGAGTCATCGGCAGCTGGTTAGTACTCGGGCTCACTCAGGCCCTCCCAGGCTTGCCGGAAGGTGGCGCGCACGACGGCTTTCATGCGCTCAATGCGTCGCCAGATGCAACTCTGGTCTTCATTGCCGCCGGTCATGTCGGCAATTTCCCGGCAGCTGTAGCCCGCTACGTGCAGGCGCAGGGCTACCCGGTGGGCGGGCGGGAAGCGGGTGCGCAGCTCCTCCTGCACTTGGTCAGCCAAGTGGGCAAGCTCATCCGTCGTTGACGCATGCGTCGACGCTTTTAGCTCATCCCGCTTTTGATGCGCCTTCGCTGCCCACGGGGCCGGGCCCTCGTCATCGCGGCTACTGGAACCGGATTCGACCTGCTGAAAATCTACCCGCAGCTCACGCAGGTGCTTTTTTTGCTGCCGGTGGTAGTAGTTGCGCAGGCTCGTGTAGAGGTAGAATTCGTAGCGGTCCCCAGCGAAGCCGTTGCGTTGAATGGCATCGTGGCAGTCGAGCACGGTCTGCTGAAATAGGTTCATGCCCTCCTCGGGGCAGCCGGCCAGCTTAGTAGCCAGGGCTAGCAGGGGCCCGCGGTGCTTTTCGGCGGCTTCGAGGCAGGCGGTGGCTTGTTCTTCGCGGGTAGCGGCGTCTAGCATAGGGGCAAGTTGCAGAATGGGAAGGGTCGGTTTGGTGGTATTCGGATTTCATTTTCCGCCTACTCGCAATCGGACGTGTCCCTAAATTCCGGCGGCCCAGCTGCCCCGCTGTGGTATGTGTTTTTTGAAAGTGGCCGCTGCCTTCGTGCGCGGGCGGGCGGGCCTGCGTTGAGGTGTCTCCTTTTGTCTCCTGCCCAGTAGCCAGGGCGCGCAACACGCCCGCGTTGAGGTATTGACTATTGTTGCGTGGGTCGGTGGCTGTTGCGTGAGTTGTTTGCTAATTATCAGCTAGTTGGTGTGCTTGCCTCGCGTGCGCGTGCGCGCCTGCGCGTTGGGGGTGTTGCAACCTGTTGCGTGGAGCTGGCCAGCTAGTGGGCATGGTCGGGGCGGCGCCACTGCGGGGCGCCATTCTCAGCCCGCCACTTCACGCCCACCCGGCGGGCCAGCTCCAGCACCTTGCGCGGGCAATCCACGCCCAGGGCGCGGGCCAGCTCGGTGTTGCTGAGGTGGTGGTAGTGCTGCTTGAGAAACTGCTTTTGGGCAGGCGAGTAGCGGACGTAAGCCATGGGAAAAGCGGGGGCCAGCCAGGGGCCGCAGCGCTTTGTTGTAAAAAGCTGGTTTTATGTCAACAATTGTCAACAGGCAGCTTGCGCGGCGTTGGTTGCGAGTGGCTGCTATACAGCTAGTTGTTGCAGAAAAGGAAGTGGGTAATTGTTGCCGGCCGAAACCCTGTTTTTATGTCAGGTTTTGACAGGTTTTAGCGCTGGCTTTCGAGCTGCTTTAGCCGGCTCAATGGCAGCGCTTGGCGGGTGGGCAGGTGCCGAAAACATGTCTACTATTGTCTACCGGGTAACGGCCGCAAAGAGTGGGAAGGCCTCGGCCAGCGGCACCGGGGCAAAGCCGGCATTGGTGAGGCGGTGGGTGGGCCTAGCCTGCACCTGCACCACGTCTGCGGGGTAAGGGTCAGGGCTCATGCCCAGGTAAGCCTCGCAGGCAATCTCGGCTTCCGTTTCGGTGGCGAAGCGCAAACAGGGCGCACGCTTGGCGTTGAGCGGGGCCGCGTAGCCTCGGGGGTGCTGCGGGCTCCAGCCGAAATAGTAGGCGGCCCAGCCCACGCGCAGGCGCACGGCCCACGCCGTGGAAGTCGGGGCGCGCATATCAAGTACCCAGGTGGGCCGATGTGAGTTCGAGTAGTCCCCACAGCAGCGACACAGCCAGCAGGTAGTAGGGCCGGCGCAGGTAGGCGCGCCACTGGCCCGCGAACTTGCCCACGCGCAGCTCGCCCACCCAAGCCAGGTAGCTCAGCAGCACGGTAGCCTTGAGCAGCAGCTTGGCGTGGGGCGGCAACTCGTGCAGAATGGGTAGCCAGGTTGTGAGCAGCATCGCCCGAGGCCAGGGTAGGCCGTTGCCCACGGTCATAAGCTGCGCGCCCGTGGTGCTCAAGTGCCGGAAGGGCCGGCCGGCGAGGAAGTAGCGTAGCAGGCGGCTCATTGCGGGGCGGATTGGTTGAGCTGAGCGGCGAGGCGGTCGGCCTTGGTGCCCTCGCGCAGCAGCTCACGGGCCAGGCGCTGGTTTTCGCGCTGCACCTCGGCGAGCTGCTGGCTGAGCTCGGCGGCGCGGTTGACTTGAGGCAGACGGTTGTAAGCCACCGCTGCGAACATGAGCGCTGCAAAGGCAGGGCTATCGGGGTCAACCGCTACGCCAGCGGCGAGCAGAGCGAGGCGGGCGTGGCGCAGGTGGCCGGGAATAATGAGGGGAGCGGGCATTGCGTGGGTGGCTCTGGGTAAGGGTGAAAGTCAGGGTCGGGCAGCGCGCCGATGGCAGTCAGCTTGCGCAGGTGTTCGGCATGGGCGAACACCTCGGCCGAGGTAGCGGTGGTGGGGTCAGGCGGGATGCTGGGTAGGCACCCAGGGCAGCGGCAGTGATTAGAAGGGGTCATCGTCGGCGGGCATGGTGGGCAAAGTGATGGGGCGGCCGTTGGGGTGCCAGTTGGTGAGCGAGTCAGGATGCTGGCCGGCCGTGTCGAAGTCGGTGGGGCCGGCGGTGCGCAGCGTGCTGGGCTGATAATCGGGTGTCGCCTGCGCGGAGACAGCGGCAGCCGCAGCAGTTGGGGTGAATAGGGCCGGGGCGGACTCGGCGGGGGCGGCCCACAACTGGGCTATCTGCGGCGCATCCAACGGACTCCAGCGCTCATGCCCCCAGCGGTAGCGGTTGCTGATTTCGTCCCAGTGAATAGGCACCATCGGCGGGGTACCGTCCAAGCTCACGGCCCCGATTGCACCCCGGCGAGCCACATTGCGCTCGTCCTTGCTTTTGTGGGCGTAAAAGGCCGCGTGAGTGTCGCCTTCGACGTAGTCGTAGGGGCGGTGCATGGCCCCCACGTAGTGCGCCATGTTCTCCCACGTCTGCCCGCCCGAGATAGTGCCGCCCGTGGGCACGGGCCGCGTTTTGCCATAGCCCATATTCTCTTCGGCCCGCTTGGGGTGAGCCGTGAGCACGAGGCATTGCCGGGTGTCCTGGCTCCACTTTGTGCATAGGCCGAGCGTGTGCACCAGATAGGGCTCAATCCCGCCCATCTTGGTCAGGGCACTGTGGTCGCACTTATTCCACGGGTCGAGCATGCAATGTGCTACCCCGTACTTGGCAATAGCAGCTTCGAAGTAGGCCAGCAAGTGGGCCGGGGTGTAGGGCATACCCGTGGGCGGGTCGATAACGATGAAGTGCTCCCGAATGAAGTCCTTGGCCCGGCCGTACTCGCTGAGCGAGAGCGCACCCACCATACTACGGTCAGTGGGCCGGCCGGTCAGCGTGTGAATGAGTCCATCGAAAAAGCGCTGGGCGGGTAGGTTCTCGCTGGGCCAAATAGCCGATTTCTTGCTGTCGAATACGGCCCGTAGCAGCAGCAACTCAAAGAATAACTGGCTCTTACCATGGCCGGGCCAGCCCGTGATGACGTTGGTGTAGCCCGGCATCCACTTGAAATAGGGGTCGAGGTAGCGGTTGTTGGTCGTCTGGCCTTTTTCGCGGCCGTGGCGGTAGTCGTGCTGCATCTTGGCCCACACGGCGTCGTCAAGCGTAACCAGCGCCCGCTCCACGTCGGGAATGCGCGGCAGCACCCCCGCCGTGCCTTTGCTGGCGGCCGAGGGGTCGATTTCTTTGCGTTTGAGCTTATCAGGGTTGAGCATCGGGGGCAGGTGTCGAGTGAGCAGGGCTGGCCGTGACTAGGGCCTGCTCCAAGCTGAGGGTTCGGGTAGTGGCCAGTTGCTGGGCAGCGGCCAGGGCTTGGCGGTAGTAGGCCAGCAGCTGCTCGGTCTGGGCATCGTAGCGCAGCAGCGCGTCGATAGCTTGGCGCAGTTCATAGCCGTGGCGGAACTCGGCGAGGCCGAGCTGCTCGTCATCGGGCAAAGCGTCGCAGTACGCCACCAAAGGGGCCAGGTAGTTTTCGAGCTGCTGACCGAGGGTGGCGCGGATAGCTTCGCTTAGGTGGGGCGTGGCCAGCGGCGGGCGCAGGCTGGCAGCCAGGGGTAGGGCGGTGCTCATCAGGCGGTGGGACGATTAGCCCAGCGGGCGAAGTGGGCGTTTTGCTGGGCCAGCCGTTTCTCTTCCTGCTCGGCACGGAATTGGCGGGCAGCCTCGTCTAGCTCTTCCTCGGCAGTAACTGAGGTGGTGATGGTCGGGCTCGCGGGGTCCGGCGCGGTGGTAGCCCTTGGGCGCTTGTTAAGCCAGTTGCGGGCGGTCAGGTTGGCGCTAGTCGAGCTCGTGAGCAGCTTCGGCCAGTTGGCCATTTCGCAGAAAATGGTACGTAGGGCCGGTAGGTTATACTCGGCCAGTAGTCGCTCTGCCTGCGCCAGCGTCAGGGGCTCGGCCAATTGCTGCACCTTCGCGGCTAGCCCGCCGGGGTTGAGCAATTCAGCCAAGGGGCACGAGGCAGGCAACAGTTCGGCCGGGCCGGTGGGAGTAATAGCCCCACGCTTGCGAGGCGCTCGGCTAGCGCGGGGTTGGGTATCGGCCGCCTTGGCTGGGGCCGGTTCAGATGTGGGCTCGCCTACTGGCTGCGAAGCGAACTCTTCACTCGCAGACGAAGCCAATAACTGAGTTGACGCACCCTCCCCCTCGGAGAGTGTTTTACTTTTAGTTTGTTCTTTATATAAGGGGCTAAACTGAGTTGAGCCTTCACTTGAGCCTTGCGTTGAGCCATTTGCTGCCTTTTGCCCTAAATGGTTAAACTGAGTTGAGCCTTCACTTGAGCCATCGGCAGGCGATTGGCTAAACTTAGTTGAGTCTTGTACCTCATCTGTCGGCTCTAATTGGCTAAACTGAGTTGAGCCTTGCGGTACAGTGAAGCGGTAGAGCGTTGGGGTACGGCGGTTGCCTGAAACGTAGACAAGCAACCCCGCTCTCGCTAAGCTCGTGCGCGCATTGATTAGGCCCTGCTCTGAGCAACTCAGCGCCCCTTGCAGCAGGGCATTAGAGACACTAAATTCTTCTGGCCAACCCACATCGTTGCAGCAGGCCGCTAGCTCAAAAAACAGGTAAGCCTCCAAGGGCGTGAACGTATGGCCCAGTCGCAGCTTGCGAAAATGATTGGTGAGGGCATAGCCGGTGAGCGGGCGGCTAGCGGTAGCAGGCTTACTCATGTTCGCCCTCCCCCTCCAACTCGCTGCTGGTAATGATGCCTTCGGTGGTAATCACGAGCCCCTCGGCTAGCTCACCGGGCTGCGTAGTGGCACTAGCCAGCCACTGGTTGCGGGGTGTGCATTGCAGGTAAAGCGCTAGCTCTCGTTCCGCCAGTATATCGTTGGGTAGCATGGCGAGCTTACGCCCGAGGCCATTCGGTCCAACTAGGCTCCACTTCTTGCCTGCAGGCCGAAAATGAATGCCTTCTAACCCAGCGTGGTATGAAAAGACTTGGCAACCTTGGTCGAGGTTGAGGGCGAAAGCTAGGTCATCGCTACCTCGTGGATGCGCCACGCTTTCACAGACAAGCACAATGCTGGGCACTATCTGCGCGGTAATACCTTCTCCCTTCATCGCATGCTCAATGATTGTCTGGAGGCCGGCCGCGTAACGCTTTGCGCGTTGGTAGAGCGCTGTAGTGAGCACGCCTGTCGTGAGGGCAATAACCTGCACGTAATAGCACTGCGTAGCTGGCCAAAAGCGAATACTCGCTAGAGGTACGGTGCCATATTCCCCTAGGCTCAACCGGCGGTAACGGCAGCAGCAGGTAAAAAAAGCTTGGTTGATAGTCAACCCGCGCGCCTCACAAGCGGCAGGCTGTTCCCATAGGTAGTTTGCTAACTCTGTCCTGGTTGGTGGCATGGTAGCGGAATTAGGCCGGTCGAGTGGCAGCAAAAGGAGAGATTGGTCCCGCGCCGTAGCGTTGGTGTAGCGTGGCCAGGCAGCGGCGCACCTGCGCCACGAGGGCGGCGTGGTCGGGGCCAGGCGTGGGCGGAGCGGGTAAAGCGGCTTGCTGGGCATAGAGGCGCAGGGCGGGCTCAGCGGCGCGCTGGCCCTGCGCTACCCCAGCCTTGTGCCCGCGCACCCAGCCCAGGCGGTACACCGGGTCGGCTTCGCGGTAGGCGCGCAACTCGGCCGGGGTAAGGTGGAGCAAGTCCACCGGGGCCAGGGGCAGACTGGCAAGCACGGCCTGCTCATACTCGCCTAGGGCGGCGAGCAGCCCGCTCAGGTCGAGCGGGCTGCCAGCCGGGACGGGCTGGGCTTGCAGGTGAGCCAGTTGCTGGCGTAACTGCTGGCTGGCGTGGTGTAGTTGCCCGGTGGGGCCAGGTGCGGCGCTACTCATGGGCGTCCCCTTTGCCTGGGTAGCTGACGTAGTGCGTGATTTCGCGCACGTCCCACACTTCTTTGCCCGGCTCCTCACCCAGCAACCAGATAGTGCGGTCGGCCGCGTCGGGGCGCGGATTGTCCACCGTCACCTCCAGATAGTTGCCGCCAATCTTGACCAGCCGCCCTATCTCATAGCGCCAGGCCGACGCGCTGCCTTCTCGGTAGCAGTAGATATAGACGCGGCCGATTGCCAAGTTGGCCTTGTCCCATACCGGCGCGCTTTGCACGGCACAACCTTCCGGAAAGCGCGGAGCCATGCTATTGGTTTCCAACTGGCCGACGCATAGCAAGGCTTGGTTGCCCCGGTAGTCCAGGGGCATGTCGTCAATAAAATTCATCTGCCGAGCCGTGAGCGAAGGCAGACCAGGCTCGTGCCAGTACTCAGGCTGCTCGGGCGTGAAGCCGAAGAGAGTAGCCGGCAAGCCAAGGGCTTGCGCCCGAACGCAGGCGGTGGACAGAGGAGCGGCCGCTACAGGAGCAGCAAGAGCAACAGTAGTCATAAAAGAGGCGGTGAGAAGGTGGAAAATGAAGGCAAAGGCGTGGCCAGGCTGAGCTATTCAGCCGGTGGCATCAGTCAGAAAATCAGGGGTGTTAGCTGGGCGGCATATCGCCCAGATACTCGCGCACGGCGCGTTCAGTAACGCGGTAGTTCTTCTTGCCGGCGCAGGTATAGCGCAGCTTGCCCTCGCCGAGTAGGGCATAGGCGGTGCGCTCGCTAATGTCGAGGCGGCGGGTAAGCAGGCCCCCGTAGGGCCGGGATTCGTCAGGCTCGCCACTTAGGCGGTATATGGTCGAGAGGGCGGTCTGCTCGGCCTCTGCTGCCAGGCGCTGGTGCTGCTCGTTTTCGAGTAGGCGCACGGCGGTGGCTGCGTCTTCGATTTCTAGCAGGCCGTTGGCCATCGTGAAGCGCAGCACCGGCATAGCAGCGCTAGCCACCGGAGCGGCAGACACAGCAGGGGCTGTGCGGCGGCGGGTGGTAGTGGACTGCATCAGGTTAGGCGGCTTGAGGGATAGTTGCTAGCGTTTGAGCAGCTTCAATTGCGCCCGATTCTTTTGCCATACGCAAAGCCTCTTGTACAGCAGCATGACTTGGCTTACCTGCCTTAAGAGCTAGACTAACAGCTTGTTGGGTGATACCAAGCTTTGCTGCGATTTTTTTGACGCCCCCATATGGCACAAAGGAGCGAATATTCTGGCCTGTTGCTTTCATATACATGCTTTTTGCTTACATTTGCAATCATTTGACTTTACAACTCAAATGTAAAGCTAAATGTTTCGCTTGTCAAGTAAAATGTATAGCAAATACAGTAAAATGTTTTAATGAAATCTTCAACGCTTTAATAATCAAAGCAATGGCTGGCAAGACTCCCCTAGGTGCCAAAATATTCGCTCTCCGTAAAAGCCTTGGTGAGACTCAGGGTTCACTTGGGGTTAAAGTAGGCGTGAGCCGTGCCGCCATATCGCAGTTCGAGCTAGGCGACAGCATCCCTTCTGCTGAAACAAAAGCGAGATTATCGGCCGCTTTAGGTTTTGACTTATCTACAGTGTGGAATACCACTGCTGATGAGAATGAGTCTAAAGACTCGTTTATAAGCTTAATCTTTTACTCAGTAGAGGATTACACAGATTTGATAGACAACCCGGTCGATTTTATAACCATAAATGATGATGATGCAGATGGGGAGAAACTTACCTCATTGGAGCGTATGCCAAAAAACAGGGTTCCAGTGCTTCGTCTACCAGGCGTTGATTACCACTCTTCTCTCGTAATCGAATTAGGAAACAACAACATGGGCACCCGCTACCCTGCGGGTGCTAGATATGTGGCAGATGTGATTCCAACAGATGAGGTAAAGTATGCACTCGGAGTGCATGTTTTTGTTTTAAAGAGGAGCGTGATTCTTCGTAGGATAATCTCTAATCAAGACGGTAGAATTTTGGCTAGGGTTGATACCACTGGAGAAGAAATAAGCTGGGAGTTGCGCGATATAATAAAGGATATGGCAGCGGATAGATGCCAGGTGTTTCGGCTGCGCCAAGCAGTCCACTTACCTGCCGAAGATTAGCAATGGAACTCATCTTCCGCCAGCGCCTTGACCGCCCCGACAAAGCCGGCCGGGCCACCGTCTTCGGAGACCTTCATTGGGCAGGTGGCCACCGCTGGAAAATGCCCACGGGCGTGAAGGTGATGCCCGCCCACTGGCAGCCCACCAAGGCTAAACGTATCCACACCAGCGCGCCTGATGCCAACGCCCTGAACCTGCGCCTAGGGCGGCTGCTCACGGCTGTGCAGGGCGTATTCCTCAAAGCTGAGGCCGACCGGCGGCCCGAGTCGGCCGTGACGGTTGCTGAGCTACAGGAGGCGCTGCACGAAGCAGGGGCCGGCTCGAAGCGGGCAGTCGCGCCGCCACCTCCGCCACCGGTAGACCCTAATGCACCCCTGCCTAATACGACGGACTGGGAGACATTCAATGAGCGCTGGAAGCGGGAAAATGTGGGCCGCGTGTCGGATGCTGCCCTTAATGGCTTCAACCAGGTGCTTGGCCACCTCGAAGCCTTCGACCCTGCCTGGCGTGTTAATGGCTTGACGCGGGAGCGTGTGACGCAGTACGCGAACTGGCTCTACAGCCAGGGCTATAAAGATGGCACGCTGACCCGGCACTACTGGTTTCTGCGCGAGTGCTGCCAGATGAGCGGCCGTATCGTACCCAAGTGGTTGGTAGTGCAGCAAGTGCGCTACGCTAAGGCCGTGGGCCTTCAGCGAGCCGAGGTATTGCAGCTGGCCCGCGCGCCGCTACCACCTCACCTCGACCGGGACCGTAACGTATTTCTGTTCCAGATACTGCTACTGTTGCGCGAGTCCGACCTGCGCGCCCTCAAGCCGCACCATGCCCAACTGCGCGACTTGCCGGGCTACGGCTCGACGTTGTGCATCGAGCTTTATCAGCAGAAAACCGGCGAGCCGGTGCTAGTGCCGTTGCCGCCGCTGGCCCTCACCATCTGGCAGCACTACAATGGCAAGCTGCCGGTGCTCTCCAATACCCATCGCAACAATGCCGTGCGCCAGGCGGCCGAGGTGGCCGGCCTGACGCGGGAGGTGGTAACGGTAGCGTTCTCAGGTAAGACCAAGCACGAGGCCGTGCTGCCCATCTGGGACGCGCTCACTACCCACTCGGCCCGCCACACTGGGGCCACGCTGTTGACTTGGGCCAGTGACGGGGACCAAACCTTGAAAGAACTGGCCCTGGGCCACGTCACGGACTCCGTGTATGGCAGCGACACCGTGGAGCGCTATGGCCCACTGCTGCTCGATGCCTGGCAGAAAATACTCGCCGATGACCGGGGGCAATTGCTGAGCGAGCGGGGGCAAAAAGAGGAGAACCGGGGGCAACTACCCGAAATGCCCCCGGTATTAGAGGAGAAGCCTGCTCTTAACCGCCGATTTCGTCCCATACAGATGCGTAAGACAGGCGGTTAGCGCCTATTTAGTAGCACATTCCGGCAGGGTTCGGCAACTGGGCTATACCACCAGGTTTACCATTCGCAATTCGTGCACCAAGGGCAATATAAAGTGCTGGGCCACGAGCCCTTGAGCGCACTGATAGCCCTGAGCCAGCGGGAAGCCGGAGTGCTCGATGGCGTGTTTCGGCAGTATGTGCGCAGCCCCCGCGAGTATGCGCTAGGCACGGCGCTGGTACTGGGCTTTCGCGATGATATTGACGCGGCCACCAAGCAGGCGTATGCCAATACGGGCACTACGCACATTATGGCGGTGTCGGGCTTGCAGGTGGGGCTGCTGTTTTTTGGGCTGGAATGGCTGCTGGTGCGCCTGCCATTGGGCAGCTCCGCTGTGCGGCGGCGGTTGCTCACAGTAGGCTTAGGGCTAGCGTTTATCTGGACCTATGCCTTCCTGACGGGCCTTTCGGCGTCGGTGCTGCGGGCTACGGTGATGTTTACCCTGGTACTGGTTGGGCGTGCTTTCCAGCGCCAAACCAGTATTTTTAATACCCTGAGCGCAGCTGCCTGCGGGCTACTGCTGTACAATCCGTATCTACTTTGCGACGTTGGTTTTCAACTCTCCTTTCTGGCTGTGTTGAGCATTGTGTACATCCAGCCTCGCATTGTACGTTGGTTTGATGTGCGTAACTATTTGCTTGACAAGCAGCGCAGTTGGCATAATACACCAGTACGGTATTTTTGGCGCGCTAGTGCTTGGCTAGCCGACAAGGCTTGGCAGCTAACCGCCCTCTCCGTCGCGGCCCAGATAGCGACGTTTCCGCTGGGACTATATTATTTCCACCAGTTCCCTTTCAACTTTCCACTGTCCAATCTCATTGCAGTGCCGCTGTCGAGCATGGCGGTGTATGTGGGCGTGGTACTGCTGTTGGTGAAAGGCTTAGTGGCTAGCATCGGGTTGCTGCTGCCGGCGGTGGGCGGGTGGCTGGACTGGCTGCCCACTATGGTCGGTTATATTTTTCAGGGCTTCATCTGGGCGTTCAATGAATACATTTTTTTAATTGACCGGCTGCTGCCGGGCGCGGTGGTGGGCGGCGTGCACCTCAACCAGACCCAAACCCTGCTGATTTTTCTGCTTATCGGGGCCGGGTGTGCCTTCCTTGCCACACGGCGGTTGGCCTGGGTAGGCACCGCGCTGGTGCTGCTGGCCTGCTACGCGGGCAGCCGGGTGGCCGAGGTGGCCGACGTAGCCCCGCTGCGCGAGTTTGTGGTGTACAGTATTCCGAGCCGCTCGGTGGTGGGGTTCTGGCAGGGCGCGGCCCCCGAGTTTATAACGGCCGATTCGCTGCCGCTCACCGAAACGCAGCGCACCTACCGCCTCAAGCCCAGCCTGATACTGCGCCGCGTGCGCCAGCCGCAGTACCGCGTGGGCTGGCAGGGCGCTACGGTGCCCGCCCGGCTGGTGGGCGGGGCCAGCGCGGCCGACTCTACGCGGCGCTACCCGCCCGCGCCGGTGGTGCTGGCCAGCTGGCGCGGCTTGCGGGTGGCCTTTGTGAGTGGCCGCCTGCGGCGGCTGGCGGCCACCGATACCAGCGCGCGGTTTCCCGCCGATATTATTGTGCTGCGCCGCAATGCCCGCCTCTACGCCGATGGGCTGGCCGCGCACTTTGGCACGCGGGCGCGGGTGGTGTTCGACTCGTCCTGCAAGCGCTGGTACATCACCCGCCAGGATTCGGCGTTGCGGGCGGCGGGTTTCCGCACCTGGGACGTGAATGAGCAAGGCGCCTTCACGTATGCGCTGGCGCATTAAGGCTGAGCTTAGTAGCTCTCGCAAAATGCTATATTCGGCCGCCGGCAGATAGTTGGCAGTTTGGGAACGGCCAGTATATTGCATAGGGCTAGCCTTGTGCGGTTCATCTACCTATTACCTTTTGCCGTATTTATAGTTATGGAACATTATCCGACCCAAGAATTACTGGCCCTTCGCTTTCTGCAATATGAGGTCGAAGGCCGCTTGGCCTACATTACCCTCAACCGCCCCGCCAAGCGCAACGCCCTCAGCGCCGACGTGGTGACCGAGCTAAAGCAGGCCTTCGAAACCGCCGAAGCCGACGACGAGGTTAAAATAATCATCCTGCGCGCCAGCGGCGACGTGTTCTGCGCCGGGGCTGACATGAAGTATCTACAAGAGCTGCAAGCCAATACCTACCAGGAAAACCTGGCCGACAGCACGCATTTGCTCCAGCTTTTCCACCAGATTTACACCCTCAAAAAAGTCGTTATCGGCCAGGTGCAGGGCCACGCGCTGGCCGGCGGCTGCGGCCTGGCCTCGCTCTGCGATTTCACCTTCGCCGTGCCCGAAGCCAAGTTTGGCTTCACTGAAGTGAAAGTTGGCTTCCTGCCCGCCATCGTGAGCGTGTTCTTGGTGCGCCGCCTCGGCGAGGCCCGCGCCAAGCAGCTGCTGCTGAGCGGCGACATCTTCACGGCCCAGCAAGCCCTTGACTATGGGCTGGTTACCTTCCTGGTCGAGCAAGACGAGCTGGCCGATGCCGTGCGCGACTACGCCCTGCGCCTGGCCCGCGAAAACTCGGCCAGCAGCATGGAAATGACCAAGGAGCTTATTGCCCACCTGCCCGCGCTCGGCCTCGAAGAAGGCCTACGCTATGCCGCCCAGCGCAATGCCGATGCCCGCGCCACCGACGACTACCGCCGGGGTATTGCCGCCTTTTTGAACAAAGAGAAGATAGACTGGTAATTCTTATTCTCCAACGAGCAACTGTCATTGCGAGGAGGAACGACGAAGCAATCGCATCAGGACGAGCCATTCCAGAGCCGTTTAACTGCGATTGCTTCGTCGTTCCTCCTCGCAATGACGACCGTTTTTATATGTCTGCTTTAGTCGCCATTGTCATCACCCTCAGCACGTTCGCCTTCATGGAGTTCTGGGCGTGGTTTATGCATAAGTATGTGCAGCACGGGCCGTTGTGGGTGCTGCACCACTCGCACCACGTTCGGCCCAGCCCGCGGCCATTCGAGCGAAACGACTGGTTTTTTGTGATTTATGGAGCCATTTCTACCGTGCTGTTTATCACGGGTGAGAATGGGCAGCGGTGGTGGTTTTGGGTGGGGGTGGGCATTGCGGCCTACGGCACAGTTTACTTTTTTGTGCACGACGGGCTTATTCACGGCCGGCTACCTTTCTGGAAGAAAACCGACAGCGTGTACCTACGAGCTTTGAATATGGCCCACAAAATGCACCACAAAACCCAGGGCCGCGACCACTCTGAGGAATTTGGCCTGCTCTGGGTGTCGCCCAAATACCTGCGGCTGGCGCAACAGCAAGCTGCCCGGCGCGAGCAAGAAAGTGGCACGTAATTACGTATTCTCCGCAAACTATTTACTAGGTTTGCGGATTAAGTAGAAAGCATTGTACACAATTCTATAAGTTATCACCTATTTCTTTGGTCTTTTCTAGCGGCGGCCCCAAGATTGGCCGTCGGCGAAAAGTTTTATCTGTTTAGTTACCTTCCAAACCCGTGGCCCGTTATTCTATCAGCGACTTAGAGCAGCTTTCCGGTGTGAAGGCGCATACTATTCGCATCTGGGAACAACGCTACAACTTGTTGAATCCCAGCCGCACCGCTACTAATATCCGTACTTACGGCGAAGCCGACTTGCGCCGCCTGCTCAACGTAGCGGCGCTGTGCGCGCGTGGGCAGCGCATTTCGCAGGTAGTACGCATGAGCGAGGAAGAGTGCCAAACGGCCGCTCTCGCCTTGTGCAATGAAGTGCAGCCCGCCGATGGTGCCCGCCTTAACGCCATGCTGGGTGCGACGCTCGACCTCGACGAGCCCCGCCTGCACCGCCTTTTTGACGAAGCCATTCAGGAAATAGGCACCGAGGACACGCTGCTGCGCCTAGGCTACCCGCTGCTCCAGCGTGTGAGTGTGTCGTGGAAAGAAGGCTCGCTGAGCGTGGCGCAGGAGCGCCTAGTGGCCCAGCTGCTGCGCCAAGAGCTAATGGCCTCGGCCGATGCCCTGCCGCTAATTCCGCTTAGCCAGGAAGATGCGCCGCGCTGGCTGCTCTTTCTGCCCGAGGGCGAATGGCACGAGCTGGCCTTGCTGTTCATGAACTACGCCGTGCGCGCCCGGGGCCGGCAGGTGCTCTACCTCGGCCCCAACCTGCCGCTGCCCGATGTAGTGGCCGCCGCCCAAACCTTCCGGCCCACCGTGCTGGCCACCGTGCTTACCACGGCCCCCGCCAGGGGCCAGGTAGCCGCCTATGCCGCCGAGCTGCGCCGACACTGCCCCGAGGCAACGTTATTGCTCTTTGGCTCGCTGGCTGTGCAAAGCAAGACGCTGCCCGAGGGCTGCCTGTCATTAGCGTGCCTACACGAATTCCGTGATTTAATTCCGTTTGTAAATCAGCTAGTTGAGGTGGAGTTAGCAGAAAAATAACATCGGAGTACGGCCTGTTTGTCGAAGTGTTCGTAACCCTCTGGGGCTATCGGGATAAGGCGGGGTAGCTAAAAAAAGTTGGTTCTATCAGAACACTTTTCTCACTTAGTAGTCTACCTTTGTTTAAGATTCTGCTACGAACCCTTCAACAACATGACTTCTCTGGAATTCACTTCCCAAGTGCAGAAAATATCATCGTCGCTGCGACCTGTGGCGATGAACCTCACCCGCGACGCCGACGACGCCAAGGACCTTGTTCAGGAAACCTTGCTCAAAGCGCTGCTTAACAAAGACAAGTTTAAGGCTGGTACCAATTTGAAGGCGTGGTTGTACACCATCATGCGCAACACCTTCATCAACAATTACAACAAGATTACCAAGCGCAGTTCGAACATCGATTCGACTGAGTATTTTCAGTACTTTAATACCGACGAAAACTACATCACGCACAACGGTGCTACCACCGATTTTGTGGTACGCGACATCAACGAAGCCATTGCTAGCCTGGGCTCCGACTACCGCACGCCGTTCATGATGTATTACATCGGCTATAAGTACCTGGAAATTGCTGAGAAACTGCAAATTCCGATTGGCACCGTGAAAAACCGTATTCACATTGCCCGCAAGGATTTGAAAGCCGCGTTGCAGGTGTACGCGCCCGCTGGGGCCGACCGTAGCAACACCGCGGTAGCCGAAGAAGTGGAGCAAGACTAACTTGCTGCTGCGTTTTGCGTTGGAGAAAGCCGCGCCTTCCGCCGTTCGGAAGGCGCGGCTTTTTTTGTGCGGTTGCACACGTATTGTCATGCTGAGCGGAGTGGAGTCGAAGCATCTCTACTGCTTCGTTGCTAGCGTTAGAAGTCAGTTCACCAGCCAAGATGCTTCGACTCCGCTCAGTATGACGGACAACCTTTGAATTAATATAGAATGCCTCAGGCTATAGTAATAGGTGCCGGTTTTGCGGGTTTGTCAGCGGCTTCTTTTCTGGCGCAAGCTGGTTGGCAAGTAACACTGCTCGAGAAGAATGCGGGCCCCGGCGGCCGGGCGCGAGTGTTTGAGGCCGAAGGTTTTACCTTCGATATGGGCCCGAGCTGGTACTGGATGCCGGGCGTGTTTGAGCAGTATTTTGGGCACTTCGGCAAGAAGATTTCGGATTACTACGACCTCATCCGCCTCGACCCATCGTACCGGGTTATTTTCGGTGAAAATGACACCGTGGATATTCCGGCCAGCATGGCCGAGTTGCGGCAATTGTTCGAGAGCCTGGAGCCAGGCAGCGCGGCGCGTCTCGATGCCTTTCTGGCCCAGGCCAAGTACAAATACGAGGTCGGCATCAACAAATTTGTGCACCTGCCCAGCCGCTCCATCACCGAGTTTCTGGATTGGGATATTGTGAAAGGGGCCGTGCGGCTCGACCTGCTGCAAAGCATGGCCAAGCACGCCCGCAAGTTTTTTAGCCACCCCAAGCTGCTCAAGCTCATCGAGTTTCCGGTGTTGTTTCTGGGCGCTACGCCCGAGAATACGCCCGCGCTTTATTCGCTCATGAACTATGCCGACCTGGCGCTGGGCACCTGGTACCCCAAGGGCGGCATGCACCAGATAGTGCGCGGCATGGTGGCCGTGGCCGAAGAGCTGGGCGTGAAAATCGAGTACGACCAGGAGGTGCGCGAAATAGTGGTGGAAAACGGCCGCACCACGGGCGTGCGCACGGCCACCGGCTTCTGGCCCGCCGACGCGGTAGTGGCCGGGGCTGACTATCATCATATTGAGCAGCAGGTATTAGCGGCCGAGTACCGACATTACTCGCCCGCGTATTGGGACGCGCGCACCATGGCCCCGTCGTCGCTGCTTTTTTACTTGGGCGTGAACCGCAAGCTAATTAATTTGCAGCACCACAACCTGTTTTTTGACGAGGATTTCAGTCAGCACGCCCACGAAATTTACGAAGCGCCGCAGTGGCCCAGCCGGCCGCTTTTCTACGCCTCGGTGCCCAGCAAAACCGACCCCACGGTGGCCCCCGCAGGCCAGGAAAATCTCTTCCTGCTCATTCCGGTAGCGCCCGACCTCGACGACCCCGACACCACCCGCGAAAAATACTATGACCTGCTGATGGACCGGCTCGAAAAGCACTGCGGTCACTCCATCCGCGAGCATGTAGTATTCAAGCGCAGCTACGCCCACCGCGACTTCGTGGCCGACTACCACTCCTTCAAAGGTAATGCCTACGGCTTAGCTAATACCTTGAAGCAGACGGCTATCCTAAAACCTTCTTTAAAAAGCAGCAAGGTCAGTAACCTCTATTTTACGGGTCAGCTTACGGTGCCGGGGCCGGGCGTGCCGCCTTCGCTCATTTCGGGGCAAGTGGTGGCGAAAGAGGTATTGAAGGAACAGAAATAGTACCTTGCCGTACTAGCAGCAGCAGCCTGTTGAGCTAACAAATGAACCACCAGCAACTTTTTACTGACACCAGTTTGGCTTGCGCGCAGCTTATCACGCGGCGCTATAGCACCTCTTTCTCCCTGGGTATCCGCACCTTGGATAAGGAGTTGCACCGGGCTATTTACGCGGTGTATGGCTTTGTGCGCTGGGCCGATGAGATTGTGGACACCTTCCATGACCAGGACAAGGCGGCGCTGCTTGCCGAGTTTGAGCGTGCTACCTACGTAGCCATCGCAGCGGGCTTTAGTTTGAACCCGGTGCTGCATGCCTTTCAGTGGGCGGTGAACGAGTATAGCATTGACCACGAGTTTATTGATGCTTTCTTGCGGAGTATGGAAATGGACCTGGAGGACCATAATTACCGCCAGGAGCTATACGAAAAATACATCTATGGCTCGGCCGAAGTGGTGGGGCTGATGTGCCTGCGCGTATTTTGCCACCAGCAGCCGGCGCAGTTTGAGAGGCTGAAAGGGCCGGCGCGGCGGCTGGGCGCGGCGTTCCAAAAGGTTAATTTTCTGCGTGATATCCGTTCCGATTACGAAGACCGCGGGCGGGTGTACTTTCCAGGGCTGCGCTACGAGCAGTTTGATAACGAGGCTAAAAAGGCCATAGAAGCTGATATTCGGGCCGATTTTGAGGCAGCCTACGTGGGTATTCAGCAGCTACCGCAGGCCTCGCGGCTAGGCGTTTACTTGGCCTACGTGTATTATTTAAAGCTTTTTTACAAGCTGCGCCAAGCCCCGGCCGCCCAGGTGCTGGCCGAGCGCGTGCGCCTGCCCGACAATACCAAGCTGCTGCTGCTGCTGGGTACCTGGCTGCGCTACCGGCTGCGAGCAGTATAGCTTAACTTATTGAAAAATATTAATCAAAAACTCACAAAGCGCTTCGGCCGTAGGCTTATTACTATGAAGCTGCTTTTTCACTGCGTCGGGCTGACGCTTTTGGTATGTTCCCCAGCGCGGCCTGCTCAGGCGGCTCCTCCGCTTATTTTTTCTATGTCTACCTATTCCCCCGCCACTCTCCGCCGCCACTACGAGCAAGCCGCCGCCAACAAAGAGGCCGTCGATAAATTTTACGACCTGCTGCACAATTACAGCGAGCAGAATGCGCTGGTGCTAGGGTATAAAGCTGCTTCTGAGGCTATTAAGGCCCGCGATGCCTCGATGCTCAACAAGCTCACGTACATCCAGCAGTCTGCGCGCACCTTCGAGCAAGCTGTGACGTTGGAGCCGGCTAATGCCGAAGTGCGCTTCCTGCGTTTTTCGGTCGAGAGCAACCTGCCGCCCTTCCTGGGGCTGAGCAAGCACGTGGACGAAGACAAAGCCTTTTTGCTAGAGGCAGCGCTGCAACACCCACGCTCGGGGCTCGATGAGGAAGCTTTTCGCACGGTGCGCGACTTCCTGGTGGGCCGGGGGCACGTGTCGGAGGCCGAAGCCCAGCAATTGGCCCAGGTGAAAGGCAGCTAATTTTTTTAGGGTTGTAGTAGGTTTAAGGTTAATAACTAACTTAGTAAGGCAACCTTCGCCCGACCTTTCTAGTTAGTTGGACAATATGCAGTCTGGCTTGCACCTCAGCGTTCGCATCGATTCAAACTCTGGCTTTTGCTTTGGCGTGATTTACGCCATTCAGATGGCCGAAGACCTGCTCGATGAGCAAGGTTACCTTTATTGCTTGGGCGATATTGTGCACAACGATGAAGAAGTGCAGCGCCTGCAAGCCAAAGGCTTACGTATAATTGGCTATGAGCAGTTAGCTGACTTGCGCGATGAGGCAGTGCTCATTCGGGCGCACGGCGAGCCGCCGAGCACCTACCAGCAGGCACTTGAGAACAACCTGACTCTCATCGACGCTAGCTGTCCAGTGGTGCTCAAGCTGCAAAACCGCATCAAGTCCAGCTTCGACCGCCGCGAGAAGCTGTTTATTTATGGCAAGCACGGCCACGCCGAGGTGCGCGGCCTGCTGGGCCAAACCAGCGGCGAAGCCATCGTATTCGAAAACCTTGAGGAGCTGCTGCACCACGAGCTGCCACCCAGCCTCACGCTTTACAGCCAGACCACCAAAGGCACCACTTCTTTCTATAACATTAAGAATGAGCTGGAAAGCCGCGGGTACCAAGTGAATGCGCACGATACCATTTGCCGGCAGGTGAGCAACCGCGACCTGGATTTGCGCCGCTTCGCCACCCAATTTGACCAAGTTGTATTCGTGTCGGGCACTAAAAGCTCGAATGGCAAAGTGCTGTACCAGGTATGCAAGGACACCAACCCGCAGACGCACTTTATTTCTAAAGCCGCGGACATCTGCCCCGAGTGGTTTGCGCCGGGGCAGTCGGTAGGTATCTGTGGGGCCACCAGCACCCCCATGTGGCTAATGGAGCAAGTCCGCGACGCGCTGGTGAGCTTGTAAACCGCTGATTAGGCAGATTTTGTGGGCACTGCTCTTTTGCTTCAGTCGGGCGGTATTCTCTGTAATTTTAGACTATGCATTTAGTTAGCTCCGTTGTTCCGAAGGTGAAAGTGGCTCCGCAGCCACTAGCGGGCAAGGGCGTGCTGGCGGCGGGGCTGATTATCGGGGCGTGGGCTAGCTTGCTGACCTACCTACTGGCTTTTTATCGGCCCGACTGGCACTCGCCCGCACCATATTTGCTACTGCTGTTGCAAACGCATTTATATACTGGCCTTTACATAACCGGGCACGATGCTATGCACGGCGTAGTAAGTCCCGCCAAGCGATTGAATAACGCCATTGGCACGGTGGCTACGCTGCTATTTGCCTACAACTGGTTTCCGGGCCAGATAGCAAAGCACCACGCCCACCACCACCACGTTGGCACGGCCGATGACCCCGATTTTCACCCCGAAGGCCACCCCAGCTTTCTGCCCTGGCTGCTGCGCTTCGCCTGGAACTACGTGACGTGGTGGCAGGTGCTGCTGATGGCAGCCACGTATAACGTGCTGAAAATCTGGTTTCCGCAGGCTAATGTTATTGCCTTTTGGATGGTGCCGGCCGTACTGGCCACGCTTCAGCTGTTTTATTTCGGCACCTACCTGCCGCACCGCGGCGAGCACGCGCCTGATAACCAGCACAAATCACGCAGCCAGCTGCCGCACCACGTGTGGGCCTTCGTAAGCTGCTATTTTTTCGGCTACCACTACGAGCACCACGACCAACCCTATTTGCCTTGGTGGCGACTGTGGCGCACCAAAACCGCAAATTGACCGCAGATTCAAACGGATTAAACAGATTTAACGGATACGCCCGCCTGCGGCGCGCTGACTGTATAAATACAGTAATAGTGTTGGACAGTCAAGCATTGAAACCATAGCAGAAACAAAGAAAGGCCGCCCAATAAGGCGGCCTTTCTTTGTTTTATACCCGCACATCCGCATAGTCAGCCCGGCGTAGCCGGGCGTATCCGTTAAATCTGTTTAATCCGTTTGAATCTGCGGTCTAGTGGGTGCTGTTTGTCTTTTTGCAGCAGTCGGGCAGGCGGTCGTAGGCGCGGGCGTCGGCGGTGGCTTCGTCGGCGTCGTAGCCGGTTTTCTGGACGGCGGTGCGTAGCGCGGCGGGTGTGGTTTTGGCGGGGTTGTAGGTGACGGTCAGCACCTTGCTGGCTACATCGAGGTGCGTGGCCTGCACGCCTTTCTCATAGGCGAGGCTTTTTTCGATGCGGGCCTTGCACATATCGCACACGGCCGAAGTCTTAAACTGTACCTGCTCGGTGCCCTTTTTAGAGGTGGCAGCAGCAATCGGAGCGGTTTGGGCCAGGGCGGCCGCGCCGCTGATGCTCAGCAACGTGAGCAGGGAAAACGCAAAAGCTTTCATAAAAAAGAAACAGTTAAAAATCAATAATAAGTGCCCTAGAAAAGGTGAGACACCCAATGTCAAAGACTGTATAGCTGGATAGTCAGCCCGCCGCAGGCGGGCGTATCCGTTAAATCAGTTTAATCCGTTTGAATCTGCGGTCCGGGCTAGTCGATGTGGTAGCGCAGCCCCGCATAAGTGAGCCGGCCATACACCGGCCCCCACACCATGGCCGCATCAAAGCCCGCGCTAAAGGGCGTGGCCGCATTCTGAATGGGGTCGGGCTGGCGGTAGTTGGTCAGGTTTTCGACGCCTGCGTACACTTCCAGGCGCTTGAAAGCGCGGGTAACCTGGGCATTAAGTAAGGCGTAGCGCGGTGCATATTCGAGACCATTGGTGCCGGTGCCGTGCACGTGGCCGCCCCCGAGGCCATCGGTGGGCAAGTGGGCCAGCGGGCGCTCGCCAAACCACTGCACCGTGAAATCACCCCGCCATTTGTCAAAAGCCGAAGCATAGCCCAGGTTCAGGAAAGCGCGGTTTTGGGGCGTGAGGGGCTTAGGCAGCAGCTGGCTGTCGTAGGTGGTGCGCACATCGAGCCACTTGTAGGCGGCCTTCACTTGCAGGCCTTTGGCGGGCTCAGCCTGCACCTCGGCCTGCAAGCTGTGGGCGAAGGAGCGGGCACCGGGGGCCAGGTTATTCAGGCTGATGTACTCGGGCGTGGTGTACATATCGGCCACCAGCTGGTTTTGGAAGATAGTGTCGTAGTAATCAGCCACAAACGTGGCCTGCCGTCCCAGCAACTGGAAATACTGCGTGAAGGAGCCGCCCAGGTTCCAGGCCGTTTCGGGGCGCAGATTGGGGGCCACCGCAAACTCGCGGGCACTGGCCAGCATGCCCGCATTATCGGCAATGGGGTTGGGCACGCGCAGCCCGCGCCCAGCCGACAGCCGCAGCGCCGTGGTCGGGCGCAGGTCGTACTTCAAGTTAAAGCGCGGTGTGACCTGCCAGCCGTAGAGGTTGTGGTAGTCGGTGCGCAGGCCGAGCACGGCCGTCAGGTTGCGCGAATTATTGTAGGTGTACTCGGCAAACGCGCCCGGCACGCGCTCGGTGCGGTAGTGGTTTTCGCGAGCGTCGATAATCTCGGGCGTGTCGGTCGAGTAGGTGCGGCCGGTGCCCAGGTGCTCGCGGTAGTCGTCGTAGAGGAAGCTCAAACCGGCCCGGTACACGTGCATCGTATTCTGGATAACGCTCTGAAACAGCAGCGTAGCCTGCCCGGTATTTTGGTGGCCATTGTAGATGCGCGGCCCGGTATCCTGCTTAAAGGAGTAGGTCGAGCCGAAGTCGTGGCTCGTGCCATTCACCAGCAAGCCCAGGCTCTGAAACGGCCGCCCCGGCCAGGTGTAGGAGGTGCGCGCCTGCGCCGTGTAGCGGGTGGTGGCCAGGGTGGTGCCATAAGCCACGCGGTAGGCGTCGGGCGCGTCTTCGCGGAAGCCCATTTGCCCGCCCTGCCGGGTTTCGCGCAGCGCGCCCGCGCCCAGCTCTAGCACCAGGCCATCGCCCGACATATATTTTACCTTGTCGTAGCCGTTGAACTGCGTGGCCAGCGGCAAATCCAGAAAGCCGTCGCCGTTGCGGTCCACGCGGTTGCCGAGGTGGTCGTTGTGCAGCAGCAGCACGTTGCTCCACTTCTTGTTAAAGCGCTGGGAGGCAATGGCGTTTAAATCAAATTTGCCCAGGTCGTTGACGTAGGCATTCAGCAGAACTTGGTCGGTTTTGTCGGGCTCTTTCAGCTGAATATTCACCTGCCCCGAAATGCCCTCGTAGCCATTCACCACCGAGCCGGTGCCCTTGATAATATCAATCGAGCCAATCCACGGCCCGGCCAGGTAGCTCAGCCGGTACGGGGCCGATAGCCCCCGCAGAGCGGGCTGGTTATCAATGGTTAGCAGCGAATACGCGCCATCTAGCCCCAGCAATTGAATCTGCTTGGCCCCGCTCACCGCGTCGGCGGTGCTTACCTCCACGGCGGCGTTGGTTTCAAAGCTTTCGGCTAGGTTGCAGCACGCCGATTTGGTGAGGTCGCGGGCGCTGATGGTCTGCATATTGCCCACGGCCTTGGCCGAGTAGGCGACCGTGCGGCCCGTTACCTGCACCTCACCAAGGGCCGAGCCGCCGCGCAAATTCACCCGCAAATAAGGCGTGGTGCTGGTGGGCACCGCCACCGTATCGGCCGCGTAGCCCACGGCACTGACGATAACTCGGTGGCTGACCTGCGCCGGAAAAGGCAGTACGAAGAGGCCAGCTCCGTCGGTGGTAGTAGTGGGGCCAGTGGCCCCGGCTGGCAGCAGCCAGCGCACTACCGCGCCGGGCAGCAAGCCGGCCACGCCGCCCGTTTCGTGCACCTCGCCGCGCACGGCCGCGCCGCTTTGGGCGTGGGCCAGCAACGGCAGGCCGCAAAAAGAAAACAGTAAGAAGCGCGGAAATAATCCGCTGATAACTAGCATATAGCTTGCAATTTAGACATTTCTGAAAATAACTGACCAGCCCCCATCACAGGGGCAGCCCTTTTCAAAAATTGCCTAAACGACTAGCGTACAAACCAGTGCCAACAGTACGCGCCCCGCCCTGGGCACGCCGGGTGGCGACGAATTGGCCGCCGTGCCCACTGCCACGGCCGCGGCCAGTGGAGCCGCCACTGGCAGGCCCGCCCAAGCGGGCGCGGGCAGCAGGGCCGGCGGCAGCAGTTGGGGCGGCGCAGGCAGCCACTTCGCAAAGCCAGCATCCGCGCTCTGGGCGTTCAGCTTGTGCTGGGAGTGCGTGATATCGCAGCAGTCGTCGGCGCGGCCCTTGCCACAGGGGCGGGTGAGTTTGCCCGCATCAGCCCCAGTATCCTGCTGCGCAAATGGCAAGCTCAGGGCCACCGTGCTGCGCCCGCTAATGCGGCAACGGTGGCGCTCGGCCGTGAGCCCCACCGAAGTGGCCAGCACCAGCAGCGCCAGCAAGGCACTCAGCAGACGATGGGGGAGGGGGCGTGGCATAGGGTACAAAAATACACCTGCCTGTGCGCTTGCCAGGTACAGCAAACGCCCGAACAGGTGTAAAATTCCGGCGGTGGTGTTACTTACGGCGGCTCGCTTTTGCTTTGCCCTTGCCGGGCTCCCGCGCCGCCTGCACCTGCTCATACGCCACGCGCTGAAGCTGCACCGCTACCGGCGGCGCGATGCCCAGCGCGGCGGCGGCCGCCTCCTGGCCGCCCAGCTTGCGCGGGTCGTAGCCGGTTATTTCGTTCAGCAGCACGCAGGCATTCAGGTAGGCGCCGTAGGTGCTGGGGTGGTAGTGGTCGCGCCCCCACAAATCGACTTTGCCCGCCTCGGCAGCGTCGTAGGGGTTGGGGTCGGCTACGCCTTCGCGCACGGCGCGCAGCCAGGCATCGCCGGCCGGGGCCACGCCCGCGAAGTGGCCGTTTTGAGCGGCCTCGCGGTAGTAGGCTGCGTGCAAGTCGTGGGTCATCGAGTCGAGGGGCAGGCCCGAGTAGCCTTTGTCGGCCGGGTATGTTTGGTCGGCCCGCGCCCAGGTTTCGTAGAGGTACACCTGCGCGGCGGGGTTGGCGGTGTGCACCGCCTGTTCGAGCCGGGTGGCGTACTCATAGAAGCGCGCCGGCTCGCCACCGTGCCGCGTGGGCACTGGGCCGGTGCTGTAGTCGTGCATCACCACTTTATCCCACCGCGGCTGCCGAATCACGGCCAGCGCGCTATCGTAGTGAAATTTTAGTGTCTGCCCGCTAATGGCCTCCAGGTGCACCTCGTAGTGCAGCCCCGCCTCATCGGTCAGCTTCTTGAAAATGCCGGGGATGCCGCCCCACGGCCCTTCCTCGTGCTCGTACTGTCGGCGGCGCTGTCCGGTGCGGTTGGGCTTGAAGTTTTCATCGGTAATGCTCTGGTTATTATAGCTTAGCACCGGCTGGAAAGCGCCGTGAAAAAAGCTGTTGCCGACGAACAATATCGTCTGGGGCTTGGCTGGGTCAGTGGGTTTCTGGGCCAAAGCGGGTAGGCTGAGCAATGCGCCGGCCAAGGCCAGCCAGCGGGGGAGAAAGCGGTAGGAATTCATGCAGCAAGTATAGAGCAAGAATAAAAAATAAAGCGGAGAGCGATTATTTTAGGAGTTATTTTGCAACATTGTTTCGCATATAAAACGCCCGTATTTTTTTTGGCGATTAGCTCGGTTAGCCAGCTTTTCGGCGTTGGAATCTGCCGTTTTGATTAGCAACAAGGTTGCATAAAAGGTAAAAGATGCCTTTTTGGCTTAGCAAAGCCCTTTCCGAGCCTGTGTGAGCCCGTGGTAAGAAGTGGTAGAAAGTGGCGGCTTTTTTAAAACGAACCGTACTTTTGTTATTCAGCTTAGGCTTTGCCCCGCCTGTTGCCCGCTCCAATGTCTTTATCTCTCACCGGCGAATACGAATGCAAGCTCGACCCCAAAGGTCGGCTGGTGCTGCCGGCGAAAGTGAAGGCGGCCCTGCCCGACACCTACGCCAACCAACTGGTGCTGATGCGTGGCCTCGACCCCTGCCTGGTGCTGTACCCGCGCTCGGCCTGGAAGGTGATTGAGGATAAAGTGCTGGCATTGGATGAGTTCAACGAAGAATACCGGCAGTTTCAGCGCAACTTTATGCGGGGCATGACGGATGTGGAGCTCGATAGCATCGGCCGCTTTTTGCTGCCCGGCACCATGCGCCGCTACGCGGGCCTGGAAAAGGACGCCGTGATAGTGGGCATTGGCAATCGCTGCGAAATCTGGGACCCCATCCGCTACGAAGCTTCCTTGATTAAGGACTCCGCCACCTTCTCCAAGCTGGCGCAGAAGTTCCTATCCGTTTCACCCGATACGCCGGGCGCGCCGGCCCCCGCCGCCCTATGAGCCAGCCCGCCGCCCGCCCCAACGATACCGCCTACCACCGCCCGGTTATGCTGGCCGAGTGCCTCGACGCGCTCGACCTCCAGCCCAGTGGCCGCTACGTCGATGTGACCTTTGGCGGCGGCGGCCACTCGGCCCGCATGCTAGAGCAAATTGTTGATGGCCATTTATATAGCTTCGACCAAGACGATGCTGCCGAGCGCGAAGCGGAGGCGCTGGCCCGGCCGCAGTTCACCTTCATTCGGGCTAATTTTCGGGACCTCACCAGCGAGCTAGCCCAGCGCGACGCGCTACCCGTCGATGGCCTGCTGGCCGATTTGGGGGTGTCGTCGCACCAGTTCGACACGGCCGTGCGCGGCTTCAGCACCCGCTTCGACGGGCCGCTCGACATGCGCATGAACCCGGAGGATGCCAGCGCGCCCACCGCCGCCGACGTGCTAAATGACTACGAGGAGGCCGCGCTGCACCGAATTTTTGGCATGTACGGCGAGGTGACCAACGCTCGCACGCTGGCCGCCACCGTGGTGCAGGCCCGCCGCCAGCGCCCGCTGCGCACCATTCAGGAGCTGAAGCAGGCTATTCAGCCCGTAACGGCGCGGGGCAAGGAAAACAAATATTTGGCCCAAGTATTTCAGGCGCTGCGTATTGAAGTGAATGATGAGCTGACCGCTTTGCAGGAAATGCTGGTGCAAACGGCCCAGGTGCTGCGCCCCGGCGGCCGGCTGGTCGTGATGAGCTACCACTCGCTGGAAGACCGGCTGGTGAAGAATTTCCTGAGCCAGGGCAAGTTCTTCGGTCAAGCTGAAAAGGACTTGTACGGCCGCACCAGTCTGCCTTTTGAGGCGCTCACGCGCAAGCCCATCGAGGCCTCGGCCGACGAAATTGCCCTCAATAGCCGCGCCCGCAGCGCCAAGCTGCGCATTGGCGTCCGAACCTCCATTCCCGCGTAAGCTCATGGCCGCCAACACGCTTCGCCCCACTACTGGCCCGGCTCCGCGCACCAACGTAGCCCGGCCCGCTGCCCCGCCGCCCGCGCCGGAGGAGGTGCCCACCGCTGCTCCAATACCCGCCGCTCCGGTAGCGCCACCAGTGGCCGAAAAGCCGGCCGCCGCGCCGCGCCCCAAGCCTGCGCCCGAGCCGTATGACGACGGGCAACCCACTTCGCCCGGCTCGACGTGGAGTTTATTTTCGCTGCTCGACCGCTTCACGGGGCTCGACAGCTTTTTTGAGGAAGGCCTGCCGGTAAAGTACTTGCCTAAGCTGCTGTTTGTGATGCTGCTCACGCTGCTTTACATCGGGAACACGCACTACGGCAACCGCATGAACCGCAACATCCAGCGCCTCAAGCTGGAAACCGAAGACCTACGCGCCGACTATACCACGCTCTCCTCCGACTACATGGAGGCCAGCAAGCAGAGCGAAGTGGCCCGCAAAGTGGCCGCCATCGGGCTGGTTGAAAGCTCGTCGCCGCCCTTCCGCATTGGCGTGCCCGCCGGCCGCCTCGACGGGGCCGAGTTGGAAACCATGCCCGTGCTCACGGCCGATACGCTGACCGCCCGCGCCGTGCACGACTCCATTGCCGCCCAGCGCGCCGACTCGTTGCGGGGCCGCATTCGGCAGCAGGCTACCGACGCAGCTAATGCTGCTGACGCAGCTGATGAAGCTGGCCCGCCGCCGCCCGGCTTAGAGGAAGAGCCTGATAATGAATCGTCTGGGGCTGTGAAGCCAGTGGAGCTAGCCGCTGACAGACCAACTCGAAATTCGACAAAAAGCCCAAAAAAGTCTAAGACAGTACAAAAGAAGAAGGAACTGACCCGGCCGGCCCGAAACCAGTCAGCCTCAGTTGCTAAGCCCTCTAAAAAGCTTGCCGACCATGAAAGGAAGCGTTAAGAAATCCATCGTCACGCGGGTGCGGCTGGCATTTCTGGGCGTGGCCGTTTTCTCGGGGGCCATTGCCTGGAAAATCTCGCACATCCAATACCAAGAAGGGGCCAAGTGGCGTGCTCTGGAGCAGGAGCGGCGCATCAGCTACCAATCGGTGCCGGCCACGCGGGGCAATATTTTTGCCAATGACGGCAAGAGCATTATGGCCACTTCGCTGCCTTTTTACCGGGTGGCCTGGGACCCTGGCGTGGTCGATGACGTGATGTTTCGGCAGGGCGTGGATTCCCTGGCTTGGCACCTGGCGCATTTTTTTGGCGACCGTAGTCAGCAGGAATATAAATTCAGACTCCTGAATGCTCACAATGCCAAAGAGCCAGCCGTGCGCTACATCCGGCTGAACTCGCGGCAGATTAACTTTCAGGAAAAGAAGGAGTTTGCGACCTGGCCCATCTTCCGAGCCAAGCGTAAGGGCGGGGTCATTTTCGAGAAAGTCGACAAACGCTTCCGGCCCTTTGGCGGGCTGGCGCAGCGCACGGTGGGCTTCGTGAATGAAGACCGCAACGGCGCGGGGCTGGAATTTACTTTTCAGCAAAAGCTGGCCGGTAAGGCCGGCGAAGCCCTCTACGAGCGCGTGCCCGGCGGCATGAAACCGGTGTACGACGGCTCCGAAATCAAGCCTCAGCCGGGCTACGATATCCAGACGACGCTCGACATCAACTTGCAGGATGGCGCGGAGGATGCACTGTACAAAGCCCTCGTGGCGAACGATGCGCAGTATGGCTGCGCTATTTTGATGGAGGTGCAAACCGGCGAAATCAAGGCCGTGGCCAACCTGGGCAAGGCGTCGGATGGCACGTATAAAGAGGACTACAATTACGCCTTTGCCGACCAGGGACGCACCGAGCCGGGCTCGACGTTTAAGCTGGCCTCGATGATGGCCTTGCTGGAAGCGCACCCCGAAATTCAACTCGACGACATGGTGGATACCGGCAACGGCCGCATGCTCATTGGCGGGGCCGTGAAAACGGACTCGCACGGCTACGGCCGCATCACGGTGCAGCAGGTGTTTGAGAAGTCGTCAAACATCGGCGTGGCCAAGCTGACGAACCAGTATTTCAGCGGCAACCCGATGGAGTATGCCGGGTATCTGAAGAAGTTTGGCTTGCCCAAGCCGCTAGGCTTTCAGATGGCGGGCGAGGCCTTGCCCTACATCAAAGACCCCAAGGACCGGACCTGGAGCCGCACCTCGCTGACCACGATGAGCATCGGCTACGAGCTGAAAATAGCGCCGCTGCAAACCCTCGCCTTCTACAATGCGGTGGCTAACGATGGGGTGAAAATTCAGCCCATTATCGTAAAGCAAATAAAGCAGGCCGACCAGGTTCTGGAGCAGTTTGAAGCCCCGGTGCTGAGCGAAAAAATATGCTCGGACGAAACCCTGCGCAAGCTGCGCGCCATGATGGAAGGCGTGGTGCTGCACGGCACGGCGCGGGCTATTCGGCCCAAAGACTATACCATTGCGGGCAAAACGGGCACGGCCTGGAAATTCAAGAACGGCCGCTACACCAAGACGTATTCGACGAGTTTCTGCGGGTATTTCCCGACTGATAAGCCCCGGTATAGCTGCATCGTGGTGATTGACTCGCCTAGCAAAGGCCGCATCTATGGCGGCGATGTGGCGGCCCCGGTATTCCGCGATATTGCCGACCGCTGCATGGCCCGCGACCAGGCCAGCCAGCGCCCCATGCTGGCCCGCGTGCCGGCCCACCGCACGCCCGCGCCGCTGGTGCGCGCCGGCGTGCAGGACGAAATAGCGCTGGTGTGCCAGAAAATGGGCCTGCCCGCCCAGACCCAGGCCACCGGCGGCGAAGAGTGGGTGCGCGCCACCCGCGCCGTGGACACGGCCGGCGTAACGCGCAGCGTAGAGGTGACGCCCAACAAATCGGTGGCCCGCGCCAACCACATGCCCGATGCCCGCGGCCTGACGCTGCGCGATGCCCTGTTTATGCTCGAAAACCGCGGCCTGCGGGTTAAAACTACCGGCACCGGCCGCGTGCGTGAGCAGTCTATTGCGCCCGGCGAAGCGGTGAAGCGCGGCACGGTGGTGAACCTGGCGTTGCTGCCCACGGCCACCACGGCCGCCGCGCCCATGCCGCTGCCCGCCCCCGAGCACACCGAAGTAGCCGAAAACACGCTGCTAGTGCCCGCCGAGCTGGACAGCCGCACCGCCAAGCCGACCAAGCTAACTACCAAACCCACGAGCGCAAAGCCATCGAAAGCCAGCGAGAAAGGCAATAAGCTGACCTCGAAGCCTACCACGGGTAAATCGCCAGAAAAAACCCCGACCAAAAGCACAACTCCCAAAGACAAGCCGGTTAAACCAACGGCGCCTAAGCCCGACAACAAACCAACCTCGCCTAAGCCCCGGCGCACGCCGCCGGCCGACATTCGCACCACGCAGCGCGGCGAAACCAAGCCCACCGCCGACAAACCCCGCCGCGTTTCCTAAGCTGCTCTGATGAACCTTCCGCTCTTTTCCCTGCTCACCGAGGTAGACGTGCTCACCCAGCACGGCAACCCCGACGTGCCCATTAGCGGCCTCACCCTCGACTCGCGCCAGGCCGGGCCGGGGCAGCTGTTTTGCGCCCTGCGCGGCACCGCCACTGATGGGCACAAGTTCATCGAGAAAGCCGTGAGCCTGGGGGTGGCCGTGATTGTCTGTGAAGAGCTGCCAGCCGAGCTAAACCCCGCCACGACCTATGTGCAGGTAGCCGACAGCGCCGCCGCGCTCGGGCCGATTGCCAGCGCGTTCTACGGCCACCCCTCGCGCCAGCTAAAGCTAGTGGGCGTGACTGGTACCAACGGCAAAACCACCTGCGCTACGCTGCTGCACAAGCTGCTGCGCGAGCTGGGCTACCACTGCGGCCTGCTGAGCACGGTGCAAAATCAGATTGACGAAACCGTAATCCCAAGCACGCACACCACGCCCGATGCCATCCGGCTCAATGAACTGTTGGCGCAGATGGTGGCGGCCGGCTGCACCCATGCCTGCATGGAGGTGAGCAGCCACGCCGTAGCCCAGCATCGTACTGGTGGCCTGCGCTTTGCGGGTGGGCTGTTTACTAATCTCACCCACGACCACCTCGACTACCACGGCACGTTCGATAATTATTTGAAAGCCAAAAAAGGCTTTTTCGACGCGCTGCCCAAAACGGCCTTCGCCCTCACCAACGCCGACGACAAGCGCGGCCCGGTGATGCTGCAAAACACCGCCGCCCAGCGCGCCACCTACTCGCTGCGCACGGCCGCCACCTTCCGCGCCCGCCTGGTCGATAACGAAATGCACGGCCTGCACCTCGAAATCGACGGGCGCGAGGTGCAGTTTCGCCTCATCGGCATTTTCAACGCCTACAACCTGCTGGCCGTGTACGGCGCGGCCGTGCTGCTGGGCGAAGACCCGATGGAGGCGCTCACCATCCTGTCGGGCCTCACGACTGCGCCCGGCCGCTTCGAGCCGGTGACGGTGCCCGGCAGCGCCATTATCGGCCTCGTGGACTACGCCCACACGCCCGATGCGCTCGAAAACGTGCTCCAAACGCTGCACCAGACGCGCCGGCCCGAGCAGCGTATCATCACGGTGGTGGGCTGCGGCGGCAACCGCGACGCCGCCAAGCGTCCCATCATGGCCCGGCTCGCCGCCCAGTTTTCCGACCAGACCATCCTCACCGCTGATAATCCCCGCGACGAAGACCCGCAGGAAATAATCAACCAGATGCAGGCCGGCCTCACGCCACCCGCCGATGCCCACGTGCAGCAATTGCCCGACCGCCGCCAAGCCATCCGGGCCGCCGTGGCCCTGGCTCGCCCCGGCGACCTCGTGCTGGTGGCCGGCAAAGGCCACGAAACCTACCAGGAAATTAAGGGCGTGAAATCGCCTTTCGATGATAGAGAAGAATTGCGCAAGGCGCTCCTTGAAATTAAAAATTAAAAATCGTCTGTCATTGCGAGCAACGCGAAGCAATCGCACCTGAGCGGCTCGCGTGCAACTCGTTCCGATGCGATTGCTTCGCGTTGCTCGCAATGACAGACGGTTCCTAATTCGACAAAATGCTGTACTACCTTTTCCGCTACCTCCACGAGCATTATCACCTCCCCGGCGTGGGCGTGTTTCAGTACACGACCTTTCGGGCGGCGCTGGCCGTGGTTACGTCGCTGCTCATCGCCCAGATTTTCGGTGGCAAGCTCATCAAAGTGTTGCAACGCAAGCAGCTAGGCGAAACTATCCGCGACCTCGGCTTGCAGGGCCAGAACGAGAAAAAAGGCACGCCTACCATGGGCGGCCTCATCATTTTGCTGGCTATTCTGGTGCCCGTGCTGCTGTTTGCGCGCCTGCGCAATATCTACATTATTCTGATGTTGTTGAGCACGGTTTGGCTCGGGCTGATTGGGTTTTTAGACGACTACATCAAGATTTTTCGCAAGAATAAAGAGGGCCTAAGCGGGCGCTTTAAAGTGCTGGGGCAGATTGGTTTAGGTATTACGGTAGGTTGGGTGCTGTTCTACAGCAACGAGATTACGGTGCGAGAATATTTGCTGCCCAATGGGCAGTACTCCGCCGTGGATGCCAGCAAAATATTTAAAGACGTGCACCTGGCCATTACGACGGTGCCATTTATGAAAAACAATGAGCTGAACTACGGCGACTTATTTGCCCAGGCGGGTACGGCGTTTAAGGAATTTTACGGCTTATTCTATATTCCCATTGTGGTGTTTCTGGTAACTGCCATCAGCAACGGGGCTAACCTCACGGACGGCCTCGATGGGTTGGCGGCCGGCACGTCGGCTATCATTGGGGTCACGCTGGCTATTTTTGCTTTCGTTAGTGGCAATGCTTTTTTGGCTGATTATCTGGATGTTATGTTTATTCCGGATTCAGGTGAGCTGCTTATTTTCTGCACCGCATTTGTCGGTGCCTGTATCGGCTTCTTGTGGTATAACTCCTATCCAGCGCAGGTATTTATGGGTGACACCGGTTCGCTGGCGCTCGGCGGCATTATTACGGTGCTGGCGCTGGCGGTACGCAAAGAATTGCTGATTCCTGTTTTGTGCGGGGTGTTTATTATCGAAAACCTGTCGGTAATCGTGCAGGTGAGCTGGTTTAAGTACACCAAGCGCAAGTATGGCGAAGGCCGCCGCTTGCTGCGCATGTCGCCGCTGCACCATCATTACCAAAAGCTGGGTTACCACGAATCCAAGATTGTGTCGCGGTTCTGGATTATTGGGATTATGCTGGCCGTTATAACTTTGGTAACCTTGAAGTTGCGCTAATAATAACATGACAGCTAGTGTAAAGAATATCATCGTTCTCGGAGCTGCGGAAAGTGGCGTAGGTGCTGCCCTGCTGGCGCAGGCCAAAGGCCACGCCGTGTTCGTGTCTGACCGGGGTGCCATTCAGCCCGACTATAAGGAAAAATTAACCCAGGCCGGTATCGGATTTGAGGAAAACCAGCACACGCTGGCGCGTATTCTGCAAGCCGAGGAGGTAATTAAAAGCCCCGGCATTCCCGAAAAAGCGGCCGTTATTAAGGCGTTGCGCGAGCACAAGATTCCGGTTATTTCGGAGATAGAATTTGCCAGCCGCTACACGCAGGCGCGGTTTATTGCCATCACGGGCACCAATGGCAAAACCACTACCACGCTGCTCACCTACCACTTGCTGAAAGAGGCCGGCTACAACGTGGGCCTAGCCGGCAACGTGGGCTACTCGCTGGCCGAACAGGTAATCGAAAATAAATTTGATTACTACGTGCTGGAGTTGAGCAGCTTTCAGCTCGATGATATTGAGCATTTCCAGCCCTGGATAGCGGTTTTGCTCAATATTACGCCCGACCACCTCGACCGTTATAATTACTCGCTGGCCGAGTATGCACAGGCCAAATTGCGCATTGTGCGCAACCAGGACAGCACCGGCTATTTTATTTACAACGCCGACGACGAGACTATTCAGCAGCATTTTATGGCGGCGCTGCGGCCCATGCACCAAATGCCGTTTAGCCTGCATCACCGGCCCGATTTTAAGCTGGCTGGTTTCTACAAAGAAGAGTCGGTGCTATGCGTAGACCTGCTGCCCGGCTTTGCTGATGGCGATGAAGATATAAGCACGGCCAACTCGCCGCTCATCGGCGAGCATAACCGCCAGAACGTGCTGGCCGCCGTGCTGGCCGCCCGCGTGGCGGGCGTCAGCATCGCGCAGATTGAGGTAGCGCTCGGTACCTTTCACAACGCTGACCACCGCTTGCAGCTGGTGCGACAACTAAATGAGATAGAGTATATTAACGATAGCAAAGCCACTAACGTGGAAGCAGCCTGGTACGCGCTCGACGGCGTGAAGCGCCCCATTGTGTGGATAGCCGGCGGCACCGATAAAGGCAACGACTACGCGCCTTTGCAGCCATTAGCTCAGCAAAAAGTAAAAGCACTAGTGTGCCTGGGCGTAGACAATGCCAAGCTGCGCGCCGCTTTTGCCGACTACGTGCCGCACCTCGAAGAAACCCAAAGCATGGCCGATGCCGTGCAGCGCGCCGCCGCCCTCGCCGCCCCCGGCGATGTGGTGCTGCTGTCGCCCTGCTGCGCCAGCTTCGATTTATTTAAAAACTACGAAGACCGCGGCCGCCAATTTGCCGCCGCAGTAAATGCGCTGCCGTAGTCCCAAAAATCAATAAATAACGTAGTCAGCTTGGCGCAGCCAAGCGTATCCGTTAAATCTGTTTAATCCGTTTGAATCTGCGGTTATGGAACAAACTATTCGCCTCGGCTGGCTTCAACGCAACCTAAAAGGTGACCCCATTTTGTGGGCCATTGTTATCCTGTTTTCGCTCATCAGCGTGGCGGTGGTGTACTCTGCCACCGGCACGCTGGCCTACCGCCAAGAGCTGCACGGCCGGGGTGGCTCGGTCGAGTTTATTGCCCTGAAACACACCGGCTTGATACTAGCCGGCCTGGGGCTAATGTGGCTGGCGCACCGCATTGATTACCGGCACTACTCGCGCTTGTCGCTGTATGCGCTGCTGCTGTCAGTGCCACTGTTGCTGTACACCTATTTCTTTGGCGGCACCACGCTTAATGACGCTTCGCGCTGGCTCACCATCCCAGTAATTAACCAAACCTTTCAGCCTTCCGACTTAGCTAAGCTGGCGCTAATCACGCACTTGGCTAGTATGCTTAGCCGCCGCCAGCAGCACATCAACGATTTCTGGAACACGCTGTTTCCGGTAATGCTCTGGATTGGGGTTATCTGCGGCCTCATTATTTTGTCGAATGCTTCGACGGCTGTTTTGCTGTTTTTGACGTGCCTGCTGCTCATGTTTATTGGCCGCGTGCCCATGAAGCACATGGTGCTCATGGTGGCCATCGGCATCACGCTGGGCGGCGCGGGGCTGTGGGCCGGCCAGCGCCTGGGCACAGTTATTTCGCGAGTTTCCAACTTCACCGATTCCAAGAAAAAGCCGCAGTTTCAATTGGAGCATTCGTTTATCGCCATTGCCACGGGCGGCGTGAGCGGCAAAGGCCCCGGCAAAAGCACCGAGCGCAATATTATGCCGCACCCGTATTCCGACTTTATCTACGCCATTATTATCGAGGAATATGGCATGATTGGCGGCTTATTCGTGCTGTTTCTGTACCTCGCTTTTTTATATCGCGGCCTCAAAACCGTGATGAATAGCCACGGCGCATTTGGGGGGTTATTATCGGCTGGGCTAAGCTTTAGTTTAATCTTGCAGGCGATGGTAAATATGGGCGTGGCCGTGGGGCTGGGCCCGGTTACCGGCCTGCCGCTGCCGTTGTTGAGTATGGGTGGTACCTCACTCATTTTCACTGGTTTGAGCATCGGTATTATTCTGGCCGTAAGCCGGGGCGAGCGCGAGCTACGCCCCATGGTGGGCGAAGACCCTGGGGCGGCGCGCAAGCCCAGCCAGCGCGGTAATTATTAGGCACCAAACTGGGTGTTGAACAGCCCCATTAACAGCACTGTCCAGCGCCTTCGATTTTCGAGTAATTCAGTTCTTCAAACAAGTAATTCCCACCCATGAAATTTATTATCTCCGGCGGCGGCACGGGCGGGCATATTTTCCCGGCCGTCGCCATTGCCAACGAAATTCGTCGTCGCGAGCCCACCGCCGAAATCCTCTTTGTCGGGGCCAATGGCCGGATGGAAATGACGCGCGTGCCGGAAGCTGGCTATGAGATAGTTGGGTTGGACATTACTGGCTTGCAGCGCCGCCTCACGCCGCAGAATATTATGTTCCCGGTGCGAGTATTTCGGTCGGTGCGCAAGGCGGGCAAATTGGTCGAAAGCTTCCGGCCCGATGCCGTGGTGGGCGTGGGCGGCTATGCGTCGGCTCCGGTATTATTGGCGGCCACCTCACGCAGTATTCCGAGCTTGATTCAAGAGCAAAATTCCTATGCTGGGCTGGTAAATAAACTATTGGCGCGCCGCGTCAATAAAATCTGCGTGGCCTACGAAGGCATGGAAAAGTTTTTTCCAGCCGATAAACTTGTGCTAACCGGCAACCCCGTGCGCACCGAAATTGCCAATGGCAGCCGCGCCCAAGCACAGCAGTTTTTTGGCCTCGACTCAACCAAAAAAACGCTGCTCGTAATTGGCGGCAGCCTCGGTGCCCGCACCCTCAACCTGGCCACCGCCGCCGCACTAGCGCAGCTGCGCGCCGCCGGGGTGCAGCTGCTCTGGCAAACCGGCAAATTATACTACCCCGAAGCCCAAAAGCAAGCCGCCGACTACGCGGCTGACCACCTGCACGCGCTGGAGTTTATTCAGCGCATGGACCTCGCCTACGCCGCGGCCGACGTGGTAATCAGCCGTGCCGGAGCGCTCTCGGTATCAGAGATTTGCCTCACTGGTAAAGCGTCGATACTGGTGCCTTCGCCCAACGTGGCCGAAGACCACCAAACCAAAAACGCCCTGGCTCTGGTGAGCAAAGGCGCGGCCGTACTCATCACCGACGAGCACGCCGCCGAGCGCCTCTACGACGAAACCTTGCGCCTGCTCGCCGACCCCACGCGCCAGCAGCAACTCAGCGAGCGCGTGCTGGAACTGGCCCGGCCCAACGCTACCACAACAATTGTGGATGAGTTATTTAGCCTATTAAAAAAGTAAATCTCGTCATGCTGAGCGCAGCAAAGCGGAGCCGAAGCATCTTGGCCGCTTCATTGCTAACGTCGGGCAATTAGTACCCCAGCCAAGATGCTTCGACTCCGCTTTGCTGCGCTCAGCATGACAAACGGGACGTAGAAATTACAATTAAAATGCAGCAATTTCCCTACATATTTTTTCTCGGTATCGGCGGCATTGGCATGTCGGCGCTGGCGCGTTGGTTTAAAGCCAACGGCCACAGCGTCAGCGGCTACGACAAAACCGAAACCCCACTAACCCAGGCGCTGCAAGCCGAAGGCATTGCCGTGCACTACGTGGATGAAGTAGAAAATATTCCGGCGGAAATTCAAGAAAACGCGGCCAAAACCTTGGTGGTGCTCACGCCCGCTATTCCGGCCGATAGCCGCGAGTGGGCGTGGCTGCGGGCCCAGGGCTACGACATTCGCAAGCGCAGCCAGGTGCTGGGCGTGCTCACGGAAGGCCGACCGACTATCGCTGTGGCCGGCACCCACGGCAAGACGACGACTAGCAGCATGGTGGCGCATCTGCTGCACCACGCGGGCTTAGATTCGGGCGCTTTTCTGGGCGGTATTTCAGTGAATTTGGGAAGTAATTTATTGCTGCCAAAAAGCCCCGACGCCCCCGTCGTAGTGGAGGCCGACGAGTACGACCGCAGCTTCCTAACGCTGCACCCCGACGTGGCCATCGTAACCAGCACCGATGCCGACCACCTCGATATATATGGCACCAAAGAGGCGCTAGTAGAGTCGTTTTGCCAGTTTGTGGCTCAGTTGAAACCGGGCGGCACGCTGCTGCTCAACCACACCGCCGATGCCCGCGTGGCCGCCGCTGCGCCAGCTGGCACGCGGGTGCTGCGCTACGGCCTCACGGCCGCTCAAGGCCCCGATTTATTTGCCGAGAATATTACGCCCACCGGCCACAAATTCAACTTCGATTTTCACGGCCCGCAGGGGGTGGTAAAGGACTTGGAACTGGCCGTGCCGGGCTTCCACAATGTGGAAAATATGCTGGCTGCCGCCGCTGTGGCGCAACTGTACGGAGTAGCCGAAAATGCCCTTCGCGAGGCCGTGGCCGCCTACCGGGGCGTAAAGCGCCGGTTCGAGTTTATTGTCACCGATGCCGAGAAAATATACGTGGACGATTACGCGCATCATCCCCGCGAAATCGAGGCTTTTTTACGTTCCTTGCGCGCACTGTATCCAGCTAAGCAACTGCGTGTTATATTTCAGCCACATTTGTTCTCCCGCACCCGCGATTTTGCCGAGGGCTTCTCCCAAAGCCTGAGTTTAGCCGACGAAGTGGTGCTGCTGGATATCTATCCGGCCCGCGAATTACCGCTGCCCGGCGTCACGTCGGCTATGCTGCTCGACCGCATCACTGCGCCGCTCAAATCCATTCAAACCAAAGAGGACGTACTACGGAACGCCCAAAACGACGCTAATTTTGCGGTTTTGGCCACCGTTGGCGCGGGCGATATCGACACGCTGGTACCTAAGCTAAAAGCTATTTTAATGCCCGCAAGCTAACGCTTAGGCTACACTTTTCTCATGGAAAAAACGGTCCGCAATTTATCTGTCGCACTGGTTTGCCTGCTGGGCTTGCTTGGCATTGGTGCGTTCGCGGCGTTTCGGCAGGCGCACCGCCCGGTGCAGGAAATTGTGGTGAACGTGGCCAACGAGTCGGATAATTATTTTATCAGCGAGCGCGGCGTCACGGCCCTGCTCACCGAGGGCGGTAAAGAGCCCGTAATTGGCACCGTGCCCGAAGGCGACCGCCTGCGCGTGCTCGAAACGCGCCTCAAGGCGCACCCCTTTGTGCGCGATGCGCAAGTGTACCGCGACCTGGCCGGCAATCTGCACGCCGACATCCACCAAAACCACCCCATTGCGCGCCTCGTGCACGCCGACGACCGCCTCGATAGCTACGTCGATGCCGAGGGCAAGCGCCTGCCGCTGTCGCCGCTCTACACGGCGCGGGTGGCCACGGTAAGCCGGGCGGGCGGCGGGGCGTTGTCGGCCGCTTTTTTTCAAGATAGCACGGCCCACGGGTATCTAGATTTTCTGCGTTACGTAGACGAACACCCGTTTTGGCGCGCCCAGGTGGCCGAAGTGTTCGTTGAGCCGGGTGGTAAGCTCAGCTTTACCCAGCAAGTCGGCGACCAGCGAATTGAGTTTGGTCCGCCGGAAGATATTTCGGAAAAATTCGCCAAATTGATGGTATTTTACCGTCAGATTCCTTCAGTTTTAGGGTGGGACACCTACCACCGCGTAAACGTGGAATACCAAAATCAAATCATTTGTGAATGACAAGTGATTGTTAATTAAGTCTCTAATTTTCGCTATCTTAGCTAACTAACTTAGCCTCCGCTCTTTCACGCTCGCCCTACCTCCATGCAACAAGATAAAATCGTCGTCGGTCTCGACATTGGTACCACTAAAATTTGTGCCTTGGTGGGGCGGAAAAACGAGTATGGCAAGCTCGAAATTATGGGCATGGGCACGGCCGTCTCCGACGGCGTGCAACGCGGTATTGTGCTCAACATCGACAAAACGGTGGAGGCGATTAAGCGCGCCATCCGGCAGGCCGAAGAACAGTCGGGCATCGACATTGGCGTGGTGAACGTGGGCATTGCGGGGCAGCACATCAAGTCGCTGCAACACAATGGTTCCATCACGCGCCCCAGCGGCGACAACGAGATTACCCAGGACGATGTGAATCGCCTCACGGCCGACATGTACCGCCTGGTGACGCCCCCCGGCTCGCAGATTATCCATGTGATGCCCCAGGACTACAAAGTCGATTTTGAGGGTGGCGTGACGGACCCCGTGGGCATGGCCGGCGTGCGTCTGGAAGGCAACTTTCATATTATCACCGCGCAAAGCTCGGCTATCAACAACATCAACAAGTGCGTGACCAAAGCGGGCTTGGCTATTTCGGACCTCATTCTGGAGCCGCTGGCGTCGAGCGTGTCGGTGCTGAGCGACGAGGAAAAAGAAGCCGGCGTAGCGCTGGTGGATATCGGCGGCGGCACGACTGACTTGGCAGTGTTCAAGGACGGCATTATCCGCCACGCGGCAGTGCTGCCGTTTGGGGGCAATATCATCACCCAGGATATCAAGCAGGGCTGCAACGTGACGCCCAACCAGGCCGAGCAGTTGAAGGTGAAATTTGGCAAAGCCATTGCTGAGGAAGCCAGCGACTACGAAATCGTGAGCATCCCCGGTTTGCCAAATCGTCCGCCTAAGGAGGTATCGCTCAAGAACTTGGCGTACATCATCGAGGCCCGCATGTCGGAAATCATCGAGCTGGTGTATGCCGAAATCTACCGTATGGGTTTGCACGAGCACCTCTCGGCCGGCATCGTGCTGACGGGTGGCGGCTCGCAGCTCCAGAACCTGGAGCAGCTGACTGAGTACCTCACCGGCCTCGATACGCGCATCGGCTACCCCAACCAGCACCTCGGTAAAAGCAAGATTGAGGCCGTGAAATCGCCGATGCACGCCACCGGCGTAGGCCTCGTGCTGGCCGGCTACCAGGCCCAGGACGAGCGCAATAATGCCCGCCCCGGCTACGGCGAGGAGGAACTGAGCAGCTACAGCTACCACCCTGCGCCGGCCGTCTCGGCTCCGGTGGCTGCGCCGGTCATTCCGAGCTTCACGCCTACGCCTGCGCCGGCCGCTGCTACGCCCGCGCCGACTGCCCCTGAGGAGCCCAAGGCTCCGAAAGGCCCCAGCAAGTTCGGCTCGTACTTGGGCGATATCACGCGCAAGCTGAAGGGCATTCTCATTGACGATTTCGACGACAAACAATATTAATCAATGGGTGAATGAGTGAATGAGTGATTGAGCGAATGGTTTTCAAGAAGCTGTTCGCACATTCACTCATTCGCTCAATCACTCAATCACTCATTGAACCTATGAATTTCACTTTCGATATACCTTCCCAGAGCCGCTCCATCATCAAGGTGATTGGGGTGGGGGGCGGGGGCTCCAACGCCGTGAAGCACATGCATAAGCAGGGCATCAAGGACGTGGAGTTTATTATCTGCAACACCGACCGGCAGGCGCTGGAAAGCTCCAGCGTGCCTAATAAGCTGCAAATCGGCATCGACCTGACCGAAGGCCTCGGTGCGGGTGCCAAGCCCGAGCGCGGCCGGCAGGCGGCCATGGAAAGCCGTGAGCAAATCCGTGAGTTGCTGAGCAATGGCACCAAAATGCTGTTTATCACGGCGGGCATGGGTGGCGGCACCGGTACCGGTGCGGCTCCGGTTATCGCGCAAGTAGCGCAGGAGCTGAACATCCTAACGGTAGGCATCGTGACGGCTCCTTTCCTCTTTGAAGGTAAAAAGAAGCGCGAGCAGGCCGAGCAGGGCATCAAGGAGCTGAGCGAGCACTGTGATACGGTGCTGGTGATTCTCAACGACAAGCTGCGCCAACTGTATGGCAACCTGACGATGGGTTTGGCCTTCGCCAAAGCTGATACCGTACTGACGACAGCCGCTAAGTCGATTGCTGAAATTATCACGGTGACCAGCGACGTGAACGTGGACTTTGAAGACGTGAAAACGGTGATGAAGGACTCGGGCGCGGCCGTAATGGGCAGCTCCATCACGGAAGGGGAAAACCGGGCGAAGCGGGCGGCTGAAGAGGCGCTGAACTCGCCGCTGCTGAATAACACTGACATTAAAGGCGCCCAGCGCATTCTGCTCAGCATCATGTCGGGCGACCAGGCCGAGCTGGAAATGGATGAGCTGTCGGAAATCACCGAATACATCCAAGGCAAGGCTGGGGAAGATGCAGAAATGATTTTCGGCCACGGTATCGACGACACGCTGGGTCAGAGCATTCGCGTAACGGTAATTGCCACGGGGTTTGCCCGCGAGGCACATACTATCAACGCCCGAACCAGCACGGTAACGTTGGAGGGTGCGCCCGAGCCGGTAGCCGCCGCAGTTCAGACCCCAGTGGCCGATAAGGAACGCACTGCCACGACTGCCGCGCCAATGGTACCCAGCTTCACGGCTGCGCCTGAGCCAACTCGCGTAACCTTCGACCTGAATGGACCAAATGTGCCCAACACGCACGCGCCATTAACCGGAGCACCCATCGGTACGCCCGGCGAGCCGATGCTGATAACTAATAACACAACTGCTCCCAACGTGCAGCCGCTGCCGCGCCCCCGCCCGGCCGCCCTCGAAGCCCAGGCGCTAGAGCGGCGCAACCGCTTGCAGCAAACCAGCCAAAACCAGAGCCTATCGCCGGAGGCTACGGCCCACCTCGACACGCCCGCCTACCTGCGGCGCGGCCAGAAGCTGGAGCCGGTGACGCCGAGCAACGCGCAGAATATTTCGCGTTTCAACTTGTCGGATGATAACGAGCTGCTGGGTGATAACCGCTTTTTGCACGACAACGTGGACTAAGCTGGCATCACTGCTGAAGTAAATAGGAAAGGCCCGTCTGTTAAATCAGACGGGCCTTTTTTGGTAATTGTGGCTGTTGCGTAGAGTTATCGAATACGATTTGTCATTGCGAGCGCCAGCGAGGCAATTGTATCAAACCGAGTCGTTCGGGTGCAATTGTTTCGCGCTGTTCGCAACGATAAACTGTGTTACGTAAATGCCAAGTCACTGCTCTATCGGCAGCGGCAGGCTAGCTGGGGCATTGTACACAAAGCGTGTTTTCAGCTTTTCAAGTGGGGCTTCCAGCCAGCGCCAGGAAATGGCGCACATAGCCAGCGCTAGCGGCGTGAGCACCACCACCGTAGGCAGCGGTCCCAGCCACCACTGCCGCCACGGCGAGGTGGCGGGCAGCACATGGTATATCAGCCGCTGGTAGAACACGGGTAGCATGAGGTGGTAGAGGTAGAGCCCGTAGCTGCGCTGCCCCAGCCACTGCGCCCAACCATGGGCCAGCCACCGCGCCTGCGGCGGCGAGCGCATAAGCCAGCGGAGGGTAAAATACCCCGCAACGGCCCCCAGAATGGGGTACACGATAATCCAGATTTGCTCGGCGGGCAGCGACTGCCGGGTGCCGGCCCACACCAGCGCCCAGACCACCCAGGTAGCCACCGCTGGCCAGCCCGGCCACGGCGTAGCTGGCGCTGGGTGGCTGCGAGCAGCCGCGGTGTGCAGCCGCAGTAGTGCCCCCAGCGCAAACAAGTCGAGACTGGCGGGCAGCATGACGGTGGCAAAAACCGGCGCTTCGGGCACTTGGTGCCACGCGCTGTAAGCCCGGTAGGCTACCGAGGCTAGTACCAACAGCCAAAGCCAGCCCGCCCGGCGCTTTATGATGCCCAGCAGCAATGGCCAGAGCAGGTAAAATTGCTCTTCTACCGCCATCGACCAGTAATGGCCCACGCCCTCTGGCCAGTGCCGCAACTGGTAGCACAGTAGGTTGGAGGCGGGCAGCAAAAACCAGCCGGGGTACTGGTGCAGCGTAGCCAGCGGCAGCAAGGCCCCCAGCGCCAGGGCGGCGTAGTAGGGCGGAATAATGCGTAAAAAGCGCCGCGTATAGAAAATACCCAGCCGCCGCCCCCAGTTGCCCGAGCCGCCCCAGTAGATGCTATTCTTCCAGATAATGCCCGAAATGAGGTAGCCGCTGAGCACAAACAGCGGCAGCCGCCCCACCTCACCTAGCGGAAAGTCGGCCAGCGTCCAGTGGGCCAGCACCACCAGGCTCACGGCTACGGCCCGCAAGCCCATGAGTTCGGGCTGGTAGCGAAGGGCAGTGGGCGGCGTGGGCTGCGGCAGCATGAAAGCGAATGAGCCCGCAAAATACGTGATTAACCCGCGTTACCGAGGCAATGCCTAGGGCTTATTCGGGTCAGAAAACCGCTTGTCGGCGATAAACGTCGAGTCGGTCAGGGTCTTCAGGAAGGCGAGCACCTGGCGCTTTTGGGTGACCGTTAGGTCCATGTGCGTGCCGATGGGGTAGGTGTTACTCACGTTGAACAGGTTGACATCGAGGCCGGGGCTGGCCATTTGCACGTGGTCGGAGTAGTGGTCGAGCACCTGCTCCAGAGTCGTGAAGCGGCCGTCGTGCATGTAAGGCGCCGTGAGCGTGATGTTGCGCAGGGTGGGGGCCACAAACTTGCCCTGGTCGGCGGGCAAGCCCGTAATGCCACCCCGGCCGGGGTCGCTAAAGGTCAGGTCGAGGCCGTTGTTAAAGAACTGGGCGGCGTAGTTCGACGACATCAGCGGCAAGGTGTGGCAGTGAAAACACTCCGCGCCGGGCACCCTGGGGGCAATGTGCGTAGTATAAAGCGAGAGGCCGGCAGTTTCGTCGGGGGTAAAGCCCTGGCGGGTAGCCACGAACTTATCAAAGCGCGAGTTGCTCGAAATCAACGTTCGCTCAAACTGCGTCAAAGCCTTAAGCACTAAATCATTGCTGATGGTGCGGGTGCCAAACGCGGCCAGGAACAGCGGGGGGTAAGTGCTGGTGGCTTGCAGCTTGCCCACGCCCACCGTGAGCTGCTGGTGCAGCTCGATGGGGTTTTCGAGGGGCTTGAGCGCCTGGGTTTCCAAGGTTGAAAAGGCCCCATCCCAGGTCAGGGTGGTGCTCCAGGCTACGTTGGCGAGCGACATGGTGCCGCGGGGGTTGGCGATGCCATTCACCCCCACGGCCTTGGCCAAGCCATCAGTGAACGCCTTGCTCTGCTGGTGGCACGAGCCGCACGACATCGTTTCGGTGCCCGAGAGTTTTTTCTCGTAAAAAAGCATCCGGCCCAGGGCCACGCCCTCGTTGGTGAGCGGGTTGTTGGCCGGAATAACCGGGGTCGGAAAGCCCGCCGGCACTACAAGGGTATAGGGCGTCGGAGCGGCGGGGGCGGGGTCGATGGGGTCGTCGGTAGAGTGGCAGCTGCTTAGACTCAGGGCCGTGCCCAGCAGTAGCGACAAACAGAAACCTAAGCGAGTAAAGCGCAGCGACATACCGATAAATTAGAATTACGAAAGCGAAATATACAACTAGTTTGGGCCCAACAGTACCTCGCCCTAGTTGGTTTCGGTGCGCGCCAAGGGCGGCGCAAAACGGGGGTTCGTCAATAATTCCGAGTCGGTTAGCGTCTGCAAAAAGGCTAGCAGGTCGCGCTGCTGCTGCTCGGTCAGCGGCAAACCCAGGCGGCCATCGGGCTGGCGCAGTAGGGGGTCGAGGGTGCGCGAGGGGCGCACGCCGTGGGCATAATGGCCGAGCACCTGCGTTAGCGTGGCGAAGCGGCCATCGTGCATGTAGGGCGCGGTGCGAGCCACATTGCGCAAACTCGGCACCCGAAAGCGGCCTGCATCAACTGGGCTCAGCGTGATATGAGCGCGGCCCGAATCGAGGGGGAAAGTGGTATCCAGGCCGTTGTTGCGAAACGACTCATCGGTAAATAAGTCGGTGGCGTGGCAGCTGCTGCACTTTTGCTGAAATAGGGCCTGGCCGCGTAGCTCGGCCGCCGCGAGCGTGCCGCCCTGCTCGTGGCGCACGTACTTATCGTAGCGCGAATTGGTGGAGGTAAGCGCCGCCGTGAACTGAGCCAGGGCCTTCAAAAACTGCGGGGTATCAATCTTGCCCGGCCCATATATGGCCGCAAAGTGCCGGCGGTACTCAGGGTCGGCGTTGAGCTTGGCCAGCGCGTCGGCCAGCGGGGTGTTCATTTCCTGGGGGCTGGTGAGCGGGGCGATGGCTTGCAGCGCCAGCCCGCGCACGCCGCCATCGGCCATAAAGCTGCGGTGCCAGCCTAGGTTTTGCAGGGCCGGCGAGTTGCGCAAGCTGCGGCGGCTGGCCACGCCCAAGGCCAGCGCCTGCCCATCGGTGAAGGCCCGCTTTTGCTGGTGGCACGAGCCGCACGATACCGTGCCATCGCTCGACAGGCGCGGGTCGTAAAACAGCATCCGGCCTAGCTCGAAGGTGGCTTCATCGGGCTGGTTTTGGGCTACGTCGTACACCAGCGCCGGAAAGTTGGCGGGCGGCGCCAGCAGCGCCGCGGCCGCCGCTGGCTGCCGCCAATGCGCCACGGCCGCGCTGCCCACGGCTACCAGCGTGGCCAGCAGCAGCCAGCCCAGCGGCCGGCGCACCCCCGCAGTAGGTTTAGGCGCCACCGGCACAGTAGTTAGTTGGCGCTAATCTGGCCAACGGTAAACATGCCAGCCGCGTAGTTCTGGGCAATCTGCACCGACTGGGTGCCGGGCATGTGCGCGCCCACAAACGAGCTGAGCGTAACCGGATTGGGGCCATCAAACAGCTTCGAAATGTTGGCTTTCAATGCAATAGTGGGGGTTTTGCTGGTCTGCACCGTGAGCTTGGTTCCGCCGAAGGAAGGCGCGGCCGTTACCACGGCATCGTAGGGGGCGGTGTAGCCGCCGATGTGGCAAACCAGGCTTTTATTGGGGGTGGTCGAGGTCAGCATACCCTCCATTTTCAGGAAAATGTGGCCGCTGTTCCAGCTCCAATACATGTTATTGGCTTGGTTGAGGTCGCCGGTGAAAGTGGTGGGGTCGGTGAGGCCGGTTTTTTGGGCATCGACGCCCACGATGAAGCTCACGCCGGTATAGTCGCCGGCCGGCACGTTGGGCACCGTAAAGCTCATGCTCTTGGGCGTGGCCTGGTCTACCAGGAAGTACGTGTCGGGCGCGGCGTAGGTAGTGCCATCGCTCTTGGTAAACTTAATATTAGAGAGGTAATACTCGAAGGTGCTGACGGTGAACGTCTCCCCGGCCGAAGTGGCCGCGACGGTGCTGTTCAGGGTCAGCGCCTGGGGTGGGGTGCCGGTGGCGCTCGTGGTCGAAGCCATGTTTTGCACGGTGAAATTTACCGAGCCGGTGCCGGTGGTGGCAGGGGTGTCGCTGTCTTTTTTGCAGCCGCTAAACAAAGCCAACGGGGCCGCCACTAGCAGAAGCGCGGAAAAAGTACGGTTTTTCATGACGTGAAAACGTTGGGTAAGATGTAGCGAAAACCACTGTCCGACAGCCTGGCAGCCTATTAGTGCAGCCAGTAATTTCTGCCCTGCTTCACAAGTATAAGCAGTAGAAAGTTCAGCCTTAACAATAGCTAAATTAACTATATCGGCTGAGCAAGTTATGAAGATAAGCCAAATTTACTACCTGCACAGTACCGTAAAGATGCGCGTTGTGGAGCACTAGGAGCAGTTGAAACGCGCCGGGGCCCCTACTTTTGTAGCTGCCCAACTCGCTTTGTTGTTTCGCGTGAAAGCCTGCTTCGCCTATTTGCTCACGGCCCTGGTGCTGCTGCAAACCTTCAGCCGCGAGCTGCTGGTGGTGGATTTCACGCTCAACCGGGCCACCATCACGGCGCGCTTTTGCGTGAACAAGGCCCGCCCCCAGCTGCACTGCGATGGCAAGTGCTACTTCGCCAAAAAGCTAAAGCAGCAAGAGGAGCGCGAAAACAAAGCCCCCAGCCCCTTGAAGGAGCGGCTGGAAATGCTGCCCGCTGCTTTCAGCGGTATTCAACTGCCCGCGGCCCCGCCCGTGGTGCGGGTGGCCGTGCGCTACGCGCCCTGGGTGCCGGGGCACTACACCGCACCGCAGGGCGCAGTTTTTCATCCGCCGCTAGGCTAAAAACCACTCTTCGCGGGATGTGCGGTAAGCAGTAGCTTGCCGTTTGAGGCTGCCTGATAAGTGAGGCTGACGGTAGAACCATGCTGTTAGCTCGCAGTCGGCCAATGGCAAGCTGAAGCTTACCGCACATCCCTGGTATTGTTTTTAGCTTAATTATCAAGGGGATGCAATCTATTTTTATTACTGCCGGGCTGGCCGTGGCTAGCCTGGGCAGCGCTTACGCGCAGCAATCATCGCTGCGCGGCACCGTGCTCGATGCCCAAACCCAGCAGGCGTTGCCCGGCGTCACGGTCGTGGTGCCGGGCACCAGCGTGGGTACTTCTACTAATGCGGAGGGCCGCTTCGAGCTGCCGGTGGCAGCCGGCACGCGGGAGGTAACTGTGTCATTTATTGGGTATAACGCGCAGAAAGTGCATGTGCCCGCCAGCGGCGGCCCGCTCACCGTGCGGCTTGAAGCCGCGCCGGTTTCCTTGCAGGGCGTGGTGGTGTCGGCCAGCCGCGAGCAGGAAAAGCGGACGGAAGCGCCGGTGGCTATTAGCCAGGTTTCGCCGCAGCTCATTGCTGATACTAAGGCCACGGCCCCGTACCAACTGCTAAACAAAGTGGCGGGCGTGTACATGGTAAACCTCGGCAACGAGCAGCACATGATGGCTATTCGCCAGCCCATTAGTACTAATGCGGTGTATCTGTACTTGGAGGATGGCTTGCCCATTCGGCCCATCGGCATCTTCAACCACAACGCGCTGTATGAGATAAACCAGACGGGCGTGCGCAGCATTGAGGTGGTGAAGGGGCCGGCCTCGTCGCTCTACGGCTCCAATGCCATTGGTGGGGCGGTGAACTTCCTGACGCAGCGGCCGACGCCGCTGCCCACGGCGGGCATTACGGTGCAAGGCGACAACTTTGGCTACCGGCGCGTCGATGCCAGCGCGAGCGGCACGGTGGGGCGGCTGGGCTTGTATGCGGGTGGCTATACGGCGCGCCAACGCAATGGCTGGCAAGACTATACCGATTTTGATAAGCAGTCGTGGACGCTGCGGGCCGACTACAATTTCAGCCCCAAAACTCGGCTTATCGGCACGGGTACGTACAATTACCTCAATACCCAAACGCCCGGCACCCTCGACAGCGCGCACTTTTACAGCCGCACCTACCAGAGCAACAACCGCTTTACCAACCGCGTGGTGACGGCCGTGCGCGGCAGCCTGCGCCTGGAGCACGAGTGGAACCCGGCCCAGCAGACTGCTTTCACGGCCTTCTACCGCTACAACTCGACCGGGCAGCTGCCGAGCTATTTCATCAGCGACGTGCGAGTGAATGGCGTGTACCAAAGCTCGAACGGGCAGGTTAACAACCAGTCGTTCAATAGCTACGGGGCGCTGGCGCAGCACCGCATCGACCTGGGTTTTCTGAATTCGCGGCTTATCGTGGGCGGGTATTTTGACTATAGCCCCAGCACGTATTTCGCCCGCTACCTCACCATTCAGAAGGATGTCGCCAACAACTTCTACACCGGCTACACCGATACCGGCCGGCTGATTGACGACTACAAAACCGACCTCTACAACGCGGCGGCCTACGCCCAATACGAGGTGCAAGCCACTGAAAACCTGCGCATAGTGGGCGGCCTGCGCTACGACCGGGTACAGTATAAGTTCGTGAACAACCTCAGCGGCAGCGCTACTAGTAAGAAGGCCGCCCAGGATAATGTCTACAACATCGTGGCCCCCAAGCTGGGCCTCACCTACGCGCTGGGCGCGAGCCAGGGCGTGTACGCCAACTTCAGCACCGGCTTTCAGCCGCCCGAAACGGGCAGCCTCTACAGCTCGCGCCAGCAGATTGAGCTCAAGCAAGCCAACTTCAAAAACTACGAGGCCGGCGGCTGGGTAGCGCTGTTCGACCGCAAAGTGTACGCCGATATAAGCATCTACCAGATGGAAGGCCGCAACGAGATTGTGAGCATTTTGCAGGCCGACAACACCACGCAGAGCGAAAACGTGGGCGCGACGCGCCACCAGGGCATCGAGTACACACTGACTTACGCGCCGGTTTCGGAAGTCAATTTCCGCCTGAGCGGCAGCAATGCCCGCCATACCTACGTGGAATACAGCGAGGTACTGCAAGGCCAAAACCGCGACTACTCGGGCAACCGCATGCTGAACGCGCCCAACTGGATTGCCAACGCGGAGGTGTTTTACAAGCCGCGCTTCGTGTCCGGCGCGCGCCTGGGGCTGGAGTACCAGCGCATTGGCCAGTACTACACCAACACGGCCAATACTAAAACCTACGCCGGTTACAACCTGCTGAATTTGCGCCTGGGCTACCGCCTGCCCCAGGCCACCCTGCGCGGCCTGGAGCTGTGGGCCAATGTCGTGAACCTCGGCAATGCGCTGTACGCTACTACGGTGACTACCAATCAGTATGGCACCACCTACCAAGCCGCCGCGCCGCGCACTTACACGCTGGGTTTGGGCTACACGTTCGCGGCCAAAGCGAAGTAGGAGCGGGGCTTTTCCTCACCCATCGTTGCTGAGTTTACTTATTAGTCGTGCCCTGACGCACAGGCGGGGGCAAGCCCCGCCCCTTCATTATATGTCTGTCAATCAACTTTCTGCTGAGCGCCCGGCTACTAATACGGCGGCGCGCCCGGCCTCGGCGGTGCGGCGCTTTGTGGGGCGCAACATGTACCGCTGGCACCGCCTGCTGGGAATACTGACGGTGGTGCCCGTCATTCTGTGGACGCTCAGCGGGCTGTCGCACCCGCTGATGTCCAACTGGCTGCGGCCCGCCATTGCCCACGAAACCGTGCCCGCGCCGCCGCTCACGGCGGCCATGCTGACGATGCCCATAGCGCAGGTGCTGACTGGTCACTACCTGCCCGCCGTGCAAAATGTGCGGTTGGTGCAGTATCAGCATCACCCTTATTACCAAGTAACTACCGCCTCGGGTAAGCTCCGCTACTTCGCCGCGGCCGATGGCCGCGAGCTGCCCGACGGCGACCGCGCCTACGCCGAAGACGTGGCCCGCTACCTGCTGGCCGACTCGACCAGCGCCGTGGCCAGCGCCGAGCGCCTGACGCACTACACCGCCGAGTACAAGTTTATCAACCGCCTGCTGCCGGTCTGGAAAATCACCTTCGCCCGCCCCGATGGCATGGCCGTGTTTATCGAAACCGGGCATAGCCGGTTGGGCACGTTCAACAACCACGCCCGCGCCACTTTTCTGTGGGTGTTTGGGATGATGCACAACTGGGATTTTCTGGATGCGCTGCCCCGGCCGCTGCACCTGGGCATCATGCTGGTATTCACGACTGTTATCTGGCTGTCGGCCCTGAGTGGGTTGGTGATTTACGGCTTCGTGCGCGGCAAGCTGCGGCAGCCGCGCTCGGCGCAGGATGGCGTGGGCTGGCTGCGGCAGCGGCACCGCACGCTGGGGCTGTGGGTGGCGTTCGTCACGTTCACGTTTGCGCTCAGCGCCTCGTATCATTTGTGGCAAAAGCTCACGCCTGACCGTCGCGACGACGTGGCGCGGGTATCCCTTTTTGGGGCTAATGAATTGACCTGGACACTAGTGCAGCGCCTGAGCTACGAAAGCCGCATTGGCCCGCCAGTAACGCAGGTTTCGCTGGCGCGGATAGCGGGCCAGCCGTATTACCGGCTCGTGAGCAAACTCCCGGATGGAAAACCAGAAGTAGCCTACCGCAGCACCCGCGACGGCCACTATTTGCGCGATGGCGAGTTTGCTTACGCCCGTGAATTAGGTCAGGAGTTTATGAAAAAGCTCAATGGCTCGGTGCCCGGCGCGGCTGGCGCGGCTAGCCCCGAAAGCACTGCCACGGCCGACTGCTGCGCGGCTCCCGACCCCATCGCCGAAACGAAAGTAGCCATTGGCACGCCCGCCGCCGAGCCAGTGCCCGACAAAGCTAATCTGCTTAGCCCCGAATTAGTTACGAAGTTTGCCGGCGAGTATGGCTTTGTTAATAAGCGCCTGCCGGTGGTGAAACTGACCTTTGCGGGCGCGGGCCACCCGGCGCTGTACGTGGAGCCCGCCACCGGCCGCCTGGCTGCGCTGGTCACCGACGATGCCCGGCGCGAAGGCTTGTCCTTTGCCGTGCTCCACAAGTTTTTCTTGATGGAGTGGGCTGGCAAAAACGTGCGCGACTTTGTGGCGATATTTTCAGCGCTGGGCGTGCTGGTGGTTACGCTGTATGGGCTGGTGCTATTGTTGCGCCGGTAGGGTGCGGGGCTTGCCCCCGCCCGGCGTTGTTAATTTATTGCCTGGTTGCTCGAAGTAACCCTGACGCCGGGCGGGGGCAAGCCCCGCACCCTACCAGTTCAGTAGCGCCTCGGCTTGCTCGCGCAGCACTTGCCGCAGCAGCGGGTCGGTTATTTCACCTTCTTTCGATAGATGCTGGCTGATGTTGGGCAGGCGCACGCGCTGCGGCAGCACGGCCGTGCCCAGGTAGAAAAGAATATCCGTTAAGTGGCTCAGGGCCAGTAGGCCGCCCTGGCCGCCCGAGCTTAGGCTAACCAGCGCGGCCTTCTTGCCTCGAATGCCGCCGGGGTAGGGGAGGGCATCGATAAAGGACTTGAGCGCGCCGGGGATGGAGCAATTATACTCGGGCGCAAAAACGACAATTTTATCGGACTGGTCGAGCGGCGCGATGAGGCGGTTGAACTCCTCGTGCTGGCCGGCTTTGTGGTATAGCGCCTCGGTGAGCAAGTCGGCCGGCAGGTCGGTGAGGTCCAGAAACTGGTAGGGCGCGCCCAGCTCGTCGAGCAGGGTGGCGTAGAAATCGGCCACGCGCCGGGTGCGCGAGTGGGGGCGGCTGGTGCCGATGAGAAGCGTGAGCAAGGGGCGGAATAATTAGCGGTTAGCTACTAGCTGCTAGCTAGTAGCTTTTGTTTTCAAACAAATTACGCGTGTAGCGCCGCTCGCCGAAAATAATGCGCCGATAGTAGTGTACCGGGCAGCGGTAGAAGTACTGGCAATTTTCCAAGTTGAGTACTTTTGAGGACCCACGCTCTTCTCCCCCTGCCCTTTATGTCTCCCAAGTTTCACTCGCTGCTGGGTGCCAGCCTGCTGGCCCTGGCCGGCTGCGCCGGCAGTGGCCCCGCGGCCCCGGTAGCCACCGCCACTACGCCCGCCCCGCCCGCCGTTCCCAGCCCCAAAGGCGTCGGCCTCGATGTGGCCGACCTCGACCGCTCGGTAGCGCCGTGCGACGATTTTTTTGAATTTTCGGGTGGCAACTGGCTCAGGGCCAACCCCGTGCCGAGCTACGCCACCAGTTGGGGGCCGCGCAGCCTGCTGGCCCTCCGCACCCAGGCCACGCTCAAGCAGATTTTGGAAGAAGCCGCCGCCAACCGCAGCGCTACCCCCGGCTCCAACGCCCAGAAAGTGGGCGACTTCTACGGGGCCGCCATGGACACCGCGGCCATCGAGAAAGCGGGCATCACGCCGCTCAAACCTGAGCTGGCCCGCATTGCGGCCCTGCGCACCCGTGCCGAATTGCCGGCCCTCATCGCCCACGAGCAAGACCTGGGCACCGGGGCTTTTTTCAACGGGGGGGTCGAGGTCGATGAAAAGCAGACCACGCGCTACGTGGTGGGTTTGCACCAGGGCGGCCTCACTATGGGCGACCGCGACTATTACCTCAAAGACGACGCCCGTACCCAGAAGCTCCGCGCCGCATACCAAACGTATGTGCGGGAGGTTTTTGGGCTGCTGGGCGATAGCCCGGCCGTAGCCGCCAAAAATGCCGCCACCGTCGAGCGCCTCGAAAAACGGCTGGCCCAGGCCTCGCGCAGCCGCGTAGAGTTGCGCGACCCGCAGGCCAACTACAACGAAATGGCCCTGCCCGCCGCCACCCAGCGCTACCCGGCCCTGCAGCTGCCGCAGCTGCTAGCCGACATGCAACTGAGCAAAGCGCAGGAAATTATCGTGGGCCAGCCGACCTTTTTCGATGAGCTGAATACGCTGCTCAAAACCGAGCCATTAGCTGATTTGCAAACGTATATGCGTTGGCACCTGATGCGCTCGGTGGCTAGCACGCTGCCCGCGGCCTACGTCGATGCCTCCTTCCGCTACAACCAGGTGGTGAACGGCATCAAGCAGCAAACCGTGCGCTGGAAGCGCGTGCAGGCCGCCACCGATGCCACCATCGGCGAGGCGTTTGGGCAGCTGTATGTCGACAAAGCCTTCTCGCCCGAGGCCAAGCGCAAGGCCCTCGAAATGTTGGCCAACATCAAGGCCAGCATGGCCGAGCACATCCAAACCAATACCTGGATGAGCGCGCCCACCAAGGCCGAGGCCCTGAAAAAGCTGAACGCGCTGCGCGTGAAAATCGGCTATCCCGATAAATGGAAGGACTATTCGGGTTTGACCATCACCCGCGAGTCGTACACCAAAAACGTGCTCGCCACGCGCCTCTGGGAAAGCCGCCGCGAGGCCGCCCGCTTCGGCGGCCCCGTCGACCTCACGGAGTGGGGCATGACGCCGCCCACCATCAACGCCTACTATAACCCGCCGCTGAACGAGATTGTGTTTCCGGCCGGCTACTTGCAGCCGCCCTTCTTTGACCCCAACGCCGATGATGCCGTGAACTACGGGGCCATTGGCGGGGTGATGGGCCACGAAATGACCCACGGCTTCGACGACCAAGGCCGGCAGTACGACTCGGAAGGCAACCTGCGCGACTGGTGGACGCCCGCCGACGCCGCCGAATTTACGAAGCGCACCGCCGTGGTGGGCCGCCAGTACGATGCCTTTTCGCCCCTCGACTCGGTGCACGTGAATGGCAAGCTGACGATGGGCGAAAACCTGGCCGATTTTGCCGGCCTCACCATCGTGTATGGCGCGCTGCAAAAGCAATTGCAGCAGCGCTACGGCAACAGCCCGCGCCCCCAGTTCGACGGCTTCACGCCCGAGCAGCGTTTCTTCCTGAGCTGGGCGCAGCTGCGGCGCACCAACATCCGCCCCGAGGCCCTGCGCCAGCAAATCCAGACCGACCCGCACTCGCCGGGCCGCTACCGCACCATCGGGCCGATTATGAATATGCCGCAGTTTCAGGCCGCCTTTGGCTGCAAAGAGGGCGATAAGATGACGCGCAAAGTAGCCGACCGGGCCGTAATCTGGTAATATTGCTTCGTCAGCTTTCTCCGAAAACCGACTGTGATGCTTCTTTACCGGCAGCATCATGGTCGGTTTTTTCCAATCAGCTTTTAGCTTCTCAGTCTATGCTTCGCCAACTTCTACCCTTCCTGGCCGCGCTGCTGCTAGTCAGTCGCCCAGCCGCCGCGCAGTCCGTGTACTCGGCCACCGACCCGCTGGCCCACACCTTCAGCATCGTGGCCCGCGACCCCAAAACCGGCGAAATGGCCGTGGCCGTGCAAAGCCACTGGTTTTCGGTGGGCACCTCGGTAAGCTGGGGCGAAGCCGGCGTGGGCGTGGTCGCCACGCAGTCATTTACCAATAAGTCGTTCGGCATAAGGGGCTTGGCCTTGCTGAAAAGCGGCAAGTCGGCGCAGCAGGCACTGGATGAGCTGCTGGCCGCCGACGACGCCCGCGACGTGCGCCAGGTCGCCATTCTCGACAACCAGGGCCGCGTGGCCACCCACACCGGCAAAAAATGCGTGGACATGGCCGGCCACCAGCAAGGCGCGCAGTTCTCGGTGCAAGCCAATATGATGCTCAACGCCACCGTGTGGAGCGCCATGGCCAAAGCCTACGAAGCCAGCGCCACCCTGCCGCTGGCCGAGCGTGTGCTCGCCGCCCTTGACGCGGCCCAGGCCGCCGGCGGCGACATCCGGGGCCGGCAGTCGGCCGCGCTGCTCGTGGTGCGCGGCACCACCACCGAAGGCCCCTGGGCCGACCGCCTCGTAGACCTGCGCGTGGACGACAGCGCCGCCCCGCTCGTGGAGCTGCGCCGCCTGCTCAAGCTGCACCGCGCTTACGACCACATGAACGCCGGCGACTTGGCCGTGGAGAAAAACGACATGCCCACCGCCATCCAGGAGTATCAGGCGGCCGAAAAGATGTTTCCCAGTAACCTGGAAATGAAGTATTGGCACGCCATCACGCTGGCCAATAAGCAGCAAGTGCCCGCCGCACTGGCCTTGCTGAAACCCATTTTTCAGCAAGAGCCCAATTGGCGGATACTAACCGAGCGCCTGCCCAAAGTGGGGCTGCTCACGGTGTCGGCCGCCGAGTTGAAGCAGATTTTGGCCTTATAGCGTAAGCTTTGGCTTATGCTACTTTTTGAACAGGCTTTTAGCCAGCAGCATGTGCGCGCCGCGGGTGCCATCAACCACCTGCGTCACGTTGAGGTCGCCGGCCACGCTGCATAGCATGTAGGCGTCGTCGTGGCTCAGGCCTTTGGTTTTCATCAGAAAATCAATCATTTCGCGCACAGCTTGCTTGGCGGCCAGCGTTAGGTCTTCGTTGAGGCCCATGCTGATGTACTGGGTCGGCGTTTCGGCGCGGGGCACGGTCAGGTGCATGTCTTTGTGCACCACAAATTCCAGGTTGCCCACCAGCGACGTTTCCAGCGCCGTGATGTCGACCTCGCCGTTGCCTTGCCCAGCGTGGCCATCGCCCACAAAAAATAGCGCCCCCGGCACGTGCACCGGCAAATACAGCGTAGTGCCCACCACCAGGTCTTTATTGTCGAGGTTGCCGCCGTGAATGCCGGGCGGCGCGCTATTCACGCGGCCTGCGGCAGGCGGTGGGGCCACGCCCATGCTCCCAAAAAACGGGTGCAGCGGCACCTCGATACCCGGCACAAAGTTGGCTACCATCCGCTTGGCATCGAGCGGGATAATCTTCATTTTGGCGTAGCCAAAGTCTTCAGGAATAAAGCCACTCTTGGCCCCAAACCCGTTGTAGGCGTAGGGAATGGCCAGTTGAATAGCCTTTATCCGGACTTCGAGCACGTCGCCCGGCTCGGCCCCTTCCACAAAAATCGGCCCGGTGAGGATGTGCCCGCCCGGCCCCTTATTCGTCACTTTCTCGGTAATATCGCGCAGCGACTGCTCTACCTGCGCCGGGGCTACGCCTGCCTCCTCCAGCCGCTTGGGGCTCGAGGTGATGAGCGTGTGCACCTGCACCGTTTCGCCCGATTTTATGCGCAGCACTGGCGGGGCATCGGCCGCGTAGTAGCCCCAGGCTACGGTGGTGGGCGTAGCCAGCAGCTCGTGCTGCGCCTTGGGCAAGTGCTGGGCGTGGGCAGCGGTGGCACCAAACAGCGCGGCGGCTAATAGTATAAATCGGGTAGTTTTTTTCATACTGAAAAGTACGCCACACTTACAAACGGCCTATCATTGCGAGCGCAACGAAGTGGAGCGCGGCAATCTTTCCTTATTACGTGATCGAACGTCCGCTATGCGTGTAGGAAAGATTGCCGCGCTCCACTTCGTTGCGCTCGCAATGACAAACAATTGGTTGGATGCCTACCCTTTCATAACCTTTTCCTGACGCATAACCGACTCCAGGTGAACGGCTTCCATGTAACGTTCGATGAACTCAGGCGTTAGCCCCACCTGCTCGCCCTGGCGCTTGCTGCGGTCCAGAATTTCATTCAGGCGGTTGGTTTGGAGGATGGTAATGTCGTTTTCCTTCTTGTACTGACCGATTTTTTCGGCTACGGCCATGCGGCGGCCCAGCAGTTGAATTACTTCCGCATCGAGGTTATTGATTTGCTGGCGCAGGCCGGCCAGTGCATTCAGAAACTCTTCTTTGTCAGTGGTTTCGTGCCGCCACACCAGGTCGGTGATGAGCTGGCCCAGCACCTCGGGCGTGATTTGCTGTTTGGCATCGCTCCAGGCATTATCGGGGTCGATGTGGCTCTCAATCATCGTCCCGTCGAAGTCCAAATCCAACGCCTGCTGCGCCACGCCGAACAGCGTATCGCGCCGCCCGCAAATGTGGCTGGGGTCGTTAAGAATGGGCAGCTCGGGCAGGCGGCGCTTCATTTCGATGGGCAGGTGCCACATCGGCGCATTGCGGTAGTCGGTGTTGCCGTAGCTCGAAAAGCCCCGATGAATCATGCCCACCTGCTTCAATCCCGCTTTTTGCAGGCGTTCAATCGCGCCTATCCACAGCTCCAGCTCGGGGTGAATGGGATTTTTAACCAGCACCGGAATATCCACGCCGCGCAGCGCATTGGCGATTTCCTGCACCGAAAAGGGGTTGCCGGTGGTGCGCGCGCCCACCCACACCAGGTCTACGCCGAAGGCGAGGCAGTCTTCAACGTGCTTAGCGGTGGCCACTTCCACGGCCACGGGCAGGCCCGTTAGCTCGCTGGCTTTCTTGAGCCAGGGCAGGCCCTTGGCTCCCACGCCCTCAAAGCCGCCAGGCTTGGTGCGGGGCTTCCAGATGCCGGCGCGCAGGGCCTGCACTTTGCCGGTGGCGGCCAGCCGCTGGCAGGTTTCGATTACCTGGCTTTCGGTTTCGGCCGAGCACGGGCCGGAGATGAGGAAAGGCTTATCCTCGGGTTTGCGGTTGAAAAGGTCGTTGAACATGGAAGGTTAATGGTTAATTGTCAATGGTTAATGGTTAATGATTGTTCTTGCGAGGAGGAACGACGAAGCAATGCTTCCTTTTCGTTAGTTCAGGTCAGCAAACGGTGTGAGGAAAGGCTGCTTTGTCATTCCTCCTCGCAAGGACAACCAATTGAGGTTGTTTCACTATGGAATAATCTTGCGAATAGCGTTGGCGTGCTCTAGCTGCGCAGTCAGCCCGGCGTAGTCTTCCTGCACTAGCAGCTCGCGCAGCTTTTGCAGCTGGTGCAAATGCTCGTCGAGTACATCGAGCACGTTCTCGCGGTTTTGGCGGAAGATGGGCACCCAGGTAGCCGGCGCACTCTTGGCCAGCCGCACTGTAGAGGCAAAACCGCCGCCTGCTAAGTCAAAAATGCGCTGCTCGCCGCGCTGTTCTTTCTCTAATACTGTGAGCGCCAGCGCAAAAGACGTGAGGTGCGAAATATGCGACACGTAGGCGGTATGCAAGTCGTGGTCGGCCGCGCCGAGGTGCAGTACCCGCATAGGCAAGGCCCGAAACAGCGCCTCCACCGTGGCTACGGCGGCCGGGTCGCTGGCCCCGGCATCGCAGACGACCAGCGTTTTACCTTCGAATAAGCCGCGCACGGCCGCATCTGGCCCCGAGTATTCGGTGCCCGCCATGGGGTGCACCGCCACGAAGCGACTCCGGCGTGGGTGCCCGGCCACGGCCGCCAGCAGGTTGCCTTTAGTCGAGCCCACGTCGATAACCGTTTGCTGGTCATTTAGTAAATCGAGCACTTGCGGCAGTACCGAGAGCATGGCATCCATGGGCACGGCCACAATGATGAGGTCGGCCGGGGCCACGGCGGCGGCTAGGTCGGAACCGATTTCATCGACCAGCTTCAGCTCCAAAGCGCGGCGGGCGTAGGCCGGGTTGTTTTCCAACCCGATAAACCGGTCGGCCAGGCCGTGCTGCCGCAGGCTAAGCGCCAGCGAGCCGCCGATAAGCCCTAAGCCGATAATGGTGATGGTCATAGTTGTTTGATAAGAAAAACCGTCTGTCATTGCGAGCGCAGCGAAGCAACCTTTCCTTCGCGCATTGCGGACGGTGGCTAGCGGCGTAAGGAAAGATTACTTCGCTGCGCTCGCAATGACAGATGGCTTATATTGACTGGGTAGTTAAGCTCTTAACTCGTTCCAGCGCCTCGCGCAGCACGCTCACCGGCTGGCACAAGCTAGCCCGGATGTAGCCGTTGCCATTGCTGCCGAAGATGCCGCCTGGTGTCAAAAATACCCGCGCTTCGGCCAGCACGGCATCGCTTAGGGCGTAGCCGTCGGCGTACTGCGGCGGCACGGCCGCCCAGACGAACAAACCCGTTTGGCCCGGCGCGGCGTCGCAATCCAGCGCTGCCAGCAGCTCGCGCACCAGCTCGCGGCGGGCGCGGTAGGTGGCGTTTAGCTCCGCGAACCAGTCCTCGCCCAGCGCCAGCGCCGCCACGGCGGCCTGCTGAATACCGAGGAACATCCCCGAATCCATGTTGCTTTTGAAGCGCAGTATCTCGGTTAGCCAGTCGGCGCGGCCGACTAGCATGCCCACGCGCCAGCCGGCCAGGTTGTGCGACTTGCTGAGGGAGTTAAGCTCCAGGGCGACTTCTTTGGCCCCCGGCACACTGAGTAGGCTAGTGGGCGGCGTTTCATTAAGGATGAAGCCATACGGATTATCGTGCACTAGCATGATATTGTGAGCTTTCGCAAATGCCACCAGCTCAGCCAGAAACTCGGGGCTGGCCGGCGTGCCGGTGGGCATGTGCGGGTAGTTGACCAGCATCATTTTCACGCGGCTCAAATCACTCTGAGCCAAGGCTTCCAGGTCGGGCAGCCAGCCAGTGGCGGCGGTCAGGTCGTACTCGCGCACCTCGGCCCCGCAGATTTCGGCCACGGCGCGGTAGGTCGGGTAGCCGGGGTTGGGGATGAGCACCGCGTCGTCGGCTTCCAGAAACGTCATGCCGATGTGCATCAACCCCTCTTTGGAACCCAGCAGCGGCAGTATTTCGGTGGCTGGGTCGAGGGCCACGCCGTAGTGCGTTTGGTAAAAACCGGCCATGGCTTGGCGCAGCGCCGGCGTGCCCTGGTAGCTTTGGTAGCCGTGGGCATCGGAGCGGGCGGCGGTGGCGGCCAGGGCGGCCACCACGCTCGGGTGCGGCGGCAAATCGGGGCTGCCGATGCCCAGGCTGATGATATTGGCCCCGGCCGCGTTGAGGGCAGCCAGCTCGCGCAGCTTGCGTGAGAAGTAGTATTCGCCGGTGTGGGCCAGGCGGCTGGCGGTGGTGATGTTCATAATGTTTATTGCTAGCTAATCTTTAAGTATCAGTCATGCTAAGCTTGTCGAAGCATCTCGCTCGCACCGTTGCTACGTATTGATTACTGCGCCACGCGAGGTGCTTCACTACGCGCTGCATGACGGCCATTTTCAGGGGCATCCTGCCCAAATTCCATGCTTCCCCGCTCATACGCGCCCAGCACCCGTAGCTCCTCCGTCACGCCTGGCAGCTCGGCTAGTAGCGCCTCCAGTTGCTCAGGCGCATCAAACTCCACATCGGCGTGGAAGCCGTAGTGCCAGGGCTGGCTGGGGCGCGGGCACGATTGCAACTTGCTCAAATTCAGGCCGTGGCTGGCTACCAGCGTGAGCACCTGCGCCAGCTTGCCAGGCGCGTGCGAGGTGTAGAAATACAGCGAAGCCTTATCGGGCCGGGCTACAGGCTGGGCCTCGGCGGCCCGCTCCAGCACCAGAAAGCGAGTGTAGTTATTGGGGTCGTCGTGAATGGCCGGGGCCAGCAGTTGGAGGCCAAACGCATCGGCCGCCTGCGCGCCGGCCACCACGGCCACGCCGGGCGTGCGGTGCTCGGCCAGCAGCTGGGCGCTGAGGCCGGTGTCTTCGGTTTCGACCAACTGCCAGGTGGGGTGCTCACTCAGAAAATCGCCGCACTGGCGCAGGGCCATGGGGTGCGAGTGCACGGCTTGCACATCGGCCAGGGTGGTACCGGGCAGCGCCAGTAGGTGCTGGTGAATAGGCAAATACACCTCGCCGGTGATGGTGAGCGGGTTGCGCTCGAGCAGCAGGTAGTTGGGTAAAATGCTGCCGGCCAGCGAGTTTTCCATGGCCATGAGCGCGGCATCGGCGCGGCCATCGGCTACCTGGGCCACCACTTCGCCAAAGGTGGCGCAGAAGTTCAGCATAGGTGCGGCCCCGAAATATTGCCGGGCCGCTACTTCGTGAAAACTTCCCTGGAACCCTTGGATGGCGATTTTCATGGTGTTTGGTGAGTGGTGCCGAAGGCTAGGTTTACAGGAAAGCCCCGGCCGGAAAAACATAAAAAAAGCGCCACTCGTCGGAACGAGTGGCGCTGCTAAAAGCTGAGGATTAGCTACATGGCGACTCGTTCTACGCGGGCGGCGTAAAATAATAGAAGCCAAAAAAGTAGCGGGTGCTGAACATGAGTTGGGCTGTTTGCGGCGGCAAGGTAGCGAAGATTTTCAATCTGCCAACTTTTGCTAGCCTTTCCAGCTACCAAATTTTCCCTGCTGATAGTCAGCATACGCCTGCTGAATCTCGGCCTCCGTGTTCATCACAAACGGCCCGCCCGATACTACCGGCTCGCCAAACGGCTCGGCGTGGCCGAGTAGCAACACGCTATCGGTCAAGGCTTCAATAGCCAGCTCATCGCCTTGGTAATCGAACTCGGCCAGTTCGCGGGTGAACACCTCGGTGCCGTTGGCGCGCAGGCTGCCCCGCACCACGTAGAAAAAAATGTTGTGGCTGGCCGGGATGGGCAGCGCCACGGTAGCCCCGGCCGCGAGGTCGAGCCAGGCCAGCGCAATGGGTGCCAGCGGCTGCACCGCGCCGGCCGTGCCCGCCCACTCGCCCGATACGGCGTGCAGCGTCACGCCCTCGGCCGGTGTGGCCGTGGGTATTTCCGGCGCTTGCAGGCCTAGGTAGCGCGGCTCGGTCATCTTGTATTTGGCCGGCAGGTTCACCCAAAGCTGCAAAATCTCAAGCGGGCCGCCCGTTTTCTTGAATTGCGACGAAGAAACCTCGGCGTGGATGAGGCCTGAGCCGGCCGTCATCCATTGAATGCCGCCGGCTTCAATCACGCTTTCGTGGCCACTGCTGTCCTTGTGCAGAATGTCGCCTTCTAGGATAAACGTCACCGTTTCGAAGCCCCGGTGCGGGTGCGGGCCGAAGGGCAAGCCCCGGTTATTGGCCCGGTACACCTGCGGCCCGTGGTGGTTTAGAAACAGAAAAGGGTCGATGTACTCGACTGACTGCGTGGGGATTGCCCGAAACGTAGTGAGGTCGGCGATGGGGGCATTGACGGCCCGGTGCTTTTGAATGACGGTGCACATGGTAGCGGTTAACCGGCCGGTGCGCCCGTTAGTTCTGGACCAAAAACGGCACGTTGCCGGTAGCCACGTTGCCGTGCCCATCGTGGGCGTACACAAATAGGCGGTAGGCCCCCGGCTGGGTGGGGACGTGAAACCATCCCTGGCCGTACTTATCAGACTCAACCAAAATGGGTATGGGGGTTGGTCGGCTCTCTCGGTCACCACCCTGTTTCAAGTCGCTACTTTCTGGTAGCAGTTCCCATTGATACGTGGGCAAGTCACGGTCAGGGTCGCTGACACTAGCTCGTACAGCTGCCGACTGGCCGGGTTTAAGCGTCACGGCTTCGGTGGCGGTTTTACCTTCCAGTGTAAGCACATCAATGTGCGGAGCGCGGTTTTTGGGGTAGCGGCTGCTCCACTCGTATTGCAGCACGTCCATTACTTCGGTTTCCTCGCCGGCCTCCGTAAACAGGCCGTACCAGGTGGGCGTGCGCTCCTGCTTCTGGCCCCACAAAAACACGTAGCTACCCAGGCAGTGCGCCCGGTCCTGGGCTATCGAGGCTTCGTAGCGGCTTTTATACACGGCGGCTTTTTGGCTGCTGGTTTCCTCTACCGGGGCTTTCCAGGGCGTTTGGGCGCACTCCCAATGGCCGGTTGGGCCCCACTCGGTCACGAGGTAAGGGCCGGTCCAGCCGGCTTCGTGCACCTGTTGGGGCAGCGTCGCCAAGCCGGCGTAGGTATTGATGCTCAGAATATCTACCGCTGGGCAGCGGCTTTTCACGTAATCTATTTCCTTTTTACTGGCCCCTGCCAGCACCGTGGTGGTCGGGTGGTTGGGGTCCACGGCGTGAATCATGCGGGCAATGTCGTTCACGGCGTTCCACACCTTGGGGTTAGTGTAGTCGAGATTCAACTCGTTGCCGATGCCCCACAGCAGCACGGCAGGGTCGTTTTTGTAGCGTAAAACCTCGCCCCGCAGCCGGCGCAGCTGGGTGGCCACGGCGGCGGTGTCGTTGTAGTCGAAGCCGTGGCGCTCGCGCACCACGTCGAGGCCCAACATCACGGTAAGGTTATTTTGGTGGGCCGCCGCCAGCACTTTATCAGCCCCGACGGTGCTCCAGGTGCGTATGGAGTTGCCGCCGTAGGCCGCGATGCGGTCGGGGTATTGGCTGCCACCCGCGCCTTTTACAAAGTAAGGTTTGCCGGCGCGCAGCAGCTCGTAGCTGCCCGCACGCTGGCGCACCGTCACTTTTATGGGGCCGGCAGAGGTTGGCCGGCCAGTATGCGCAGCGCTGATTAATGCCAACGCCAGGCAGGAAATAAGAAATTTCATGGGTGGGAGTAAGGGTGAGAAGTAGCGCGAACTTTGTAGTTCGTATCCGTTAGCGAATATCCTAACGAATGCGAACTACAAAGTTCGCGCTACATTACGCTTGCTCCTCGGTGGGCGGCGTGCCCCGGAAGGCATCCGTTTTACCCACGCCTACGGTCAGCTTTACGGGCTTGTTCTCCTTGGCCGACTGATAGATAGCCTCCATTATGCGCTGGTCCTGCAAGCCTTCCTCGCCGGGGGTGTAAGGCGTTTTGTTTTGGCGCACGCACTCGGCCATGTGGTCTAGTTCGAGGGCAAACTGCTGCTTGTCGGGGTTGCTGGGCTGCTCTGTCATCTGCTTGCCGTCGGGGGCGTGCACCAGCTCTTGCTTGAGGCCTTTGTAGGGGAAAGCCGGGTCCATTTTGATAGTGCCGGTTTCGCCGTGCACGGCGTAGCTTTTGGCGTTGAAGGAGCCGTAGCCCGTCATGCACTGCGCGATTACGCCGCTCGGAAAGCGCAGCGTAAAGCTCACGTTCTCTTCGATTTCCTTGAACCGGTCGTCGCCGGGCGTGCTATAAATCTGGGCGCTTACCTCGGTGGGTTCTTCGCCTAGCAGAAAGCGCGTGGTGTTGAGGCAGTACAAACCTACATCGGGCAGCGAGCCGCCGCCGGCCAGCGCTTTTTTGTGCCGCCACTGGCCGTCGTGGGCCTGGTTTTGGCAGTTCATCATCTGGATGAGCTTGGTCTTGCCGTACTTTTTGTCGCGCACCGCCTTCATCGCCATGCGGTTGAGCGGCTCGTACTGAATGCGATAGGCTATCATCAGCTTCTTGCCCGCCTTCGCGCAGGCGGCTATCATTTCCTCGCACTCCTTCACCGAGTTAGCCATCGGTTTTTCGCAGAGAATATGCTTGCCCGCTTTGGCCCCGCGGATGGTGAACTCGTGGTGCTGCGCGTTGGGCAGCACGATGTAAATCACCTCTACTTCGGGGTTATTTTTGATGGTGTCGTAGGTTTGGTACGAGTAGCAGCTGCTTGGTTTAATACCGTATTGCTTAGCTACTTTGCCCATTTTGTCGGCGTCGCCGCTCACCAGCGCCACCAGCTTGGCGTGCTTGCTTTGGCCGAAGGCGGGAATAATTTCTTCGAGCGCCAAGTGGCCCAGGCCCACCACGGCGTAGCCCACGCGCTGCTCGGGCGCATCGGGGTTGAAGGGCTGGCCGCCCTTGGGGTCGGTGGGGGCTTCGAGAGGCGGCAGCTTGATGTCGAGCGGGCCGGTGGGCGGCGCGGGTGTGCCAAAGCCGCTGAGGTCGGCGGCTTCGGCGGCGGCTAGCGGCAGGGCGCTGGCAATGCCGGCAGCCAGCAGGCCGCGCCCGGCGTGGTTGATAAACTGGCGGCGCGAGGTGTCGCAGGCGGTGGGCTCGCAAAGACTGAGGGCGGCCTGGTCAAGCGTATTGACCGAGGAGTTTTCTTGAAACATAGCTAGCTGAAAGTGGATGAAAAAGCGATTGCAGCTTGGCTGTACGTGCCCACTGCTGTAAAGTGTTGCCTCTTCCCATCGAAACCTTAACTGTGGCAACCTCTGAGTCAGTTGCTAGTTGGTAGTTGTCTGCCGCCTGTTTTTGAGCGCCGGCTGAGCTTATGATTGAACATAGGCAATCCTCAATTTTACACTTAGTTACCCTTTATGTCTACGCTTTTCGAGCCGCTCACCCTGCGCGGCCTCACTCTCAAAAACCGCCTCGTCGTTTCGCCCATGTGCCAGTACAGCGCCGTCGATGGCTTCGCCAACGACTGGCACTTGGTGCACCTGGGCAGCCGCGCCGTGGGCGGGGCCGCACTCATTATTCAGGAAGCCACCGCCGTGTCGCCCGAGGGCCGCATCACGCCCGAAGACCTGGGCATCTGGAAAGATGAGCACGTGGATTTTCTGCGCCGCATCAATCAATTTATCGAAGCCCAAGGCAGTGTGCCGGGCGTGCAGCTGGCCCACGCCGGCCGCAAAGCCAGCACCTACGCCCCCTGGAAAGGTAGCGGCACCGTGGCCGAAGGCGGCTGGGAAACCGTAGCGCCCAGCGCCATCGCGTTTGACCACAACTACCCCATGCCCGTCGAGCTCGACGCGGCCGGCCTTAAAAAGGTAATTGCCGACTTCCGCAGCGCTACCGAGCGCAGCTTGCAGGCTGGTTTTAAGCTGATTGAAATTCACGCCGCGCACGGCTACCTGTTGCACGAGTTTCTGTCGCCGCTCTCGAACCAGCGCACCGATACCTACGGCGGCTCGTTCGAAAACCGCATCCGGCTGATACTGGAAGTGGTGGCCGCCGTGCGCCAGGTGGTGCCCGAAGAGTTTCCGGTAGTGGTGCGCATCTCGGCCACCGACTGGACCGAGGGCGGCTGGACGCCCGACGAGTCGGTGCAGCTCAGCACCTGGCTGCGCGACCGCGGCGTGGACCTCATCGACTGCTCGACGGGCGGCAACGTGCCGCACGCCAAGATTCCCGTCGGCCCCGGCTATCAGGTCGAGTTTGCCGAGCGCATCAAGCGCGAGGCGGGCATTGCCACCGGCGCGGTGGGCCTCATCACCACGGCCGCCGAGGCTGAGGAAATCGTGGCCAGCGGCCAGGCTGACCTCGTGCTCATAGCCCGCGAAAACCTGCGCGACCCTTACTTCCCGCTGCACGCGGCCCACGAGTTGGGCGCCGAAGTGGCCTGGCCGCCGCAGTATGAACGCGCCAAGCCGCGGAAGTAAGGTATTGCCCATTAATAAGTTGGGAGGCTGGATTGGGAGTAGCTGTCAACGATACTCTCAACCCAGCCTCCCATTTTTATAGCCTGTTTAGTAAAGCTGCGCTTAGCTGCTGGCGGGTGTCCAGCGGGGCACAGTGGGGTCCGTGTTTTGAACGCCTGCCGGGTAGGTAAGCAGTTCGACCAGCGTGCCCCAGGGCGTGCGGCCGTACATGTACTGGTTGCCGGGGCCGCCTTCCACGCCTTTCAGGTCATGGGGCGGGGCCAGCAGCTGGCCGCCGGCCGCCTCAAAGCGCTGCACCGCCGCCGCCATGTCATCGACGTACAGCCCAAAGTGGGTGTAGCCAAAATCAACCAGTTGGGCCGGGCGCTGCTGGGCGGCCTGCGCTACCTGAAACAGCTCGATAGACGGGCCATTGCCCAGGCGCAGCAGCCGAATTTGAAGTATCTGGCCGCCAGGCGGCAGGCCCAGTTGCTTTTCGGCCTGCGGGCCGGCCTGAGGCGGGCTGGTTCTGGGGTGCGAGTCGTAGATGACCTGCGCCCCAAATGCTTGCTCCAAAAAGCGGGTGGCAGCTTCGATATCGGGCACAGTCCAGCCGATGTGGTCGAGGCCACGGGGCGTATTTTTCATGGGCGGGCGAAACAAAGGCGGCAGCTTCGGGCTGAGGTCACGCTTATCTACGCCGGAAAAGCCCAGCCGTTACGGACTTCATTATTTAAATATCTTTTTTAGTAACCTGGGCTATTGACTACCACGCGCACCGTTACCAGCAACTGCCCCACGTGGCGGGTAGTGTGTTCGGCGGCGTGCACCAGCAGGCCGATAACGGTGCTGGGCAGCTGGGCCCGGCCCACGCCGCGCCACTCGGGTAGGGTGGCGGTGGGGGTGTTTTTCAATTGAGTCAGGGCCGCATCTACCTGCCGGCCGAAGGCCTGCACCAGCTCGGCTACTGCCCCGGGGTGCGTGGGTGGCTGGCCCTCGGCGGCCAGGTACGCTAGCTGGGCTTCGCTGAGCGCCGCGCCACGAGCGTAGGTAAAAGTGCGGTCGAGCACGCCCGTGAGGTGGCGCAGGTGAAAGCCCACCGAGGCCAGACCCAGCGGGCGCTCGGCCAGCTTGGCAGCCGGAAAATCGGTGAGGTACGTTGCGATTTCTTCGCGGGCTTGCAGCAGGGCGTGGGCTACGGGCTGGAGTAGGGGAGGCACCTCGGGCAGAGGACCGCGCAGCCACACTTCGGGCAGGGATAAAGCAGACATTAACCAGGGCACTAGTAAAACCTTGGTTTACGGCATAGCCGGCCCGCTAGTGGCAGTGTCGCGGTGCTTTTTGCTTCAAACAGGCGCGCACTACCCCGTGCCTGCGCAGCAAAAAACTAGTCGGTGCTTTCGCGAATAGAGCAAAATAGTACTCGATTGTTCCAAATTATACTCTTTAGCTAGATTTTATATTAACAAGATTAAATATGAAATAGAGTAGGCCTTATTTTTACAGCCCTGATTCTGCGGCCAGGCCATACAGCTATTACAAACCAGCTTTTTGACCACCGTTCAGGGCACTGCCTCGCGCCGGCTTTCGCGCTCAATAAACGACTTCACTGCAACCCCTTACCCTGGCCCTGGCTACTACTGCTGCGCTGCTTTTGGCAGAAGAGGCTTTTGGCGGGCGCGACTAGCCGGGCGGCTTATCCACTTTCTACCTCTTTCTGTTTGCTATGACTGCAACTCTACTTCGCCGTTTCAATCCGCTACCGTGGCTAGTGCTTTTGCTGGTGGCGCTGGGCCTAGCCCTGCCGGCCCAAGCCACGCACTTGCTGGGTGGGGAAATGACCTACCGCTACCTCGATGCCAACGGCCCCTCGACCGCGCCCCACCGCTACGAGCTTACGACCTCGCTGTACGTGACGTGTAGCAGCGCGGCCACCCAGACTTACCTGGATATCGATATTTTTAATAAAGCCAACGGTGCGCATGTAAACCTGACCAGCAGTAACATAGGTTCTAGCAACGGCTCTATTTATGGCGGAGCCTTTGAGCTTACTCAGCCCACTATCAGCGTCTGCACTACCATTGCGGTGCCGCCGGGCTGCCCTATCACGGGGGCTTCGCAGCCCTACCAGCTGCAAAAGTTCGTGGGTATTGTGTGCCTGCCGGCCTCCACCACTGGCTACTATGCCATTACCGCCCCCGGCGGGGCCCGTAATGCTGGCATTAATAACCTGGCCAACGGGGCTAGCAGCGGCTACAGCCTGGCGCTATATTCTACGCTGGCCCCGCCCGTGTATGCCAACCACTCGCCGGTGTTTACCGGCGATGCCGTGGGCCTGATTTGCTCAAGTGACACGACCGTGGTGCTCAACAACGCGGTAGATGCCGATGGCGACCGGCTGGTGTACACGTTTGGCCAGCCTTACACGTTTCCTAATAGCCTTACTACTTTTTCGCCGCCCCTGCCCTATGTGCCTTACACCACCACGGGCGGCTACTCGGCGGCTACGCCACTGGGCACCGGGGCCGGCTACTATGCCAATATCAACGCCGGTAGCGGCATCACGAAGTACGTGGGTGGTCCCACCTTAGGCAACCGCTACAGCGTGGCCATCGATGTAACCGAATACCGGACCATCAGCGGCGTAGAGGTGGCGCTCGGCACTACCCGGCGCGACATTCAACTGATAGTAGGCTCCTGCCCCCCCACCACGGCCCCCACGCTGCCGCCGGTGGGCAGCGTGCCCCGCGCCTTTACCATAGAAGTAGGCAGCACGCTGAGCATACCGCTCACGGGCGCGCAGCCCGGCGCGCACCCACTGACGCTGACCGCCACGAGCACCCTGCTCGATGGCACTGGCGGCTATAATGCCACCTTCGACGGCAACACTGGCACTCCCACCTACACGGGCAGCCCCGTGGGCGCCTACACGGTAGTGGGCACCACCGGGGGCACGGTGGCGGGCGCGTTTGTGTACACCCCGGCCTGCACCGAAGCCCGCGCCACGCCCTATGATGTGACCCTGACCCTGCGCGATTTAGGCTGCGCGGGCAAGATAACGAGCGACGTATTGCGCATTACGGTGGTGAAGCCTACGGGGCCGACTGCCATTGCCGGGCCCCTGTCGGTGTGCGGCCTGAACACCGTGCAAACCTATACCGCCAGCGGCGGCACCGCCCCCAACATAAGCTGGACCGTGACGGGCGGCACCATTGTGGGCAGCAGCACCGCCAACCCGGTGCAGGTGCGCTGGTCCACGGCGGGCACCGGCACCCTCACGGCCCAGGGCATTACGCAGTATGGCTGCCCTACTGACCTGGTAACCAGAAGCGTAATTGTGAGCCCGGCTGCTATCCTGACCGTGACGGGCAACCAAAATATTTGCCAGGGTGGCAGCACCACCGTGACTGTGGCGGGCGGCACCGGGCCCTACGTAGTCACGGGCGGGGTTACGCCGATAACCGGGGCCGGCCCCTTCGTGCTAAGCCCTACCCAAACGACTACCTACACCATCACGCCCGTGGTGGGGCCCGCCAATGGCTGCCCGGCCACCGGGCAGATAACCATCACGGTGAACCCGCTGCCGGCGGCCAATGCGGGCTCGGCCGTTACCCTTTGCCCAGGGGGCACGGGGCAGCTGGGCGCGGCCCCGGTGGCGGGCAGCACCTATAGCTGGAGCCCAGCCACCGGCCTCAGCAGCAGCACGGTAGCTAACCCCACCGTGACGCTGCCAAACACAACCGGCGTGCCCATCACCCAAACCTATACCCTGACGGAAACCAGCACCCCTGGCGGCTGCCAGGCCAGCCACACGGTAACCGTGACGGTGGGCCCGCCTACGGTGGCCGCTGCTGGGGCCGCCACTACTATTTGCTCGGGCGGTATCGGGCAGTTGGGGGCCGCGTCGGTGGCTGGTACTACCTATAGCTGGAGCCCGGCCACGGGCCTCAGCAGCACCACGGTGGCTAATCCTACGGTGACGCTGACGAACACGACCGGCGCGCCGATTACCCAGACCTACACCCTTATGGCGAGCGCCGGGGCCAACTGCACCAGCACCGGTACGGTAGTGGTGACGGTGAACCCTGCGCCCGTGGCTAATGCGGGCGCGCCCATCACCATTTGCCCAAGTAGTGCGGGGCAGCTCGGGACCGCGCCCGTGGCGGGCCTTACGTATAGCTGGAGCCCGGCCACGGGCCTCAGCAATACCAGCATCGCTAACCCGACCGTGACGCTGCCAAATACCACGGGCGCGGCCATCACCCAGACCTATACCCTGACGGTGACCAGTGCGGCGGGCTGCCCAGGCACCGGCACGGTAGCCGTAACGGTGAGCCCGCAGCTCGTAGTGAATGCGGGTGCGCCCGTTAGCTTGTGCTCGGGTGGGTCGGCGCAGCTGGGCGGCGCGCCGGTGGCAGGCAACACGTATAGTTGGAGCCCGGCCACGGGCCTCAGCAATGCCAACATTGCCAACCCGACGGTGACCTTGACCAATACCACGGGTGCGCCGATTACCCAAACCTATACCCTCACCGTGAGCACTGCCGCGAGTTGCGCCAGCACGGGCACGGTCGCCGTGACCGTGGGGCCGCCACCGGTGGCCAATGCGGGGGCACCTATCACCATTTGCCCAGGTAGTGCCGGGCTGCTGGGGGCGGCACCGGTGGCGGGCCTCACCTATAGCTGGAGCCCGGCCGCGGGCCTGAGCAATGCCAGCATTGCTAACCCGACCGTGACACTGCCGAATACGACTGGTGCACCCATTACCCAGACCTATACCCTGACGGTGAGCACTGCTGCTAACTGCCTCAGCATCGGCACGGTGGTCGTGACGGTGAGCCCGCTGCCGGTGGTGGCTACGGGCCCGGCCGTGGCCATTTGCTCGGGTGGGTCGGCGCAGTTGGGGGCCGCGTCGGTGGCTGGTACTACCTATAGCTGGAGCCCGGCCACGGGCCTCAGCAGCACCACGGCCGCCAACCCTACCGTGACCTTGACCAACACGACGGGCGCGCCCATCACCCAGACCTATACTTTGACGGTGACGAACGCCGCCACGGGCTGCCAAAACGCGGCCCCGGTCGTGGTGACGGTAAATCCGCTGCCGGTAGCCGCTGCGGGCCCAGCCGTGGCTATTTGCTCGGGGGGCACGGGGCAAATCGGGGCCGCGGCGGTAGCGGGCATTGGGTACAGCTGGAGCCCGGCCACGGGTCTCAGCAGCAGCACGGTAGCCAATCCGGTTGTTAGCCTGACGAATACCACCGGCGCGCCCATTACCCAAACCTACACGCTGACGGTGACCAACGCGGCGACTAGCTGCGTGAATACCAACACGGTAGTGGTGACGGTGAACCCGCTGCCTGTGGCTGCGCCGGGGGGCGCCATTACCATCTGCTCGGGTGGCCTGGGGCAATTGGGCAGCGCGCCCGTGGCGGGCCTCACCTACAGCTGGAGCCCGGCCACGGGCCTCAGCAGCGCCACCGTGGCCAACCCCACCGTGACGCTTACTAATGCTACAACTGCCGCCACAACCCAAACTTATACCCTGACCGTGACCAGCCTGGGCACGACCTGCGCCGGCACCGGCACGGTAGCGGTCACCGTGAATCCGGCCGTGCGGGGGGGCACTATCGGTGCCGACCAAGTGGTGTGTATGGGCGCGGTGCCGGCCCCGCTCACGAGCACGGCTGCGGCCAGCGGCGGCCTCGGGGCGTATGATTATCAGTGGGAATCGTCGCCGGACAATGTTACCTGGAAAGCCATTGCCAACATTACCACCCTCAGCTACGCGCCCACTGCAATAACTGCCACCACCTACTACCGGCGGCGGGTGCTGGCGGGCGCCTGCGGCCTGACCTATGCTTATACCAACGTGGTGACGGTGCAGGCGCAGCAATTGCTGGTGCCCGCGGTGGCGCTGCCCACCCTGCCGGCCCAGTGCGCGGGTTTGGCGCTCACCTTCACCCCGGCCCCTACCAATGCCGGGGCCGCGCCCACTTACCGGTGGTTTGTCAATGGCACCCAGGTGGCTACCGGGCCCACTTACACCAGCAGCACCGTGGCCGATGGCGACGTGGTGCAGGTAGAGCTGACGCCGACGGTGGGCTTCTGCGCCACCGGTACGGCCGTAGCCGCCACGCGGGTGAGCCGCACGGCCGTGCCACTCCCCAAGCTGACGCTGCTGCTGAAAACGACCCTGCCCGTGTGCGTGGGCGCACCCGTTAGTTTCAGCCTCGACCAGGCTACCAACGTGGGTACCAACCCGCAGTACCAGTGGCAGGTAGATGGCGTGAATGTGAGCGGGGCCACCGCTACCAACTTCACCAGCACCACGCTGCGCGATGGGCAGTCGGTGACGCTGGTAGTGCGCACGACCGATGCCTGCGGCCAGCCCGCCACCGCCACCTCCGGCGCAGTGCGCGTGCTCGTAAACCCGCCAGTGCACGTAAGCGCTGGCCCCGACAAAACCATTACCGAAGGCGAATCGGTGACGCTCGAAGGCACGGCCGATGGCAGCTACCCCGTGACCTGGACGCCCAGCTCAACCCTGGCTTTGGGCACCAATCCGCTGCGCCCCGTGGCCACGCCCGCGGCCACTACCACCTACGTGCTCTCGGCCGGGGCGGGCTACTGCGCTGACCAAAGCCCGGTGACCGTGACGGTGCTGCGCCGGGTACGCATCCCCAACGCCTTTACCCCCAATGCGGATAACAACGACGACACCTGGCAAATCGCCAACATCGAAGAGTATCCCGGCAACCACGTGCTGGTATTCAACCGCTGGGGCCAGAAGGTATTCGAAGCCTCGGGCTACAGCCGCAGCAACGAATGGAATGGCACCAGCAATGGCCAGGACTTGCCCTTTGCTACGTATTACTACGTCATCACGCTGGGCAATGGCAAGTCGTTTACGGGGCCGCTGACGGTACTGCGCTAAGGCGGTTTTGGAAATGTAGCGCGGGCTTTTAGTTTGCGGGTTCCTGCACTCAGGACTCGCAAACTAAAAGTCCGCGCTACTTGCGTCCGTACCTTTGCGGGGCGGCCAGAGGCCGCGCTAGCTAGCTTTTATGTCTTCCGCGCTTCCTACTTCGGCCCTGCTGGCCGCCGCCGCCGAGTTCGGCACCCCGCTCTACGTGTACCAGGCCGATACCATTCGGGCGCAGTACCACAAGCTTACGGCGGCTTTTAGCGGCCACCCCACGCGGTTTTTCTACGCCTGCAAAGCGCTCACCAACGTCGCCATTCTGAAAATTCTGCTTGCGGAGGGTGCGGGCCTCGACTGCGTGAGCATCAATGAAGTAAAGCTAGGCTTGCACGTGGGTTTCGCGCCCGAGAATATTCTGTTTACGCCTAACAGCGTGGCCTTCGCCGAACTGGTGGAGGCTAAGGAGTTGGGCGTCAATCTCAACATCGACAACCTCTCCTTGCTCGAGCAATTCGGGGCCACTTACGGCGGCTCGTACCCGGTGTGCGTGCGCCTGAACCCGCACATTGAGGCGGGCGGTAATTACAAAATCTCGACCGGGCACATTGACAGCAAGTTTGGCGTCAGCATTCACCAGCTGCGGCACCTCGAGCGGGTGGTGAAGGGCACCGGCCTGCACGTGCGCGGCCTGCACATGCACACGGGCTCCGAAATCAAGGATGTGGCCGTGTTTCTGCGGGTACTGGAGGTGCTTTTCGACGCCGCCGGCCGCTTCCCGAACCTGGAATTCTTAGACTTAGGCTCGGGCTTTAAAGTGCCCTACAAGCCCGGCGACCCCGAAACCGACGTGGCCAGCCTGGGCCGCCAGGTGGCCACGGCCTTCCAGGAATTTGAAAAAGAATACGGCCGCCCGCTCGAAGCGTGGTTCGAGCCCGGCAAGTATTTGGTGAGCGAAGCCGGCTATTTGCTGGTCGAGGTTTCGACCGTGAAGCACACCACGGCCACCGTGTTTGCGGGCGTCAACTCGGGCTTCAACCACCTGATTCGGCCCATGTTCTACGACTCGTACCACTACATCAGCAACCTCTCGCATCCCAACGGGCCCGAGCGCCTGTACACCGTAGTGGGCAACATCTGTGAAACCGACACCTTCGCCTGGGACCGCCTGCTGCCCGAAGTGCGCGAAGGCGACGTGCTGGCCTTCCACAACGCCGGGGCCTACGGCTTCGAAATGAGCAGCAGCTTCAACTCACGCCTGCGCCCCGCCGAGGTGCTGCTGGATGGCGACGCGGAGGCGCGCTTGATTCGCCGCCGCCAGACGTTCGAGGATTTGCTAGAAGGGCAGGTGTAAGGCGATTGTCATTGCGAGCAAAGCGAAGCAATTGCACCAAGACGAGCCGTTCTGATGCGATTGCTTCGCTACGCTCGCAATGACAGATTATAGCCCCAGCAGCCACGCTACTGCCTCTTCCTCCCGCTCAAAATTGCGGTAGACGTGGCCAAGCTGGCGGCTGCTGAGCACGAGGTTAGCGGTGGCGAGGCGGGCAAATACGTTGTGCGCCACCACGACGGCCCCGTGGCGATAGCCGTCGTCTTTCACCGCCAGGGGTAGCCATTCGTGTATCATCCACTTTTCTTCGGTGGGGCTGAAGGCGCTCATTTGCTGCTGGTTAATTAGCATTTTGCTCCAGCCGTGGCGGTGCAGCGCCTGCCGGGCGTGGGTGAGCAAAGCCCGAAACTGGGTTTCTTCCCGAATGCCGGCGTTGTAGTCGAGGTGCACGTAGCCCTGGGGTTCTTCCCAGATGCAGCCGGCGTTGTTCTTGAAATAAATGGTGCGGGAAGCAGCGGCCATAGCGCGCAAACGATGCCCTGGCGCCTGCCCGGCCGAAATAGTTCGGCGGATGGGGCGAAGCCAAAGCAACCCGCTTTAAACTACAAATCGACGGTGGAGGTTAGCCTCGCCACCCATTTACTTTGCTGCCTATGAAACCCCGCCGCAAACCCACTGCCCTGCGCAAGCCCGATTATTTCCCCGCCGACCAGGTGCTGACCGGCCTCGATGCTACCCGCCTGCTGGCGCTGGGCCGCGAGTTTGAGCAGTTTCGCTTCGTGGGCTGCGACTTGGGCGAGGCCAATCTGGCTGGGCTGCGCTTCGAGGACTGCTTGTTTGAGCGCTGCAACCTGAGCAATGCGCGCCTCGGTGGCACGGCGCTGCAAAACGTGGCTTTCCACGATTGCAAGCTGCTGGGCGTGCAGTTTTCGGCGTGCCAGGACATGCTGTTTGGTGTGCATTTCGACCTTTGCCAACTGCGCTACGCTTCCTTCGGGGGCAAGCGCATGGCGGGCACCCGCTTTGGGCAGTGCACGTTGGATGAGGCCGATTTTACCAACGCTGACCTCAGCGGGGTCGTGTTTCAAGGCTGCGACCTCACGCGCACCGGCTTTCACAATACGCAGCTCACGGGGGCCGACTTCACCACGGCCACCAACTTCAGCCTTGACCCAGAGAATAATACGCTCACCGGGGCCCGCTTCGCACTGAGTGGCCTGCCGGGGCTGCTCGATAAGTATGGCCTTGTGATAGAATAATAGTGTTGGAAGGTGGGGTGCAAGTTATTGTGTGTCTATACGTTATCGCTTAGTAAAGTTTTGCCAGCACTAACCCAGCTGCCACGGCCCGCGTAAGCTTGGGCCTATGCCATACTCGCTGCTGCTGGCATCCTTGCTGGCGTTTTTCCCCTCAGCTACTCCGCCCACGCCCGCCCAGCTTGTAGTGCCCGGCCGCAGCCTGGGCAACCTCAAACTCGGGGCCGATGTGGCCACGATGGCCTCGTATGGCCCGGCCGCCTACGGCGACGCGGCCATGCAAAAAGGCTGGGCCACCTGGTTTGGCACCGGTCACCCGGCCGCGCAGCTCGACGTGTACTCCACCCTGCTACCGGGCCAGGACACCCACAAAGCGGTGCAGGTGGTGCGGGCCACGTCTCCGTATTTCCGCCTGGCCAACGGCCTGCGCAATGGCTCGACACTGCGCCAGATGCAAGCCATTTATGGCAAGCTGCCGCTGGCCACCAGCTATCGTTTGAAAACCGGCCCCCGCTACCTCTACGATGATGTCAAGCGCGGCATCGCCTTCGAGCTGGATGGCAAAACGAGCACCAGCCATTGCCAAGCGCTGGTGGTGCACCTGCCGGGGCAGGCCGTGGCCAAAACCTATCTGCCGATGGTAGCTTATTTACCCGAGGTGCCGGTGCGAAAATAGCCGTAAACAAGTGTTTGTCATTGCGAGCAAAGCGAAGCAATCGCATCAAAACGAGACTTTCAGGTGCCGTTCAGGTGCGATTGCTTCGCTTTGCTCGCAATGACACCATTCCTTATTACCTCTTCATCTCAGCACCCCCAGCTATGACGCCTACCGCCGCTGCCAAACCCTCGATGCTCACGCCGTTTACCTACGCGTTGTTTCGAGCTATTTGGATAGCCTCGGTGGTGAGCAACGTGGGCACCTGGATGCAGAACGTGGCCGGCGTGTGGCTCGTGACTACGCTCACCACGTCGGCGTTGCTGGTGGCCCTCATGCAAACGGCTACCAGCCTGCCGGCCTTTTTGCTGAGCATGCCGGCCGGGGCCGTGGGCGACCTTATCGACCGGCGCAAGCTGCTGCTTTTTACGCAGGGCTTTATGGCGGTGGTGGCGGTGGCGCTGGGTGCCTTTACCTTCACGGGCCATATTTCGGCGCTGGAGGTGCTGGGCTTCACGTTTTTGCTGGGGATGGGCGCGGCCCTGAATGGCCCCATCTGGCAGGCCGTGGCCACCGAGCTGGTGCCGCGGCCCATCCTGCCCTTTGCCATCACGCTCAACGGCGTGAGCAATAACATTGCCCGCGCCATTGGGCCGGCGCTGGGCGGGCTCATTATTGCCTACTACTCGCCGGGCTACGTGTTTTTGCTGAATGGGCTATCCTTTATCGGCACCTGGGTGGTGGTGTATCGCTGGCAGCGGGCCGTGGAGCCAACCCTGGGGCCGGCCGAAAACTTTTCGGGGGCGCTGCGGGCGGGGCTGCGCTACGTGCAGTATTCGCCGGCCATTTATGGGGTGCTGGCGCGCACGTTTGCGTTTTCGTTTGGGGCCAGCGCCATGTGGGCGCTGCTGAGCGTGGTGGTGGCGCGGCGGCTGCACCTCAGCTCGGGCACGTATGGCGTTATGCTGTCGTGGCTGGGGGCGGGGGCCATCACGGGGGCGTTTTTGATGGGGCGCGCCGGGCAGCAGCTTTCCATGAACCAGCGGGTGCTGCTGGGTACGTCGGGCTTCATTATTACCAACCTGGCCCTGGCCCTGGTGCCCAGCGAGTACTGGCTGTTTCCGGTGATGTTTATGTCGGGCACCTGCTGGCTGATTGTGATGACCAGCTTCAACACCACCGTGCAGCTGCACGTGCCCAAGTGGGTGCAGGCGCGGGTGGTGAGCATTTACATGCTCACGTTTCAGGCCGGCATGAGCCTGGGCAGCGTGGCCTGGGGCGAGCTGGCCGACCGCATCAGCCTGCAAACGGCTCTGCTGGTGGCCGCTGGCTGGATGCTCGCCAGCCTGCTGCTGGCTTTTCCTTTCCCCATTCACCAGCCCGAGGGCCTCGACCTAGCCCCCGCTGATAGCCGCACCGACCCCACCATCGAGGACGCCGCGGGCGACATTATTGCCGTGGACGACGGCCCGGTGGTGGTGATGATAGAATACAACGTCGCGCCCGCCGATTGGCCGGCCTTCAACGAGGCGGCCCGGCACCTCACCCGCCTGCGCCTGCGCGATGGCGCGCTGCGGGCCGGCGTTTTTGCCGACGTGGCCGAGCCCACGCGCATCACCGAGTTTTTTTACGTGGCTACCTGGGGCGAGCATTTGCGCCAGCACCGGCGCTTCACCCGCGACGACCAGGTGGTGGAGGCTCAGGTGCGAAAGCTGCACCAGGGCCCCAACCCGCCGCACGTCACCCACTTTTTGGCCTTCCCCCGCACTGCCAATGTGGAGGTGCCCAGCCTGCCGCTGCAAGTAGCGGAGAGTGTGCAGTAGGGGAGGCTAGTGCTTTGGCGGGCGTAGCGCCTCACCCCCCGGCCCCCTCTCCGAAAAGGAGAGGGGGAGCCTAACGTTAGAAGGGTAGGATGGTAGGAGTCAAGTAGGGTAGGGAATATAAAAAAAGCCTGTCTGAATAACTCAGACAGGCTTTTTTGCTTTGAAAAAGCACTAAAATGGATACCCAATGGCCAGGTTCAAGCGCCCCGACTTGTCGGCGCTGTCCGGCGTGCCGTAGTTGGCCCGAATGGGGATGGCGTAGTCGAAGCGGATGACGAAGAACTGCACATCGACGCGCAAACCCACGCCGGTGCCGATGGCCAATTGGTTGAGGAAAGTACTGGTTTGGAACTGCCCGCCCGGCCGCTGGGGGTCGTTGTTGACGAGCCACACGTTGCCGGCATCCACGAACACCGCGCCCTTCACGTAGGGAAACAAGTCCTGGCGGTACTCCAGGTTGCCTTCGAGGCGCAGGTCGCCCACCTGGTCGTAGTAGTTGTTGATGATGTCGCCGCTGGCGGGCTTGTAGGAGCCCGGCCCCAGCTGCCGCGCCGCAAAGGCCCGGATGGAGTTGGGCCCGCCGATGCCGTATTGGCGCAGGTAGGGCAGCGTGCCGCCCGAAGAGTTGCCGTAGGGCAAGCCTACCCCGATTTGGAGACGGCCCACAATACGGTTGCCCGAAGTGGCCTGCGAGCTAATGCGATAGTACTCACGCAGCTCTAGGTCGAACTTGGCGTACTGGGCAAAGCGCTGGCCAGCAATGCTGTAGTACTGGTCGCCGGTTTTGGTGCCGGCCCCGAGGCGGCTCAGGGCGTTGGCTACGTTGCCGCTCACCTCGGCTTGTCCTTGAAAGAAGATTTGCTGGCGGCGCTGCTCCAGCACTTGCTGGTTGTAGGTGTAGCGATAGGAGCTAGCCAGAATAAACTGCGACGTGTAGGCCTGCTGCAAGAAGGGCCGGGCGGCCAGTACCGTTTTGAAGGCGTCCTCCGTCGAAACGGCGTTGTACGAGGCATCGACTAGCTTGAGTTCCTGCTCGTTGGTAATCTTGGTTTTCCAGCTATACCCGTAGCTGGCGTTGTAGCTGGTGGTGGTGAAGTAGCCCGTGCGCGTGACGTAGCGCACGCCTAGCCCAAACGTGGTGCGTGGCTGGAAGTCGGAGTTAACCAAACGTGGGTTCAGAAAAGGCAGCTTCGGGGCAATAAGGCGCGGCACAATCAGCTGGGCGTTCAAGCCAAATTCCGTCGAAATAAGCCCCGTAGTGCCCCGCGTGGCATCGGTAGTCGAGGGCGCTTTGGTTTGCGTTTCGTACGAAGCCACCGCATTGATTAGCAGCTGCTCGGCCCCACGCAGCGCCGAGCGGTTGCGAAACTGCGCCGTGAGGCCCGGCCCCGTGAAGCCGTTGCTTTTGCTAACCAATTGCAGCTCGGCGCGCAGGCTTTTCTTTTTGAGCTGCGTCATCAGCACGTTGGCATCGAGGCGGGCGCGGCCGGCCGAGTCGCCCGCCGCCGAGGGCGCAAACTTGATATCGACGTAGCGAAAGGTGTTCAAACTCATCAGGCGCGAGAGCGTCTGGTCGCGCCGATGCTGTCGAAACAAGCTATCGGGGTACAAAAACACGGCCCGCGTAATGGCCCGCGCCCGAAACACGTCTTCGTCGGGGTAATACAGGTATTTCTGAAACCGCACCGGCTGGCGGGTGGTCGTGTCCGTCAGCACGTAGTTGGTGTTCAGGCTGATAGTCTTGAGCCAGTAGGGCCGGGTAGCCTTGGCCGGGGTCTGAGGCTTCACCTTGTAGTACACGTTCACCTTGCCATTGAGCGTGCTATCTACCTGAAAAATAATGTAGGACGGGTTGAAATAGTAATAGCCCTGGTTCTTCAGGGCTTGGTCTACGCGGGTGCGCTCGTTGGTGAGCACATCCAGGTCGTAGGGGTCGCCTACTTTCAACAAGCTATTGGGCTGAGTGCGCCGAATGGCGGCATCAATCAGCGTGTCGCGGTCAGGAAAGTGAATTTCCTGCATGAGGTACTGCTGGCCGGGCCGCACCGTGTAGTTTATCTGGGCAGTGTTGGCTTTCACCTGGGTTTCGCTCGATGCGCCCCCGTGGAAGTAGCCCCGGTTTTGCAGGCGGTTCACCATCAGGCTGCGCGTGTTGGCGGGCTGGGCCTCACTCAGCAGCACCGGGGCCTGGCCAAACTTATCGGCCAGCAGGTGGCCGAGGCCTTTGCTTTTGCCCACGCCCAAGTGCCAGAAGTAAATCTTGGGCCGCAAACCCAGTATCGACGAGTTGGGCTGCGGCCGCACCAAGCCTTCGAGCTCGGTTTGCAGCGCCGCTTGGTTGCGCAGCTTGTTGGGCGCCTCAATGGTCACTTTGCTGCCCGTGTACAGCTTTTGGCCTTCCGGAATGTACTTCAACCCCGAGCACGAGGCAAAAAACAGCAAACTCAGCAAGGCCGCGCCACGGCGGCCGGCCGCGGCTGCCGTGGGTGAAATAGCTGGTACGGATTGGGTGAACAAGGAAATTTTCTTCATGCTAAACTCTTTTCGCAGGGCGAGGGCGGGTAGATTGGCGGGGCACGGCGTGCCTGCAACCCAGGGCGCTTTTCCGCTACGCGGAAAGCCGCCCTGGGCTGTCGTTTACTGGCTGGTAGTGGGGCGGCGCGTGGTGTCGCGGCGGGTGGTGCTAGTCACGGCGGTGGCCGAGTCAGACAGGTATTGCTCGTGGCGCTTACGCTCCTCTTCGTCTTTCTTGTCTTGCTTGCGGGTGGCTTTGCTTTGCTGCTTTACTTCGCGGCTCACCTTCGAAAACAAGTCTTTCAAATCATTATAGTCGCGCTGGAACACCAGCGAAGCGCCCGTACGCACAATGTTACCGTCGATGTCCTCGTAGGCATTCTGGCGGAAGGCGCGCAGGCGCAGGCGGCCATCGGCCAGCAGGGTGTACTCCAGGCTCACGTCGCCGGCCAGGTTGCTGGCCGAGTTCTGGCCGCCGGCCGTTTGGTTGCCGGTGCCGCCGCTGAGGGCAATGTCGCTGCCCACGCGCACGGTCAGGCGGTTGTTGAAGAGCTGGCGGCGCACGGCCACGTTCAGGTCGGTGCGCGAGCCGTTGGTGCCGCTGCTATAATCGGCTTGGTTGGTCACGCCTAGGTCTAGGCCCAGGCCCGACAAGTATTTGCCGGTCAGGCTCTGGAGCTGGTCGGTGAGCACCTGGCTCACCGAGCCGCGCAGCTGGCTGGCCACAATATTCTCGCCCGCCGCCGCCTGGAAGGGGTTTTGCTGGATAAAGCGCCCCAGCACCAGCAGCGAGAACACCTGCTTGCTAAGCTCCGACGTTTGGGCCGGCTGGCGCAGGTTGGCAAGTACGGCTTCTACCTCGCCACTCACCGAACTGCTTAGTGAGGCCTGCGGCAGGGTAATATCAAACCCAATCGTAGGCTTGCTGAGTTGGTCGGTTACTTTGATGAGTACATTAAAAGCCAGCGCGTTGCGCGACACATTATTGGCCGTGGCATCGTCGCTGCCCTGGGCCGCCAGCAAGTCGGCCGGGGCCGCCTTCACCTTGTACACGGCCGTAATGTTGAGGTCGGCATTGAAGGGGTCGCCGCTCCACACCAGCGATGAGCCGTTGGCAATAATAAACTCGCGCGTCACCAGGCCATACAGCGAGAGCCGGTACTTGCCGCGTTTCACGTCGAGCCGCCCGCTGAGGGTAATGTTGCCGCTCGGGTCGATGCTGGTCGTGAGCGTGCCCGCCGCCCGCACCCGCAGGTTGTCGCCGCTCACGGGGTCTACCACGAAGGTGAAGGGCGTGGTATCGTTGATGGTAATCTGGGCGTTGATTTCGTAGCCAATGGCGCTGGCCTGCGCCAGCGAGTCGGCCACGGCCTGCTTTTTGGCCAGCATGGGGTTCAGCTTCACGCTCTTATCCACAAACTGTACAATGCCTTCGCGGGCCACCACGCTGGGGTCAGCGGCCGGGTTTTCCACCGTCAAATCGGAACCCTTCACCACCGTAGCGCGGGTATCAATCTTGATGAGCGAGAGCGGCCCCGTCAGGCTGGTTTCCGAGTCTACTACCAGGCGGCCGTAGTAAAGCGTGTTGTCCTTGGTGCGTTTGCTCTTCACTGCCAAGAACTTATTGGTCGTTACGCGCAGGTCAAAGGCGTAATCAGTAAAGGTCTTGGTGAGCAAATAGCCATTGGCCACCGCCTTGTTGCCCGCCGAGTCGAGCACCGTAAAATTATTAAAGCCAATGCCTTTCTCATCAAACACAATGGGCTGGCTAACGAGCCGGAACGGCGAGCCCAACTGCGGCACCACAAAGCTGGCATCGGGCGAGGTCGTGAGCTGCCCACGCACCTCGGGCGCGCTGGTGTTGCCCGCCACCGTCAAGCGCCCATTAAGGAAGCCCGTGGCCTGGCTCACCTGCCCGGCCGTGAAGGGCTCGGCGGTTTTCACGTTCAGGCGCGCTACATCCACCACAAAATTGAGCGGCGTGGTGCCCACGGTGCGGTAGGCCCCGCTCACGGTCACGTCGTTGCCGCCGCCACCCGTCAAGCGGGCGTTCACGTCGTAGCGGTCGGGCACGGGGTTGCTGGCTTTCAAAGCCAGGTCGCCGAGCACGGTTTTGCTATACAGCAAGTCCTTGACGGTCAGGTCGGCCGTGAAGGCTTGCTTCTTAGTGCCCAGGTTGCGCGCCACGGCCTCGCCATTCAGCAGGCCGCCCACCGTCGAGTCGGCCATGCCAATGGCCTTGCCCACAATGCTCAGGTTGAACTGCTCGAAGCGCACGGCCAGCGGCGAGGTGTTCACGGCCGGGTTCTGGCTTTGCACCACCAGCGCCGACGAGCCGTTGGTGAGACGCAAGTTATTGGCTACCACGGTGCCATCGGCATTGTAACGCACGTAGTTGCCCTGCCCCGCCGTCCAGGTATCAAAATTAATAATCTGGTCGTCAGCAAAGGCAAACTGATAGGCGCTGCCCTTACCTTGCGCCAGTACGGCCAGCGCGCCGGTCAGCGCCAGCCGCTCCTTGTTGGTCGAGTCGCCCAGAATGGCGGCGCGGGTATTTATCTTATTATCAGCCACATTGCCTACGATGCTGGGGCGGCGCAGTCGGAAGGTGGTGTCCTGCACCGTATTCTGCATGGCCTGGGCCAGTCGCAGGGCATAGTCCAGCTTTTGTGGGTCCGAATTCACATCGAGCGTCAGCGAGTCGAGGCGGTAGTTCTGGTAGCGGATAACCGGAATGCTGGTCTTGGCCGTGAGGCGGGCGGCGGCGCGGCTGTAATCGCCGGCCAGCGTGAAGGGCGACAGCCGCCGCAGCCCCGGCACCAGCCGGCGCAGCAGGCGCGTTTGCTTCACGCGCAGCGAGTAGGTAAAGGCTTGGTTGCCGGCATTATTGGTAAAGGGCTTCACGCCCGCCAGCCGGAAATACCGGTTGATATGCCGCTGCAATTCCGTAGCCAAATCGCCCAAATGCACGTTGCCATCCAGGTTAACATCGGCCACGTTGGAGTTGAATTTCACCGCCGTGCGGTTGGCCGTCTGCACGATACTGCCGCGCACCGAATCCAACGGGAAAGCCTGGTTGTTATTGACAATGACAATGTTATTGCCGCTAAACGTGCCGTTGATGGTGTTGGCGCTGGCCCCGCGCAGGTTAGCCATTAGGTTGCCCTGCACCCGCAGGTCGCCCCCAGTATAAAAGCCGAGCTTGGTCAGGTTGGCCCCGCGCAAATTCAGCGAAGTCAGCTCGTAGCTGGGGTTTTTAGCGTCGCGCAAATTCACCACCGCCTTCAAATCGAGGTCGAGGTTGGGGTCGCCTTTGCTGCTGGCCGCGATGGTGTATTTGTTGCGGTCGATGTCCACGGCCGCCGTCACGCCCCGGTAGGTGTAGCCGTTGTAGCGGGCGCTGCGCACGTTGGCCGTGGCCCGGCCCACCAGCGTGGCGGGGTCTTGCAGATTGCCCACCGCATTGATGCGGCCGGTGGCCGTAATAGGGCCAATCGACGGGTTTTTCAACAGCTTGCCCGCATCAAAATTTTGCACTGCAAACGTGCCCACCAGTGGCTGATTGCCGCCCGCCTGCGCCGCGCCCAGCTTGCCCGCAAATGCCACGTCGCCATAGGTCGAGCGCAGCTTCAAATTCGTGTCAAACGCCAGCGTGGTCGGCCGCCCTTTAAAAGTGCCACTCAGCGATAGGGTAGGAGGGATGCTGATATTGTCAGGTATCGTACCCTTTGGTACCAAGCTCAGCAAGTCGGCACGCGTGGTGCTGAAGCGCTGAATATCAAGGTCTACGTATAGCCGCTTGTCCACATTGGGTAAGCCCACAATGTGCGCCCGCCGCGCCTGCACCACCGTATTGCGGAAGCCCACAAAATCGAGGTTGCGGATATTAAGGTCGCCCAGCCGCCCGGCCACCAGCCCGCTCAGCAAAATGCTTTGGTTGGGGCCAGTAGTAAAGGGCGGCGTGCTAGCCAGGCTCGGCACCAGATACAGCACGTCGCGAAAGCCCAAACGCGTGTCGCGCAGGTCGCCGCTGAGGCCCAAATTAGGCAGGTCGTCGGCAATGCTGCTCAGCGACTTATAGTGCATGCCCAGGCTACGCTTGATGCGCGAGTGCGGTGTCACCAGGTCGAGGCTATCGAGCTTGATTTCCACTGAGTCGTACACCACATTGGCCCGCGCCGAGGTTATCGCGAAGCCACTCTGGTCCTTGCCCGCTAGGTTGTCGAGCTTCACTGTAGTGCGAGCCTCCGTAAAAGTCAAATCTCGCGTATTCAGCACTAAATCAGTGAAGTGCAGGTGGCTGTAATCCAGCGCCGGGTAGCGCGTTTTTAGCTTGGGGTCGTTGAAATTATCAAAATTCACCGCCACTTGGCTGATGTCCGATTGATTCAGCGTTACGCGCCATTTCAGCGGCGTGGTGCTGGCTTTATCGGCCGCCTCGTCCACCTTGCGCACGGCCTCGGCGGGGTTAATAACCCGCTGCGCCACCGGCACATTTTGGTTTTGCGAATAAGCAAACGTAGTGTTTTTCAGCGTCAGCTTGTCGAGGTCGATGCGCTCGTTTTTCAGGTCAATGTTCTTCGCCGTCACATCGGCCAGCCCAATCTGCGTGTTGATGTACTGCGCCGACGGGTCGTTTTTATACACAAAGCCCACGTCTTCGAGCGTCGCTTTATTCAACCCAAAAGTCAGCGTCAGCGGTGTTTCGGGTTTATTATCATCTAGCTGGGGGGCGGTTTTAGTCTGCGCCATCTTGATGGCCGAGTGGCGCAACACCGCGTTATCCACTTTATAGACGGAGTTATTCACATCTACCTCGTCCATATTCACCAGCAGCTCACCCAGCTTGGCCCGCAGGTCGGAGCCAGCCACTTGGTCATTCTGCGTAAACAGAATATTGGTGAGGTGTACTCTGCCAATGTCGTATTTCAGGCTCGACTGCGTCGTATCGACCGGCGCATTGGGGTCGCTGAACGCCTTGAGAATAAAGTCGTAGTTATTAACACTATCCGGCTCAGTGCGCGTCAGGCGCACGCGGCCGTTGTTCAACTCCACATCCTTAATATTGACCTTACTATTAAGTAGCGCGAAAATATCGACGCTCACGCCCAGGTGGCCCACACTCAGCAGCGTGTCGCGCTGCTGGTCGGCCAGGTACACATCGTCAAAGTTGATGGCGTGCCGAAAGTCGGTGCGGAATTTGCCCAGCCGCACTTCGGTTTTCAGCTTGTCGCGGAGGTAGCCTTCGGCGCGGCGCGCCACAAAATCTTGGCCTCCATCAGTTTGTAAAAACACGACTACGCCTAGCACCAGCAATAGCACCAAGGCAATTAGCCCAAATACAACGTATAAAAAGCGGCGTAGGTAGATGGACACAGGCAGAAATAAAGGCTAGGCGCTGCCAGGGCAAACGCCAGGTTGAACAGAATTATGGTTTTCCAAACGGAATAATCAGGGTTGGGGTTGGAATAATTTGTGGAGGAATGGAAAATGTAGCTTGGACTTTTAGTCCGAGCGCGAGCGTAGCGAGCATTCACGTTAGGGTTGCGCTACTAGCAGAAAATGATGTAAGATGCTCGCTACGCTCACGCTCGGACTAAAAGTCCAAGCTACTTGCCGTTATTTTGCCCACATGCAGCCTACTTCCCCCACCGACTACCGCCCCCTCATTCGCCAGGCCTTTGCCGAGATGGAAAAAGTGGTAGTCGGCCAGCGCACGCTGGTTAGCCGCCTGCTCATCGGCGTGTTTACCGGCGGCCACATCTTGCTGGAGGGCGTGCCCGGCCTGGCTAAGACCCTGACGGTTTCGACCTTAGCGCAGGTGCTGCACTTGCACTTTCAGCGCGTGCAGTTCACGCCCGACCTGCTGCCCTCCGACCTCATCGGCACCATGATTTACAACCAAAACCAGTCGGTTTTTGAAGTGAAGAAAGGTCCCATTTTCGCCAACCTCGTGCTGGCCGACGAAATAAACCGCTCGCCCGCCAAGGTGCAGAGTGCCCTGCTCGAAGCCATGCAGGAAAACCAGGTCACCATCGGCGACCAGACGTACCTGCTCGACCGCCCTTTTCTGGTGCTCGCCACCCAAAACCCTGTCGAGCAAGAAGGTACCTACCCGCTGCCCGAGGCCCAGGTCGACCGCTTTATGCTGAAAGTACACGTCGATTACCTCAAAAAAGCCGACGAGTTGGAGGTAATGCGCCGCATGGCCAACATGGGCTTCCAAGGCGACGTGCACGCCGTGCTTACTAAGGAAGACATTTTCGGCATCCGCGACCAGATAAATCAGGTGCAGATTTCCGATACGCTCGAAAAATATCTTATCGAGCTGGTGTTTGCCACCCGCCGCCCCGCCGACTACGATTTGCCCGAGTTTGCCCAGGCCGTGCAGTTTGGGGCCAGCCCGCGCGCCAGCATCGCCCTGCACCGCGCTTCCCGCGCCGTGGCCTACCTCGATGGCCGCGACTACGTGCTGCCCGAAGATATTAAGGACGTGGCCCAGGACGTGCTAAATCACCGCATCCTGATGACCTACGAGGCCGAGGCCGACGGCATAAAAACGCAGGATTTGATTGAGGGCATTCTGCGGAAGGTGCCGATTTCGTAGCGCGGCGGCTATAGGTGCCGGGCGATGCCACGGTGTTGTGCCTCTCATACCAGTAGTTATCAGCTGCTGATGCCCAAGAAGCTTCAGACCTGCTTGACCCACAATACCCCCGGAATGTCTACCGGGGTCGGCAAGCGGCCGGTGCGGGCAAAATCTACCCAGAGCTGCCGCACTTGCCGGCCGGCCTGGTTTACGTCCTCCCAGCTGGCTTGCCCGAGCAGCGGCGTGGCCGCCCAGCTGGCCGCCGTACCCAGCAGCAGCGGCAAATCCACGACGTGCGCCGCGCCAAACGGGCTGCCCGGCGGCTGGTAGCCCACCCGAAACTCGTAGGCCCGGCCGCCGCTGCGGGCGTGCCGCCGGGCAAAAGCCCGCGCCGGCCCCTGGTAGATAAGGTGCGAGCTAACCCGCACCAGCAGCCGCGCAAGCCCAACCCCAACCAGCGGCAGCCGGCCCAGCCAACTAAAAGTGGGGTCGATAACGGCGAAAAACCGCGTTTCCTCCGCCGTGGCCCCAATGAGGACGTCCACGCGGGGCGCGACGGCCGCCCAGGCCTGCTCAACGGCGGCTTCAGGCGGTAGGGGCGAGGCCCCGTACTCGGGGCCGAATGGCATAGCGCTTTTCAGGCCGAAGCCGCGGGCGGCTTGCACCACGTCCCGCTCGTGGGCCAGCACCTCGCCGATGGGCCCCGTGGCCGGCAATGGCCCGGCGGCCCGCCGCATGGCCTGGGTCATGGCCTGGCGGCGGCGCGTGAGGCCCAGCGGCGCACTGTGCAGAATTACGCGCCGAAACAAATCCACGCACTCGGGCACTAGCAGCAGCTGCGCAATGGCATCTGCCCCAGAGGAATGCCCCAGCAGCGTAACGCAGCGCGGGTCGCCGCCAAAAGCGGCCACGTTGTGCTGCACCCAGCGCAGGGCCAGCCGCAAATCCAGCAGCCCCAGGTTGGAGGTGCCGCCTTCGGTACCTAGAAAGCCCAGCAGCCCCAGCCGGTACGTGACGGCCACGAACACCACGCGTTGCTCGCTCACCAGCGCGGCCGGGTCGTAGAGCGGCAAGTCGCCGGCCCCGGTCACGTAGGAGCCGCCGTGCACCCAGATGATAACGGGCAGCTGCTCGCCGGGTTGGTAGTCGGCCGGCAGCGTTAGCGAGAGGCGCAGGCAATCCTCGTCGTAGTTGAGTTTGGCGAATAACTCGCCCAGCACCTGGTCTAGCAGCGGGTCGGCTACCTGCGGGCAGGCGGGGGCGGGCGCAGTGGCCAGAATGGGCGCAGTGGCGGCGGGCTCGGCTACCGGCTCTCCAAACCGCGCGGCGCGGGCGTACCGGATGCCGGTGGCGCGCACCACGGCCCCATCGCGCCACCCCACAATGAGGCCCGCTGGGGTCGGAAACTGGGGCGCATCAGGTGAAAACAGCATACTGGCACAACAAACGGAAAGTCATCGCCTCCCGTTTTGGCGAGGCAAATGTCAGCTTCGTCCGATTGCGAGATTGGGCCAAGCTGGGCTGGCTGTATAGCAAAAAGCCCTGTCTGCGGCCAGTGCGGCACTACAGACAGGGCTTTAAGTTGCTTAAAGCAAGCGGCTAACGCTTAGCGGCGGGCCGGAGCTTTCTTGGCGGCTGGCTTTTTCTTAGCCGGGGCTTTTTTGGCCGGGGCGGGTTTTTGCTTCAGCAGCTCGGTTACCGTGGGGGCGGGGCCGTATTTTACTTCGGCCGAGTTGGCTTCGCCGGTGAGGTAGGGGTCGAAATCGACGCGGCGGTTCAGGGCCTGGCCGGCCGCCGTTTTGTTGTCAGCAATCGGCTTGGTTTCGCCGTAGCCACGGGCCTCGATGCGCTCGGCTGGAATGCCTTTGCTCAGCATGTAGGCACGGGCCGAGGCGGCGCGCTCATAGCTCAGCTTCAGGTTGTAGTTGTCGTCGCCCTTGCTGTCGGTGTGGCCGGCAATGCTGAGCGAGTAGTCGGGGTACTCATTGAGGATAGCGACCATCTGCTCCAAACGTGGGTACGACGAAGCTTTCAGCGTAGCCTTATCGAAGTCGAAGTTGATGTACTTCGTGGCTTCGTTGAGGATTTTCTTTTGCTCGGCCTTAATCTCGGGGCAGCCTTTGTTGCTGGCGGGGCCGGGACGGCTGGGGCAGCGGTCTTGGTAGTCGGGCACGCCGTCGCCGTCGCGGTCGAGCGGGCAGCCATTGGCATCTACAGCCACACCGCTGGGGGTGTTGGGGCACTTGTCGAGGTAGTCGGGCACTTTGTCGCCGTCGGCATCGAGCGGGCAGCCACTAGCATCGACGCGCACGCCGGCCGGGGTGTTGGGGCACTTGTCGTCGTTGTCAGCTACACCGTCATTGTCGGCGTCGGGGCAGCCTTGCAGAGCCGCCAGGCCTTTCACGTCGGGGCACTTGTCGAGGTAGTCGGCTACGCCGTCGCCATCGGTGTCAACGGGGCAACCGTTCACGTCCACTTTCACGCCGGTTGGCGTGTCGGGGCACTTATCCTTTTTGTCCGATACGCCGTCGCCGTCCGTGTCTTTGGCTTTGCCCAAGTTGGCACGCAGGCCAGCCGAGAAGTTCATGTACCGGTCCTTCTTGTCCCAGAAAGTGGTGGCGTTGTTATCCACCCCATCGAGGCGGCCGTCGCCGGCCTGCATGTAGGTTTGGCCGGCTTGCACAAACAGAATAGCCGTTTCGCCCAAGTGGAAGTCGATACCCGCGCCCACCTGCCCGGTGAACGTGCCGTAGCGGCTGAAATCATTGCCCGAAGTGGGCGAGGCGTAGCGGTCCGTGGTTACCCACGAGAAGCCCGGCTCAACTAGCAGGTAGGGGTGCAGGAAAAAGCTGTCCTTGATGGGCGCTTTGATTTTGAAGCCCAACCCAGCCCCGTACGTTTGGGCGTGGAAGCGCTGGCCGGTGCTGTTGAAGGCATCGGCTGGGTTGGGGTAGCGCAGGCGGGTGTAGTCGAGGTCAAGCTTGATGTCGAGGACTTTGCCGATGTAGCGGGTAATGTCGATGCCGCCGCTGTAGGGCATGTTCTTCCAGTCCCAGAAGGCGTTGCCGAGGTCGCCGCGGTACTGAGTGGCGTTGGCGTGCAGGCCGATGGCCGTTTTGCGGTCCGCCGTTTGGGCGTTTACTGTGGAGGCGGTGGCCAATAGGCCAAGCCCTAAAAGGGTAGCTTTATAAGCTGAAGGGTTCATAAACCAGGGGTTGGTAAAAAGTGGAGTAGGGAAGGAGAATCGACTAATCCAGGATGCGGCTTCAAACGGAATGAGTAACCGGAGGATTTTTTGGCCGCCTGAAATGGGCTCCATTTCCCCGTTTTTCCGACTTATTCAGGCCCCGATTCAGCGATTTCAGCCGAAGGGTCGGTCCGTTCAGCCCCCACTTTGGCATGTTCACCCATTTTGGGGCAATTGGCCCGTTTGGCACCTAGCTACTGACGCGGGATAGGCGGGCTGGCCCGGCGCGGCCGCCAACCCAGCTGGTAGATTGGCTTAAAAGCGAAACTCTGGCCGGCATCTGCCAGCGCTTCAGCCAGGAAGACAGCTTACTGAAATAAACTAGCTGCCTTTCACTTATTCATTGCATTGTCGTGCTTACAGTAGGCCAGGCAAGCGGCGTTGCGGATGCCCAGGCCCAATGCCCCAGGGCCTTCAGCGGTGCAGCCTGAAGGCCACGCCGCAACTGATGCGCCCAGCGCCCAGCCGGGAGACTTCACCGCCGACTTTGGCACGCTCGGGCAGTTTAGATAGCCGGGCTACGCGCAAGGCAGTAGATTCACCCGAAAACCAGTTACTGCGCCCGTACTTTTTCGCCCATGAACCAGCCGCTTGGGTCTGCCACCGGTAGCCCGCCCAGCTTGCCAAAACCCGGCACGGCCCAGGAAGATGCCCCCGTATTATTTTCGCGCCGCACCTACCTGCGCATCACGCTGGCTATTTCCGTGGCCTTCGCTATGCTGCTGCTGCCGGCCAGTATTTTGCCTCGCCCGCACACCACGGTGGGGCAGGCGCTGCGGCTGTTTGTCGATGCCATTTTGCTTTTTGAGGTTCAGTTTGTGCTTAATTACTGGCTGCGCTACCGCCCAAACCCCGTGCAGCGCTGGTTTAGCCGCCACTCGGTGTGGAATGACCGCTTGCTGCGGGCCGTTACCACGGCGGTGGTGTTCAGCGGCTACATTCTGGGGCGGTATTACTTGGATTTTTACACCGGGCTGCGGCTGAGTACCAATTCCTTGCTGTCCACGATGGTGGTCGCCCAGATTCTGGCGGCCGTTGGGTTGGCTTTTCAGTTTGCCATCGAGCAGGTGGAAAGCAGCCGCTACCTGGCCTTCGAAAACGAGTCCTTGAAGCGCGAGCAGCTGCAAGCCCGCTTCGAAAGCCTCAAGCAGCAGCTCAGCCCGCACTTCTTATTTAACTCGCTCTCGACCCTGGGCGAGCTGATTTACGACGACCCAGTGGCCGCCGCCCAGTTTGTGGAGGAAATGGCCCAGGTGTACCGCTATTTGCTGCGGCACGGCGAGCAGGCGGCCGTGCCCCTGCGCGAAGAGCTTTGCTTTCTGCAATCCTACGCCTACCTGCTCGAAATGCGTTTTGGCGAAGGCATTCAACTGGTTATCGACTTGCCGGCCACTATTCAGGAACGCCTGGTGCCCCCGCTGGCCCTGCAATTATTGCTCGAAAATGCCGTGAAGCACAATACCGTGAGCCGCCGGCAGCCCCTAGCTATTCGCGTCGATTTTGTGGCCCCGGCCACGCTGCGGGTGCGCAATACCCGCCGCCCCCGCCTCACGCCCGAGCGCAGCAGCGGCGTGGGCCTGGCCAACCTCACCAACCGCGTGCGGCTGCTCAATCAGCAGAGCCTGCTGGTGGAGCAGACGGCCAGCGAGTTCTTGGTTTATCTTCCCTTACCCGCCTAGGTTTTTGCCGTGATGGATATTCTTATCGTTGAAGACGAACTGCGCCCGGCGCGGGCCCTCCAACGCCTGCTGCGCGAGCTGCGCCCCGATGCGCAGCTAGTCGCGCACCTCGAATCGGTGGCCGACACCGTGGCCTGGCTGCAAGAGCACCCCGCACCCGACCTGCTCTTCATGGACATTCACTTGTCCGATGGCAACAGCTTCGAAGTATTTCGGCAGGTGGCTGTAGCCTGCCCGGTGGTCTTTATCACGGCCTTCGATGAGCACGCGCTGGAAGCCTTTCAGGTCAATAGCATTGAGTACCTGCTCAAGCCCATCAGCCGTGAGAGCTTGCAGCGGAGCTTGCTGAAGTTCGACCGCTTGCAGCAATACTATGCCGGGGCGGCCTCGGCCAGCGCCAGCGAGGCCCTGCCCAACCTGCCAAATCTGCCCGAGCTGCTACGCACCATGCAGCAGCTGAGTGCCACGCCGGCCTACCAAACCAACTGGCTGGTGCCGTTTAAGGGCAAGCTGCTGCCCATCGCGGCCAGCGACGTGGCCCACTTCGTCATTCGGCACGGCTCTGTCAGCCTCACTACGCTGGCCGGGCAGCACTACCCCCTCGACATTGCCCTCGATGAGCTGGAGACGCAGGTAGACCCCCGGCAGTTTTTTCGGGCCAACCGGCAGGTGCTGTTTGCCCGCGCCAGCATCGACTCGCTCGAGCCCTACTACAACAACCGGATGCTGGTGCATTTGCAGCCCGCCCCGGCAGAAGATGTTATCGTGCCCAAGCTGCGCGTGACCGAGCTGCGCCGCTGGGTGAGCGGCGGCTAGGCATGTGCTAGGCCCCGTGCCAGTGGGTCGCCGTCTGCTCGCCCGCTTGGTTCGTACAATTGCTCCTTATGCAACCAAAATCCCTAGCCGCCTTTTATGCCGCGTGCGCGCCCACCTCGGAGTCGGCAGCGGGCGTCTTGCCGCCGCCCGATATGGCCCAGGGCGTGGGGCATTTTAACGTATTCCCATTAGCGGACCTGCGCGATGCGCCCCCGATGACGTTTACCCGCCGGGCCTACCATAAGATTACGCTCTGCCGCGGGCGCAGCCAGGTGGAGTATGCCGACCGGGCCCCGCACATTGGCCGCAACACCTTATTTCTGGTGACGCCGCAGGTGCCCTATCGGTGGCTGCCCCTCACCGAAACGCCGGAAGGCTACAGTTGCCTCTTCGACGATGCATTTTTGCTGCCCGCCCGCACTGGGGTGGTGCTGGCCGAGCTGCCGATTTTTCAGCCCGGCGCCTACCCCGTATGGGAGGTGGCGGAGGCTGACTGCGCGGCGCTCGAAGTGGTTTTTCAGAAGATGGCGCACGAGCTTACGTCCCGCTACGCCTACAAGCATGACCTGCTGCGCACGTATTTGTGGGAGTTGATTCACCTGGTGCAGAAGGTGCAGCCGGCCCCCGCCCCACTAGCCACGCACACCGCGGCCGAGCGGGTGGCCACGCAGTTCGCCGAGTTGCTGGAGCGGCAGTTTCCGCGCCAAAGCCCGCAGCCCCCGCTGCGCCTGCGCACCGCCATCGACTACGCCCACCAATTGGCCGTGCACGTCAACCACCTCAACCGGGTGCTGAAGGAAACAACGGGTTTCACCACCACGGCGCTCATTAGCCGGCGCTTGGTGCAGGAAGCCAAGCTATTGCTGCGGCAAACCACCTGGAGCATTTCGGAAATCGCCGACAGCCTGGGCTTTGCTGATGTCGCGCATTTCTGCACGTTTTTCAAGCGCCACGCCGCCCAAACGCCTGGCGCGTTCCGCAGTTTGGCCGTGTTTGAAATCTAAAGCAAATAGCTTGATTGGCGAAGCCGGCCTGCGGCTTGCCCCTTGGACCTTTGTGGGGTACTTAGTCCGCTCCCTATTTCGGGAGGCAACCCCCAAACCACATGGAAAATAAGAAAATAGCGCTGGTTACCGGTGGCAACAAAGGCATCGGCCTGGAGATAGTACGGGGGCTGCTGCGGGCAGGCTGCCGCGTGTACCTGGGGGCCCGCGAGGCCGCCAAAGGCCAGCAAGCCGCCGCGGACCTAGCCCCAGAAGGCGAGGTGCTGTTTCTGGAAGTAGACCTGGCCAACCAAGCGACCCTCGCCGCGGCGGTGGCGCAGCTGCACCGCGCGCACGGGCATCTCGATATCCTAGTCAACAACGCGGGCATCAACGCCGTCGGCGACGGCCTCGCCAGCAGCGCCGCCCTGCAAAGCGTGGCGCAAGTGCTGCAAACGAATTTCCTAGGCACGCTGGCTGTCACGCAGGCTTTTTTGCCGCTGGTGAAGCAGGCCGCGGCAGGGCGCATTGTCAACGTGTCGAGTCCGTTAGGCTCGCTCGCGCTCAGTGGCCAAAACGACTGGGGCCTGCTGGGGTATTCGGCCTCCAAAGCTGCGCTGAACATGCTGACCGTGCAGCTGGCCCACGAGCTGCGCGACACGGCCATCAAAGTAAACTCGGCCGCCCCCGGCTACACGGCCACGGACCTGAACGGCTTTGCCGGCACCGACACCCCCGCGCAAGGAGCCGCGGAGGCCATCCGGCTGGCCCTGCTGCCGGCCGATGGCCCCACGGGCACAACCTCTTCGGCTACGGGGCCATTGCCCTGGTAAGGAGAGACTAATAAGCGCGTAGTAGGCCTGCATTTATCACCCAGGAGGTAGCTGCAAAGCGCTATAAACCAGACCTGTTTCTGAACTAAGAAAAATGAAAAAACGAGTCATGCTGAACGCAGTGAAGCATCTCTACCGCTTCGTTGAGGCCGTCCAACGAAGCGGTAGAGATGCTTCACTGCGTTCAGCATGACTCGTTTTTTTAAGACTTTTACTTACAAGACTTTTACTTCCAAGGACAAGTCGATTAGCCAAGGGCTGCTGCCCCAGCTGCCTTGCGGCAGGCCAGCGGGGTGGTGCCGGTGTGCTTCTTGAAAAAGTTGTTGAAGTAGGTAGGGTAGGCAAAGCCCAACGTGTACGCAATGTCCGCCACGCTCCAGTTGGTGTGTTGCAATAAGGATTGGGCTTCGTCGGTAATGCGGCCGGTGAGGTGGGTGCTTGTGGGCTTACCCGTGACCTCCTTCACGGCTTTGTTGAGGTGGTTGACGTGCACGCCCAGCTGGTCGGCAAACTCCTGCGCCGTTTTCAGCGGCAGCGTCTGCTCCGGGCTTTCCACCGGAAACTGCTGCTCCAGCAAGTCCAGAAACTGGGCTGCTAGGCGGGTCGCCGCATTGTGGGGCTGCATAAAGGTGGCGGCTGGCCGCAGCAGCAGCGCCTCGTGAATCGTGAGCTGGAGGTAGGTGCGAATCAGCTCGGCCCTGAATGGGTAGTCGGTTTCCTGGACGGCCAGCATCTTCTGAAAAATGCTGCTTATAAAAGGGATTTGCGCTTCCTGAAGCTGGAAAATCGGCGTACTCCCGATTTTAAATAAGGGGGAATGCAGCAGACTTTCCGACCGGTCGAGCGCCGTGATAAACTCCTCGGTGAAAAGGCAGATGTAGCCGTGGCGCTGGTCACCGAGCATTTCCAGCGAGTAGGGAATGTGCGGATTGGCGAAGAGCAGGTACGTGCCGTCGAGGTCCCAGCTTTGGTGGCCGTAGTGCAGCCGGGCCTTGGTAGTCAGCAGCATCACCTTGTAGTAGTCGCGCCGGGTAAAGTAGGGCTTCGTCGTGCACGGGCGGTCCACCGCATACATCTTGAAGCCCTTCAGCTTCAGGTTCTGAGTATTCCACTTAACGGGCGCGCTGGCGGCAGAAACAGTCATAGCATAAAAGTACGAAAATCAAGCAGCCCCATCCACTCCTTAACAGCTCGCCCAGGGGCAACCCTCAGGCTGGGTTCTCGCTCACCCGCCGGGTGGGCAGCACCTGCATGGGCACGGCCAGCAGCGGCAGCATCTGCTCGACCAGGCGCGCCTGGGCGGGCGTGGGGTGCGCGGCTACGGCCGCGTCATCAGCCCAGGCGGCGGCTATTAGAAAGGTGTCGGCATCTTCGGCTTGCTGGAAGATGTGGTAATACAGGCAACCCGGCTCCCGGCGCACAAGCTCCACAAGGTCGAGCAGGGCCGCCTGCACGAGCTGGCGGTGCGCCGGCTGGCTTCGAATGGTGACAAGGAGGTGCCGCTCAGCGGCTTTGTCGGAGGGGCGCATAAACTATAAAGTGGGACTGATGCCGTCAAAAATTATGATTGGCTGCCACTACCCGCAGCGCGCAAACACCTGCCCGCGGGTAGTGGCAGCCAATCAGTTAAGTTTTTATTTTTACACCACCGTGAGCACAATCTTGCCCTGGATGTGCCCGTGGGCGGCGCGCTCGTGCGCCAGGGCGGCATCGGCCAGCGCAAACGTGCTGTCGATGGCGACGCGCACCGTACCCGCCTCGAGCAAGCGCCCCAGTTCGGCGAGCTGCGCACCACTCGAGCGCACCTGAGTGGCCGAAACCGTGATGCCCAGCCGCGCGGCCTCTTCGGCATCGGGGAAGCCCAGAAACACCGGAAACAGCGCCCCGCCCCGCTTGAGCACGCGCAGGAACCGACCCGTATGAGGGCCGCCCAGGGTATCAAGCACGAGGTCAATATCCTGCACCACGTCTTCGGGCGGCGTCTGGGTGTAGTCGATAAAGTCATCGGCCCCCAGCTCGCGCAAAAACGCCTCGTGTTTGCCCGAGGCCACCGCAATGACGTGCGCGCCCTGCCATTTGGCCAGCTGCACCGCCAGGTGCCCCACGCCGCCCGCCGCCCCGTTCACGAGCACCCGCTTGCCCCAAAGCGGCACCGGGCGGTGCAAGTCCGGCTGAAAGGGATTCGGGGCCGTGTGCCCCAACTCGATGAGGTACTGCCAGGCGGTGAGCCCGGCCATCGGGGCGCCGGCTGCGTGCACGTGGTCGAGGCCTGCGGGCTTGTGGGCCAGGTCTGCCGCGGGCGCGGCCACGTACTCGGCATAGCCCCGGCTGTCGCCAGCGCTCGGAAAACGCACCATCCCAAACACTTCCTCGCCGATGGCCAACGCCTGCACATCGTCGGCCACGGCCACCACGATGCCCGATATATCGGTGCCTAAGATGAGGGGAAAGGAAACTGAGGGCTGCCACTCGGGCGGCAGCATCTTGTACCCGTCGCGCAGGTACCAGTCGGGCGGGTTGAGGCTCGCCGCGTGCACCCGCACCAGCACCTCGCCCGGCTTCAGTTCGGGCACGGGGGTTTCTTCGTAGCGCAGCACCTGCGGCCCCCCAAACTCGTGCTGGCGAACTGCCCGCATCGTGTGGGGCAGCTTGGCCGCTTCCGGCTGAGGTGTGGTGCTCATCTTTTGTGCTTCCAACTCCTGTGAGTGAGCGGGTTCGGCAACCGAATACCCTGCCACTTTTGCGTTTGCTGTGGTCATGCGTGCTTTTATTGAATGAGAGAATTGTGTTGATTTCGTTTGCATGGCAGGCACTTGGGCGAGGCTTCCTCAGCCGTCCGAAAACCGGGTGGTTAGCGCCCCCTTAGCCTGGTGCAATCGACTGCACAAAGGTCCCCTGCGCTGGCAGCGGCAAAAAACACGATTCAAGTCAAAAAGTATGAATAGCACGCAATCTCGCGGGCGGCCGCTTGAGGTGCCCCCGTTGGTAGACCAGCTTCAATAACAGCTCGCCGCCCAGCGCTGCCTGCATTGAATTCTCCGGCCCAACTGCGCCCCCAGTTAATTAGCCGGGCCCCATTCAGCTGGGCCAGCAGCGGCCTACGCCTCGCCGAGCCGCCGGGCAAAGTCGGCCCGGTAGGTATCGCCCACTGGCAGCACCGCCCCCGCCAGGTAAATGCGCTGCCGCTCCACGGACTCAATCTTGTTGAGGGCCACGATGTACGACTTGTGCACCCGCTGAAACTGGCTGGCCGGCAGGCTTTCGCTGAGCTTAGCCAGGCTGGTGAGGGTGAGGATGTTGCCGGTGGCCGTGACGATAGTGGCGTATTCTTTGCCGCCTTCGATGTAGTAGATGTCGGCGTGGCTTACGCGCTGCAACCGGCTGTCGGTCTTGACAAACAGGTAGTCGGCTTGCTCCGGCGCGGCGGCGGTGGGGGCGGCCGGGGCCGCCAGCTGCCGGGCCTGCACCCGCTGCACGGCCTGCAAAAAGCGGTCGAACGAGATGGGCTTGAGCAGGTAGTCGGCCACGGCGTACTCGTAGCCTTCCAGCGCGTATTCGGAGTAGGCCGTGGTCAGAATAACCGGGCACTGGCCTTGCAGTAGCTGCAGAAATTGGATGCCCGTCAGGGTGGCCATTTGCACATCGAGCAGCACCAGGTCGATGCCGCCTTGCTGCACGCGCAGCAGGCCTTCGACGGGGTTGGTGGTGGTAGCCACCAGGTTCAGAAAGGGTACTTTCTTGGCGTGGGCCGCGATGACGCGCAGGGCCAGCGGCTCGTCGTCGATGGCTAGTACAGAAAGGGACATGGGCAGGAATCAGGCAAGAAGAGAAGGTTGGGTGGGTGGCGCGACGGCGCTGAGCTCCAACTCGCAGCAAAAGCTTGTCGGGCTGTTGTGTATCGTCAGGCGATGGTGGCGGGGGTAGAGCAGGGCCAGGCGGCGGCGCACAGTAGCTAGGCCCACGCCGCCTGCCTGGTCTTTGTTTTGGGTTACCACTTGGTTGCGGGTTGTAAAGGAAATAGTTTCTTGCGTAACAGCTAGGTGCAGCTGTATAGGCTGGTCGGGGTTGTGCACCGTGCCGTGCTTAAAGGCATTTTCGACAAAGCAAATAAGCAGCAGCGGCGCAATGGCCAGCCCGGCCAGCGTGCCTTTCACTTGAAAATCAATGTGCACTTCGCCCTCGTGGCGCAGGGTTTCGAGGGCCACGTAGCTGCGTAGGTAGGCCACTTCCTGGGCGAGGGGCACGCGCTCGGCGCTGCTTTCGTAAAGCATGTAGCGCATCAGTTCGGCCAGGCGCAGGATGGCATCGGGTGTGCGCTCGGGCTCCGTCAGGGCCAGGCCGTAGAGGTTGTTCATGCTATTGAACAGGAAGTGCGGGTTGAGCTGGGCTTTGAGGAAGGCCAGCTCCATCGCGTTTTTCTCGTGCACCAGGGCCTGGGTGCGGCGCTCGTTGCTGACCTGCCGGAAGACGAAGGCCAGCATCACAAACAGCCAGCTCAGGGGCAGGCGCGTGGTAAAGGCTGGCAGGGGGCTGAGGTCGGGCACGGTGTTGAGCAGGGGCACCACGTAGCGCTGGAGGGTGTCGGCCAGCAGGGCATCGAGCACGCCCAGCCCCACGATGAGCGCCAGCACCGCCGGCAGCTGCCACCGCACCACCACGCGCGAAAACAGCCATCCGCTGCCGTATATCGTCAGCATAATGCGGCCGAATTCCACCCAGGTATCGAGCTGGCTTAGCGACTCGCCGTAGTGGCCCCAGGTAAAGGCGCCGGGGTAGCGGCCCAGCGTGTCGAAGGCATTGGCCGCGCCGATGAGCAAGACCCAGAAAAGCACGTGGTAGAGCCAAGAAGAACGAAGCATAAGAGCGGGCAAACCTAAAGAAAGGCGTAAGTTATTCGGCGTAGTGGCCGCTGCCCGCTTGGTATCCGCCAACGCCCGCAAGGCCGCCGCCACCGCCCCCAGCGCGGCGGTCAACGGATGCCAGTTCAAGCAAGCGCTTGGGGAAAGGGGTTGGCGGCGGGGGAAACGGGGTTGGCGGATTGCGGGCAAGCAGCGGCTGGGGAACCGTCAAAATTTGAGCATCCAATTCGCCCTAACCCCCTTAGCTCATGACTTTCCATCGTCTCCTGCTCCCTGCTACTAGTGCTGCTTTTCTGCTGTCCAGCCTTGCGCTGCGGGCCCAGCAGGGGCCTTCCGCCCCGTCGCTGGCAGAGTTGCCCGGCGATACAGCCGCCACATCGGCGCTGCGTCCCGCTGCTTTCCCAACCGCTCTAGCCAAGCCGCGCGCCGGGGCCGGCACCTACCGCCTGGTGCTGAACGTGCCCCTGTTCGACCTGCCGTATGGGCAGTACGCGGCCAACTTGCAGCGGGGCAGCGTGGCCGACGTGAATGCCAAGCCCGAGGGCTACCGCAACGTCTTCAAAGCCTGGGGCAACCCCAGCATGGAGCAGAGCACCCAGTTTTCGCTGGACACCCGCTACGCCATGTTCTACGGCACGAAGCAGCTGTTTCGCCGCCAGGACACCGACCACGGCCTGCGCAAAGCCTGGAAAATCGGGGCCGAAATAGCCCTCAACGGCGTGCTGGATGTGGAGCTTCCCTTCGGCTCGTCGTGGCAGCACGAGGAGTACCACCGCGCCACCATGACGCGCTGCAACATCTCCTCCAACAACACGCTGAACGACTGGCTGACGGGCCGTAAAAATTCAAATTTCGAGGACGTTTCGGGCGTCAATGACGTGTTGGACGCCAACCTCGTCGCCCTCAAAAAATACCGCAACCCAGACCTCGTGCGCCTGGCCGCCGCCGGCGTAGAGGGCGAGATTTACGGCGGCGAGCAGATGCAGCAAAACAGCTTTTTTTACCACACCGGCTACCTGAATTCGTTCAACATGCTCTACCGCTTCCTCAGCCCGGTGTACTACATGACGCTGTGCGCCGATAAGGACCGGGTGACGGATTTGACCCTCAAATCAATCAACAAAGAGGGCCATGACCCGGCCCAGTACGACTTCACCGGGGCCGACTTCACGGCTTGGGCCTACGACCTCTATCACCCCAACGAGCCCTACGCCGCCCGCGGCCAGCGCACCGATGGCACCGGCATCGACCGCTACGTCTACGGCGACAAGCTCACCGACACGCAGTACGACTGGCTGCACAAGCAAAGCCGCCTGGCCTGGCTCAACGTGCTGTCACCCATGAATTTCTACCTGCCCAGCTTCACGCTCAAGCGCTACGCCAACGGCGAAAACCTGGAAGGCAACTTCGCCTTCCGCTACTACCCCACGTCATTTGGTAACCAAGTAGGCCTGAACCTGCTGCTGAAAAAAGGCAAGTACAACCTGCTGCTCAACCCGGCCCTGAACCAGAACCTAAGCCATAGCTTCCCCTCGCTGGAGGCGCAGGTGCTCGACTACCCCGTCTCGTCCAAGCTGCTGCTCACCACGCGGGCTATTATCTGGACGCAGCCCCAAGACCAGGCCTTTGAAACCAGCAATGCCGAATGGGGTGGGCTGCTCGCCGCCACGGTGCACTACCAGGCCGGCCCCATGTGGTTTCCCTACGCCACGGTGGGCTACAAAACCAACGGCTGGGTAGCCAGCAACGTATTCCTGAACCGCCAGTGGGATGCCAAAATCGGCGTGAGCGTCCGGCTATAAGCCGCTCAGTTTCATTTTATTTCGCTAATTCGCTCATTATCAATTCTTGTTTTCATGCTACGTTCGTTTCTCTGCCTGCTAAGCGGCTGCCTGCTTTTGGCCTGCTCTCCCCAACAAGCTACTGACACTGCCACCAGCCCAGCAGCCGCGCCGGCTACTTCCGCTGCGGCCACAGCGGTCCCCGCCAGCGGGGCTGCCGTGAGTTGGCCGGCCCCGTTCAGTCCCGTGGCCAGCCAGCAGTGCGTGCGGGTGGCCACACGCCCGGCTAGTATTTATCACCTGCCCGTCGTAGCCACGCCCCAGTTTGGGCAGTTGGCAAAAGGCGAGAAAGTGACGCTGGCCGCCCGCACGGCCACCGGTTGGGTTGGGTTCGACCCCGGCACGGCGCAGGCTGCCAACGTAGGTGTTTTTCGCCTGCGCTGGGTGCGCACGGCCGATGCATTTGGCGCCGACAGTGCCGGCTGCGCGCAGCTGCCCGTGGTATCGGCCCCGCCCGCCGGCTGCCTGCTGATGGCCGCCCACCCGGTAGCCGTGCGCGCCCGGCCAGCGGCCAGCGCCGCCCTGCTGGGCACCATCCCCACGGGCAGCTACGCCCAGGTTGGGCCACAGACTAACGCCGTGAAAGGCTGGACAATAATCGAGCTGCCTGGCCAAGCCACGCCAGGCTACGTGGCCGAAGCCGATGTGAACCTAACCGGCCCCTGCCGCTGATGCCCGCGCGCCTAGCTGGGTTGCCGCTGCCGCCGCGCACTGGTGGCCGGCGCTATGCAAGCCGCCTGCACCGCGGTGCGCAGGCAACGAGCCGGCCCCCGCAGCGTAAGAAAAGCCCCCAGCGGGCACTTTCCCCAGTTGTCATCCATTACCTTACCCATTCGTCTTCTTGCGCATGGAACTGCTCTTTTCCAATTCCTACATCAATATTCGCCTGCACCGAAGTGCGCACAATACACTGGAAATTCAGTGGTTAGACTTTGTGCCGAGCGCAGATTTTCGGGCCAGCATGCGCGAAATGCTGCATCTGGCCAAGCAGCAGCAGGTCAAAGCCTGGGTTGTGGACAACCGGCTTATCCGGGCCATGCGCACGGCCGACCTGGCGTGGGGAGGGCAGGAAATCATCGTGCCCATGAGCGACCTGGGCGTGCGGCGCTTTGCAGGCGTCGAGTCGCAGGACGGCATGAACCGCATGGGCGTCACGGCGTTGCTCGCCGACGTGATTCCGGGCACCAAGATGACCAGTCGCTTTTTTGCCACCGTCGAAGAAGCCCGGGCCTGGGCCATGGAGCCGCTCTAGGCCGCCGCTCAAATCGGCAACTAAAAACCAAGTGCCGGCGTGTGGCACCCCCGGCAAAGTACCGAGTTGCGGCTCATCAACAGCGGCGAAAGCGTGCCCGCCGATTTTTTATTCTTTGAAAGCCATGCAGAGCCTTCGCCCGGCAGAAAATAGCTGCCCAATGGGGTGTGCGCGTAGTTATATTGCTTTATTTAGAGCGCTTTAGCTGCTGCGCTCGCCGGTGCTGGCTACCGCTCACGTGCTATAAAACCCACTAGCGGGTTTGCCCCAGAAAGAGGAAGCCACCTGCATCAAAAACCAACCTTCCGAGTGGAGTAGCGTTAAAGTCAGCCTGAAAGCAGCTTGCTGCTTGAAGTTATTTCTCTATCTATTCACTGAAACTTCCTGTTTTTATGAAAACCCTCCTCGTTCTTGCTTCCTTGCTGACTGCTGGTGCTTTCTCGGCTAACGCCCAAACTGGCACGACCACTACCACCACGCGCCAAACCACGGCAACCCCAGCTACCATGAACCCCGACCAAACCGTGACACCTTCGTCGACCACCACGACGGAATCGACCACCACGTCGGACAATAACACCATGTCGGCCCACACCGGCAAAGGCAAAACGGTAATTCAGCCCGCCCCCGGCACCAAGGTGAAGGACAACGGCAAACGTATCAAAATCAAGTAAGCTGCTTTCAACCAAGCATCTTACCTAATAAAAGCCCGGCCGCAGTCACTGCGGCCGGGCTTTTTGTATGAATTTAGCTGCCAAGCTATTGCCTTGCTAAAGCGGAGAGGCTACCCCGCTACTCGCTCTAGGATGTGCCGCATTTCGGCCGCCAGCTCTATGCGGTCAAACTGGGTTTGGGCTACTTGTAGCCCGCGCTGCCCGGCTGCTGCCCGACCAGCGGCATCGGCTAGCACCGTTTGCAAGCGTGCGGCCAGTGCGGGGGCATCGCCAGCGGGGGCATACCAGCCGCAGCCGTGCTGCTCCACCAGCGCCTTAGTCCAGCCTTGGTTAGTCACGACTACGGGCGTGCCCACGGCCAGCGCGTCGTAGAGCTTGGCCGGCGAGTTGGCATCGAGCACCGGCAAACCCAGGAAGGAAACCACCGCCACATCGGCCAGCGCAAACCAGCTAAATACTACGTGCCGCGGCTGCCCGCCCACCAGCCGGATGCGCCCCGGCCAGCGCGCCGCCGCCGCCGCCACCAGCGGCGCGTAGTAGCCGTGCCCCAAAAAGAGCCAGGTCACCGCCGGGTCGGCGGCCACCATCGCCTCGGCGGCGGCCACCACAGTCGGTATGTCGTTGGCCCGGCCAAAAGTGCCGGCGTACAGCACTATTTTTTGGCCCTCCAGTCCTTGCTCGTGGCGCAGTGCCGCCACCGCGGCCGGAGTAGCCCGCGCCGCCAGGTCGAGGTCGGTGCCATTGAGCAGCGTCGTGACTTTGCCGGCCGGAATGCCCAAAGCCGTCACGTAGTGGCTCATATCGGGCGAGAGTGGCACGATGTGCGCAGCACTTTTGTACAGTCGTTTTTCGAGGGCAAACAGCTGCTGCCGCGCCAGTGCCGAGGGCACCGCGCCCATCGCCACCGGGAAGGAAGGCCACAAATCCTGCACCTCAAATACCCACGGCACCCGCCAGTGCCGCGCTACTCGCGCTGCCGCCCACGCCGCCGTGAGGGGCGTGCTAATGCCCCACACTACATCGGGCCGGGCTATGCGCCGCCCGGCGCGCACCGCCCACGCCGCGTATTGCGCAAAGGCCAGCACCCGCCGCGCCGGCCCCATTTTATTGTCGTATGGGATGGCGGCCTCGTGCAGCTCCACGCCCGGCGGCACCCACGCAAACTCATGCGTGAGCTGCTGGCTGCGCCAGGCGGGCGTGGTCAGCAACGTTACGCGGTGGTGCTTCGCCAGCTCGGCCAGCAGCGTGTAGTGCCGGCTGGTGGCCGGGCAGTCGGGGCTGGTGTGGTACTGGCTGAAAACGGCGATGTGCATTTTTGCAATGAGTGAATGGGTGAGGGGTGAATGAGTGAATGAGAAAAACATTCACTCATTCACCCCTCACCCATTCACTCATTGTTTTTTCGGTCGGTAGTGCGACTCGTTCAGAATGCGCTGCGAATCTTTTTCGGCCATAAGCTGCGCCAGCGTCACGTCAGAGTGGTCGGCCATGTACTTGCGAATAATCTGCAAGCCTACCCATTGGCCCACGCGGCCGGGGCAGGTAGCGTCGATTTCGGGCACATTGGGCCGCTCGGCCACGTATTTCTGAATGAGAAATGGCGTGGTCGCGTACAGAATATTATGCTCCAGAAAATGCCCCCATACCTTGGCCTCGTTAAATTTCAGGCCAGTTAGCTCCTTGCGGGTGTAGCCCATCAGCAGCGAGTCGGGGGCGCAGGGCAGCACCTGGCCGGCAAAATAGAGGCGCTTGCCCTGGCTCAGCATCTCATCGAGCACCGAAGGGGCCGTCAGCTTGCGCGGAATGTACTTGCCCGCCACGGCCGAGGCCAGAGTAGGCAGCAGGTTCTCGGGGTGGTAGCGCCGCAGCATGTAGCCCGGCAGGTCGGGCCGGTAGCTGGCCTTGGGGCCGATGTACCAGTCCAGGCTCAGTACCAACAAGCTGTCATTTACAAAGATATCCTTGCCCAGCAGCCCGCTTACATAAGTGGCGGCCACGGGCGGCGTTTTAAAATCAGGAAAGTAATAGTGCACCTTCCCGAACATCATGCCCAGCTCGCGCTGCAACGCGGCCGTATCGGCAAAAGCCACGGCCGTTTCGCGGCCCAGCTTCTCCAGGTCGGGGCTAGTGGCCAGCTGGGCCAGGCTGGTGGCCAGCGCCTGCGCTGAGGGTGCCTGCCCCACCTGCAAATAATAACGCGCAAATGCCGGATGCGCCTGCATAAATTGCAACCCCTGAGCAGCATTTTTAATCTGGAAGAAGGGCCGCTCCAAGTGTTCGAGGTGCAGCGGCGCAACTGGGGCCGCAGAGGCGGGGTCGGGGCGGCAGCCGGCCTCTTCGCCTTGCCGGCAGCCGGCCATTAGCCCAGCCAGGGCGAAGACAAAAGCCTTCGGATAGACAGATATTTTCAAGGTCAGCTTAATTTCGCGTAAAATTACACTTTTCCAACGTCGTGCTATACCGCTAAGTGTTCAATAGCCGTTCCATTTTCACTTTATGAAAAAAGTATTCCTCACCGTAGCCGCCCTGGCGGTAGCCCCCGCCGCCTTTGCCCAAGTCGAAATCGGCCTCAAGATATCGCCCGCCATCTCGTACCTGCGCCCCGACTCGCCGTCGGGCACCGCTTTCTCTTCCGAAAGCGCTAAGTTTAGCTTCGGCGGCGGCATTTTTATGGACTATTTTTTCGGCGAAAATTATGCCTTTAATACGGGTCTGTTTTTGACTGGTAAAGGTGGTACTATCGCCTACAACGAAATCCCGGCTACGGTGGGCGGTCCTGCCAGCGTGCGGGTCGAGCAAAAAATAGCCATACAGTACCTAGAGTTACCCTTAACTGTCAAACTCTTCACCAACGAGGTAGCGCCCGATACCCGCATCTATTTCCAGGTAGGGGGCTCGCTGGCCGTGCCGGTGCAGACACGCATCAATGGGGAGAAATATTACACCGACCCTTTTAATGGCAATACTCAAACGAAGGCTGGCGGCCACGTTTTTGACATCGATGCCAACCTCATCGGCGGTTTCGGGGCCGAGTATCAACTGGGCAAAAGCACGAAGGTGCTGGCGGGCCTCAGCTACCACCACGGCCTGATTGACTTCGACCGCTACTTCGAAAAAGACCGCGGCTTCAGCGATGTCAACATCAAAAACAGCGTGTTCGCACTAGACCTCGGCCTCAAATTCTAACCGCAGATTAAAACGGATTAAACGGATTTCGCAGATACGCCGCTACCGCGGCTGGTTTTTGAGTTTGTGTGACCAAAGCGAAGTAAACACGATTACCTAAATAAGCCTAAGAAACAAGAAAGCCGCCTGATAAAGGCGGCTTTTTTGTTTCTTAGGCTTACTCAAAAGTCAGCCGCGGCAGCGGCGTATCTGCGTAATCCGTTTTAATCTGCGGTTATTTCGACTATTTCGCGGTCTTGCGCTCGCGCCATCGCGGCCGCGGCCGAATGCAGCTCAATCTGCTCGCCGTGCTCGTCTTCGATGCGGAAGTCGGTCAAGCCCAGTGAAGTATCCTTCATCACCTTCACCCACTTGTAGTACTTGAGGTACCACTTCATCTGGCGGCTCACGAGGCCTTTGGTATAGAAAGCATGCAGGAACGGATGCACAAACAGCGTAATTCCGGCCTGATTTTGATTGAGCAGCAGGTCGTCGATGCTATTATCAATCTCATCCGTAACCTGAATGGAGGCCGAAATTTTGCCAGTGCCGCCGCAAGTGGGACACACCTCGCCAGTCACGATAGTTTCGGCCGGGCGCACCCGCTGGCGGGTGATTTGCATCAGGCCAAACTTAGTAATGGGCAAGATAGTAAACTTGGCCTTGTCGAGCTTCATGATATTGTACACCGCATCTTCTACCTTCTTGCGGCTCTCGGCGGCACGCATGTCGATGAAGTCAACCACGATGATACCGCCCATGTCGCGCAAGCGCAATTGGCGAGCTACTTCTTTAGCCGCTAGCAGGTTAATCATGAGGGCCGTAGCCTCCTGGTCATTCTCCTGGTTGCTTTTCGAGCCCGAGTTTACGTCTACTACGTGCAGGGCCTCAGTGTGCTCTATCACGAGGTAGCCGCCGCCGGGTACACTTACGGTCTTGCCAAACAGCGTTTTGAGCTGCTTCTCAATACCTAGGTGCTCAAATACCTTGGCTTTGTTGTTGTGCAGCTTCACCAGCCCGGCTTTGTCGGGGGCGATTTTCTGCACGTAGGTCTTCATTTCCTCAAATCGAGCCGGCGTATCTACCACAATCGAGTCGAACGACTCGTTGAGCATGTCGCGCAGCATCGACGAGGTGCGGCCCAACTCGCCGAGCATTTTGTCGCGGGGCTGGCCTTTGCGCAGGTTTTGGTACAGCGTTTCCCAGTTCTCGACCATGCTTTGCATGTCGCGGTCTAGCTCGGCTACCTCGTGCCCCTCCGCCACAGTGCGGATAATGACGCCGAAGCCCTCGGGCTTGATGCTGGCAATGAGCCGCTTGAGCCGGTCGCGCTCCGCTTTGCTCACGATTTTCTTCGAGACGCTGATGGTATTGCTAAAGGGCATCAACACCAAGTAGCGGCCCGCCATCGAAATGTCGGTGCTTACCCGGGGGCCCTTAGTCGAAATTGGCTCTTTAATGACCTGCACCACAATGGCTTGGCCTTTCTTGAAAACGCTGTCGGCTTTGCCAACTTTTTCAAGCGGAGCTTCCAGGGTAAATTTCTCCAAGCCAGCAGTTTGCGCTTGGTGCTTCATCACCCCGCTCACCCACTTATTGAGGGACGGGAATTGCTCGCCCAGGTCGCCGTAGTGCAGAAAAGCATCCTTTTCGGAGCCAATATCCACAAAGGCCGCGTTGAGGCCGGGCATCACCTTGCGCACGGTGCCCAGGAAGATATCGCCCACCGCATAGTTGGTGTCGTTGCGGTCGAAGTGATACTCAATCAGCCGCTTATCCTGGAGCAAGGCAATCCGTTCACCCTCAGGGGTCGAATTGATTATTAATTCATTGCTCAACGTATTAGGTTCGTTAAAATAGCTCCGAGCCGGCCTTGCCGACATGGGTTGCCCCGAAACTGGCAAAAGGGAAGCCAGGACTAAGAGCGTCCCAGCTTCCCCTCGCGAGCCACGGCCACGGCCCTTGCGAAGGAGCCGGCTGGCACACCACGTTAGTCGTCCGCGTGGCGGAGGCTACGTGAGAGATAGGCGGGCAACCGGCCATCAGCCAATTACCCCGCCCCCTACACCGCACGAAGTCAGAAGATTACTTCTTCTTGTGACGGTTCTTGCGCAGGCGCTTCTTGCGCTTGTGGGTGGCGATTTTATGGCGTTTACGTTTTTTACCGCAAGGCATCGGTTGAAAAATTAAGAGTTGAAAATTATGACTTATGAATTGAGTCAGTAGCAATCGGGGTGCAAAAATAGGCAGCCTTTCGGCAACTCACTTCAGAACACAAACTTCGCACCTGAATCAGGGCAGTTTGGCAAGCTCCTCATCGACCGACGCGGCCAGGGCCGGGTCTTTGCTGAGGCTTTTTGCTTTTTGGAAAGCCGCTTTGGCTTCGGCCGCCCGGTTGGTACGGGCCAGCGCTACGCCTAGGTAAAACTGGCCTTCCACATTATTGGGGTTCACTTTAACCAGTTGAGCGAATCGCTCAGCGGCTTTGTCAAGCTGGTTGCTTTCGATGGCCAGTTCGCCCAAGTAGTAAAGTGTTCTTTCGTGCTGTGGGTCTTGTTCCAGCACCTCTCGTAGGAGCGTGATACCCTTCACTGGGTTGTCGCTGCCCCTCACGAAAGCCATACCCAAGTTAGCTTTGGCGTCCAGGTTTTTAGGATTGGCCGCCAACACTTTATCGTACAACTCGCGTGCCTGGCCGCCCAGCATTTTCTTGCGCTCGGCCGACGACGCGAAAGTGAAGGCCTCAAAATAGGAATCGGCCGCCGTTTGCCAGGCTTTTTCGCTTGGCTTTGCCTGCGCTACGGTAGTCAGGTAGTAACCTGCACTGTCGAAGCGCTGTGCAGCTGTGTAGCCGGCCGCCAGCTTGGTAGCCACTGCGGAGCGTGAGGCAGCAGGGGCCGCCTTATACTGAGCCAGCAACTCATCCAACGCACGGCGCTGGGCCGGCGTAGCCTGCGTGTGCGGCGCAGCAGCAGTAGCACCAGCTTCGTTTGGCCCGACAGTAGCCGTCTCAGCCGGACGCGGGCCGGAAGAGGCGTCAGTTTTCGAGCCGTTCGTAGCGATGCCACCACCGTCGCGATTTGCAGTGCGGGCAGCGTCCTGGTTTAGCTCGGCTTTGCCTTCCTTAGGCTTCACAATGCCCTTGGGCAACGCATAGAGCCCACCCGCCAGCGCCAAAGCGCCGACCAGCAAAAGAGCCTGATGCGTACCAGTACGGGAAAGAGACATGGGGAAAGGAAAAGGGATAAAGAAAGCGATGGGGTGAGAAGGCCAGGGGTGATAGCTGGAACCCAACGGGTTGGCTATCACCACGCTAATCTTCTCACCCCATCACTTTTTCACCTCAACGCAAACTATTTAGCCTTTTTAGCCTTGGGAGCTTTTACTTTCGGAGAAGCCTCTTCGCCAACAACTTTTTTGCTGCCTTTGATTTTAGCTACGAAAGTTTTGCTCGGCTTAAAGCTCGGGATATAGTGCTCGTCAATGATGAGCGACGTATTCTTAGAAATGTTGCGGGCAACTTTGCGGGCACGCTTCTTATTTACGAACGAGCCGAAGCCACGCACGTAAATATTGTGGCCCTCAGTCATAGAGTCCTTCACTACTTTGAAGAAGGCTTCTACGGTCGTCAGCACATCGGCTTTCTCGATGCCGGTTTTCTGCGAAATTTCGGAAATTACCTCAGCTTTGGTCACGTTGGTAAGGGGTACTGGAAGTGAAAAAAATAAATTAGCGGATAGTTAATCCCCCGATTTCCGGCGTAAGCCCTTGCCCGGTAAGGGGTTGTGCTTGGAAATCGGACCACAAAGGTACTCCTTTTTTTTCGTTTGACCAATGGTTGACCTCAAAATTGCCAGTTGTCAAGATATTCTGCCTCATTCTTTTGCTAAATTCTAGTGCTCCGGCCGCCGCTTTGCCGGCCCCGTCTTTCCTCGCCACCGCCCTCCTCAACTGGTACCCGCGCCACCGCCGCGACCTGCCCTGGCGGCACACCCGTGACCCCTACGCCATCTGGCTCTCCGAAGTCATTTTGCAGCAAACCCGCGTCGCGCAAGGCTTACCGTATTACCTTGATTTTCTGAGCTCTTATCCCACTGTACAAGACCTGGCCGCTGCGCCCGAACAAGAAGTGCTGCGCCACTGGCAGGGCCTGGGCTACTACTCCCGTGCTCGCAATATGCACCACACGGCCCAGCAGGTAGTAGGCGAGTTTAGCGGCCAATTCCCGGCCACTTACGCCGGCCTGCGGCAGCTCAAAGGCGTGGGCCCGTACACGGCGGCGGCCATCGCATCTTTTGCATTTGATGAGGCAGTGGCGGTGCTCGATGGCAACGTTTTTCGGGTTTTAGCCCGCATTTTTGGGCTGCACTCGGACATTGCGGCCCCCAGTTCGCGCAAAGAATTTCAGGCCGTGGCCGATACGCACCTGCCGCCCGCCCATGCTGCCGAGTTCAACCAAGCCATTATGGAATTTGGCGCGCTGCAATGCACCCCCGCAAAACCCGACTGTCTCTTTTGCCCCGTGCAAAGCCAATGCTGGGCCTTTCAGCACGGGCAGGTAGCGTTGCTGCCCGTTAAGAGCAAGGCCAAGGCGTCGCGCACGCGCTACTTCCATTACTTCGTGCTGCGCCATGGCGAGCAGCTTTATTTGAAGGAACGGCCGGGCGGCGACATATGGCAAGGGCTGTATGATTTTGCCCTAGCTGAAACCGATGCCGCTAATATGCCCGCCGCCGAGGTGTTGCGCCACATCGAGGCGCTGGGCGGCATACTCGACACCAGCCGTGTGGCTGAGGACCGCCCCGCGCCCACGCTTAAGCATGTGCTGAGCCACCAGAAGCTAGAGGCGCGCTTTCACGCCGTGGAGCTAGCGGCTGTGCTTCCCGACGCCGCTTTAAAGGATGCGGGCTTGCGAGCGTACTCGGCGGCGGAGATTGAGGAACTGCCCAAGCCGGTGCTGATTAGCAATTACTTGGCTAAAGTCAGCTAAATCGGTAGAAAATATTTGCTATTTATTTTGGTAAAATTGCCAATATAATTTGCATAGGCAAAAGCTTATGCGTAATTTTATGACGTCGAAAAGTCTTAAGCTTTAGGCAGCGTTTCAACTCACTTTTTAAACTAGCAAAGACTAGCAAACAACATGGCCGGCGTAAACAAAGTAATTCTGGTGGGCAACCTGGGCAAAGACCCGGAAGTGCGCCACCTTGAAGGCGGCAACAGTGTAGCCAATTTCACCTTGGCTACCAACGAGTACTACAAAGACAAGCAAGGGGCCCGCGTAGAGCGCACCGAGTGGCACAATATTTCGGCATGGCGCGGCTTGGCCGAACTGGCTGAGAAGTATCTGAAAAAAGGCAGCCAGGTGTACATAGAGGGCAAGCTCCGCACCCGCCAGTACCAAGACAAGGACCAGCAGACGCGCTACATCACCGAAATTATCGCGGAGGAAATTTCGTTGCTAGGTGGTCGTCCGGGCGGTGCTGCGAATGGTACAACCAACCACGCCAACACCGAAGAAAGCGTAAGCTTGCGTCAGGAGCCCGAGTTAGACCAGCTACCGTTCTAGACCGCAGATTCAAACGGATTAAACTGATTTCGCAGATACGCCGCTAAAGCGGCTGACTTTTTGGGGCTGCCTGCTTTAATGTGGGCAGCCTTTTTGGTTAAGTGCTGCGTGCTGGAAGGGGTTATCTTTGGGGAATTTCTATTACTATGGTTGGGATAACAGTAGTGCGGCGCAGGCTGCTTCAGGTAGGTATTGTGGTGGCATTAGGCGGCGGAGCGGCAGCCTGCTCATCGGAGCCTGAGTACACACCTAAGCCTAAGGGCTACAACCGTATCGACCTGCCAGTGCATGCCTACCGCACACTGGGGGCGGGGCACCCATACTCATTCGAGTACTCGAAATATGCCAAGGTGCTACGCGACTCGTCGTACCTAGCGCAGCCCGATTGGCTGAATGTGTACTATCCGCAACTGCATGCCAACGTGCAGATTACGTATACCAACGTGGTGCGCGACCGCAAGCTTTACAATAAAATGATGGAGGATGCGCGCAAGCTCACCGGCAAGCATCAGATTAAAGCCACCTCGATTGAGGAAAAAATTCTGCGGACGCCGAACGGTCTGCGCGCCTCGGTGTTTGAGCTAGAGGGCGAGGTACCGAGTCAGTTTCAGTTTTACACTACTGACAGTACGAAGCACTTTTTTCGGGCAGCTCTGTACTTCCGCACTGCTACCGCTAACGACTCGTTGGGTCCGGTGATAGAGTACGTGAAGTATGATATGATTAAGATGCTTAACACACTGAAATACAATAATTAATAAATTTATAGTATTGTCATGCTGAACGCAGTGAAGCATCTTGGTCGCTTCGTTGCTAACGGCAGGAGTTAGTTCACCAGCCAAGATGCTTCGACTCCGCTGCGCTGCGCTCAGCATGACGGCCGTTTTCACTATAAATGAGTAATTTCTTTAATACCAAGCTCGAAAATCTGCGCGGCGTGGGCACGCAGCGAGGAATGCTGCTGGGCAAAGAGCTGGGGTTGTTCACCTACGGCGACCTTATTCAGCGCTACCCGTTTCGCTACCTCGACCGCACGCAGTTTTATAATGTGGTGGACCTGCACGACGATATGTCATTCGTGCAGGTGAAGGGAATTTTGCGCGGGCGCGAAGTGATAGGAGAGGGGCCGAAAAAGCGCATGGTGGCCAAAGTAGGCGACGCCAGCGGCGAGCTGGAGCTAGTGTGGTTTAAAGGCGTAAACTACCTGGAGAAGGTTGTTAAAAACCACCAGGAATACATTGTTTTCGGCAAGCCGACCATGTTCAACGGGCGCCCCCAGATGGCCCACCCCGAGCTAGAGGAAGTAACCGAGCAGAAGGCTGGCCAGAGCTTTTTGCAGCCGGTTTATAATACGTCGGATAAGCTGCGCAACTACCACCGCATTGATAGTAAGGCTATTATGCGGATGATGAGCGACCTGCTGAGAATCGCGCTGCCGCAGATTACGGAGACGCTTTCGCCGGAGCTGATTCAGCAATACGCGCTGATGGGCAAGGCGGAGGCGATGCAACAGATTCACTTTCCGCAAAACTCGGACACACTGCAACGGGCGCGGTTTCGACTAAAGTTTGAGGAGCTATTTTATATCCAGCTCAAGCTATTGCGCCAGAAAGACCAGCGCAAAGTGGAATTGGCCGGGCAGATTTTCAACGAAGTGCCCACGCTGGTGCATTTCTACAAGAACATCATGCCCTTCGATTTGACGGGCGCTCAGAAACGGGTTATCCACGAGATTTACAAGGACTTTCTGGCCGGCAAGCAGATGAACCGGCTTTTGCAGGGCGACGTGGGTTCGGGCAAAACCATCGTAGCTTTTATCTCGATGTTAATGGCGGCTGATAATGGTGCTCAAAGCTGCCTCATGGCCCCGACCGAAATCCTGGCCGACCAGCATTACCAGGGCCTGAAAGTATACGCCGACCAGCTCGGCATCAACCTCGGCAAGCTCACGGGCAGCACACGCACCAGCGAGCGCCGCGTGCTACACGAGCAGCTGCGCGCCGGCGAAATGCAGATGCTGGTAGGCACCCATGCCCTGCTCGAAGACGTGGTGCAGTTCCGCAACCTCGGCCTGACCATTATGGACGAGCAGCACCGCTTCGGGGTGGCGCAGCGCTCGAAATTGTGGAATAAGAACCCCTACGTCATTCCGCACGTGCTGGTGATGACGGCCACGCCCATCCCGCGCACGCTGGCCATGACGCTCTACGGCGACCTTGATGTGAGCGTGATTGATGAGCTGCCCGCCGGCCGCAAGCCTATTGTGACGGTGCACCGCTACGATTCTAATCGGCTAAAAGTGTTTCAGTTCATTCGTGACCAAGTGGCGCTAGGGCGGCAGGTGTACATCGTGTATCCGCTCATTGAGGAAAGCGAAACGCTCGACTACAAAGACCTGACCGACGGCTACGAAAGCGTGAGCCGGGCCTTCCCGGAGATGCAAATCAGCATCGTGCACGGGCGCATGAAGGCCGAGGAAAAGGACTTCGAAATGGCGCGCTTCGTGAAAAAGGAAACGCAGATAATGGTGGCGACCACTGTTATCGAGGTGGGTGTGAACGTGCCTAACGCCTCGGTGATGGTAATTGAGAGCGCCGAGCGCTTCGGCCTCTCGCAGCTGCACCAGCTGCGCGGCCGCGTGGGCCGGGGCGCCGACCAAAGCTATTGCATCCTGATGACGGGCTACAAGCTGAGCAAGGACAGTCGCACGCGCCTCGAAACGATGGTGCGCACCAACAATGGCTTCGAAATCGCCGACATCGACCTGAAGCTGCGTGGCCCCGGCGACCTCATGGGCACCCAGCAAAGTGGCGTGCTCGACCTGCTCATCGCCGACCTAGCCAAAGATGGCCGCATCCTCACTGAGAGCCGGGCCGCCGCCCAGGCCATTTTAGCAGAAGACCCCGAGTTGGTGAAGCCCGAGCACGGCAACATTCGTCGGCATATCGAAAGCCTGCCCGCCACGGCCGTAAACTGGAGCCGCATTAGCTAGCCGACCGCTCATAAAAAAAGCGACTCCTGAATTAGAGTCGCTTACCGAGAACTTACAAAAAATAACCTTGAGCTGGCTGAGAAGGCTGGTAGTGTAGCACCGGCGTGGGCGATGTAGGGACTATGTAACGCGTAAGAGCCAGCGGTAGGGCTGGCGTGCTGCTGGCAGCGTGGGTAACTAAGGTGGTAGCGGGGACTGCTGGCTGAAGGTAGCGCCCAAGGACAATGAGGGCGAAAAGCAAGCTGACTTTAGCGAAGGATTTCATAGAAGTGGAGTAGGGCCAAGGGCTGGCCGCTACGCGTTCAAGAGTGAGTATTTTAGAAATAGCGAGCGGAGTAAGAGGTGGGTGGGAAAAAGAAAGGGCGGAGCAACAACCTCCTTAGAGCAGTGCGGCGGTTAAACGAATTTCTAGCGCGGAGGTTACTTTTAGGTAGTAAGTTTTACAAAAGTAACTGATATATAACGAAGAAACTTTTGGTGAGAGGTGGTAGCCTACGCAAGGCTCGCAGCCGGGCCGCAATAAGTGCCCGGTATAGCCGCTGCGGAAGGTAATTTTGGCCAATGCGGCCGAGTAGGTCACGTATTAATAGTATAATCGTAATATGCGTTGTTTTGCTGCGGCCCTCGTGCTGGCTGTTGGGGGGCTGCTAACCAGCTCCCCCGCCCAGGCCCAAAAAACTAAATCGGTGCCCTTTAGCTACCTGCCCGAGCAGGGCGAGGACCGCTATAACCAGCGCGTGCCTCGCAAAACGCTGGCGTTGGCCGATGGCAGTGGCTTCGTTATTCTGGCGCACCAGAGTGGCAGCACCTACGCCGTCGAGCGCTATTCGGCCGACCTTAAAAAGCAGTGGAGCACTACGTTGCCCATCGCGCCCGGCGAAACGGTAGAGGCCTTCGGCCGCAGCGCCGAGCAAGCCTGGGTGGTGCTGCACCACGCCGACGAGAGCGGCCAGAACCTGACCGTGCAGCCCGTGGGCCTGGCCGGGGGTCAAAAAGGCACGCCCGTGGTACTTATCACGGCCGCCGCCACCGAGCGCCGTCCTACCGTGCGCCTATCGCCCGATGGCACCCGGCTGCTGGCCTACCGCTACGAAACCAGCGACGAGCAGATACGCAGCCTAGTGGGCGCGCTCTACGACCAGAAGCTGACCAAAATTGCGGACCGCACCTACGATTTTCGCGACCAGGGCGACTTTTTTTCGCCCAATATCCTGCTCGCCAACGATGGTACGCAGTACGTAACCCTGCTTGGCGACCGCATGCGCCGCCTGACAGTGCGCCGCTACGCAGCCAGCGGGGCATTAGCGCCTACCGCCGTGCTGGGGGCGCCGGTGGGCGGCGTGTTTGAGGGCAAGCCCATCACGATTCGCGACGCGAAATTCAGTTTGCTGCCCGATGGCGAGCTGTACGCCGCCGCCCTGTGTGCCAACTACACTACCGGCGAACTCGCCAGTCTGAAAGTGGTGCGCTTCGACTTTGCCGCCAATAATCTCAAGCTATTTCCCGAACTGCCCTTCACGGCCGCTTACCTGGCCTATGCCAACAAGGCCACCGGTACCGAGGCCAAGCGCTTAGAGGATATATACTTGGCTGATATTCTGTTATCGGAGAACAAGAACCTGGTTGTTATTGCCGAACGCCACTTTGAGGAAGGCGGCTCCGACCAGCCGGTGCACGCCCGCGAGCTGCATGTGTTCGGTTATACCTCTTTCGTAGCCCCGCCCTGGCACCTGGTTATGCCCAAAGACCAAGTGGCCCCCGCCATCGACAGCTACACCGGTATCGGCTTCCGAGCCGCTGTTTTCGGCGAAGATGTGCAACTGCTAACGCTGGAAACCATCGCTGGCAAATCAGACCTCTACCTGCGCCACCTACAAGCTCGAAACGGCGTGCTCGGCCCGCCCCAACGCCTGAAACTCAACGTGGCAAATGACCAGCAATTAGCTTATGTAAAAGACTTTACGACCTGGCTCGGCCCCAAGGAAATCATCGGTGTGAGCCGCCCCAGCAAGAAATCGGCGGCCTTGCAGCTGAACGAAGTGAAGCTGAAGTAGACCGCAGATTCAAACGGATTAAACAGATTGAACGGATACGCC
>JBPBQK010000119.1:0-114800 GCA_050954845.1 Janthinobacterium lividum
CTGCTCGTACCCGTGAGGCCCTGAAGACCGCTTTGGATGCAGCACTGGCTTGGATAACGGCCGAGGATGCGCAAAACTGGTTTGACCATTGTGGCTACCACGTACACTGACTCCGAAACCGCTATAGGCGTGATGTCAAGCCATATTCATTTGGCTTGGGCCATCGGAACAGGCTCGACATTAGAAGACAGGCCAGTCTATGTGAAAACGAAAGGCTTCGACCCCTTCCCTTTCCCTGCGGCCACGCCTGACCAGCAGGCCCACATCCGCGAACTGGCCGAAGCCCTCGACGCCCACCGCAAGCGCCAGCAGGCGCAGCACCTCGGCCTCACGCTCACTGACCTTACAACGTGGTGGAGAAGCTGCGCGCCGGCCAGGCCCTCACGGCCAAAGAGCAAACTACCCATGAGCACGGCCTAGCCGCAGTGGTGCTCAGCCTGCACCAGCAACTTGATGCTGCCGTGGCCGCCGCCTACGGTTGGCCTGCCGACCTGCCTGAAGCGGAACTGCTTGTCCGGCTGGTGCAACTCAACCATACCCGCGCTGCCGAAGAAAAGGCCGGCACCGTGCGCTACCTGCGCCCCTCCTACCAGGCTCCCAACCAACAGCAGGCTGCCCTGGCCTTGCCAGTTGCCGCGCCGGCCACTACAGCCCTTACTGACTTAGCCATCCTTCAGCCCTGGCCCAGCGAACTCGCGCAGCAAATGCAGGCCGTGCGCGCAGTGGTGGCGCAGGCGGCCGCGCCGATGACGGTCGACCAGGTGGCAGCCCGCTTCCGCCGTATACGCCCCGAGCGCGTGCGGCCGCTGCTCGACACGCTGACGGCCCTGGCCCTGGTTCGGCCGACGCCGGAGGGAGCGTATGCGGGGTAGCCTTGGGCGCGGATAGCTTCCTACGGGTAGGCAGTAGGACTATCTTCGCGGCCATGAAAAAACTCTTATTCTTGGGGGCATGCCTGGTGACATTGGCCTCGCAGCCAGTGAAGGCACAGACAGGCGTGCCAGAAGTCATTGTGATGCGCACAGAATACGTAGCCAGTGCTTTATGCCGCATTAGCATCAGCCGAGGGGAAGGAAAAACCGAGATAATAGACGTAAAGGATAAAGGCAATGCGCTGGTAGAAGCCTCTCAAAAAGTCATTGCTCAACTCTACCAGCAAGGCTATTCTTTGAAAGGTTCTCTCATGACAAGTCCTACTAATGGCGCAAGCCTAGTTTTCGTCAAAGGCCAATGACTATGGGCTTAGTTGGCATCCACTCGGGAGGTGGTGCGCAGCATTAGTTTAGCGGGATGAAAGACCGTATAAGTGTGTGGCTCATAGTAGTGCTGTTAGTCGGGTTCCCCACCGTGGCCCACGCGCTTGACATAGGCGGGATTTTTACTGACTTCTTCAAGGTTATTGGAGCATTTTTTAAGCTGATTTTTGGGCTCATACTGGCAATAGGCATCATCTACCTGCTTGTTAAGAAGAAGTAGTTTCTGTAGGCACATCATCTGGTTGAGGTAGTGGAGTAGCTTCGAGGCGCAACTGGTCGAGGTCCTCGCTATTTCGCCAGCCGACACGGCGGGGCCGTTGTAGGGGCTCGTGGGGTACTTTTGAGGGATGCTGCTTACACTATTGCTAGAAGGAATGAAAGGGATAGATGGGGCAGTCAAATTGGTAGCGGCCTTTTTTGTCTTAGTCGTGGTGACGCTGTTAGGGTCAGCTGCTTGGGCACTACATGAGACGCGAAGCGATAAGCCGAGTAGCCGCCTGCGAGCCGGTATCGCGCAGTGCTCATTTGCAGTGGCACTATTTGTAGTGGTTACGACGGTAGTCCTATTCCAGTAAGTGTGGCCCGGGGCTGGTGCAGGGAAATGGCTTTCATTTGACTGAGGTGTAGTTTTGGGGATGCTGTTGCGTATCTATACCCCGAGAGACTACATGGCCATGCAAGGCACGTTGGGTGTCTCGCTGGTGCTACTGGTAGGCATGCTGCTATTGGCGTGGGGGGTGGCAGCATTCTTTAAGCCATCGGAGCGGGAGAATGCAGAGGAGCTTGCACGCCAAGAGCGGATTAAGGCTCAGAGCCGCCAGCGGCGGGCAAGTAGGTAGGGGCATCAGAGTGGAGCTCCCAAGGCTAGTGCAAGAAAATAGCTTTCACAAGTGGGTTTGCCCTAGGGCTATTAAGAATACTTTTAGGCTATGCTCGACCTGTTTATTTTGCTGCTGCCCCTTCTGGCGGGTCTGGGGTTAGTGTGGTGGGGCGTTCGCCTGTTGCGGGGGGAAGTCAAGTGGAAGGGGGGCTTCGTGTTGGGAGCTGGCTTGGCATGCATCGGCCTGTTCGCGGAGATAGTCCGGCGGCTGTTAAGCATTCAGTGTTAGCCAGACGGAATGCGCTTTTGACTGCTCCACCAGAAAGGCGCGTCAATTGGGACTTTGGGAAGTGGTGTAGGGCAGTAGCTTCGCTGCTATGAAAAAATTCTTATTCTTAGGGGCATGCCTAGCGGCATTGGCCTCGCAACCGGTGAGGGCGCAGGTCCATGCGCCACAAGTGACAGTTGTGCGCTTGACCTTCACCGGTACTCGCCTCATCACGACTATATCGCGTGGCGAAGGCAAAACAGAAACAACAGATATAGACGTACCTATCAGCATCGCCAAAAACAGTACCCCAATGGCAGAAGCTTACCAACGTGTATTGGCCAAGCTTACGCAGGAAGACTACCTTTTAAAAGGTATGAGTGGGGGTGATGCCATTACTACCGTCGTCTTCATGAAGGATTAGTAGCCTGTAACGCTTTCACGACTGCGGGCTGATTGGCTGACATCGACGTAGGCAGCGGTGCGGAGCATTACTTTGTGGCCATGAAAAAACTCTTATTCTTGGGGGCGTGCCTGGTGGCGTTGGCCTCGCAGCCAGTGAGGGCGCAGACGGGCGGGATGGATGTACTAGTGGTGCGGGTGGAGGAAACGAATGCGCACGTAAGCTTAACGGTGGAACGGGCCGGCCAAGAACCAGAAGGAATAGGATTTGACTATGACCGACGGCCGGGTAAAGCGGGGCGAGCTTCAAAAGGCTACTTAGATGCGTTGAGCAAGTTCTACGAGCAGGGCTATATCGTGCAGGCAGTCATTCCAGGCGTGACGTATACTGCTATTGGCGGTGTGACATACTCGACACTGATTTTCACTAAACCCAGGACCAAATAGCTCGCAACGATTTGATAACTGCAGACTGGTCAGCATCGACGCGGACAACGGTGCGGAGCATTACTCTGTGGCCATGAAAAAACTCCTATTCTTAGGAGCGTGCCTACTAGCTCTAACGTTTCATCCTGTTTAATCAGATGGCCCAAGCTTTTAAGAAGGTCAACATCTACACCAAGACTCAAGAAACTATGGCTTCAATTGAGAAGGTGAAGTATACTCGGACCCAAGGCAGTAGTTAACCTGCTTGGTTTAAGTGAGCGGGTTTGCTTGCTAAAACACTAACGGACTTTCTACTGATGTATACGACAGTTCAAACCAAATGCATCACCGCCGCCTACCCTAACCCATGCCCAGCTCCCAAAGCGGGGCGTCTTCATGTCCTTTATTTACCTTCGCGGGCATGAAACACTTGCTACTCGCCCTAGCCTTGCTGCTGGCCATCCCCGCCTTAGCTCAAACCACTGCACCAACCACTTACGAGTTTTTGACGGTGGTAGAGTCGCAGTCGCAACAAGGCAGCTTTGCTAAAATTCTATTTGCGCCAGCCTTTCAAGGCAAAACAGAACTGCCATTACAGGAACTGCCCGGTACGGCTGCTGGTGGCAAATACATCGCTACCTATCGGCAGAATATCGAGACCGTAAACCAGCAGCTAGAAACTGTGACATCTGCGGGCTGGGAGTTAGTGCATACGTCTAGCATTGACCGGGGTCACACCTACTTGTTCCGCCGCCGTAAGTCTTAGCCTTGTCTGCTACTGCTCGATTGTAAGTCCGCCGCCTGGGTGTAGAATAGTCAGTCTCTATATATTCGCGCCCTATGCACCCCACCCAGCAGCGCAAGCGGGAAATACAGGCTTCCAACGTCCTATTTGCAGGCCTAGTCCTTTCGCTACTCCTCTGGCGGCTTCACCTAGCAGGGCATTCATTACCAGCCACTGCCAAGCCGTTGAAATGGTGGCTGGAAGTCGGCGCTTACTTACTGATAGCAGGTTGGTACTATGCGATTCGCCTTGGCAAAGCATGGGCGAAGTATTTGTTGCTGGTGCTTTTTGTGGGCAGTTTAGTACTGAACCTCACGTATCACCCCGAACGACTGCTACACACTTGGCGCACGAGTTGGCTGGCTGCCGCTAGTTATGTCATTGGACAAGGAACGCAACTGTGGGCGCTGGTGCTACTCTTTCGCAAGTCTCGTCCTCTTGATGAGGCCCAGCCCACTGCCACCCCGCCCACACCTAGCCCTGCTGCGCTCCTTGGCTCTCAATTGTAAGCCCGTCGCCTAGGGGTAGAATAGCAAGCATCGTACTGTGTCGGTTATGGACAACTTGTATTGCGCCCGGTGTCAGCACACCATTTCCAGCGGCTCGCTTACGGCAACCCAAAAGAGTGCGGTGGTAACCATTCAGCGGCAGCAGGGGCCACTATTTGCTACTAAGTACCTACGTAGCCAACCAGGCTTATCCTTGATTGACGCGAAAGCAATCGCGTCGCACTTGACTTCGGCTCCTAATACTTGCCACCGTTGCGCTAACCAGCAGATTAGTCCAGGCGAGAGCATCTGCGCCAAGTGTAATTCTGTAAATCTTAATTGGTAGCCGCTCCCTCTCCTTCACCGATGCGGCCTTCGCCAAGCTCGGAGCCTTGGCGAAGGCCGCGAAACTCGGCCGGTCGGAATACATTATCGACCGCCTAGGGCTGGATAAATAGCGTCACCTCTCCCTAGCAATATGAAAAGCTTATTTCGGGCTTTGTGGAAGGCGTTTAAGTTTATCTCGTCTGCCGGGGGCGCTTTGCTAGCCTTAGCTCTTTTCTTTTGGCTGCTACTAACCTTGCGTAGCAGCTATGCCTACCATTTCGGCTTCAACCAAGAGCGCTGGCTTGAAACAGGCAAGCTGTTGCGTAGCGATAAAGAAGACAGGGGCATACTTGGCACTAGCAACCCGCGTGAGAGCATGGCAGAAGACGTAATGGCGCACCACCTTGCACCCGGTATGACACGCGGGCAAGTGCTGGCGGTACTTGGCCCACCAGAGCGAGAAGGAGTTGAAATGAGCTTACCCGTTGGCGTTCATATACCGGACTCACTGACCGGCGAGAATTACCAAGCGCTTAATAAATGGTACGCTGAACACTCCCAGCCCGATACAATAATGCGCTACCAGGTGGGATGGGATATCATAGACCCTACTTCTATGCGCGTGGAGTTTGGGGGCGATGAAAGAGTAAAAAAGTATTGGGTGGGACTTCATTAAATCTAACCCTAGTGCTCCTGCTGCTTGACGAAGCCCGCCGCCTGGGGGTAGAGTAGTCCACCACCCCCACAACTGGCCTAACCCATTCCCCAAGCCCGCCACAACCGGGGCGGGGGAGTATGTTTTTTATAAGAAGCTAACACGCTCTACCTTAGCATAATGAAATAACTTCTGCTTAACGCCCTACTTCTCGCGCCTCTCTTTACTCAGGCTCAAACCACTACCACCTTCACCTACGCCGCGCCCGGCAGCCCCCAGGCCTACACCGTGCCGGCCGGGGTCACCAGCCTGCAAGTGGTGGCTACGGGAGCTAGCGGCGGCAGCTACTCAATTGGCGGCGGTGGCGCGCCCCGCCAACGGAGCGGTGGTGGTGGTACGCGTGCCCCCCGGCGAAGTGCTCACCGTGGTGGTGGGCGGCCAGGGTGCCTCGGGCAACGTAGGCACCCTGGCGGGCGGCTTCAACGGGGGCGGCAGCGGCGGCTACTACGGTGGCGGCGGTGCCGGGGCCGACAACAGCGCCAGTGGCAACGGGGCGGGCGGCGGCGGTGGCTCGTCGTTCGTCACGGCGGCAAAGCGGGCCTGGCACTCTTCCCCAACCCGGTGGGGGCGGGCAAGGCGACTACGCTTACCGGGGCCACGCCAGGTGCCACCGTGCTGGTAGTTAGTACGCTAGCTAGGTCAAGTGGTGCTCACGGCTACGGCTACCGCATCGGGCACGGCACCCCTGGCATTGCCTAGTGGGTTGTACCTAGTGCGGAGTGGCGCGGGGCCAGTGGTGCGCTTGGCAGTAGAATAAAGGAGGTTTGAAAATGAATGTATAGCCTCAACCCTCCCTAAAAAGCCGGGCTTTTTCACCCCGCCCCTAAATATTTACCAAAATCCTTAGTCCCACCTAAATTAGCAGTACAATCAAAATCTACTGCTCATGTCCCTCCAAACCTTCCGCACTTCCCCAGCCCCCGACTTTGATGAAATCATTGACACTAACTACGAGACCGTAGCCGATGTGTCGTACGACGAAGCCACCATCGACCCCGATTACGACCAGCAAGCCGACCCCGATTACGACGAAGGCAGCCAGGGCGAGTTTGCTGACGACTTCACCGACCCAGAGTATGAAGAGGGCGGCCAAGAATACCAGCCCCGCAAGCAGAAGTAAAGTAAAAAGCCCTCAACCAGTTAAGGTTGTGGGCTTTTTCGTGGGCGTTGACGTTGTTGCACAGCGCCTGTGTATAGAAAGTTTGAGGGCACAAAAAAGCCCAACGAGTTAGGGCTGGGCTTTAGGGATGATAGCTATTTTGCGGGTGCTTGAGGCTTATTCTTTTTTGCTCTTCTGCTTCCCGCTCTTTCCTGCGGTCTTCTGCGGTTTTCTCGCCTTTTTCAGCGTGAACTCCTTCGTTATGTGGCTCTCCAGGTTCGGGCATGGTAGGGAAGGAATGAGGGTGAGATGATATAGCAAAGTTATTACGTTCCATAACATAGCTCATCAGTGCTAGCACTGAGTTTTTCAGCCAAAGCCACTCAGCATTAGCCCAGGCATTAGTAGGGCTTTCATGCCGCCAAGCCACTAAAAAATGCTGCACAGTGCCAAACAGGGCGCGTGGTCGTTACACGTAGGGCTTTACCTGCACCTGCGGTTTTGTGAATAACAGCATGAGCGCCCAAATGTGACTCACCACGTAGAGCGCATAACTCAAGACGTTCAAAAAGTCTGTTTTGATGCTATGAATGTCCACTACATTAGCGATGATGGCCCCCGCAGAAAGCACCGCAAGCACAATCTTTGCCCAGCGCTTATCTCTTCTGATGGCATAGAAAAACCCTGCTTGTAGAAAGCAGAAAAGCACGAGCGCCACGGGTGCTAGCGTCGTGCGTGGTGGAGGTACGATATGTAGTAGCGGGCGAAGTACTGAACTCGCGAAGGAGACAATAAGCCAACCATACAGCAGATTAGAGGCTAAGACTGCTCTCTCATTTAGTGGGGTAGATTGCATTAAGCGGATAGCTGGTTTTTCGTGCCCACAAGCTACTACACGTCTCACATTTGGCCGACATGCCACCTACTGTCAGGCCCACTCCGGCGCTGGGGTGCGGGGGCTGTGTATAGAAAATTGGAACACGAAAAAGCCCGGCCGAGGTGGGCGCGGGGGCTAGTATGGCTCTGGAAAGGCGAGCTACTTAGCTGGCTGCTTGTAGGTAGTGTGCATCTTGCCCGGCGAAATCCAGCGCCGCGGCCAAGTGGGAATGATACACAGGAAGCAGCGACTGAAGCCCAAATCCTAGCCCTGCTTGCGGTCTGCGAAGTAGCTCAGGCACATGGTGGCCAGTTGCCGCACACCTAGTCATTTTAAAGCAGCACGTCGCGTGCGCTGGGCAATTAGTACACGCGCCAAGACTCGGGCTTCCGCATCTAGAAGTTATCCGCTGGCGCTTTAATTCGGGCGGCTTCGCCTTCCTGCTGGCTTTGCGTGACTATCGACCAAATCCAGCGCGACTACTGCTAGTTCGTCGGCCCGGTGTCAGTGCGGGCCGCCACGGCGTTCTGCACGCTCAGTGGTAACGCCGAGAGTATATCCAAGCCCGAGGCCGCCTCAATCGCATCGACGGTAGTCCGGTAGCCGCCCCAGGCCTTGGGCCAGCTGCCCACGCTACCCCCCGGTATCTACCTGCTGCGCGTGGCCATGGCCGCTGGCACCACCCAGCGCGTAGTGCGCAACTAGCCAGTAGCAGCGGGCACGCCCCCGCTTTAAGCTTACCAATCAGCCTTCCCCCTGCCGCCAGCGCCCCGCGCTGGCAGCGGGGGGAAACTGCTTTTTGGGACAGTATCAGGCAGCTGGCTAGGCAGTGGCCCGGCACCATTTAGCCAACTGAATCAGCCTTGCATAAAATGGATATAAAATATTTATTTATAAATTTTAAATAATATTTTTACTTTGTAAAATGCCACGTGGCATTTAGTATTCCCACCCGTTTTTTATGAAGACAAACTTACTGCTGCACTCAGCTAAGCGGCTGACTGCAAGCACCTGGATGCGCCGAGGTGTGTGCATGGCCGCCTTGCTACCCCTGGGTTTTGGAGCGCAGGCCCAAAACCTATCTGCCAAGGTAGTATCGAAGCAGGCCGCCCCAGCCACACCTCTGCGGGCCGATATACTAGTGCCTGGGCAGGTACTACCTGGGCAGCCAAGCGCAAGGGGCTCGGCCAGTCTGCGTGTAGGCAGCGTAGCAGTAGCCCAGGCTCAGCTAGCGACTGCCTGGACCACGGAGCCTAGTCTAAGCCAAGTGCGTGGGCAACATGCCGCAGTGGCCGCTAACGGCCGAATCTATGCCTGGGGTGGCTACCTAAACGGCGGCAGTGGTGGCGCTGTGGCGTCGCTGCTGAGTAGCATGGAGATTTACACGATAGCTACCAAGACCTGGGTTAGTGGCCCTGCGTACCCGATTGCGGCGCGGGGCCAGGCCGCTGCCGCATCGGCCGATGGCTACCTCTACAGTTTTGGTGGTGCGGCCCCTAATACAAGCAGTGATAGCTACCGCTACAACCCAGCCGGTACTGGGGCATGGTCGGCGGTAGCAACAATGCCCGTGGGCGAATGGGAAGCGGCGGCAACCGCCGCCAATGGGCTTATCTATGTAACAGGCGGCTATAGCAGCGATGGCCGACTGGCCGACACCCGCACGCAGATATATTCGCCGGGCACCAACACCTGGACTGCGGGGGCCGCTATGCCCACGGGCCGCCACGGCCACGTGGCTGTGCTCGATGCCAATGGCCTGCTCCACGTGCTGGGCGGGGTAAATAATGGTGCGGCACCACTCACGGCGCATGAAGTTTACAACCCGACCACCGATACCTGGACTACGGCCGCCCCGCTGCCGATGGCACTCAACCAGGCGGGAGCCACGCTTGGGGCCGATGGCAATATCTATGTAGTAGGCGGCAAAGCAAGCTACATTAATAATGAAGGCCCCTTTTACAAGTCCGTGTATAGCTACACGCCCGGTACCAATACCTGGAGCCAAGGCCCTGACCTGCCCACTTTGCTGAGCGAAACCAAGACGGTGAGTGCTGGGCCAAGTATTTACACGTTAGCCGGCAGCAACGGCACCCAGCAAAGCGTGCTCTACCAGCTGGCCGTCGGCCTGCCGGCCCTGACGGATACCAACCCGGCCGCCAACACCGTGGTGCAGAATGCCGCCGTTGGCACGGCAGCCGGCATCACGGCCTCTACCACCGACCCCAACGGGCAAGCCATCACGTACTCGCTGCTGAATAATGCGGGTGGGCGCTTTGCCATCAATGCCACTACCGGCGTGGTGAGCGTGGCGGCGGGCGCGCAGTTCCCGACCGCCCCCATCACCTACACCATCACGGTGCAGGCCTCGAATGGCACGGCCACTACCAGCCAAGATTTTGCGATTGACGTGACGGTGCCCGTCAGCAACATCGCCGTGCAGTACCAAACCGGCGACCTGGGCCAGCCCACCGATGGGCAGGTGCGTCCCTTCCTGCAACTCGTCAACTCGGGCACCACGGCCGTGCCCTATTCGCAGCTCACCGTGCGCTACTGGCTGACGGTGGAGAACTTTATGGGCCAGCTCGTGACGCCCATCGACTACGCCAAGCTCGGCACCAGCTTCGTGAGCGCCCGCTACGTGCAGCTGGCTACGCCCCGCCAGGGCGCATTGGGCTATATCGAGTATGCCTTCAGCGCCGCCGCGGGCAACCTGAACCCCGGCACCAACTCGGGGCCTATTTATGGCAAGGCCTACAAGCCTGACTATACCAACCTGGACGAGACCGACGACTGGTCGTACCAGACCAGCAGCAGCTTCACCGAAAACTCGCACGTGACCGTGTACCAGAACGGCACGCTCGTCAACGGCACCGAGCCCGCGGCCGTGACGGCCACCACCGCCCTGCAAGTGTACTCGGCCAGCCGCGACGCCGCGACCAGCACTCAATACCTGAGCCTGCAGCTGCAAGTACGCAACACGGGCAACCTGCCCGTCAACTACGGCGACGTGAAAGTGCGCTACTACTTCACCCGCGACGGGGCCACGAGCGTGGTGCCGCAGGTGGACTACGCCAAGCTGGGCAACAACAATGTGAGTTTGCGCGTGGTAAACCTGGCCGCCCCCGTGAGTGGGGCCGATGCCTACCTGGAAGTTACTTTCTCGGCCGCCCTGGGTGTGTTCTACCCGCGCACCAGCACCGATGATATTCTCGTTAAGCTGCGCAAGGACAATTACCAGGCCTTCGACCAAACCAACGACTACACCTTCTCCGGCTCGACGATGCTGACGGCCAACCCCCGCTTTCCGGCCTATGTGAGCAATCAGCTCGTCTTTGGCACCCCGCCCGCGGGTACGCCTGCCATCATAGCGGCCCCAACCAATGAGGCCAGCGCCACGGCCACCAGCCCCGCCGAGGCCTCCATCGTAGCCGCGGCCGGCAGCTCGCGGGAGCTGACGTTTACCGGCAGCCCCAACCCGTTTGGCGAGCAGTTGCGCGTGCAGTTTGCCCTGCCCACCGCCCAAGCTTATACCCTGGCCGTGTATGACGGCCAGGGGCGGCTGGTGCAGCAGCTGGCCAGCGGCCAGGCTGAGGCCGGCCAGGCCCAGGAGTTGGCCGTGCCTACCCAGGGCTACGCCGCCGGCCTCTACCTCGTGCGCCTGACTACGGCCACCGGCGTGCAGCACCTCAAGCTCATCAAGCAATAGCCCACTTGCTAACCAGTCGAGTCCCAAAAGAGCTCCAGCCTTACTAGCTGGGGCTCTTTTTTTTGCGCCATGCTCCGCCGTCCCGCCGTTGCCCGTGAGCGCCTGGCCCAGCTGCTCCACCTGTCGGCAGCCGCCATCGCCCGCGAGTTTAGGGTGCACGGCCGACCACGTTACTGTGCTGCTGCGCCAGCACGGACTCACCTGCGCCCCCGCTGGCCGGGGCCGCCCACTGATACCTACTTAATAAGCAAGCGTAGGGCCTGAGTACCCGTCCGCGCAACATATACACCGGGAACCAAGCCGGTGGGCAGCGACAGCTGCGCGGTACCGCTGGCATCGGCCGTGGCACTGCTGATACTACGCCCCGCCAAGTCGTAGACGTTAACGCTATCGCCGGCCGACAGCCCCACGACAGCGGCACTGCCGTGCGCCGGGTTGGGGTACAGAACTACGCCGCCCCCGGCTGCGACGCGCGCGGTGGCCAGGGGTGTTAGGCTGGGGTCAGCAAGACGGGCAACCACGGCCAGGGTGCCGCCAGCCGGCGTGGCGAGCGTAGTGGTGCCGAAGGTGGCAGCCGGTATCACATAGCCGGTAACCATTACCTGCTGCCCACTTATGGCCACGCCCTGGGCTTCTTCGGAGTCGGTTCCCCCGCCCACTAGACTCCAATCGTAATGGCCGGTGTTGCCCTGGTCGGTGTAGCGGGCCAGCAGCAGGTCGAGGTTGGCCGTCCCACTGGCTGCGCCGTTGACGGTAACAGTGCCTGGCGTGGTGCCCCCGCCGCCCAGCAGCACGCCGCTGTCGTTAGCCGTATTGTTGCGCAAGCCACCAGCTACGTAGAGGCTACTGCCCGTCACAGCCAGCCCAAAATATTCGTCGCTACCGGTACCGCCGCCTACCTGGCTCCACACATAGCTGCCGGTCAAGCCGCTATCCTGGTATTTGACGAGTAGCAGGTCGGCGGTAGCGGCAGGGCTGGCGCCGTTTACCTGACTGGTGCCGGGGGTGACGCCCCCACCCCCAAACACCACAGCGCTAGCATTACTGCTGCTATTGACAAAGTAGCCCGCCACGTAGATGCTCGGGCCACTTACAGCCACGCCAATGCCCATGTCGGAGCCGGTGCCCCCCCCCACCTGGGTCCAGTTCAGCGCGGCGGTAGCGCCCTGGTCGGTATACTTCAGCAGCAGCACGTCTTGGCTGCTAGTGGCGCTAGCCCCGTTTACTGGCACGGTACCGGGCGTAGTGCCCGTGCCACCTGCCAGTGCACCGGTGGTGTTGCTGGTATTATTTAAGAGAAAACCAGTCACGTACACGCTGGTGCCGCTCACAGCCACACCTCTGCCCGAATCAGTGGCACTGCCGCCGCTCACCTGACTCCAGACGTAGCTGCCAGTGGTGCCATTATCTTGATACTTCAGCAGCAACATGTCTTGGCTGCTGGTGGTGCTGGCCCCGTTTACCGGGCTGCTGCCAGGGGTGGTACCAGCGCCTCCAAACACGGCATTGCTAGCGTTCGTGTTGTTGTTGTAGAAGAAGCCAGCCATATACACGCTGTTGCCGCTCACGGCCACCGCGTTACCTACGTCTGAGCCAGTCCCACCGCCCACCTGGGTCCAGTTTAGGGTGGCGCTGCTGCCGTTGTCGGTGTAGCGAGCCAGCAGCACATCCTGGCTGCTGGTAACGCTGGTGCCGTTTACTTGGCTGGTGCCGGGGGTTGTGCCCGTCCCCCCAAACAAGACGCTGCTGGCGTTGCTGCTGGTATTAGTGATGCTGCCCACCACGTACACGCTGGTGCCGCTCACAGCAATGCCATAGCCATTGTCGCTGCCAGTGCCACCGCCCTGCTGGGCCCAAGCCCAGGTGCTGGTGGCCGGCACGTACTTGGCTACAAACAGGTCGTTATCGCCCGCGCTGGTCAACGTAGTGTTGCCAAAAGCTACCGTGCCCCGGAAGCGCCCCGTTACGAACACGTTGCCCCGGGTATCGGCGGTTACGCCCACAATGACGCTAGTGCTAGTAGCTTGGCTAGCACTGGCAGCCAGCACGCTATCCCAAACGGGTGCTTGGGCGTGGGCCGTCGTAGCCAAGCATAGCAAGGCCGCAAATTGCCCTAGCCAGCGATTTGAGGGTAGAAAAGAGAAAAGAGAGTAGTAAAGGAGCATCAGAAAAATAATAATAAAGACAGACAAAGCTAATGTTGCCAGCTTATTACCTTCTACACTACTCCTGCTCACTCTGTACTATGCGCTGCCTCGGCACTAATGAGCGGCACGGGCACCAGTTGCCAGCTAGCTCGTTGGCCCCTATTCGGTGCGCCTCCATTCTGCACGCTGACTGGCTAGGTCAAGAGCAGGCTAGGCTTTGCCTTTCAACTGCTCGCACCCATGGTGCAGCTCTTCTGGGTAATTGAGCACGGCACCTCCCTAGCCAACCGCTGGGAAGACGGCGGCGGCAACCTCTACCACTGCGCCGGCGCCGGCCGCGGCTTCTTTGTCGAGGTGAGTATCGATGGTGGGCGGGGATGGGCCGTGGTGCTGCGTAGCTTCAGCGACTCGGAGGCGCTGGCGGATTACGCGCAGGGGGTGCGGCTGCGGGGAATGAAAAAGCCCCGCTGGCGCATGCTAGCGGGGCTTTTTCATTTAGAACTGATTCAAAAAGCGCTCTATCTTATTCAAGGCCTCTTCCTGGGTCGCACCCCGTTCTATGAGGTACGAGTCATTATGACGGACGAGTACAATGACGCTCTTATCTGCTGGCGCCACGAAGGCAATGCCCTGGTCAAAAGCAGCGATAACTGGTGCCGGAAACCACGCATCCAGCGCTACCTTCGCCGCGGCAAGGTGCTGCGCTGCTTGTGTCTGTGTCGCTGTAAATTCTTCATACCGCGCTTGGGCCTGCTTGTAGCGCGCAATCGACGCAAGCGTAATCAACCCTTCTTCTGTGGCGTATTCGGGCGGGTGTACTGGGGACTCGCCCAGTCTTTCGTACTCGGTGAGTGCAGTTTCGAAGGCGTGAAGGAGTTCTTCAAATGTGGGTTCTGTGGTAGCCATTTTAGTCAAAATAGAAGGAGCCAGCGACTAAGATACCGTGAATCCTAACCGACACGGCGGCGCTCGCTACCTGACGCTGGCCAGTTAAACTTACTTAACGTGCCGCCGAGGGCCGGGGCTTCTTTGTCGAGGAGAGTATCGGTGATGGCAAGAGGTTGGTAGTAGTGCTGCGCAGTACTCACGGCTCTTGCCCCCACAACTGCCGAAACTCGCGCTCCACCGTGTCGCTCGTTACGTTGACGTATCGTTGAAAGGACTTCCACCCGCGGTGTCCCGTCACCTTCATAATGGTTTCCGGCCGAAGGCCACGCTCCAGGCTTAGCGTGACGAACGTGCGCCGGCCGGTGTGGCAACCTAGTCGCTCCCACTTGGCCACCGTGATGCTTTCGCGCACGCCACCGCAGAAGCGAATCACTTCTACAGGCGTATCGATGCCGGCGTGCTGGCCGAGCTCCTTGAGGTAGTCATTTAGCTTCTGGTTGGTGATGGCACGCACCTTGCCGGCCAGCAGTTGCTCGACAAGCGCCAGCGCTTCGGCCCGCAGGGGCACCGTCAGTCACCGTCTCACGGGTTTTTTGCGTGGTGATGCGCAACGTCTGCCCGCGCAGGTGCTCGCTACGAATGCTCACCAGGTCGGAGTAACGCAGGCCCGTGTAGCAGGCCAGTAGGAACAGCCGGCGAGCGTTGTCAAGGTAGCCACCAGTTGGCAGCTCTACTTGCTCCAGCGCCGCCACCTCGCCAACCAGGGGACAAACCGCCCGATTAAAACCGATACTAGCTAGATTTAGCCAGATAAGCTGATTTCAAAAAGTGGCTTTATAGTGTTCTAAGAAGAGTTTTAGTAGTAGAAATAGTCTAGCGGAATAGCGAGGGTAAAGTTCCTCCTTCTCTGCAAACAAAAAAGCCTAGCTGACGGGGTGTAGCAGCCGGCCCCAGCGCACCTTGTGCAGCCAGTCGGCATAAGGTTCGAGCGAGAGCCACACCAGCACGGCCTTGCCCACCACGTGGTCTTCGGGCACAAAGCCCCAAAAGCGCGAATCTTCGGAATTGTGGCGGTTGTCGCCCATCATAAAGTAGTAGTTCTGCTTGCTGGTGTAGCTGGCCAGCGGCCGGCCGCGCTGCATTATCATCCCATTGTGCCAATTGATGTCCTGGTTGTGCTCATACTGCGCTATTATTTTGTAATAAATCGCGGCATTAGCGGGCGAAAAGGCAATGCTCTGACCTTTTTTGGGCACCGGCAGCGGCCGATACGTGGAAGTTGGTCGCATCTGGAAATAGCAGGCTGTCGGGCAGGTCGCCGCCGACCACGGTTAGCCCCTTCACGTAGGGCTGGCGGCGGAAATACGCGGCCACGTCGGCCGGTCAACTGAGGAAGTAGCCGGTCTTGCCCGTGGCGGGTCTAACCAGCCGCGGCCGGTGCTTTTGGGTGGTGGAACCGTGGTGGCGCGGGGGAGAAAAGAAGGGCGCAGTCAGGGAGGCAGTTGGTTCTACCACTGCAATTCCTGCCTTCTCTTATATATAAACTGCTTACGAAGCCAGCACCAGCTCGCGCGGCAGCTCAAACTTCAGCTCGCGGCTTTTGCTGCGGCCGTGCAAGTGCGCTAGAAAACCATCCAGCTCCGACTTGTATTCCAGCCACAAATCCTCGTGCAGGTTCTTCGGAATAAGCTGGGTGAGGCGTGTGGCCAGCCGCGCCGTGCCCACAAAAAAACCCTGGTATTCGCTGCTAAACTGCCCGGTGTAGTGCTCAAAAATCAGCCGCAGCGTGTACATACTCAGGTCGATTTCGACCTGCTTGCTTTTGGTGACGCGGCGGGCGCGGGCGGCCTCCTGCAAGGCGGCGCGCAGGGCTTTTACGAGGCTGCGATTGAGCAGGCGGCCCGTCACGGCCACGTTGAATAGCTCGTGGATGCGGTCGGCGCTGGTTTCGTACACGCTTTCAAGCGTGCTATCGGGCAGCAGCTCGTAGCTGAAGGTGTCGTAGAGCTCGGCATCGCGGCGCACGGCGCGCAGCACCAGCGCCTCTTTTTCCTTGTCGGAAAGGCGGGCCAGGGCTTTTTTGAAATCGGAAGACGGAACGGGCATGGGCTAAAAAACGGAGGCCGGACTTGGGCGGGCAGGCCGCGAAGCTAATTCTAACTTAATACGCTTGCGGCCATCGGGCCTGAACACCCGGCCCGCTGGGCGGTTTATCGTAGGCCGCCCAGCGGTATTTTTCTCCTTTTCCTTTTCAATAAACCTATCCCAATGAGCGACCAAACGCCCACCTACGCCCAGACCTTCACCATCGGCGGCGACCTGACTGTAAACCGGCTCGGCTACGGGGCCATGCGCATCACGGGGCCCGGCATTTGGGGGCCGCCCGAAGACCACGACGAAAGCATTCGCGTGCTCAAGCGCGCCCCGGAACTGGGCATCAATTTCATCGACACGGCCGACAGCTACGGTCCTAATGTGTCGGAGGAGCTGATTGCCGAAGCGCTGCACCCCTACCCGGCCGGCCTGGTCATTGCCACCAAAGGCGGCCTGTTGCGCACCGGCCCCAACCAGTGGCCCGTCGATGCCAGCCCCAAGCACCTCGAAGAAGTGCTGCACGGCAGCCTTAAGCGCCTGAAAGTCGACAAAATCGACCTCTACCAGCTGCACCGCGTCGATGACAAAGTGCCCTTTGAGGATACGCTGCGCTTCCTGCAAAAAGCGCAGAACGAAGGCCTCATCAAGCACATTGGCCTTTCCGAAGTCGATGTAAATCAGATTAAAAAGGCCCAGGAGTTTGTTGAAATCGTGTCGGTGCAGAATATGTACTCGGTCGATAATCGCAAGTGGGAGCCGGTGCTCGACTACACCCGCGCGCAAAATATGGCCTTTATTCCGTGGTATCCATTGGCCGGTGGCAACGCCGAGGCCCTAGCCGCCCTCGACCAAATCGCCAAAAAGCACGGGGCCACCCCGCAGCAAATTGCCCTGAGTTGGCTGCTGCACCACTCGCCCAACATCCTGCTCATCCCTGGCACTTCGAAAGTGAAGCACTTGGAAGAGAACGTGAAAACGGCGGACATCGCGCTGTCGGCCGAGGATATGGCCGCGCTGGACAAGGTCGGTAAGTAGGTAACTGTCATGCTGAGCGTAGCGCAGCGAAGTCGAAGCATCTTGGCTGGGGTACTAACTTCTTTACGTTAGCAATGAAGCGGCCAAGATGCTTCGACTCCGCTGCGCTGCGCTCAGCATGACGAATACGGCTTAATATAAACCTCAAATCATCATGAAATACAACCTCTTAGGTAGTACCGGCCTCAAAGTATCGGAGCTGTGCCTCGGCACCATGACCTTTGGCCCGAGCACCGGCCGCTTCGCCGCCATCAATGGCGTGGACCAGGCCGGGGCTGATGCCCTTACCAAGCGTGCCCTCGATGCAGGTATCAACTTCATCGACACGGCCAATATTTACACTGAAGGCCACTCGGAAGAGATAACCGGCCAGGCCCTGCGCAACCTCGGCGTGAACCGCTACGACGTGGTGCTGGCCACCAAAGTGCGCGGCACTATGGGCCCCGGCCCCAACGACGTGGGCCTCACCCGCAAGCACATTATTGCCCAGGCCGAGGCCAGCCTCAAGCGCCTCAACACCGACTACATCGACCTGTACCAAACGCACAGCTTTGACCCGCTCACGCCCTGGGAGGAGACGCTGCGCGCCCTCGACGACCTCGTGCGCAGCGGCAAGGTGCGCTACATCGGGGCCAGCAATGTGGCTGCCTGGCAGCTGATGAAAGCCCTCGGCGTGTCGGAGCGCCAGCACCTCGAAAAGTACGTATCCCTACAAGCCTACTACACCATCGCCGGGCGCGATTTGGAGCGCGAGCTGGTACCGCTGCTGCTCGACCAAAAAGTGGGTCTCATGGTGTGGAGCCCGCTGGCGGGCGGCTTCCTCAGCGGCAAGTACACCCGCGAAAACCAGCAGGCCGAAGGCCGCCGGGGCGGTAGCGGCTTCGACTTCCCGCCCGTTAACAAAGAGCTGGCTTTCGATATTATCGACAAGCTGAAGCCGATGGCCGAGGCCAAAGGCAGCACCGTGGCCTCGCTGGCGCTGGCGTGGCTGCTGCACCAGAAAGTGGTGAGCACCGTCATTATCGGGGCCAAGAAAATGGAGCAACTCGAAGACAACCTCGCGGCCGTTGACGTGCAGTTTACCCCCGAAGAATTACAGCAGCTAGACGAGGTGAGCAAACTTGCCCCCGAGTACCCCGGCTGGATGCTGACCATGACGGGCGGCGACCGCAAGGCGCAGTAGTAAACAGTTGTCATTGCGAGCAAAGCGAAGTAATCGCATCAGGACGAGCCGTTCGGGTGCGATTACTTTACTGCGCTCGCAATGTACAGGCGTTTGATAACGTTTACTCCCTCCTCTATTTCCCAGGCGTTCGCGAAACGAAACCGCCGAGGCCGGGGTTATAACCCGATATCTACCGTCGGCCCCGGCCGCCGTATTTTTGTGCTATGGCTTTTCCCGCTACCCGCCCGCAGATTGATTATGATGAGGATGTGCTCACGCTCGAAGAAGAGCAGGAGTTACGCACGCTCATCGTGTATAACGACGACGTAAACACGTTTGAGCACGTCATTCAGACGCTCATTGATGTGTGCGGGCACGAGCCCGAGCAAGCTGAGCAGTGCACGCTGCTCATTCATTATAAAGGCAAGTGCGCGGTCAAAAACGGCACGTATGAGGAGTTAGAGCCGCGCTGCTCGGCCATCCATGACCGAGGTATTTCGGCTGATATCGTCTGATTTTGACAGACTGCGTCTATTATGCAGCGCATTCTGCGCCCATAGCGCTTCGCGACTAAGTTGCCGAATATTTCTTCGGCTTCAGGCCCAGGTGCTGCTCAAAAACCCGGGCAAAATGGCTGAGGTTGGTAAACCCCAGTTGGTAGCCAATTTCCGCCACGGTCAGGTGCTTTTCTTTCAGCAAGCGCGCTGCTTCCTGCATGCGCATGGCCTGATAGTACTCAAAAACGCCTTTGCCGAAGGTCTGTTTGAACAGTTTTCGTAGCTTGGGTTCGCTCATATTGGCTTGCTGGGCCAGGGCGGCAATGTTGGGCGCTTGCTCAAAAGACGACTGCAAGCGCAGCTTGATGGCGTAGATAGCCTTGATGTCGTCGAGGTGCATCTTGCTCAGGGGCAGCGCCTCGCGCTGCATCAGCAGGGCAAATATGTGGCACAGCAGCTCCTCGCATTTCAGGCGGTAGTAGTGGCTTTCCAGGCCCTCGGGCACCGGCTGGTGCAGCATACCGCTGGCGGCATTGATTATGGGGCCCGAGATGCTGGTTTCCAGCACGAAAGTGTCATCGGCGGCCAGCACGCTGGCTACCACCGGGTGGCTAATATGCCCGAAAAGCTGCTGCAAATACTGCTGCGAAACCCCGATGGTGACGCTGCCAAACAGGGTATTGGACGGCATGTTGATGACGGAAGAAACTAGCTGCCGGCAGATTAAAATGTTCGCCTGCTCGGGCACTACCACCTCGCCAGCTGGCAGCAGCGACGGGAAAATTCCGCTAAGTAGAAACACCACGTGCTCCTGCTTGGCAATCTTCTCATTGGTCCATTCGATGAGGATATCCTCTTTGAGATAGTAATTGCGAATCATCATCCGCAGCTCATTGCCCCAAAGCAGCCCGGTGATGTAGCCCGCGCCCTTGCTGGCCGGAATGTCGACAAACCGCCCGCGCACGGTGGCCCCGATGGCCTTGATGAAGTCGGCCATAATGCCCGGCCCGGTAGCGGCTATTTTCATTTACGACTATTTTAATAGCATTCAGGGTTATTTTACCCTTAAAAGTACGCGCAATTTTGCAGCTGCAAACGGAAGCTATTTCCTTACCCAGCGCATATGCTTTTACAACACAAACGAGTAGCCATCATTGGCGCGGGGCCGGGCGGCCTCACATTGGCCCGGCTAGTACAGCAACAGGGCATCGAGGTGCACGTGTATGAGCGCGACGCGTCGGCCCACGTGCGGCCACAGGGCTCTACCCTGGACCTGCACCACGACACGGGCCTGCAAGCCCTAGCCACGGCGGGCTTGCTGGAGGAATTTAAACAGTACTATCGCCCCGGTGCCGACAAAACGCGGGTCCTCAACGCGCAGCAGGACATCTTGCTCGACGACCACGCCCAAAAAACTACCGCAGACTTTGGCGATGCCCACTTTCGCCCCGAAATAGACCGGGGGCCGCTGCGCGATATGCTCGTGGCCTCGCTGCACCCCGAAACTGTGGTTTGGGATGCCCGCTTTGTGGACATGCAGCCGGCCGGCGAAGGCTGGGAAATTCAGTTTGAAAACGGCAGCCGCGCGTATGCCGACGTGGTGGTAGCGGCCGACGGGGCCAACTCCAAAGTGCGGACCTATGTCACGGATACGCCGCCGGTGTATGCGGGCGTGACGTTCTTGGAGGGTACCATTCCGCAGGCGGCGGAGCAGGCTCCGGCGCTGTGGCAACTGGTGAAGGGCGGCAGCCTCTTTGCGCTCGAAAACGGCCAGTTTATCAGTTTCCTGGCCAAAGGCGATGGCACACTGCTGTACTGGATATGGCTGCTAAAGCCCGAAGACTGGCTGACTACCTCGGGCATCGACTTTACCAGCCGGGCGGCCGTGGCCACTTGGTTTCAACAGGAATTCAGCACCTGGAGCCCGCAGTGGCAGGCGCTGTTTGCCAGCGACGCGCTCACCATCACGCCCCGCAGAACGTACTACTACCCCACCGACCACCCCTGGCCGACCCAGCCCAACCTGACGCTGCTCGGCGATGCAGCCCACAGCATGCCGCCCAACGGCGAAGGCGTAAACCAGGCCATGGCCGATGCCCTGGACCTCTACGAAGCGCTGTGCCTCGGGCAGTTTGCTACCATCGCGCAAGCCATTGCAGCCTTCGAAGCAACGATGGGCAAGCGCGTGGCCGTAGTGGCGGCCGAAACCCGGCAGCTGCTGGCCATGATGCACGCGGAAAACAACCAGCAGCTATTTGTTGACTTTTTTACGGGCATCGCGGGCTAAATAGGTTTTAGCGCAGCTTCGCAGTAGCGCGGGCTTTCAGTGCGCGAGTAAAGCCACAGAGGTGCTCGCAGCATTTTTATTCAAGCTGCGGAATACAGGCGCGTAGCGCCGGTATGTCTATAGTTTTAAGCAGCAGAACGACAATTGAGCTGCATAGCGATGGCATTTTTCGTTAGTGGTGTCGCCGCTACGCGGCTCGAAGCACCGGCCGTTTTTTTGCTATAGCCATACCGGCGCTACGCGCCTGTGTTCCATAATTCAAGCTAAAAGGCCGCGCTATTTGCCCCTTACGTACACGGACTGTAAAACTGCCTCCGGTTTATTTCGCTGACTTTCCACTTAGCGCCCCACCCCTACCGTGACCGAAACCTATGCCTACCCGCCCGATGTAGCGGCGGCGCTGCTCGCGCAATGGCCCGCCCACGGCTTCCCGTTGCCCGAGCTACCCGTGCTGACCACCTTTATTGCGGGTGGCTACCAGGCCAGCCTGCTGCGCGAGGAAGACCGCCCCGTGCAGTGCCACCTCATATTGCGGCCCGCCGCGCCGCCCGCAAACCAGCCCGCGCCCCCGCCCGAGGTTGTGGCTGCTTACCAGATACTTGCCTTCAGTGAGCCGCGCGCCTACACCGCGCAGGAGCTGCGCCGCCTCAGCCCAGTCACGCAGCGCCCCGGCACCTTGCTGGCCGTAGGCACCGCCCCAGCGGGCGAATTGACCATCAACGGGCTCGTATTTGCTACCCGCCCCTGGGACCACATCGACGCGCCACACGATACCGCTCTGCTGCCCCAGACCTTGTTTATGCAGGTGGCGGGGCCAGGGCGGCTGGCCTTTTTTTGCGGGTCGCAGCCGGTACTGGTGTTGCAGCAAGGCCAGGTAGGCGCGTATGGCGGGCGGGAATTTCCCATTGGCTGGCTCAACGGCTTTTCGGAGCCAGATGCCGACGCACTAACTCCTGACCTCGATGGCATCGGCCTAGAATTGGCCCGCCAACTCGGTAGCTATAGCCTGCATCGCTGCCTGGCGCGGGTGCGCGCCCAGGGCCACGGCGGCATGCTGGTGCTGGTGCCCGCCCTCGAGGCGCCCCGGCTGGTAGGCCCAGCGGGGCTGCTGCGCCCCAAGTACAGCGTACTGCACAATGACTTTGGCGACCGCTACCGGCAGCTGCTCAGCCACTTACTTATTCTTAGCCAAGCACTTAGCATCAGCAGCTGGGCTGCCTACCGCCTCTCTACCGATGGCGAGCTGCAACGGCTACACACCGAGCTGGAGCAATTTGCCGACTTGCTGGCCGACCTCATGGCCGTCGATGGCGCGCTGGCCCTCGACAAGCAGTTCGGCCTGCTCGGCTTCGGGGTGGAAATCGCCGCCCCTAACCCCGCCACGCCCCTGGTGTACCACGCTCTCGATGCCGAGGGCACGCAGCTGCAGCCCGAAGCGGCCGACAGCGGCGGCACCCGCCACCGCGCCGCCTACCGGCTCTGCCAGGCCGAGGCAGGCTGCCAGGCCATCGTCGTCTCGCAGGACGGGGGCATCCGGCTGGTACGCCAGCACGCGGGCCAGGTGCTTTTCTGGAACCAGCTTATTTTGTGAGGCGGGGGCGAAGGGCCGTCTGAGCTAACGCAAGTTGCTCTACTTTCAAACTGCCCCCGCAGGCGGCCCGCGTAGTAAAATTAAAAGTACCCAACAAATGGAGCCAGATTATAGGCCCTAAAATACCCGAGAGTCTTGTAGAAATGGGAACGCAGGAGGTCGGTTTACTTGTTTTCCTGAGCCGGCTCTTTCCTCCTACTTTTGATTGGCCCAGCTTGCTGGTCGCCATCCTTCTTTTTCTGGAAGCGCACTAGCAGTCGTCCTAACCTTACCTAAAAAGTGCCCTCACAGCCTCCTAGGGTCACTTTTATACACCTTATGGATTTCCCCTCGAAACTGATTGAGAATGCGGTAGTTGAGCTGTCGCGCCTGCCCGGCATCGGCAAGAAAACGGCTTTGCGCCTGGCCCTACACCTACTGAAAGCCGAAACCGACACCACTGCCAACCTCGCCGAGGCGCTGGCCAAAATGCGCTTCGACATCACCTACTGCCGCACCTGCCACAGCATTTCCGACAGCGAGGCGTGCAGCATCTGCGCTAACCAGCTGCGCGACCACAGCACGGTGTGCGTGGTGGCCGACGTGCGCGACGTAATCGCCATCGAAAACACCGGCCAGTACCAGGGCGTGTACCACGTATTGGGCGGCGTTATCTCGCCCATCGAGGGCGTGGGGCCGGCCGATTTGCACATCGACTCGCTGGTAACGCGGGCCGGGGCCGAGGGCTCCGAAATTCGGGAAATCATCCTGGCCATTTCGCCCACCATGGAGGGCGACACCACAGCCTTCTACCTCTCGCGCCGCCTGCGCGATTTGGAGCAGCTGAATATCAGCACCATCGCCCGCGGCATCCCGATGGGCGGCGAGCTTGAGTATGCCGATGAAATTACGCTGGGCCGCAGCATTGTGGAGCGCCAGCGCCAGGCGCGGTAGCTGGTCAGTGGCATCTTGCTTGTCATTGCGAGCGCAGCGCGGCAATCTTTCCTGCACGTTTGGGTTACTAATTCAATGCGAAAGGAAGGATTGCCGCGCTGCGCTCGCAATGACAGACGAAAGACTGCCACTAACTTCGCCGCCCCGTGGTGAAGCTTTCCGTCGTCATTGTTAATTATAATGTCTGCTACTTTCTGGAGCAGGCGCTGCTGTCGGTGCGGCGGGCCACCGAGCGGCTGGGCGAGCCGGTAGAGGTATTCGTGGTCGATAACAACTCGGCCGACAACTCGGTGGCGATGGTGCGGGCGCGCTTCCCCGAGGTTATTCTGATTGAAAACAAAGACAATCCGGGCTTCTCGAAGGCCAATAACCAAGCCCTGCGCCTGGCCACCGGCCAGTACCAGCTGCTGCTGAACCCCGACACGCTGGTGGAGGAAGACACCTTCCGGCGGTGCTGCGAGTTTATGGACGAGCACCCGCGCTGCGGCGGGCTGGGCGTGAAAATGCTCGACGGCCAGGGCCAGTTTTTGCCCGAAAGCAAGCGCGGGCTGCCCACGCCGGCGGTGGCGTTTTACAAGATATTCGGGCTGGCGCGGCTGTTTCCGAAGTCGCGCACATTTGGGCGCTACCACCTGGGCTTTCTCGACCCCGACCAGGCCCACGAAATAGCGGTGCTCAGCGGCGCGTTTATGCTGCTGCGCAAAACCGCGCTCGATGAGGTGGGCCTGCTCGACGAAGATTATTTTATGTACGGCGAGGACATTGACCTCTCGTACTGCCTCACGCAAGGAGGCTGGCAAAACTGGTATTTTCCGGGTACCCGCATCCTGCACTACAAGGGCGAAAGCACCAAGCGCACGAGCGTCAACTACGTGTTCGTGTTCTACCGGGCGATGGTCATTTTTGCCCAAAAGCACTTCGCACCGGGGCAGGCGGGCTTGTTTTCGAAGCTGATAAACAGCGCCATCTGGCTGCGGGCGGGGGCGGCGGTGGCTCAGCGCCTGGCCACTGCCGCCGCCCCCGCCCTCCTCGATGCGGGCCTGCTCTACGCCGGCATCTACGCGCTGAAAGTGTATTGGGAAGCCAACCACAAGTACGTGCGCCTGCCCTACCCGCCGCAGTACATGCTGGTGGCGGTGCCCATATACATTGTGGTATGGCTCACCACTACCTGGCTCAGTGGCGGCTACGACCAGGGCGCCCGCACCAGCCGCATTGTGCGGGGCATTGTGGTGGGCACGCTGCTGATTTCGGCGGTCACGAATTTTCTGGATAGCTGGCGCTTCTCGAAGGCGCTTATTCTGCTAGGTGGGGTGTGGGCCATTGCCGCGCTGGTGAGCCGCCGGCTACTGAGCCACTGGCTGCGCCACGGCAACCTGCGCCTGAGCGAGCCCCAAATTAAAACCCTGGCCATCGTGGGCACCCAGGCCGAAAGCCAGCGCGTGCGCCTGCTGCTGGCCGCCGCCCAGGTGCCGGCCAATATCATCGGCTACGTGGCACCCAGCGCGCCCGCCGCACCCGCCGCCGACTACCTGGGCGAGCTAACCCAATTGCCCGAGCTGGTACGCCTCTATGAGCTGAATGAGCTGATTTTCTGTGGCCAGGACCTATCCGCTGGCCAGATTATCGACCTTATGCAGCGCCTGCCCCAGCGCCCAGCAGTAGCCTACAAGATTTTGCCCGAAGCCAGCCAGTACATCATTGGCAGCAGCAGCAAAGACGCCCCCGGCGACTACTACACCCTCGATGCTACCCTGCGCCTGCACCAGCCCGCCCAGCGCCGCACCAAGCGCCTGCTCGACCTAGTGGCCAGCTTGGTTTTGGTGCTGGCCGCGCCGCTGCTGCTGTGGGGCCAGCGGCAACCTGGCGGCCTGCTGCCCCATGCCTGGCAGGTGCTGCGCGGCCGCCGCACCTGGGTGGGCCTGCGCTACACGCCCGGCGCGGTGGGCAGCCCCGCCATCCTCTCGCCCGCAGATGTAGCCGCCGACAACCCCGCCGCCCTGACGGCCGCCACACGTCAGCGCCTGGAGTTTATCTACGCCAAAGACTATGAGCCCGAGCTGGACTGGCGCGTGCTATGGCGCGGCTGGCGCGAGCTGGGCGGCTAGAAATAACTATCCAGACGCGGGAGCCTCACCCCCCGCCCCCGAAAAGCAGAGGGGGAGCTCGACGACTTCTAGCGTTTGCTTGCGTCAGTTTGTGCTAGGCTCCCCCTATCCTTTTCGGAGAGGGGACCGGGGGGTGAGGCGCACGCGTCTGGATAGTTATCTCTAGCCGCCCATTTAAAAAAACACGCGCCTACGAAATACTTTTGTAGGCGCGTGTTGGGTAAAAACCGGTTGGCACCGGCTAAATGTGTTGGCGCTTAAGCCCGCCGGCGCTGGCGCAGGCGGCGTAGGCCGTAGGCTACGCCACCGGCCAGCAGCAGCGAGGCCCCGCCATCGAGGGGCACGGCCGTGGCACCAGGGGCTGGTGGGCCGCCCGTGGTGCCGCTATTGCCCGGGCCCTGGGCCTGGCCAGCGAGCGCGCCCGCCACCAGGAGGCTAGTCAACAGGGCCGCCCGGCGCAAAAACGATAAAGAAAAAACAGGCATAAACTGCACGATTAAGAAGGAGAAGAAAATCCCAGCGAGCCGGGCGGCGGGGCCGCCCGGCTCAGGGTTACTTAGTGGGCCAACGTCAGGCGCTGGGTGGGCAGGGTGCCCTGCACCTGGCCCTGCGCGTCGAGGGCCGTTAGGCGCAGCAGGTAGAGCGTGCTGGCCAGTTGCTCGGTGGCCAGGCGCTGGTAGGCGCTGCCCGAGCGGACGGGCAGGGTGTAGTGCCCTACAGCCCGGCCCAGCACATCTACCACTTCTACCTGCAAGCTGGTAACAGCCGCGGGCAGGCCCGTCACGCTCAGCGCGGTAGCGCTGGTGGCGGGGTTGGGGTAGAGGCTGGCGGTGGCCTGCGCCAAGGTGGCGCTAGCCGTAGCCAGCACGCCGCTGGTGCGGAATACGAGGCTAAAACGGCCGGCGTAGGCCGCATTGGCCGCCACGTTGAAGCTGTAGCTGGGCACCGTGGCCAGGTCGGTGAGCGTGCCCAGTAGGGCATCACGCAGTTGCACCTGAGTGCCTCCGGCCAGCGTGGCAAAGTTGAGCAGCTCGGTGGCCGTGAGCGTGTACGTGCCCGCCGGCAGGCTTACCCACAGCGGAATCTCCGTAACGGTAGCCGCGGCCAGCGGCGAGCGCCCGTCGATGCTTAAGCCCAGCGGAGTGCTGCCGGGCGTGACGGAGCCAAGGTAGTAGCCGCTGGGGTTGGCCAGCTTGTAGGCGTCGAACTGGCCATCATACCCATTCGTAGCCCCAGCCTCGAAGTACAGGAACGTCTCGTCCTGGGCCGTGGCTACGGTAGCGGGCTGATTGCCCAAACCCAAACTCAAGCGCAGCAACGGCCGGGTTTCGGCCGTGGTGCGCTGGAAGGCGGGGTTGGCGTAGCTCGTCACGCGGTTGGCGTTGGTCAGGGTCACGGAGCCGGTGGTGCCGGGCGTGCTGGCCCGCACAAAGAAGCCCTGGCCGCTGGCGATGAGGCCGGTGCCCGCACCCACGTTGTTGGTGAAGGAGGTGTAGCGCCCGCTATACGCGCTCGTGCTTTGGAACACGTAGGCCGCGCCGTCCACCCCATTCAGGCTGGAGCCAGCGGCCGTGCCCACCGTGCTCCAGTCGAGCGGCGCGGGGTAGGGGTTACCGATGAGCGCCCAGCCCGCTGAGGCTGACCCGGCCGTGCTAGCCGCGGCATAGGTGAGGCCCCCGATGTTCTGGGTATTGTTATTAAGCGGACCCGTGAACTGCACCTTTTCCGTGTTGCCGATTTGCACGGCGTAGCCCCGGCCTACGGTGAGCGAGGTGCCCAGGCTGGCCGGCGATTGGTAGCCTTTGTCGAAGTCAGAAAACGACACGGCGGGCGAGGCCGCGATTTTGCTTTCGTCGTAGCCAAACACGTTGGGGTAGGTAGCCAGCGTGAGCTGGTTAGGGTCGGCCGTGTTGTAGAGCGTATTGACCTGGGCCGTAAACGAGCCACCGTAGGCACTCGTACTCAGGCTATTCACCGTAGCTCCGCCCACAGGCGAAGAGTAGTGGCGGTAGCCGCTGGTGCCGGTGTTGCCGCTGGCATCAATGTAGCGCTGCACGGTAGCCGAGCCGGACACGAAGCCAGCGGAGTTGCTATTTACCACCAGCGCCGTGCCCGTGGCATCTGACTCCAACACAAAATCATTGGCCTGGGTTACGAAGGCCCCATTGAGCGTGAGCAGACGCCGCACGCTGGCCCCAGCCGAGGTACTGAGCTGCACGCCGTTGGCGTTCACGGTCAGGTTCCAGAAGCGCACGCGGCTGCTACCCAAGATGTTGGGGCCGTTGCTCTGAGCCGTGGTGCCCAGCACCACCGTGCCGCCCGTGGGCAGGAAGGTGCCATTGCTGGTCAGGTTGGCGCGCACGTCGAGCGTGCCGCCGCTCATATTCAGGGTGGCTCCGCTGTTGAGCGTCAAACCGAGGGCCGTAGCCGTGGTGCTGCCGATGAAGGGCGAGAAAGCGGTGCCTGCCGGGATGAGCGCATTAATAGTAGCCGTGGGCACCACTGCCGGCGTCCAGTTGCCGGCCGTGAACCAGTCGGTGCTGATAGTACCGTTCCAGGTCACGTTGGTCGGGTCCGCAATGGCAACCGTGTAGCTGAGCGAGCCGCTGTAAGGCGCGCCCGTGCCCGTCGAAGCATCGCGGGCCGTCACGGTGAAGGTATACGAGCCGGCCACCGTGGGCGTGCCCAAAAGCACCCCGCTTGTGGAGAGCGCCAGGCCCGTGGGCAGTGCCCCGCTCGTGATGCTGAAGCTATAAGGAGCCGTGCCGCCCGAAGCTGTCACGGTCTGGCTATACGCCGTGCCCACCGTGCCACCAGGCAGCGTAGTCGGAGCCACCGTAATAGTAGGCGCGCCAATGGCTAGCGTGTAGCTGCGCGCGCCGCTGTAAGGGCCCGGAGCCGCCGAGTTGTCGGTCGCCGTTACGGTGAAGGTAAACGAGCCACCCGCCGTGGGCGTGCCCGCGAGCACCCCGCCCGAGGTCAGTGCCAAACCAGCGGGTAATGCGCCGGCCGTGATGGCAAAGGTGTAGGGCGCAATGCCGCCCGAGGCCGTAATGGTCTGGCTGTAAGCCGTGCCTACCGTGCCACCAGACAGCGAAACTGGCGACACCACGATGGTGGGCGGCGCCGAAGTCAGCGAATACGTGCCCGAACCCATGTTGCCGTTGCCGGCCGCATCCTGGCTCGAGTTGGCGAATACTGCCACCGTAGTCACGATGGCCAGGGTATTGGGCGTCACGGTAAAGGTGTAGGTGGTGCCGCTGCCCGAGAAGGCGCTCACAGTGCCGTTGGTCAGCGCCAAGTCGCCGGCCACGAAGCCCGTTACGGCCTCCGAGAAGGTCGCCGTGAAGGCGAAGGGAGACGCCACGTTGGTGCTGCCGCTGGGGCTGGGGTTGGTCAGTACTACCGTTGGGCGGGTCGTGTCTACCGTGAAGGTGATGGTCGCGCTGTTCGCGCTCACCGACGCGCCGGCGCTTTGGGCCGTGGCGTACACCGTGTAGGTACCATCGGGCAAAGACAGGGCCCCGGTGGTAAACGCGCCACCCGCCGTAGCGGTGAGCGTAGTGGCCTGGGGAGTACCACCGTTAAAGCTCCTGTAGAGCACTACCGTGCTATTGGCCGGGGCCGTGCCGCTGATGGTAACGGTCTGGTTGGTAACGGTATTATTAGCCGGCAAGGTGATGACCGGCGCGGCCGTTACGGGCTGCGTGTACTGCACGCTCACCGTGTTGCTGGCCGCGTTGCCGGTGTTGTTGGCATCATTGGCCACGTTGGCGGCCAGGCTCACCGCCACGGTGCCCGACGCGCTGGGCGTTACCGTGAAAGTGTAAGGGCCACTGCCGCTGCCCGAAAAGCTGCCGCTGGTGAGCGTGCCGCCCGCCACGGTCACATCCGCAGCCGTGAAGGTGGTGCCCACGCTCTGCGAAAAGCTCACCGCGAATGGAATGGGCGACGTGCTGGTGGTGCTGGCCGAGGTGGTGCTCACGCTGGCCGTGAGGGCCGGGGCCGCCACGGCGAAGGTGGGCGAGGTGAAGGAGGTGTACCCGTTGGAATTGGGCTGGCTAATGCCCAGGTACACGCCGTTGAGGAACACGTTCAGCGCCTGGTCAAGCGTAGTGCAGCACACGCGCTGCGCAGCCTGGAAGCTCACCTGGTAGTTACTGCCCGTGGGCACGGCCAGGTTTTGCTGGAGCTGGCCGTTGCCGTTGCCATTGCTTTGCACGAAGGCTACGGAAATGCCATTCGGAATGGGCGTAACCGGGGTGAAGGCGCTGCCTTGGTCAGCAATGCCTGCCTGGGCGTTAAACGTCCAGGCAGCCCCGGTGGGGTTGTAGGCAAACGTGTTACCGCCATTGTTGTACGGGTTGTGCGTTTCGAAGCTACTGTTCTGCAAACCATTGGCGAATACTGAGCTGCTGCTGAGCACCTGCACCTGGTCTACAAAAGCCGTTACATCGCTGCCCGTGCCGCCCGTGCCCACAATGGTCAGCTGGGGAGCCGCCGCGAAGCTCCTGGTGATGGTGTACGTCGTGCCGGTGGTAGTCGGCAGACCGGTGATGGTGGGCGACGTGCCCGTGCTGTTTTGCACGTTCAGGCGCAGGGTGCCATTGCTGGTGCCGGTGTTCACCGTCACCGTGTAGGTAGTGCCGGAGCCACTTACGCCCGATATCCCAGTCCCGCTGAGGCCCGTGGTGGTCAAGTCAAAATTATTGATGCCGAGGCCCGTAACCGCCCCCGAAAACACCACCTGGTACGTCACCTGGGTGGTAGCCGTCGGCGAGGGTGTAATGCCGGTGATGGAAACCACCGTGACGTTCTGGGCCAGCTTGGCCACGAACGCGCTGCCGCTGCTCGCGGTGAGGGTGCTGGTGCTCGTTGAGGTAAACGTGGCCGGCGTGGCAACCAGGCCACCCACGTACACCTGGCCATTGCTCACGGCCAGGGTAGTATTTGCGCTGACGGACGCGCCGGCCGCAGTGGCCCCGTTGTGAATAGCGCCTGCACTGGTTAGGGTCGAGGTGCCATCGGTGTACTTGGCCACGAAGCCATCGTCGCTGCTGCTCGTCAGGCTGGTGCCGGCCAGCGTAGTCGTGCCGGTGTAGGCCCCGGCCACGTATACGCTGCCGCTGCTTACCAAAATGCTGCCCACGGCCTCCGTGTTAGCACCGCCATCGCGCACGGCAAAGGAGTTACTCAGGCCTGAGCCAGTGTCGGCATACTTGGCCACAAAAATGTCCGGCAGCGTCGTGCTGGCGCTCGTCAGCGAGCTGCCCGCAATGCTGGCCGTGGTGTTGAACGTGCCGCCCACGTAAATGCTGGAGCCGCTGATGGTCAGCGCCTGGCCTTGGTCGTTGGCCGAACCTCCGCCCTTTACCGCGCCGCCAGTACCCAGCCCCGAGCCCGTGTCGGTGTACTTGGCCAAGAACATATCCATGCCACCCGCCCCGGTTAGCGACGAGTTGCTGATGCTAACTGCCGTGGTGCCCGTAAAAAAGCCCGTCACGTAGATGCCAGTACCGCTCACCCCAATGGCCAGGCCCCGGTCTACGCCGATGCCGCCGCTGCTCACGGCCCCGCCGTAGGCGAGGGTGCCCGTATCGGTAAAGCGGGCCACGAACAGGTCTTCATCGCCGTTATTACCCAGCGACACGGTGCCGAACTTAACGTTGGTCGTCGCCGTGGTATTGGTATTGACGAAGCCCGTCACGTAGATATTAGTGCCATTCACGGCAATAGCAAAGCTCTGGTCGGCCCCGGTGCCGCCCCCGCTGAGGGCGCTGTTGGCCGTCACGCTGGTGCCGCCGTCGGTGTACTTCGCCACAAATACGTCTTGGCCGCCCGCGCTGGTCAGGGTCGAGCCGCCCACGGTGAGGCTGCCGTCGTAGGTGCCGGTTACGTACACGGTGCTGCCGCTCACGGCCACGCCGCGGGCGTCGTCGGTGCCCGAACTGCCGATGCCGCTCACGGCCCACACCCACGTGTTGGTGCTACCGCTCAGCTTAGCCAAAAAGTAGTCCTGGCTGCCGCCCGCGCTCGTGAGCGTGGTGCTGCCGAAGGTGGCGGTGCCGGTGTAGCTGCCCACCACGTAGTAGTCGCCGCTGGCGCTCACGGCGCTGCCCCGCACGATGGTGGCGGTGCTTGTCACCACGCTTTGCCAGGCCGGGGCCTGGGCCCAGGCCGTCCAGGCCGGCAGCAGCAGCAAGAGCAATAGAAGTAGTCTATGCCTCATATTAAGTAAAAAAAAAGAACGGGGTGAGAAGTAAAAAGTATGACTGTATTTCTTCACTGAAAATCAGTGAACTTTTGGCCTGGCTATCGGGGCCGGGCCGCTATTGTTCTTACCTTATTGATGAAGGGAATTAAAAATGTTCTGGCCTGGAAATCAGAAAGCGTGCTACCCAACCGGCGGGGACGGCACCGTACCCAGCACCTCGCCCACACCCACGCCCAGCGCCGCCAGCTGGCCCCCGGTCAGGTAGCCCTCATCCAGGGCCACGATATCGAACTGCAAAAGCTGGCCGGCGCCGCAGGCCACCAGCAGGCCCTGGCCCGGCTCGGCCCACACCACGGTGCCGGGCGGGGCAGCCACTGGCTCGGGGCGCGGGGTGGCGGCTAGCACGCGCAGCGGCTGGCCGCGCAACGAAGCCAACGCGCCCCGGTTCCAGGGGTTGGTGGCGCGCACCAGACGCGCAATGGCCTCGGCCGGCTCGCTCCAGTTCAGGCACACATCGGCCAGGGTGGCGCGGGGCCAGGTGCGGGCGGCGGCTTCGTCCTGGGGCTGCTCGGGGGGCAGGGGCACCTCGCCGCGCAGGCCGGCCAGCAGCTGCTGGCCCACGCCCACCGCCGCGTGGGCCAGCCGGGCGCGGTGCAGCCCGTGCGTATCGGCCGGGCCGATGGGCACGGGCTGGCTCAGCAGCACCGGCCCGGTGTCAAAGCCCTCGGCCATGCGGTGCACCGTCATGGCCCCGGCGGCCTCCCCATTGCGCAGCACCCAAAACAGCGGCTCGGGCCCCCGGTAGGCGGGCAGCGCCGCCAGGTGAAAGTTGAGGAAGCCCCACTCGGGCACCGCCAGCAGCGCCGCCGGCACCCGCCAGGGCAGCATAAACACCAGCACCGCCGCCGGCGGGGTGTCGCCCAGCCAAGCGCGCAGGTCGGCGGCCAGGGTGGGGTGGTGCAGGCGCGTCACGGGCAGGCTCAGCGCGGCGGCCGCCTGCGCCACCTGGTTGGGCTCGTCGGGGTGGGCCGGGGTGTGGGGCACGGCCACGGCCGATACCGCCCCCTGCCCCACCAGCGCGTGCAGCAGCGGCAGCCCCAGCGCACTGCTAATGATGAGGGCTACCTGCATGGAAGGAATAGGACGGGGCATAGAAGGAAGAGGAAAGCGGGCTACTGACGCCACCCGGCTGTTAGCTGCGCTCGGGCTTAGCTGCGCGAGGGGAAAAGGCCTGATATAGCAATGCAGTAGTTCATAACTATCTGCGGCTGGCGGTTTTCGTGGGGCTGGCTGCCACCGGCATTGTCCGTGGTGCCCGTTACTGAGTTGCTGGCCATTGACGCGTTGGGGGTGCCGGTGGCGAAGGCGGCCGAGCCATCATCGGCCAGGGCGGGGTAGCCATTGGCGGGCGCGTTGGCATCGGGGCCGGCGGCCGCTTGCAGGGTGCCCGTTAGGGAGTGGGTGTGGGCGGGCAACTGCGCCTGGGTCAGCGCCACCGTTTCGGTGCCGCCCACCTGCCCCTGCACGTAGTTGCTCGTGCCAGGACCTTGGCCCACACCTAGTATGGCCCGGCCGCGTAAATCGGGCAGGGCGAAGGTGGTGACACCATTGCCGCCGTACGTAGTACCCAGCAGGGAAAACAGGGCTTGGTTACTGTTGATGGGTAGGGGTTGGCCATTGCAGAGCGCCCAGTTTTTTGGGTTAAAGCCAAAGCCCATCATGCGAATCTCACCGATAAAGGGGTCCATCGTGAATGCTCGTGAAGAAGTGAGAAAAAGGAAAAGCTAGGGTCGGCTAGGGTAAATACCCTGCGTAGCAATGATGTAGGAGATGGCCAGATAAGGCTGGATGTTGGGGTGGGGCTGGCTACCACCCGCCGCGGTAGCCTGTCCATTCACAATGCTGTTGGGGCCCAGCTGGGCGCTCCCATCATTGGCGGCGTACACCTTGCCCCCCTGGTCGCCGAAGTAGGCACCAGTGGGCGAGCCGATGGCGGGGGTGCCCGTGGTGGCGCGTGGGGTGGCCTGCACCGAGTGCTGGTGCGCGGGCATTTGGTTGGTCGTGAGGGTCACGTTCTCAACGCCCTGCATCTGGCCCTGCACGTAGGTGCTCCCGCCGTAGCTCTGGCCCATACCCACTGCCGCCCGGCTTCGCATATCGGGCAGGGCAAACGTGTTTTGCCCATCGCCGCCGTAGGTGGTACCCAGCAGCGAATACAGGACCTGATTATCATTGATGCTCAGCAACTGGCCATTGCAGAACAGCCAATCTTGAGGAGCAAAAGTGCCCGCAAAAATGCGAATTTCACCGATGTAATTATCCATAACAGGGTATTAGAAAACGAGATGAAAAACTAAGGGCGCTGGGGGTAAATGCCTGTCAGGGAAATGCAGTAGTTGATGCACAGGTAGGGCATCAGGTTGGAATGGGGGGTGCCCGCGCCTGTCGGGGCCGCCGTGCCCGCAATGCTGCCCGCCGCCATCTGCACATCGGGCGAGGTGCTGTAATGCTGCACGGTATTAAGGACGGCCAGCACATTGCCGGCCGGCGTGCTGCTGATGCCCGCCGCGCTGCTCGCCATCACCGTTAGGCCCTGCGTCAGGGTGTGGGTGTGTTGCGGCAGCTCAGTCAACAGCAGCGTTTCGTTTTCGATACCGCCCAGCTGCCCTAGTGAGTAGTTACTCAGCCCGTTGCCCTGCCCTGGGTTCACGATGAGGCGCCCGCGCAAATCGGGCAGGCCAAAGGTTTGATAGCCATTGCCACCATAATTAGTCCCCAACAGCGAAAACAAGGCGGTATTCTGGGCGATGGGTAGCAGCTGCCCTTGGCAGAGCGCCCAACTGCGGGGGGCGAAATTGAAACCAAACGCCCGGATTTCTCCAACAAACGGGTCCATAGAAGTAAAAGGAGTAGAGGTAAAAAATGACTGTACTGCCAGCTAAGGCAGCTAAAAAACCAGCCTTCTTGCCCGCGGTGGGCTAGGCAGTGCGCCGCGAGCGGTGCAGGTGGGCCATGCGCAGCTCGGCCACGGCCGTGGTGGTGGCCGGCGCATTGGCCACCTTAATGGCGCAGAGCTGGCCCAGCGGCACCGCCTCGGCCGGCCGGTTGGCGGCGGCGGCAGCCATGTCGGCCATGCCGGCCCGCATATCGGGCAAGGCAAACGTGGTGCGGCCGTTGCCGCCGTAGGTGGTGCCCAGCAGGGCAAACAGGGCCGGATAATCGGCAACGGCCAGCTCGCGGCCGTCGCACCGCAGCCAGCCCTGCGGCACGGCGGTGCCCGTCAGCAGCTTCACCATCCCAATAAATTCGTCGCCCCCCACGAGTGCCGAGGCGGCCTCGGCGCTACTGGGGGCCGGGGCGCTGCCAGCGGCGGCGGCCGGGCTGGCGAGCAGCTCAGTGGGGGCAGCCAGCAGGCCGGTGCCCAAAAGCGCGCCGAACCCCTTCAGCCAGGTGCGGCGCGACGCGGTAGTGGCGATGGCCGTCGTCGAACGGTCCAGCGTAGCGAGTTTACTCATGTAAAAAAATGACAAATAGTGATGAAAATGAGTGTAAAAAGGCTGGGCGGCTCTGTTGCTCAATACCCAGCTAAAAATCTAACATACAGATATTTATTTCAATAAACCTAACTCATCAGGATGCAAAACAGTGGGTGGCTGAAAAGCCAGGAGCGCACGAACAGCGCTTGCATTCACCGAGAATGGGCTAGCCTGCACTCGAAGCGCAGGACCGCCAGCGGGCCGCTGGGCAGCCCGGGCACGTTCAGGGCTATAGCTTGGAAATCAAGTTGTTCATTGGTTACTAAAGACGGGTGGGAAAAGAGAAAAGTGTTGGAGCAAGCGGCGGCGGTCGCAGATGGCTTTGCTTATCTGGTAGGTGATTTTGTAGCTAAGGGAATGAGTACATTTCCCAAGCGGCTTATTTTTAGTTTAATTAGGATATTTCTAAGACAGCTTATCATATATTTCTTCCGAGCCTCGTACCCAGCTACTGAGCACCGGTTTGGGCCCGCAAATGCTGCCAACAATGGCACAACTGGGTATGCAGTAGCCGTTTTCATGTAAGTAAGATGAAAGCAATAAGCGAGCATTAAAGCCGAGATTATCAGCCGTTCTGCCAGTTGCAAAAATACCCACCTATACAATGCCGCGGTATAGCATATTCATGCTACCCGCCAGAGCACTTTCGCCTTAAATGAGCCTTTTTAAGCTCTCAAGCCACTTTTTGTCCCTATAAACTACCTCTAGCAATAGTGTTATTTTTTGATTTTATCAAAAAAATGCCACCCTATATAGATTAGTTACAACATCTGGTTTAACTACGCTGCCAATTAGCACTATTTTTTGGGTAGTACCAGCTGCCTGGCACCAGCCAGCAGCTAGTTTCAGGCGCTGCTGGTGCGGCCGATGGCAGCGCGGCTATCGTCTTTTTTTGGCACTGCGCGGCCCAGGTAGCCCGCAAAAGCTAGCAGACGAATACTTTTGTTGCTCGCCTACATTTAGTTTACCTGCCTTTACTTATGTCGCTCAACTCTTCGCCAACTGCCCCCGCTCCCACCGCTTTCCTCTCCGACCGCGTTTTAAACATGCAGGAATCGGCCACCATCGCGATGGCTAAAAAGAGCCGCGAGCTGGCTGCCAAGGGCGTCGATGTCATCAACCTAAGCTTTGGCGAGCCCGATTTTCAGACGCCGCAGTACATCAAGGACGCCGCCAAGCGGGCGCTCGATGAGGGCTTCACCTTCTACACGCCCGTGCCCGGCTACCTCGATTTGCGCCAGGCCATCTGCGACAAGTTTCAGCGCGACAACAACTTAAGCTATAAGCCCATCGAGATTGTGGTGAGCACTGGGGCCAAGCAGTCGCTCACCAACGCCGTGCTGGCGCTGGTGAACCCTGGCGATGAGGTCATCATCTTTTCGCCCTATTGGGTGAGCTACGCCGCCATTGTGGAGCTGGCCGAGGGCGTGCCCGTGCCCATTGTGGGCAGCCTCGAAAACGACTATAAAGTGACCGCTGCCGAGTTTGCCGCTGCTATCACGCCGCGCACCAAAATGGTGATGTACTCGTCGCCCTGCAACCCCACCGGGGCCGTGTTCAGCCGCGCCGAACTCAGCGCCATTGCCGACGTGCTGGCGCAGCACCCCGGCATTTTTGCCCTGGCCGACGAGATTTATGAGTACATCAACTTCACCGGCGAGCACGTGAGCTTGGCGCAGTTCGCTGCCGTGAAAGACCAGGTTATCACTGTTAATGGCTTCTCGAAGGGCTATGCCATGACGGGCTGGCGTCTGGGCTACATGGCTGCCCGCCAGGATATTGCCGCCGCCTGTGACAAGCTGCAAGGTCAAATTACCTCCGGCACCTGCTCCATCGCGCAGCGCGCTGGCCTGGCCGCCCTGCAAGGCGGCCGCGCCTCGGCCGACGAGATGGTGACCGCCTACCACCGCCGCCGCGACCTGGTATTGGGCTTGGCCAAGGACATTCCCGGCCTCGTGACGCCCACGCCGGATGGCGCGTTTTACATCTTCCCTAACGTGTCGGCGTTCTTTGGCCGCACCGCGCCCGATGGCTCGGTTATCACCGACTCGGGCGATTTGGCGCTGTATCTACTTAACGACGCGCACGTGTCGTCGGTGGGCGGCGACTCGTTTGGCGCGCCCGACTGCATGCGTTTCAGCACGGCGGCGGCCGATGAGAAATTGACGGAGGCGTTTGGGCGGATTAAAGTGAGTTTGGCGAAGCTGGGGTAGAGTGCCATTATCTGTCCTTGCGAGCGCAACAAAGTGGAGCGCGGCAATTCTTTCTTGATGCATAGCGGACGCTCGCTTACGTGAAAGGAAAGATTGCCGCGCTCCACTTTGTTGCGCTCGCAAGGACAAACGGTTTTTACGCAGCAGAATTCATAGGGCAGTCGGCTGCCGTACCTTTGTAGTACTTATGAACTTGCTATCTGCCGAGAATATCTCGAAGAATTACGCCGACCGCTGGCTGTTTCAAAACCTGAATTTTGGGCTGCAACTGGGGCAGCGCATTGCCTTTGTAGGCATCAACGGCACCGGCAAAACGACGCTGATGCGCGTGCTGGCCGGCCTCGAAAACCCCGATACGGGCCTCGTGACGCGCCGCCAGGGCATCCGGGTCACGTACCTGGGCCAGCAGCCGGTGTTCGATGAATCGCTCACCGTGGAGGAAACCATCTTCGCCAGCCAGAACGACACGCTGCGCGCCGTGAAGGAGTACGAGCACGTAGTGAACGACCCCAACCACGACCCCGACGACTTGCAGCGCGTGATGGAGCGCATGGACACGCTCAATGCCTGGGACTACGAGTCGCAGGTGCAGCAGATATTGGGGCGCCTGGGCATCCTGGGCGACTTGTTGCAGCGCAACGTGAGCAAGCTCAGCGGCGGGCAGCGCAAGCGCGTGGCCCTGGCCCGCGTGCTCATCGAAGAGCCTGACGTACTGCTGCTTGACGAACCCACCAACCACCTCGACCTAGCCACCATCGAGTGGCTGGAAAACCGCCTGAACTCACCCAGCCTCACGCTGTTGATGGTGACCCACGACCGGTACTTCCTAGACAAAGTGGCCAACGAAATAGTGGAGCTCGACAAGGGCACCATGTACCGCTACCAGGGTAATTACGCCTACTTTGTAGAAAAGAAAGCCGACCGCGAAATGCGCGAAGCCACCGAGGTAGAGAAGGCCCGCCAGCTCTTCAAAAAGGAGCTGGACTGGATGCGCCGCATGCCCCAGGCCCGCGGCACCAAGCAGAAAGCCCGCATCGACGCCTTCTACATCACCAAGGAAAAGGCCAGCACCAACCTCAGCAAGCAGCAGCTGGAGCTGAGCGTGAAAACCACCCGCCAGGGCGGCAAAATCATCGAAGCCGACAGCCTGAGCAAGAAGTTCGGCGACAAGGTGGTGATGGATGATTTCAGCTACGTGTTCAAGAAAAAGGACCGCATCGGGCTGGTCGGGCCGAACGGCGCGGGCAAGTCTACGCTGCTCAATATGCTGACGGGCAAGCTGCAACCCGACAGCGGCACCGTGGACGTGGGCCAAACCACCGTATTTGGCTACTACACCCAGACCGAGCTGGAATTTGACCCTTCGCAGCGCGTAATTGACATTGTGAAGGAAGTGGCCGAAGTAGTAGAACTGGCTAATGGCGACGTACTCACGGCCAGCCAGTTTCTGACGCTGTTCCTCTTCCCGCCGGCCCAGCAGTACACGCTGGTAAACAAGCTGAGTGGCGGCGAAAAGCGGCGCTTGCAGCTACTGCGCGTGCTGGTGAAAAACCCCAACTTCCTGATTCTTGACGAGCCGACCAACGACCTGGACCTCGGCACGCTCAACATTCTGGAAGACTTCCTGCTGCACTTTTCGGGCTGCCTGCTCATCGTGAGCCACGACCGGTACTTCCTCGATAATCTGGCTGAGCACCTCTTCGTGCTAGAGCCGGGCGGCAAGGTGCTCAACTTCCCCGGCAACTACACCGACTACCGCGACTACCTGGCCGAGCGCGAAACCGAAGCCTCTTTAGAAGCTGAGGAAAAGGCCGCTAAAGTAGCCCGCGCCGCGGCCAAGGTAGCGGCTGCGGCACCAGTTGCGCCTGCTCCGGCCCCCGCTGCCCCGCCCAAGCGCCGCGCCAGCTTTGCCGAGAAAAAGGAGTTTGAGCAACTGGAAAAAGATATTGCCGCGCTCGAAGCCGAAAAGGAAACGCTGGTGGCTAACCTCGCCACTGGCCAAGGCTCGCGCCAGGACCTCATTGCCTGGCCCGCCCGCCTGCAAGTTGTCGATAAAGACCTGGATGCCAAAGGCGAGCGCTGGTTGGAGCTGAGCGATTTCATTTAGCCTAAATAGCAATCAACTATAAAAAAGCGGGCTTCCCTGATGGGGAAGCCCGCTTTTTTATAGTTGATAGGTAAGCGTTACCGCCGCTGGTGCGTCTGCACGAAGTCAATTGGCACCTGTTGGCGGCCTACGGGGGCCAGCACTTGCAGGCCATCGGCTTGGTCGAAGCGCGGCAGGTACACGTAGCCGCGCACCTGCTGGCCGGGCTGAAGCACCACGCGCCGCAGGGCATACTGGCTCAGCATGTCGGCGCGCTGGGCCATGGCCCCGGCCGTGGCGGCGTGGCGCACCCGGTTGGAGCTGGAAACCGCGTTGTACACCCAGGCCACTTCGTGGATAGCGGCTCGCGCCTGGGCTTGGCTATACGTTTCGGTGCGGCGGCTGGCGCTGGCAATATCGGTGCCTAGCGCCACGGCAAACAGCGCCACACCCACCCAATCGGGGCGGCTGGCTTTGGCAGCTTCGTGGCTGGCGCCGTCTTGCAGCTGGGCTATCTGTGGCTCGGGGTCGAGGGCGGGCAGCGGGGCGGGCGGCAGCGCGGGCCAGGCGGCCTTTTGCGTGGCAGCGGCCACGGCGGCGGGCACGCGCTCGCCGCGCTGCACGCGCTGGGTGGGCGGCTGCACGCCCGCCGCCCGCACGGGGGCGTAGGCAAAGGCCGTGGGCAGTATCTCTACTGGCCGCCGCGAGTCGTTGCGATACTCGGCGTTGAACACCACGTAATCGGGCTCGTAGCCCAGGAAATTGAGGCGCAGGGCCACACTATCGGCCACTGCTTCAGCCTGGGGCTGGCCGCTGGCAAAGAGCGAGTGCGGCGCGGCGGGCTGTACCCCGAGCAGGTAGGTGGGGGCGCAGCTAGTGGCGGCCAGCGCCAAAGCCAACAGGCCGCAGGAGTAGCGAAAAGACATAAGCCAAAGGAGCTAGCGATGTTGGCCAGAAGATGCCCGCGGCCGACTAATGGTTGCCTGGGATGCAGCAATTTCGCTAGCAATTTACTGGCCCACAAACCTAGCGTTGCTATTCCGCAGCCTGAGCTAGTTGAACAAGGAAGCGCAGGCTTTATTCGGGGCTGCCAGCTGGCCATTTGATAGGTCAGCTTGTCTCATTTATAGGGCTTGCGCATGTGTATTTCCAACAGAGTGTCGCATGGTTAAACCGCCGGATTTTGCAAAGCCAGGTCTATTCAGTCACTGCGAAACCCTGCGACCACTCTGCGGGCAATTACTGTCGATGAGTTGTGCGTAAGTCCTGTAATCCAGAGACCAAAGCTAGCGGCAAAAGGAGGCTGCTATACTGCGAAAATCAGTACAACAGCCTCCGTTAGAATTTACTGGTTTATTCTCCTTGCCTAGGCCTTCCACAGCTCGTGCTCCTGCCCTTTGGAGGTAGTGAGCACGAAGCGGGCGGGGGTGGGGCGCAGCACGAGGCGCACGCGGCCGGGGTATTTTTCGGAGTCAATCCACACGCCATCTTCCTTTTGGGGGGTGAGGGTGGCGGGCAGGTAGGCGGTGGGTAGCAGCACGTCGGTGTCCGACTTGAGCTCGGCATGCACCTTCTCCAGGGTGGCTTCGAGGTCGGCGCCGTATTCGTCGTTGAAGTCGTCTTCGAGGTCGTGCAGGGCTTCCTCTACGTCATCGTAGCGGGCGTCGTCGTAGGTCAACGTTTGCAGCTCGGCTTTTTTCTCAATCAGGGCCAAGAGGGCTTTGTTCAGGTCGGCGGCGTTCATGGGGCAGGTGGCGGGCGCGGGTAAGTAGACGAGGTAAAGCGCAAAAATGCACCCGAAAAGGCAATTACCCCACTCCCCTGCCCCAACCGCAGGCCCGGCCCGACCGTTTAGCCGGCACTATGCCGATTTCTTATTTGCTGGCTGGCACTGTGCTGCCGGCGCTGCTCTTCGCTTTTTACCGCTACCTCACGGCCGATGCCCGGCGGCAGCAAGCCGCCCTGGCCGCCCCTTTTCCGACAAGCTGGCGCACGCTGCTCGTCGAGCACGTCGCCTTTTACGATGGCCTCGAGGCTACCGAAAAGACTCGTTTTGAGCAGGCTATGCAGTTGTTTCTGGCTCGCACGCGCCTCACGGGCATCCAGACCGAAGTGGACGACCTCACGCGGGTGCTCACGGCGGCGGCGGCCGTTATCCCGGTGTTTGGCTTTCCGGGCTGGGAGTACCCCACGCTGCACGAGGTGCTGATAGTGCCCGACGCCTGGCAGCTCGAAACCCGCGCCGACCAGGAGGTAAAACCCTTGCAGGGCACGCTATTGGGCTCGGTGCAGAACTTCCAAACGTCACAGTATATGCGCCTGAGCCGGGCGGCGCTGGTGCAGGGCTTTGCTGATGCCGAAGACCGCCACAACGTGGGCGTGCACGAGTTTGCCCACCTCGTGGATGAGGCCGATGGCCAGATAGACGGCGTGCCCAGCGCCGTGCTGCCGCCGGCCCTGCGCCAGCCCTGGGCCGAGGTCATGCACCGCGAGCTGGCCGCCATCCGGGCCGGCAATTCGGAAATCGACCCCTACGCGGGCACCAACGAGGCCGAGTTTTTTGCGGTGGTAAACGAGTATTTTTTTGAGCGCCCCGAGAAGCTGCAAGCGCATCACCCCGAGTTGTTTGACCTCTTAAGTGAAGCCCTGCACCAGCACCCCGAGCAAACCCTAACGGCTCGCCCCGGCCACCTCGACCCGCGCCAGTGGCTGCGCCAGCTGCGCAACAAAAAGAAGCTGCTGGGCCGCAACTCGCCCTGCCCCTGTGGCTCGGGCAAGAAGTACAAAGACTGCCATGGGGCGTAGGTGCTACGCAACTGCCGGTGACTATATACGGCCGCCGACCCATCTTTGGGGCTGATTTTAAAGCCCATCTTACTTCCGGCAGCTTTGCGTATCCTTATTCGTTTACTAGCTTTTAGCTTAGTGCTGAGCTTGGCCGCGACGGGGCCGACAGGGGCGCAGGCCTTTTATTACGTGCCCGCCCCCGAAACAACGGCGGCCTTTGCCTCGGGCACCAGCTACGTGGCGCGCGTGGTTGATGCCCGGCCGCAGCGGGCCAGCCTGGGGCTGGTAGTGCGGGGCAGCAAGGAGCGCGCTGCTATTTTTCAGGAGGGAGTGGCTACTACGCTGCAAACGTTCTTCCGCACGCACGCGCCCGGCCACGCCGGCGCACTGCCACTGGTGATGCGCCTCAGCGGCCTGGAAATAGCCGAAATGCCGGGCAGCTTTGTCGAAGGCCGCTGGGCTGAAACGGCAACGGCGGGCTTGGTGGCCGATTTTTATGCCCCGCAGCCCGATAGCAGCTACCAACTGGTGCTGCGCTTTGCCAACACGCACCAAGAAATAGCCTTCGATGCGACTGGCCAGCATGCGGGCAATCTGGGCAACCTATTGCTGGAAGCGGCTGCGCTAGGCAGTCAGCCAGCCACGTGGCTGGCCAGTGGGCCGCGCTACCCCAAAACGCTGGTGCTGGCTCCCCAGCCCTTACCCAACGAAACCTTGCCGGTGCTTGCACCCGCTATGCAGCCGCGAGCGGGCTTTTACACCTCGCTCACCGACTTTTGGCTTAATCAACCCAGCGAACCTGGCCAACCAATAGTTGAGCAGCAGCCGTATGCCAATCCTGAATGGGCGGGCGTTATGGAAATAAAAGCCTACCGCAATAAGGCGGGCCACCGGGTGCTGGCGACCGATGCCTGGGGCTTTTGCGACGGGCAGGATTTTTACGTGCGGCGGGGCCGCAGCTTTTACAAGCTGGAACGGCGCGGCCCCGATTTTCTCTTTTTTGGGTCAGCCAGCGAAGACCCCGTGTATCGCAAAGCCTCCAGCGACCGCGCCGGGGGCAATGCGGCGCTGCTGGGTGGGGCGCTGGGGGGTGCTTTGGTCGGGGCCGCCGACGCGGCGGCGGCCGGTGGCCCACTGCGGCTACTCAAATTAAGTTTATTGACGGGTGAGGTGCGTCTGGCGCAGTCGAATAGCGTGGCCGCCGCAGTGGTAGCCAACCGGCCCACCCATCTCTTCATTTACCGGCCGCGCAGCGAGAAGGGCCCGGCCGTGCGCATTAGCCTGGCCGAGGGGCAGCCAACCCAGGAGCTAGCCGCGGGCGATTTCCTCACCTTCGAACCCAGCAGCGACCAGGCCCTGCGCGTGTGCCTGCTGCCGACCACCGGCCCCGCTACCTACCTGGCCGTGACGCCGACTGCCGAGGCCCCCACCTACCTCGAATGCCGCCCTACCGGCCCCGAGCCCCTCCGCAAGGTGACCGATGCCACGGGCGCGGCGGCGCTTAGCAAACTGGTGCGGTAGCCCCGAAACGTCTTTTTTTACCGCTGCTTTATGCTTAAGAACAAGTACTTATATTTTAGCCCCCAGCTATTCGTAGCCTTGCTGAGTAGTGGCTGGCTGGTGGGCCGGCCCACCCTGGCCCAGGCACAGGCCCCCCAAGTAGCCCCCTACGTTATCGACCTGAGCGAGCAGACGCTGGCCGTGCCCGGCCGCACGTTCTTCATCAAGCAGGTACTCGATGGGCGCACCCGCCGCGCCGGCATCGGCACAGTGCGGCGGGGCATGGCCAACATGCCTCAGCGCGCCGAGCTGAAGCCCACCGTGGCCACCGCTTTGCAAGCGCTGCTAACCCAGCAGCTGCCCGCCCGCCCCACCGACCAGCCCGTGCTAGCGCTGGTGCGCACCCTGCACGTGCAGGAAAACATCACCTTCACCAGCGAGCAGGCCAGCGACGACGTAGCCCTGGATTTTTATTTGCTCGACGGCCAGGACAACGCCCATTTTGCCCTCAGCACCCACGAAAACGTGCAAAGCAAAGGCATGGAAACCACCGGCCGCCACCCGCGCCAGCTGGCCCAGGCCTTGCAAGCCTGCCTCGCGCAGCTCGCTAGTGCCGACTGGGTTAGCGTGGCCGCCCAGCCGGGCCGCCCGGTGGCCGAGCTGCTGGCGGGCACGCGCCCGGTGGCCAGCCGCGCCTACCCCGTGCTCACCGACTCGGTGCGGCCGGCGGGCTACTACCCCACGTTTCTCGATTTTCGCAACAATACGCCGGTGGCCAGCCCGGCCCTGGTGGTGGTGCCCGAGCGGGTGTTTGGCAAGGGCTGGGGCGGTGTTTCTACCTACACGCCTTACTTGCAGGAGGCCGATGGCACGCGGGGCGCGCAGCTGCGCGAAGCCTGGGGCTTTTCGGATGGCCGGCAGGTGTACCTGTATTACCGCAAGCGCTACTGGCAGCTGGCGCGGCAGGGCGACAGCTTCGGCTTTGTGGGGCCGGGCACGTCGGACCCCGGCGCGGCCAGCACGGGCGCGGTGCTGGGCGGCCTGGCGGGCGGGGCCATTGCGGCGGCCTCCACCAGCGGGCGGCCTACCGATTTCACCCTCGACTTGCTGACGGGCCGGGTATCGACGCTCTCCGACGACGAGCGCCCCACCGCCCCCGATACCGTGCTGCTACACGTGTACTGCCGCAAGAGTAGCCTCGGCAGCAAGCCCGAGCCCGTGTATCTCAACGGTAAACTAATCGGCCAGATTGCCGAAAACCAGACCTTTACCATTCCCTACACCGACCACATGAGTGAGGTGCGCCTGCGCCTGGGCTCGCGCACGGGCCGCGAACTGGTGATGCAGCCCGACTTCTTGGCCCCCGTGTACGTGAAGGTGGGCCGCTACCCCGACGACGAAACCAAGCCACCCCTAGAGGTAGTGCCCGCCAAGGTCGGCGTCTTCGACGAGCGGTTTGTGAAGCCTAGCAAACCGGGCGAATAGCTCGGCGCAGCAGCTACCCCCACACTTGGGCCGGGCCCTGCTACAGGTGCTCAAAATCTACTACCGTGTTGCTTTCTAGGCGCGTGTCCTCGGCTTTGAAGGACTCACACTTAACCCCGACAGCTGGGTGAATGCATAGAAGCTATTATTTATACTTTTTTTACAATAATTCCTCTACCATTGCCGACATAAGTCATTGACTATATTGTAGTTTTACCGGGCACTTTACTCCATTTATTAGGCATGAAAACTACTTTACTACTCTTGACTTTGGCTACGCTACTGGCCGTCGGCGCTGGCAACACCAGCGCACCCGCCGCTACCCCACCCATCGCGGCCGGGCCGGCCACTATGGCCGCCTTGACGCAACAGTTTTCAGATGCCCTGCAGCAGCAGGATTTGGCCACCGCCACCGCCTGCTTGTCGAAGAAGGTGCGGTTTCACGTCAACACGGAGGCGGTGATAAGCGGCCGCGATTCGGTGAGCATTGCCTGGCTGAAGCAGATATTCAGCAGCAGCAATCTAAAACTTACGCACCTGCAGTCGGGCAGCGACGCCACGATGGGCTACGACACTGGCTATTACACCTACGACATCAAGCCGATGGCTAACCTTCCGAAAGGCGCTTTGGGCCACGGCTCTTACATGACGCTGACCCGCAAGGAAGGGGCTACCTGGCAAATTAGCTATGTACACATAGCCGCAGACCCTATGAAGGCCAACAAATAACGGCTGCCTGCTTCGCGGCGAAAAGCGGCTGGGGACTCGTCTTCCAGCCGCTTTTTTGCCGCAGCCGCCTGGCTTACGCCTTCATTTTCCCGCCGACAATCTAACGGCTTGATTTTCTGCAACCTGCACCCCCCTTTTTAAGCATAAAAACTACCCTACCCCTCCTGGCGCTGGCCGCGCTACTCAGCGCCTGCTCTGGCAACGCCACTACCCCACCGGTCGAAGCCACCGCTCCAAGCACTGCGATGGCCTCCACTACTATCAGCGAGGATTTTATAGCAGCTGCTATGAAATATGACTCCGTTAAAGTTCGGAGCATGCTGGCCGACCACGTAGTGGTGATTGGCGCTACGCCAAAACAGCGGATAACCGGCATTAACTCGGTGAACACCTATGCCTTTTCGTCGAATGATGGCACCGCCGACATAAAATTTATGCCGCTGACCAAAGGTGGTAATGCCAATATGGTCTATTACTCAGGCTACTACTCCTAGAGGATTTTGCCTTCTGTTAAACACAACTTCAAGGGAGGACTTGATACGGGCTCCTACGTAATGATGGCGAGCAAAGACAGCAAGAATGAATGGAAGTTTACCTACTTCCACTTCTCCCAGGCTCCCTTGCAGGTAACTAAGTAGTCAACAAGTAAGCTTGCCTAAAGGCTGCTGGTAACTCGTTTACCAGCAGCCTTTTTTTGCCTTGCCAGCAGCCTATTCCAACTCCGTAGCCGGGTTCCAAAATAGCTTGTCGAAGTCTACCACTGTGTCATCTTCCACGCGCACACCCTCGGCCTCCAGGCGCTCCTGCATGGCGGTGGGCGTGGGAAAGTGGAGGCGGCCCGAGAGCTGGCCCAGCCGGTTGACTACGCGGTGGGCGGGCACGGGCGCATCGTCTTGGCGCGTGAGGGCGTCGAGGTTGGCGGCCATGAGGGCGTAGCCTACGGTGCGGGCGCCGCGCGCGCTGCCCAGGTAGTGGGCAATGGTGCCGTAGGTGGTGACGCGGCCCGGCGGCACAAGGCGCGTGACCTGGTGCACATCGTGAAAAAAATTGCGCTCTTCGGGTGGGGCGGTGGGCAGTGGGGCAGCGGGCTTCTTCATGGGCGGCAAAGTAACGTTGGCTTCATGCAACGTTGGGTTGGTGCGTGCGTCCTTTGCGCTTGCTGAACCCAAAGTTTGCGGGGGTCGTTGTGCCGGCTTAGGCCAGCAACGGCCAGATGGGCTGTTTTTCTGACCTTTAGCTGAACAGTACCTACTCACTCACTTCAGCTGCCCTTGCTAAATCGCCTGACTCACTCTTCTACGCTTATGCGCTTTCCGACCCCGGCTTGCCTGCCGCTTGCCTGCGGAACTCTGGCCCTACTGGCCGCCTGCCACGCCAAACCCGACGAAGCTAAGGGCGGCGGCAAAGACAAAGATGGTAAAAAGAACAATGGCCCCGCCCTGGTCGATGTACTGGTGGCTCGCCCCTCCTCCGTCAGCGATTCAGTCGAGGCCAATGGCACCGTAGTCGCCAACGACTTTGTAGAGCTGCACCCCGAAGTGAACGGCCGCCTCACCGACCTCAACGTGCAGGAGGGCCGCCGCGTGGCGAAGGGCACCATCATTGCCCGCATCAACGATGCCGACCTGCGCGCCCAGCTCCAAAAGACTACTGCCGTGCTCAAAGTATCGCAGCTCTCGGTGAGTCGCCTGGAGAAGCTGCTGAAAGTGCAGGGCGTAAACCAAGCCGACTACGACTTGGCCGTGAGCCAGGTAGCGAGCGGTCAGGCTGATGCTGCCTACACGCAGGCCATGATTGCCAAAACGGTGGTGCGTGCCCCGTTCACCGGCGTGCTAGGCTTGCGCCAGGTGAGCCCTGGCGCTTACGTGACACCCACGACTATCATCGCCACTTTGCAGGCCGATGACAAGCTTAAGGTCGATTTCACGCTGCCCGAAGCCTACAACGCCTTGGTGAAGCCGGGCTCGAAAGTGACCGTGAACTTCGCCGGCAACCCACCGCGCCGCTACCCGGCCACCGTGCTGGCCCTCGAAAGCCAGATAAACCAAACCACCCGCAACCTGACCGTGCGCGCCACGCTGCCAGCCGGCACGCAAGTGAGCCCCGGCACCTTTGCCCGCGTGCAGGTGCCCACCGGCGCGGCCAAGCGTAGTGTGCTGCTGCCCACCAACGCCATCATGCCCGGCGACAAATCGGACCAAGTGGTGCTAGTGAAACACGGCAAAGCCAAAATGCAGGACGTAAAAACCGGCGACCGCCAAGACGATAGAATTGCCGTTATCAGCGGCCTGGCTACTGGCGATTCGGTGGTGACAAATGGGGTGCTGTTTACGCAGCCGGGCAAACCGGTGAAGGTGCGGAGTGTGAAGTAATTGAATTGATACAAAAACGTCTGTCATATTGAGCGCAGCAAAGCGGAGCCGAAGCATCTTGGCTGGGGTACTAACTCCTACCGTTAGCAACGAAGCGGCCAAGATGCTTCGGCTGCGCTCAGCATGACGGATGCCTTTTCCAGTTATAGTTATAGCAAATGAACATATCCGAGCTATCCCTCAAGCGGCCCGTGTTAGCCACGGTTTTCAACCTGCTACTGATACTCTTCGGCGCGGTGGGCTTCTCCTTTTTGGCGCTACGCGACTACCCGGCCATCGACCCGCCGATTATCAGCGTCTCGACCTCGTACACGGGGGCGAACGCCGATGTTATTGAAAACCAGATAACTGAGCCGCTGGAAAAGCAGATTAACGGCATTCCAGGCATCAAATCCATCACCTCCAGCTCGTCGCTGGGCAGCAGCAATATCACGGTCGAGTTTAACCTCGACGTGGACTTGGAGGCCGCTGCCTCTGACGTGCGCGACAAGGTGGGCCAAGGCGTGCGCTCGCTGCCGCAGGACATTGACGCGCCGCCGGTGGTAGCCAAGTCGGATGCCAACTCCGACAACATCCTGATTCTGGCCGTGCAGAGCCGCACCAAGAACCTGATGGACCTCAGCGACTTTGCGGAAAACAACCTGCAACAGCGCTTCCAGACCATCGACGGGGTATCTGCCATCAACATCTTCGGGCAGCAGCGCTACTCGATGCGCCTCTGGCTCGACCCGGCTAAAATGGACGCTTTCCAGGTGTCATTCACGAACGTGCAAACGGCCCTGAACGCGGAAAACGTGGAGGTGCCGGCCGGCAAAATCTACGGCGGCAGCACCGAGTTGACCATCCGCACGATGGCGCGCTTCACCACCGAGGCGCAGTTTCGCAACCTCATTTTGCGCGAAGATGCCAAGGGCATCGTGCGCCTCGGCGACGTGGCCCGCGTGGTGCTCGGCCCCGAAAGCTACGAGCAGGCCTGGAAGGTGAACGGTGCCTACGCCGTGGGCCTCGCCGTGGTGCCGCAGCCGGGCTCGAACTACGTGCAGATTGCCGAAGAATTCAACAAGCGCCTCGCCGAGGTGCAGAAGGAAAACAAGTCGGATATCCAGATGCGGGTGCTGACGGATAACACTAAAATTGTCCGCAGCTCCATCGACGAAGTGGAGGAAACGCTCATTATCTCCTTCGGGCTGGTAGTGGTCGTGATTTTCTTCTTCTTCCGCAACTGGCTCACGGCGTTGCGCCCGCTTATTGATATTCCTATCTCGCTGGTAGCCACGTTTTTCGTAATGTACCTAGCGGGCTTTACTATTAATATTTTGACGCTGCTGGGTATCGTACTGGCTACCGGTCTGGTGGTGGACGACGGCATTGTAGTGACGGAGAATATCTTCCGCAAGCTCGAAGAAGGCATGGATATCAAGCGGGCGGCGCTGGAAGGCAGTAAGGAGATTTTCTTCGCCGTTATCTCTACGTCGCTCACGCTGGCGGTGGTGTTTTTGCCGGTGATTTTCCTGCAAGGCTTTACCGGGCGTTTGTTCCGTGAATTTGGGGTAGTAGTAGCGGGTGCGGTGCTGATTTCGGCGTTTGTGTCGCTCACCATCACGCCGGTGCTCAACGTGGTGCTGCACCGCGAAAACACTAGCAACACCGGCAGCGGCCACGGCAAATTTTACGACGCGACTGAGCCGTTTTTCCAAGGCATGGAAAGCTGGTATGGGCGCATCGTGGGCGGCTTCCTCAAAGTGCGCGGTCTGGCTTGGGTAGTGGTGGCGGCCTGCGCGGGCCTCATCTACTTCATTGGCAAAGGCTTGCCGACCGAGCTGGCCCCGCTCGAAGACCGCAGCAGCGTTCGCCTGACCCTCACCGGGCCGGAGGGCATGAGCTTCGATGCTATGTCACAAGTGGCTGATAAAGTGGCGGCGTTCGTGACAGATTCGATTCCCGAAACCGACTTTGTGTTTGCTCGCACGCCCGCCGGCGGCAGCGCCAACTCGGCGCAAGTACGCGTGGGCCTGGTGCCGCCCGACGAGCGCAAACGCTCGCAGGACGACATCGCCAAATACCTGACCAAGAAGGTAAAGCGCTTCAACGATGCCCGCGTATTCGTGGTGCAGGAGCAGACGATTGCCGTGGGTTCGGGCGCGAAAAGCGGCCTTCCGGTGCAGTTTGTGCTACAAAACACCGACCTGGATAAAATTCGGGAAGCGCTGCCCAAATTCCTGGCTGCTGCCCGGCAAGACCCGACGTTCCAGAACGTCGATGCCAACCTCAAATTCAACAAGCCCGAGGTGCAGCTGACGTTTGACCGTCTGAAAATCCGCGACTTAGGTTTGACTACGCAAGACGTGGTGGCGGCCGTGCAGGGCGCGTTTGGCGGGCGGCGCATGGCGTACTTCCTGCTCAATGGCCGGCAGTATCAGGTAATCGGGCAGGTGGACCGCAACTCGCGCAGCGCCCCCAACGACATCAGCCGTCTTTATGTGACTAATAGCCGGGGCGAGAGCATTCCGCTTTCAGCGGTAGTGCATCAGGTTGAAAATTCCAATCCGTCAACGCTTTATCACTTCAACCGCCTAAAAGCGGCCACCCTCTCGGCGCAGTTGGCCGAGGGCAAAACGGTGGGCGACGGTGTGAAAGCCATGCAAGCCATTGCCGATAAGGTGCTGGACAACAGCTTCCAAACGGCCCTCACCGGCTCATCGCGCGACTTTGCCGAAAGTTCGGGCAACACGGCCTTTGCCTTCATGCTGGCCTTGGTGCTGATTTATCTGCTGCTGGCGGCGCAGTTCGAGAGCTTCCGCGACCCGCTTACTATTCTTATTACGGTGCCGCTGGCCTTGGCCGGTGCATTGCTGAGCTTGTTTGTAATGGGCCAGACGCTCAATATCTTCTCGCAAATCGGGATGATTATGCTCATTGGTCTGGTAACGAAAAACGGTATTCTCATCGTGGAATTTGCCAACCACCAGCGCGACGCGGGCTTGCCGCTGGCCGAGGCCGTGCGTCTGGCAGCACAGCAGCGCCTGCGGCCCATTTTGATGACTTCGCTGGCTACGGCGCTGGGCGCTTTGCCTATTGCCTTGAGCTTAGGCGCGGCCAGTACCAGCCGCAAGCCGTTGGGTACAGTGATTGTAGGCGGCATTATATTCTCTTTGATTTTGACGCTGTTAGTGATTCCGGCCGTGTACACGTTCATCGGTAAGGAGCGCAAGCCAGTGGCTTTAGGAGAAGAAGAACTGACGCCTGCCCACGAGCCAGCTGAGGTAGTTGCGTGAGTAAGCACGAACAAATTATAATAGTGTCATGCTGAACGCAGTGAAGCATCTCGCGTGGCGCGGTAATCAAAATCATCCAACGGTGCGAGCAAGATGCTTCACTGCGTTCAGCATGACAAGCGATTGTTTTTCGTTTTCAATGAAACCTCTGTTTATCAGCCTCGGGCTACTCAGCCTCGGCCCTGCGGCCTTGGCCCAAACGCCTACTCCGGCCGTGCCCGCGCCTACCACGGAGGCGGCCCCGAAAGTGCCGACGCTCACGCTGCACGACGCGCTGCAAACGGCCCTCAAAAACAGCCTCGATATTCAAATCAGCCAGAATAACGTGGAGGTCCAAAGCCTGCAAAACACGCTAGGCTTTGCGGGCGGGCTGCCCTCGGTGGCGCTGTCGGGCAGCAACAACGTGGTGGTCAACAACACCCGGCAGGAATTTAACACTGGCGACCCGCGCCAGGCCACCGGTGCCCGCTCGACGCAGTACGCGGGCGGCCTCGCGGGCTCGTACCTGCTCTATAACGGCGGCTACGTGGTGGCCAACCGCAAGCGGTTAGATGAATTACAGAAAATCAGTGAGTTGCAGCTCAACTCGACGGTGCAGAATATCCTGGCCGACGCCAGCCTGAAATACTACGCCGTGGTGCAGCAGCAGCGCTACATCCGCACGCTGGAGGCCTCGGTGGAGGTGTCGCGCCAGAAGCTGCGCCTCATCGAAGCGCGCCAATCGGTGGGTTTGGCCAATAATGCCGACCGCTTTCAGGCGCAGCTCGACCTCAATGCCCAATTGCAAACCCAGAAGCAGCAGGCCCTAGCCGCCGAGCAAGCCAAAGCCGACCTGCTCCGCGCCCTCACCCTCGACCTGAACACGCCGATTGCCCTGGAAGACACCATTCCGGTAGACCGCAACCTGCGCTGGGCCGACCTTGAAACCTCTTTGCAGCGCAACCCCGCCTTGCTGGCCGCAGAGCGCCAAGTACAGGTGAATGAGCTACTAGTACGCGTGGCCCAGGCCAACCGCTACCCTGCGCTGGGCCTAAATGCAGGCGCGAACTTCGCCCGCAGCCAGAACGCTGTGGGCACCACGCTTTTCAACCAGAGCTACGGGCCGTATGCCGGGCTGGGCATCTCGCTGCCCATCTACACCGGCGGCGTTAATAAGCGCCTGGTCGATGTGGCCCGCGTGAACACTAAAACCGCTGAATTACAGAGCTTGGCGCTGCAAAAAAACTACCAGCTCAACGCCCGCAAAGCCTGGGAAGCCTACGAGCAAACCTTGGTTTTGGTCGATAATGCCGAGCAGAACTATACTACTGCCCGCCAGCTGCTCAAGCTCATTCAGATGCGCCTGGATGCCGGCCTCTCGACTCTGGTTGATGTGCGGATAGCTCAGCAGAGTTTTGAAGATGCTGGCTACCGGCTGGTAAATTACCGTTATAATGCTAAGTCGGCCGAGATTACGCTCCGGCAGTTAGCCGCGCTGCTCACGCCGTAGCCAGTAAAACCAGCTGTCATTGCGAGCAACGCGCAGCAATTGCATCAGGACGGGCTGTTCAGGCTCCGTTCAGGTGCGATTGCTGCGCGTTGCTCGCAATGACAGCTGGTTTTTTACTAGTGTATAGCATCTAGTATCTAGTCGCACAACGTGGGCAAATCCGGCTGGCTGGCAAATTCCAGCATTTGCGCTAATTGCGAGAGCGTTATGCGGTCGGTAGACAGCTCTAGCTGCGCTAATTCTGAGCGGTGCACCCAACGCACGTCGGCCGTTTCGGTGGTGTTGGTTTGAAGCGCCCCGCCCACCACGCGGCACAGCACGAAGGCCTTATAGATATACCACGGCTGCGGCGGGTGCGGGTGCTGCTTTTTATCGAACAAAGCCAGCAGGCGCACGGCTTCGGTTTCGAGGCCGGTTTCTTCGCGCACTTCCTTCACAGCCACCTCGAAGGGCGTGTAGCCCACATCGGCCCAGCCACCGGGCAGCGACCAGCGGTTGCCGTCCATTTTTTCCTGCACCAGCAAGATTTCATCGGTACCCCTGAACAACACCGCCCGGATATCGAATTTGGGCGTCGGGTAGCCGGTTTCCTCCGCAAATAGGGTATCGAGCAGCGCTACGGGCTGGCCGGTCAGGCCCGCCATCAGTTGCAGGCTGAGGGCGTGCACCTCGGCATAGCGCTCGGTGTCGAAGACATTTTGGGAATACGCCAGGCCCGCTTGCGCCAAGGCTTGCAGGCGCTGCGCGATGGCTAGTATTTCCGTCGCGCCGGGTTGGCTGGCAGAGCAGTCAGCAGAATTCATTCGGGTAGGGCAATTAGAAATAAAAACTGATAAAGCTCAATTTTTTGGCATTGGGCAGCGCAGTAAGCGCGCCTCAAATAACTATCAATAGGCATGCGGCAGGGCATTATTGCGACATATTTGGCACGATAACAATTTGTAATTGAACTATGTTAATAAAAAATTGAGTTTAAGGCTTCACTACTTCCCTAAGGCAAAATACGCCCATACCGCCGGGCTAAAAAGGCGACTGAATTACTAAAAATTTTGATGGATAAAATACGATTATTTAGCTGCGGGCTAATGGCTATTACCGGGTGGGGCACTACCCACCTGCGGCCCGCACTACCCACCCAAACGGTATCCTTTGCGACCTTTTTTGCCCCACTACGGGCGGCCTACCGGGCCGTGGTTTTGCCCGTGGCCCTGCTACGCAAACCCAGCGCTAAAGCCCCCGTGTACACGGTCACGGCCACTGCCTACGAAGCCATCGCCGGCCAAACCGATGCCGAGCCCTTCGTGACAGCCGATAACTCGCGCATTCCCAAAGGCTATAGTAGCCGCACGCGCTGGTTGGCCCTCTCCCGCGACCTACTTCGCCCTTGGGGCGGCCCCTTCTCATTTGGCGACACGGTGCGCGTGCGCGGCATCTCGCCGGGCCTCGATGGCCTGTACACGGTGCACGACACCATGGCGCGCCGCCACCGCCGCTGCCTCGATGTGCTGGTGCACCCGCGCGAGCACGTCGATTTATTTAAAGCCGGGGCCAAGCTGCAGCTGGCTGCCATTTGAGTAGCTGCGCGATAGCAGCTTCTTAGGTCTGGCCTATTCCAGTCGGCCGGGCAACAGCCGCACCTCTGGCGTAGCCAGATACGGCGGCAGGGCCTGCCAGCCTGCCGGCAAAAAAATGGCAATGCGCACGCCCTGGGCCCGCAAAGCCCGGTATTCGGCTTGGCTGGGTAAGCCGGCATATACGTTTTGCCGGGAGTAGAACATGGCTTCGATTTCTTCCAGCGCCGGCACGCCAAACACTACGTAACCAGCTGGCACCAGGCCATCTAGCTGCTTATAAAGGGTAGTGTGCTGCACTTTGCGTTGGCGTGCTGCTGGCTCGGCCGCCAGCCGGTCGGTGTGGTGCTTGAGTAAGGAAGAGGGGCGCAGCGCCAGCACGAGCACCAGGCAAGAGCCAGCAGCAGCCCCTGCCCTGCCCCACCGCCCCAGGCGCGGGCGCAACCACGCTAGGCCCGCCACCCAGGCCACCGCCGCCACTACCAGCAGCAAGGGGCCAACTGCATAGGTGTAAGAGGGCATTTTGGTAGCGGCCACTGAGAAAAATCCGAAGAGCACCCCGCAGCTTACCAACAGTGGCCGCACCGGCCGCCGCCGGTAAGGAGCCGTGCAGAGCAGCCCAAGGCCCCCGCCCAACAGCAGCACCAGCCACTGGTATTGGTACCACATATTCTGGGTGAGGTAGAAATACCAAGGCCCACCCTGCCCCTCCAGCACCTGCCCAAAATGCTGCGCCGAGTAGCTTCGCTCAAACGTGCTTTCAACCGGAAACTGCTGCTGGATATAGAGTTGCCAGGGCAATACCACGAGCAGCGTGATACCGATGGCTGCCAGCAAACGGGCATACTCGCTTGGCTTAGCGCGGTAGTCGGGGCGCACCACTAGCTCTAGTCCCCAGCTGGCGTACACCACCAGGCCAGGCAGCCACTTGCACAGCACCGCCGCGCCGGCCAGCAGCCCCACCAGCCCGCACCACCACGCCGAGGCGTGCGGCTGCCGGCTTTCGTAGTAGGCCCACACGCTGCCCGCAACGTAGCAGGCAAAGGCTACGTCGCTGTGGTCGACGCTTTGCCAGCCCGTGGTGAGCTCGAGCTGGTAGTAGGCAAAGGCCAGCAGCAACGCCGCGTGGTACCCCACGGCGGGGCTAAACACCAAGCGCCCCAGCCGATACACCGGCCACAGCAGCAGGCTACCCAGCAGGGCGCTGGGCAGGCGAACCGCCATCGCGCTCACACCAAACAACTTCAGACTCAGCGCCATTTGCCATAGAAACAAGGGCTGCTTGTGGAGCCACACGTGGTTGCAGCACCACTGCTGGTAGTCGTAGGGCAGCAGGGGGTGGGCGCGTAGCAGCGGCCGGGCCCAGCCTGTGGTCAGCATATTTTTGGCCACCAGCGCGTGAAAGCGCTCGTCCCAATCGTGCAGAAAAGGGTCGGCCCCGATAAGCGCCAGCCGCAAGCCCAGCGCCGCCGCCACCAGCCAGCACACCGCGGGCGCGTAGCGCTGGCGCTGCGCCAAAACCAGGCTTATTGCCGTGGCCCCGGCGCTTACCCCAAGTAGTGCGAGCGTAACCAAGTCCATCATTCAAGCAGCAAGCTACCGTAGCGCAGCCGGCTGCGCGGCCATCTTCCCAAAACTATTGCCCTACTAAAAACACGGCGTTGCCAAACAGCAGCTTGCCGCTCTGCCAAAACGCCCGAAACAGCGGGTTGTCGCCCAGGTACACCACCTGGCCGCGGCCCAGGTCCTGCGCCCCGAGCACAAACGTGTCGGTGAGCTGCGGGCGGGCCTGGCTGCCCGTAAAACCCGCCGCGTAGCTGTTCTTTTTGATAACGCCCACATTCCAGCCGCCTTGCGGTAAGAACTTGTAGCCCAAGGGGCTGCGCACCAGCGCGTAGTAGGCATCACCGTAACCGAAGGCCAGCGGGTGCGAGTTGTCGAGGGCCACGCGGTAGATGCTACCCTGGGCCTGGGCTTCGAGGCCGCGGCGCTGCTCGTCGCCGTAGCGGCGCAGCACGCGGTAGGGGTTGGCGCGGGCGGCTTTGCTGCTGTCGGTGTTGGCAGCGGGCTTGGCTTTGAGGAGAAAATCGCGCTTGTCGGCCAGAAAGCGGGCGGCACCTTCGAGGGCAATGAGCTTGCCGCCGGCCCGCACCCAGGTTTTAAGGTTGTCGAGGGCGGCCGTGGGGTACACGGTGTCGTAGTTGCCATCGGGCAGAATGAGCACGTCGAACTTGCTGAGCGGCACCGTGCTGAGGTACTCCGTGCCCAGCACCGTGAGCGGGTAGCCCAGCTGCTGCTCGAAGAAGTGCCACACCTCGCCAAAGGCCGTGGCATCGACGCCGGGGCCGGCCACCACGGCCACCGTGGGCATACGGATGGCCCGCACCGAGCCCGAGCCCAGGTCGCCGCCGGTGGTTGAAAAGCCCGATTTCACGGCGTGCAATACGGTACCGGCTGAATCGGCCTGCGCCCGCACCAACTGGTCAAATTTTGCGCCCAGGCCTTCGTTGCCAGCGCGGGTGATGATGAGCGAGCCCGGCGCATACTGCTGGCCTTCAGCGGCGAAGGCTTTTTCAGCGAAGCGCACTTTCACTTTTTGCTGAAGCAAACGGCTCAGGAAACGCACGTCTTGCAGGCTATTCCAGCGAGCCAGGTAGGCGTAGGGCTTATCGGCTAAGGCAGCGCTGCCCTTCACCATTGTAGTCGTGGGCGCGGTAGCATCGGCGGCCAGCTGCGTGGGCAGCGCGTAGGCCTTCACGCCGAAAGAATACGGCAAGGCCCAAGCCGTAATATCATACGTCAGCGAGTCTTCCAGCTGCGGCTTGGGCTCAAACAGCACTTTCACCAGCGTCGATTTGGGCTGGTACATGCTCACCACAATGTCGCGGGGCTCCACTTGCACCGTTTCATTTTTACCCGATAAGTAGTTGTAGCCCTTCGCCTTGACTTGCTTGGGCGCAAAGCCGTACTTGATTTCCTGCCGGTCGAGGTACTGCGTAAAATTGCGCAGTTGCCCAGGGTCATTGCCCGCCGCGATGACGTAGGCTTTGTACTCGCCTTTGGGCTTGGTGCGGGCGGTGGTGTAGTAGGTTTCAAACTCGCGCAGCAGCTCGTCATGGTGCTCGGCGGTGGCCTGAATGGTGGCCCGGCTGGCGGCCGCGTGGTGCGCGATGCGCTGGGCCAACGTCAGCGTATCGCCATCGGGGCGGGCGTAGCGCAGGCCGGCGGCCCCGCCCCCACCCTGCTCGTAGGTCATGCCGATGGCCCCGTTGAAGCTGGGCCAGGTGTCGCCGTAGGTCGGGGCGAACAAATCATAGACTTCGCGGGTGAAATACAGCCAGTTATTCTTATCGAATACCTTCTCATTATACTCGCCGATGGTGTTCTGAAACTTGCGCTGAAACGGCGTAATGTCGGCGTGAAACGGCCGGGCGGCGGGCGAAAAGTAATACGAGTTGTTCGGTCCCATCTCGTGGAAGTCGGCGTGCACGGCCGGCAGCCACTGGTTGTAGAGCGCGATGCGCTGGCGGCTTTCCTGCTGGGTTTGCCAGGCCCAGTCGCGGTTCAGGTCGAAGTAATAGTGGTTGTAGCGCCCGCCCGGCCAGGGCTCGCGGTGCTCCCAGGAGTAGGGCGAGGCGTTGGGCGACTGGTTTTGCACGCGGTTGTACCAGTTCACGTAGCGGTCGTGGCCGTCGGGGTTCACGCAAGGGTCGAGCAGCACCACGGTGTTTTGCAGGTACTTCTGCATCTCAGTGTCCTGCGGGTTGGCCAGGTCGTAGAGCACCTGCAGCACGGCCTCCGAGCTCACCGCCTCGTTGCCGTGCACATTGTAGCTGAGCCAGGCCACGGCCGGCAGCTGGCGGCTGGCCGCACCGGGTTCGAGGCCGGCGAGGCGGCGGTTGTTGTGGGCTATTTCATCGAGCTTGGTGAAATTGGCGGTGCTAGCCACTTCGATTACTTCCAGAGGGCGGTGCTCATAGGTCTGGCCATAGCGCACCAGTTTCATCTGGCCGGGCGCGTGGGCCACTACGTGGGCGGCGTAGCGGTTCACCTCGGCCTGCGGCGTGAAGCGGCTACCGAGGGCGTAGCCCAGAAACTGCGCTGGCGTGAGCAGTGGTCCGGCTGCGTCGGCCGCGGTGGTTTGGGCGCGGCCGGGGTGGGCTGCTAGTAGGCTGATTACGAAACCGCTGGCTGCCAGAAACCGCGAAAAAATACGTTTTTGAGTAGAGGCTGTTAGCATTTGAAGCTGTTCGGGAATTTGTTAAGTCATGCAGCGCGCAGCGAAGAATCTCGCGTAGCGCAGTAATCAATAACGTTTTTGAGGTTAGTGCAGCACGCGAGATGCAGCGCGTTGCCTGACCGAAAGGCGTCTCTGGAAAAACGCTTGCGCAATCACTGATTACGGCCTGCAATTTCTCACGAAAAAAGCCAGCCCGTCGCCAGGCTGGCTTTCATTGAAACAACAATTGGGTAGCGCCTACCCTATTCTTTCACAAACCGCTTGGTTTCAGTACCGGTGGCGGTCGTCACTTTATAAAAATACGTGCCGCTGGACAGCTCGCTCAAGTCGATAGCTTGCGAGTGCGGGCCTTTTTCCTGCTGGGTGGCTTGCACGGCCGTGCGTAGCGTATTGCCGTTTTTGTCAAGAATCTGCACAGTTACCGGGCCGGCTTGCTTTACCTGGTATTGCAGTTGGCTAGTGGGTGCTACCGGATTGGGGTACAGGCTGGTAGCAACCGTTTCTTCCTCGGCTAGCGTAGCCGCGCCGGGGTCAAGCAGCAGGAAAGCAGTCGGCCGATGCAGCAAGTGCAACTCGCTAAAGCCAGGACCGGACCGGTGAAATGCGGGCCTGGAAGCCATTGGTGCATCATTACCAGGAGCCGAGCGCTCAGCTGATTCAGCGGGCCGGTTTTTCTGCATAATAGCGTGCAGGTCGGTCATCCACTGCGTTTGCTGGGGCTTGAGCGCAGCGGCGATGCGGGCAATATTAGCCTGATATTTCTGCGCCAGCTGGGCTACCTGCTGCATGATTTCGCGGCGCTCGGTGCGGGCGGCCTGCATTTCGGGGGTGAGTTCGGGCCGGCCCCGATGGCGCAGGGTGCTGTCGGGGGCGGCCGGGCGAGCAGCAGCATGGGCAGCCTGGTGCAGCGCCATTTCGCGCTTCGCTAAGGCTTTGAGCTGGGTGCGGTAGGTGGCTAGCTGCGTGCGGTCGGCCGGGGCCAGCTCTTGCTCTAGCTGCTGGCGCTGCTGCTGTAGCACGGGCAGTACCTTGGTTTTCAAGTATTCCCGCTCTTCGCGGCGGGCTTCGGGGTTGCCGCCGGGGCCCGGGTGCGGGCCGCGAGCCGCCAGCACGGTGGTAGTCGAGAGCCCGGCCACGAGCAACAGGGCAACTAGTTTGTGCAGAGATGATTTCATACCCCAGAAAAAATAGGTAAACTGCCTCCCCACAACCGCGGGGCTGCTACAACAGACGGTATCCGCCCGGTGAAGTTTAACCGCTTCCTGAAAAAATTCTACGATTTCATGGTCCGCAACTCATCCAAGGCTTCCTGGGCCTGGCGGCGGTGCTTGCGATTTTTGCGCGAGTCTTTCTGCTCGTCTTCGGTGGCCTTGGTGTAGCGGGCGGGCGGCGCGCTGGGCGGCGGGCCAGCAGCAAAGAAATCGAGAATATTCTGCCGCAGCGCGGGCGTAACGTGCTGGTAATGATGCTTGCGCAGCTGCAGCAGCAGGTTGTCGTAGGTGACATCGGCCAGAATGTACTCGGTGGGGCGCGTGGGCAGGCCGATATCAAGGTTCAGATTGGGCAGCTTGGAAATGCTAGCGGCGGTGTCGGTAGGCTGCTCGCGCACCAGCGCGCCGTAGCGCGCCAGCGCCTTGCGGTAGCTGGCGTGGAAGCGCGCCCCACCCGCCGAATCGGGCAGCGTAAAGGCATAGTCGCGCAGTGGCCCCACCTTGGGCATTATATCCAGCACGCGCGAAAGCAGCCGCGCCCCAAAGCCGGGCACGTCGTACTGGCGGTCGTATTTTTTCTGCTGCTTGGGGGTGCTGGCGTAGTATATCTCGGCCCGGCGGCGAATGTAGGGGCTCACTTCTCGCAGCTTTTTGCGCTGGCTAAACCACGCCGCCCGCGCCACCAGTGGCAGCACGTGGTTGACGGCCAGCCGATAAACCCCCACGCTCACCCCAAAGCTCAGCTGGATTTGCCGCACCTTTACCCCATAAGTTTGCTCAAATGCCCGCTTCAGCAAGGGCTTGCTCACGCGAAAACCGATGTGCTTGTGGAAGGTATTGGTGCGGTAGCGGCCGGCCGCTATCTGCACCACATCAAAGCAAAACTCCACCTCGCTGTGGTTGATGGGGGCCTGCTCGTAGGTCACGACCGAGCCGTATTTTTCGCGCGGCTTGGGGTACACGGTGGGCAAAATGAGGTTGGTCGCCTCGGGGTGGCCCACATTGTCGGAGGCGTAGTGCGCCAGGGCACCCAGGGCAAAGGCATACTCGTTGCGGGTGCTGGCTTCGTGCAGCAGGCGGCGCACAAAATCGCCCGAGCGCACGTAGTGCGTCAAATCTGTAAACACACTGGCCCCCAGCGGATAGTAGCCCATATCCTGGATAATAGCGCCGCCGTAGGCGTAGCTGCGGGCCAGGTCTTGCTGCCGGGTAGTGGCCCCTGGGTAGCGCTGCTGCAACAGCGGCAGCAGGCTGCGGTCCCAGGTTGAGTCGATGATGGACTGGTGCGTGAGCACCGAATAGGCCGCCGCCGGAGCGGCCGGGGCCAGCAGCAAAAGCAGTAGCAGAAAGCGAGGAAAGCGCATAGTAAAAGACATACGAAACTGGCCTTCACGCAAACGGCTAGGTGGCTGCTACGGTTGTGCTTTGAGGCCGAAGGGCTAGCGGCCGGGCGTGGTGCTCGCGTCTAGCTTCAAGGCGCGCAGCTTTTCCAGGGCTTCGAGGGTTTCGCGGCGGTTGTCCTTTTCCTTTTCTTCTTTATCAATCGGCTCCTTGGGCATGTTGCTGAAAAAAGCCAGGATATTCTGCTGCATCGGGGCCGTTACTTCTTTGAAATCGCTTTTGGCCAGCTCGCGCACCCATTCGCCGTAGGTGCGGTCGGCGAGCGGGTACTCACCGATTTTGGTGTCGTGGCCGGTGTCAAAGTCCACGTTGGGCAACTTGATTGTCTGGCCCACGGTGCCAGTTTGCTCGCTCAGCAAGTGGGCGTAGTTGACCACCGTTTCGTGAAAGCTCTTGCTGAAAATACGCTGCGCCTCGGGCGTGGGCGCGATGAATTTCAACGATTGTAGCTTGCCTTTTTTGGGCAGAATACCGATGATACCCGCCACAATGCGCGCCCCAAACTTGGGCCGCTCGTAGTGCTTGCCGTACTCCTGCTCAAACTTGTCTTTGCTTTGCTTATACACGTAGTCGCGGCGGCGAATGCGGCGGTTCACTTTCCGCAGTTCGTGCCGATTGGCGCGCCACGCCGCCCGGCTCGCCAGCGGAATCAGGTTGCGCACCGCAAAGCGATACGAGCCGATAGCTAAGCCGGTGCTGAATACTATCTGCTTCATTTCCAGCCCGTAGGTCTGGACAAATGCGCGCTCCAGCAAGTCTTCGCTGACCTTGAAACCAATAAAATCGTGGTAGGCCGCCGAGCGGTAGCGGCCCGATGCCAGCTGCACCACATCGAAGGCAAACTCGGTGCGGCCGTGGGCCACGGGGTCTTGCTCGTAAGTGACAACGGGGCCGTATTTTTTCTTTAAATCGGGAAACAGCATAGGCACCGATTTATTGATGCCCACCTCGTGCCCGTAGATGTCGGCCGCGTAGTGCGCCAGCGCGCCCAGCGCAAAGGCATACTCGTTGCGGTCGTGGGCATCGCGCAGCAAATTCTCCACAAACTCACCCGAGCGCACGTAATGCGCCAAATCGGTAAACAAGTGGGAGCCAAAGGGATAGTACCCCATATCCTGCATAATGGAGCCGCCGTAGGCATAGGCTTTGGCATCGCGCAGCTCGTCGGGCGTGGCACCCGGAAAGCGCCGTTCCAGCGTCGGCTTAATGTAAGGGGCCCAGCACGAGTCAATATTGGCTTGGTGGCTGAGCACCGAATAGGCCTGGGTGGGCTGGGCTAATAGCAGCCCCAGCCCCAGCAGTAGGGCAGAAAAAAAGCGTAGAAAGAACACAGTAGCGAGGAGGTTAAATCCGCATGCTCAACGGCAAAGCACCGCTGCGCGTTGCGGGCGCGGAGAAAGGGTAGTTTCAATAAACCAGAAGCCGCCCGAAAGTTATACCAGCCCTTGCTCGGGCGGCGCACTCAGCCCACCCACCACCGGCCACGCCGAGCTGCGAAACGCCACCGCCCGCACCCCGCCGTAGGGAAACTGCGGCGGCGCGGGTGGCAGCAGCATAGATTGAGCTAGCTCGCTATCGAGTGCCTCGCCTACCGAGCGCACCGCTCCGGCCGGCACACCCAGCCGCGCCAGCTCGTGCAGCAAGGCCCAGCCATTGAGTTCGGCTATCCGCACCAGCAGCAATTCCTCGAGCGCGGCGCGGTGCTGCACCCGCGCCGGATTGGTGCCGAAGCGCGGCTCGTCGGCCCAGCGCGGGCGCTGAAGCACTTGGCACAGCGTGCGAAACTGGGCATCGGTGCCCACGGCCAGTACCAGCCGCTGGCCATCGGCGGCGCGGTACACGGTGCCGTAGGGCACAATGCCGGGGTGGCCCGAGCCCAGCGGCACGGGGTCGCGGCCGGTGGCTAGCCAGGTCGCGCCCTGGTTGGCCAGCGAGGCCAGCGCGCTGTCAAACAAGCTCACTTCGACGAGGCAGCCCTGGCCGGTTTTCTCGCGCTGATACAAAGCGGTGAGGATGCCTTCCTTTAATTGGTGCGCCGCAAAGAGGTCGATAAACGCCACCGGCATTTTCTGCGGCGGGTCGTGCGGGCTGGCAGCATTGAGGTGCATAAACCCGGCTTCGGCCTGCAACACGGCATCGTAGCCCACGCGGGTATAAGCTGGCCCGTAGCCGGTGAGCTGCGCGTAGATGAGCCGCGGATTCTGAGCAGCCAGCGCGTCATAAGTCACGCCGAGCTTGGTTGCATCGCCGGACTTGTAGCTGGTCAGGATAACATCGGCCGTGGCGGCCAGCTGGTGCAATTCGGCTTGGGCGGCGGGCTGCGTGAGGTCGAGCGTGCGGGCCTGCTTGCCCCAGTTAGAGGCGGCGAAATAAGCTGATATGGTGCTGTCGGGGTTGTCGCCGGGTACGCGCCAGGTGCGCGTGACATCGCCGGCGGGTGACTCTATTTTGAGCACTTCTGCACCTAGTTCGGCGAAGAACTGGCCCACCTGCGGGCCGGCTAATACGGAAGCTAATTCGAGGACGCGGAGGCCGGTGAAGGGGAGCGCAGACATTGTGCTAGTTTATAGAAACACAAAATTCGGTCATGCAGAGCGTAGCGAAGCATCTCGCGTGGTGCAGTAATCAACTACGACCCCAACGATGCGAGCAAGATGCTTCACTGCGTTCAGCATGACGGAATTAAAGCTATTACTTCACCACGCCCGCCCGCGCAAACACCGGGAAAATTACCTCCCGCTCGCCCGCGCCCCACAGCTTCGTCAGCTCCTCGGCCACTAGCGCCACCACATCGGCCCCATCGTGCTGCTTGCTGTAGTTGGCCACCGCCGACCACGTGTATAAATAGCCCAGAAACCACTCGGCCGACCACTGCTTGCGCACCGGAAAATGCGCCCGCCGCACCCGCGCAAACGGAAATTGCAGCCGCGCATACTCGTCCAGCACGTGCCAGCGGTTGGCATCCCAGTACGGGCCCACGGTTTCGTTGTGGAAGTTCAGAATCCAAGCGTCGAGCACAGGGTCACCGGTTTGCAGCAAATTATAGCCCCACTCGGCCAGCACGGTGCCGGGGCCAGCTACCCGCCGCACCTCCTCGTGGTAGGCCGGCAGGTCGAACCAATGCACGGCCTGCGCCACGGTTATCAGGTCAAAGCGCTCGTCGGGAAAGGGCGTGTTTTCGGCCTTAGCCACGCGGTAGTGCACATTGGGCAGCGGCGGGGCTTGTGCCAATTGGCTTTCGCTCAAGTCAGTAGCCTCCACTTCGCCAAAGTACTGCGCCAGCACCACGGCCACCTGCCCGTTGCCGGTGGCGCAGTCCCAGGCGCGCAGGCGGTTCGTTACCTGCGGCAAAAGCCAGGCGTAGAGCTCGGATGGATAATCAATACGGTAGCGCGCGTACTGGGCAGCCTGGGCAGAAAAACGGTCGAGTGACATGAAGCGTGCGGCCAGCTTTAGCTTGCCTTTAAGTAGGAGACCAAAACCAAACCAGATGTTTTGAAATGCCCTGCAAGCTAAAGCTTACGACACAGAAGCTTGGCACTTATTCCACTTACCTTTGTTCTAAATCAAGCGGTTTGCTGGCCCAGGAATAAAAGGTCAGCACGTAATTCTTCCACTTTACTAGCTGAACCTTTGACGTTCCACGAATTCAATCTCCACGACGACCTGCTGGCCGGCGTGGATGCCATGAACTACCTCAACGCCACGCCCATTCAGGAACAGGCGATTCCGAAAATCCTCGCCGGCAAAGACCTCATCGCCTGCGCTCAGACCGGCACCGGCAAAACGGCCGCCTACCTCGTACCGCTGCTCGACAAGATTTCGCACGCCGGCCACGGCAAAACCAGCACCCTCGTGCTGGTGCCCACCCGCGAGCTGGCCACCCAGATTGACGAGCAGGTAACGGGCTTTGGCTACTTCGTAGAAGCTTCATCCATTGCCATTTATGGCGGCGGCAAATCTGAAAACTGGGAGCAGCAAAAGCGCGCCCTCACTAGCGGGGCCGACATTATTATTGCCACGCCCGGCCGCCTCATCGCGCACATGCAGCTTGGCTACGTCAAGTTTGAGGACCTGCAATATCTGGTGCTCGACGAGGCTGATAAAATGATGGACATGGGCTTCGCGGATGATATTCTGAATATCGTGCGCCAGCTGCCCAAGCAGCGTCAGACGCTGCTATTTTCGGCCACCATGCCCAGCAAAATCCGCGACTTCTCGCAGCAGATTTTGCACGAGCCCGACGAGGTGCGCCTCGCTGTAAGCAAGCCCGCCGCTGGCATCAACCAGCAGTTCTACATGACCTTCGACCACCAGAAACTGCCGGTTTTGGAGCACCTCATCAAGGCTCAGGACGTGCAGAGCATGGTGTTGTTTACCAGTAAGAAAGCGGCTGTAGCGGGCATCGTGCGCTCGCTCAATAAGCTGGGCTACCCCGCCCAGGGTATTTCGTCTGACCGCACGCAAGAAGAGCGCGAGGATACCATGCGCGCCTTCAAAAACAAGCAATTCCCAATCCTCGTCGCCACCGACGTAGTGAGCCGGGGTATTGATATTGACTCACTTAGCCACGTAGTGAACTTCGACGTGCCCCGCGCTGCCGAGGACTACGTTCACCGCATTGGCCGCACGGCTCGCGCTGCTACCACCGGCACGGCCATCACCTTCATCGCCGACCAGGACCAGGACCGCATCGTTAAAATCGAGAAGCTCATTGAGCGCGAAATCGAGAAGCAGGCCATCACCGAAGCCCTCGGCTACGGCCCCGCACCCGAATTCGACCCCAAGCGCTTCAGTGGCCTGCACGGCAAAACCGGCCCGCGCACGGGCGGCCCCGGCGGCCGCGACCGTGGCCCCCGCCGCGAAGGTGAAGGCGGCGACCGTGGCCCGCGCCCGCCCCGCGCCGAAGGCGACCGCCGCGAAGGCGGAGGTGGCGGCCGCGACCGTGGCCCCCGCCGCGACGGCGACAAAAACGACCCCCAACGCGCCGAGCGCATGGCCGCTGCCGCCGCTCGCCTCGCCGCCATCGATGCTGGCCAAGCACCCGTAGCGCCCTACGTAGCCCCACCCCGCGAAGGCCGCCCGCCACGCGAGCCGCGCCCCGAGGGCGAAGCACCCCGCACCCCTCGCCCACCGCGCGAACCACGTCCCGAAGGCGAAGCACCCCGTGCCCCCCACCCACCCCGTGAGCCCCGCCCCGAGGGCGAAACCGACGCCCCACACGAACCCCGTGCTGAAGGTGAAAACCCGGAAGGACAGCGCCGCCGCAAGCGCGGTGGTCGCAACCGGGGCGGCCGTGGCCCGCGCCCCGCTGAGGGTGCCGCGCCGGCAGCCGAAGCACCGGCCGCGCCTAGTGCAGAGTAATTTTTAGAACTATAATTCAGAAAGCCCGGCCGATAGTATTTCGGGCGGGCTTTTTTAATTGCCTGGTATAGCTAGAAATCGCCTCTGATGCGGAGTACCTGGCGGCCAGCCGAGCAACTATCTCCTCTAGCCAGCGTATTTCTGCGCCCACTGCCCCGCAAACGTTTCCGTTTTACATCGAGGCGCTGAGGCTACACCGCCGCGCCTACTTGGCTGCACTGCCCAAAAAAGGGTGTAAAATAACGGCTTTCGTTGACATACGCGGCGAATGCGTAGGCCAGGCTAAAGGACGGCTATTTCGCAATTATTTGTTTCCCAAAACAATACCTCGTTATTTAAGGCCAAAAGGCCCTAGAAAACAAGCGAAATTTTTGTTTTTTATTCCCCCTGCAAATTTCTACCTTTGTGCCCCGTGTCAAAAATTTGCTTGCACGCTGCCCAAAAGAATTGTGAATAAACCGTCGCTGCTGCTCCTACCGGCCCTGGCCGCGCTGGGCCTAACTACCCAATGCCAGTCGAGCAAACCCGCCGCTACGGCTGCCACCACCGCTCCCACCGCTGCCCCGATTTCGGCTCCGCAGACTCCTAAAGAGTACCGCTACACCACCGCGCCTAACGACCCGCTCGGCGTGCGCGTGTATAAGCTGGACAATGGCCTGACAGTCTATCTATCTGATTATAAGAACGCCCCGCGCATCCAAACCTACGTGGCAGTGCGGGCCGGCTCCAAGAATGACCCCGCCACGGCCACAGGCCTGGCGCATTACCTGGAGCACATGGTGTTCAAGGGCACCTCGAAACTGGGCACCAAAGATTGGGCGCAGGAGAAGCCACAGCTCGACAAAATCGAGGCGCTGTACGAGGTATATCGCGGGCAGCGCAACGACCCGGCCGCCCGCAAGCGCACCTACCACCAGATTGACTCGATTTCGGGCGTGGCGGCCCGCTACGCGGTGCCCAATGAGTACGATAAGCTGATGGGCAGTATCGGCTCGAAAGGCTCTAACGCGCACACCTCCAACGAGGAAACGGTGTATCAGGAGGATATTCCGAGCAACCAGTTGGAGAAGTGGTCAGCGGTGCAAGCCGAGCGCTTCAAAGAGATGGTACCGCGCCTGTTTCATACCGAGCTGGAGGCCGTTTACGAGGAGAAAAACCGGGGTCTGGACTCCGATTTTAATAAGGAGTTTGAGTCGCTGAACGCCAGCCTTTACCCTACTCACCCTTACGGCACGCAGACGACCATCGGCACGATTGAGCACTTGCAAAATCCGTCGATTACGGAGATTAAGAAGTACTTCACCGAGTACTACGTGCCCAATAACGTGGCGCTGTGCCTGAGCGGCGATTTGGACTACGACCAAACCATCCGGCTGATTGACAAGTATTTTAGCAGCTGGCAGCAGCAGCCAGTGCCCGCCTTCAACGTGCCGGTAGAGAAGCCCATTACGGCCCCGATTACCAAGGAAGTCGTGGGGCCGCAGTCGGAAAATGTGATGCTGGGCTACCGCCTCGGTGGCAAGGCCACCCGCGACGGCCTGCGCCTGCGGATGCTCGACAAAATCCTGACCAATGGCCAGGCCGGCCTCTTCGACCTCGACCTGAACCAGCAGCAGAAAGTGCTGCAAGCCCAGACTTTCGCCGACGCCAACGACGACTACTCGACGCACGTGCTCTACGGCACGCCGCGCCAGGGCCAAAGCCTCGATGAGGTGAAGGCGCTGATGCTGGCCGAGGTGGAGAAAGTGAAAAAAGGCGACTTCCCCGATTGGCTCATCCCGGCCATCGTGAACAACGAGAAGCTGACCCGTACCAAGAGCTACGAGCGCAACGAGGACCGTGCTTCGGCCATGTACGAGTCATTTATCGAGCGCGTGAGCTGGGCCGACTATGTGAAGCAAAACGAGGATTTTGCCACCATCACGAAGGCCGAAATCATGAAATTTGCCAACGAGCACTACGGCCCTAACTACGTGGCCGTGTTCAAGCGCACCGGCAAAGACCCGAACACGGTGAAGGTGGTGAAGCCCGCCATCACGCCGGTGCCCGCCAACCGCGACGCGGCTTCGGCTTACTACACCGAGGTAAGCAAGCTGCCGAGCACCGAGTTGCAGCCGGTTTTCGTTGATTATAAGAAGGATATCCAGACGACGGACATCAAGCCGGGCCTGCCGCTGTACTACACTAAGAACAGCGAGAATGGCTTGTTCAGCCTGTTTTATGCCATCGACCTGGGCACCAATAATCTGCCACTGCTCGACGTAGCCACCGATTATTTGCAGTACTTGGGCACCGGGCAGTACTCGGCGGCGCAGCTGCAACAGGAGTTTTACAAGCTGGGCTGCTCGTTTGCGGTTAGCAGCAGCCAGGACCGGGTGCTCGTCAGCCTCAGCGGGCTGGATAGCAACCTGGAGCCAGCGATGAAGCTGTTTGAGCAGCTGCTTAACAACCCGCGCCCCGACGCGGCGGCCCTCAAAAACCAGGTGGCCGGCATATTGAAGCAGCGCCAGGATGCCAAGCTCAACAAAGGCGTGATTCTGAACCAAGCCATGCTCAACTACGCGAAGTATGGCGCGCGCAACCCGTTCACCAACATCGTATCCGAGGCGCAGCTGAAAACGCTGAAGCCAGAGCAACTAACGGCACTGCTGAAATCGCTGCCGACATACCAGCACCGCGTGCTGTACTACGGGCCGCGTGAGGTGGCTGGTGTTACCACCGTCATCCGCACCGAGCACAAAACGCCCGCTACCCTCAAGCCTGACCCGGCCGCCAAGGAATTTGCTGAGCAGCCTTTGAACCAGAAAAAGGTTTATTGGGTGGATTACAACATGGTGCAGGCCGAAATCCTCTTCCTGACCAAGGGCGATGTGTACAGTAAAATGATGGCCCCCACGGTGGCGCTGTATAACGAGTACTTCGGCGGCGGTATGGGCAGCATCGTGTTTCAGGACTTGCGCGAGAGCAAGGCGCTAGCCTACTCGGCCTCGTCGCGCTACGCGAATGCCGACAAAACTGGCCGCTCGAACTACATCCTCAGCTACATTGGCACGCAGAGCGATAAGCTGCCCGAGGCCATGAGCGGCATGGAAAACCTACTCACCGACATGCCCATGGCCGATGCCAACCTGGTGATTGCCAAGCAAAGCATCCGCAACAGCATTGCTACTGACCGCATCACCCACGAGGGCGTGCTGTTGAGCTACGAGCGCGCCCGCCGCCTCGGTCTCGACTACGACCTACGCCGCGATGTGTATGAGCAGACGCAGAACATGACTTTTTCCGAGCTTCAGAAATTTCAGCAGTCCAAAATTAAAGGCCAAAATCAAGTAATCTTGGTTATCGGCTCCAAGGACCGGCTGAATTTCAAAGAGTTGGCTAAATATGGCGACGTGCAACAGCTGACGCTGAAGGAAATATTTGGCTATTAAGTAATCTGACCGTAGCGCCTCATCCCCCAGCCCCCTCTCCGAAAAGGAGAGGGGGAGCCGAGCGCAAACTGACGCAAGCAAACGCTGGAAGTCGTCAGGCTCCCCCTCTCCTTTTCGGAGAGGGGGCCGGGGGGTGAGGCGCTACATCAGCACACCCTACAACGACTACCCTTCCCACCCCTCCACCTGACTAAATCAGAATAACTAATTTCCTCATGGCAGAGCAGAAAATCACCATTAAAAATGGTAAGCTCAACGTTCCCGACCAACCCACTATTCCCTTCATCGAAGGCGACGGCACCGGGCCGGATATTTGGCGCGCTTCACAGCGCGTGCTCGACGCAGCGGTAGAAAAAGCATACGGCGGCAAGAAAAAGCTAGTGTGGAAAGAAGTACTGGCCGGCGAAAAAGCATACAAGCAAGTAAACAACTGGTTGCCAGCCGAAACCCTCGACGCGTTCCGCGAATATTTGGTAGGCATTAAAGGCCCGCTGACTACGCCCGTGGGCGGCGGAATCCGCTCGCTCAACGTGGCGCTACGCCAGGAGCTTGACCTGTACGCTTGCGTGCGCCCGGTGCGCTACTTTGAGGGCGTGCCCTCGCCGGTGAAGCACCCCGAGCTGACGGACATGGTTATTTTCCGCGAAAATACGGAGGATATCTACGCCGGCATCGAGTATATGAACGGCACACCGCAGGCCCAGAAAATGCTGGAATTCCTGCAAGACGAGATGGGCGTGAAGAAAATTCGCTTCCCCGATTCGTCGTCATTCGGCATCAAGCCGGTGTCGAAAGAGGGCACCGAGCGCCTAGTGCGCGCCGCCATCAAGCACGCGCTGGAGAATAAGCTGCCCTCGGTTACCCTCGTGCACAAGGGTAACATCATGAAATTCACCGAAGGCGCGTTCAAAACCTGGGGCTACGAGCTGGCCGAGAAGGAATTTGGCAGCAAGGTGTTTACGTGGGCACAGTACGATAAAATCGTGGCCAAGCAAGGCCAGCAAGTGGCCGACGCCCTGCAAAAGCAAGCCCTCGACCAAGGCAAGCTGCTCATCAAGGACAGCATCGCCGATGCCTTTCTGCAACAGATTTTGCTGCGCCCGGCCGAGTACTCGGTTATCGCCACCCTGAACCTGAATGGCGACTACATCTCCGATGCACTTGCGGCCATTGTGGGCGGCATCGGCATTGCGCCAGGGGCCAACATCAACTACCTCACCGGCCACGCCATCTTTGAGGCTACCCACGGCACCGCACCCAAGTACGCCAACCAGGACAAGGTGAACCCCGGCTCGGTTATCCTCTCGGGCGTGATGATGCTCGAGTACCTGGGCTGGAAGGAAGCTGGTGCCCTCATCACGAAGGGCCTCGAAGCCGCCATCCAAAGCAAGCATGTCACCTACGACTTCGAGCGCTTAATGGACGACGCTACCTTGCTCAAAACGAGCGAGTTTGGTGAGGAGATTATCAAGAATATGTAGTAGCTTGGCAGTTGCCAATCAACGAAAACCCCCGCGTTGGCTCAAAGGCTGGCGCGGGGGTTTTTATTAAGCTCAAAATGTATCGTGTGCTTTCACCGTTAGGAGTACTCTGCTGATAACTCATTGCCGATTATAAGCAGGAGTTGCGAGGAGTTGGCAATACAGCTATAGGTATTAGGTATCGCTATATCTATTGGGTTTGTGCAGAAGCTGTAGGCGCAATAACCTGTAAACAGCAGATACTTGCACTAAACGTGCTTTAAATAAGAAAATTTGGTTATATTACGGTAAAATTAAGAATTCAGAAATCTAAAGTGGGATTGCTGGTGATAATTCTTATCGAGTTTTTGTCCGGTTAGTGCTAGCACCTAAGTCAACTCATTCTATCTGACCGCAGCAAATCAAATAATCTTATTTTAGTAACCCTGCAGAACTAAAATGAAAAATACCTCTCCTACCCGCACGCGTAAACAAAAATTACTTTTAGCCTTTGTTATGCTCGTGACCGCTGCTTCTATATTCGGTTTTACTAAAGGTATGCACTACGGAATTGCTACCGATTTATCATTAGCTAGATATTATAAAAATATAGGGGAATGCCCCGGTATCGGTATTGCAAATGCTAAACTAAAAACTAAGCTTGTAGACGGTAAATTATTGTATATGATAAATTTAAAAGCAGATAAGGGTAAGCAAAAAAACCTTCCTATTTCATTTACAGTAAAGCTAGTTGATAAAGATGGCTTTGATATTCAGTATTTTACAATTAACTCTTCCTACTTTACGGAAGAGTTAGACAATTCGGGGAAGCCAGTTGGATACTCCTATCAGTCTACCCAGTTTATGGATGCAGACAGCTACACACTAGTAACTGGCTGGAGTCTGGTTTGGGAATTAAAATAATTTTGCATTCTATATAATGCAAATCATACTTTATTTACTAAGAGGTATAAACTACAGAAATAAATATTCAGTGAAATATTAATTTGCATTAGCCTAGTCATAAGCAAATACTGAATACAGGTGCCTTACTTATTTTGCAAGACCTTACTGCTGATAGATAGCTTGAGCTCTCGCGTTTTGCAAAAATGTTAATTTTCGGTTGAAAAAATCACTTCTGAAGTAAGCCTGCCGGTAGCGGCACACCTAACTTCTTTGCGCACGGAAGCTCCCACCCTCTAGCCATCGAACAGAGAAACTATATTTTTGGGGCTAGATTAAGCCTGCTAGGGAACAGGGACTAGTAGTACTATTTGGGGAAAGTGAGCTATGCAATCGCTCGCGTTTTTTACTTTCTTCAGAAAGGCTAGCAAACCGGGTACTGCCCGTGGGCGGGTAGGCAGGTGGGGGCGGGTGCGTTGGTTGGCGCGGGGGTGCTAGCTTGCAGCACACAAGACTTGTTTTCATTTCCCCACCTCACTCATGAGCAAAATCAAGGTAGCTAACCCCGTTGTGGAGCTAGACGGCGACGAGATGACCCGTATCATCTGGAAGTTTATTAAGGATAAGCTGATTACGCCGTATCTCGACCTCGACATTAAGTACTACGACCTCGGCATCGAGTACCGCGACGAAACCAACGACCAGGTAACCATCGACTCGGCCAATGCGATTAAGCAGTATGGCGTTGGTATTAAGTGCGCCACCATCACCCCCGACGAGGAGCGCGTGAAGGAGTTTGGTCTGAAGCAGATGTGGAAGTCGCCCAACGGCACCATCCGTAACATCTTGGATGGCACGGTATTCCGCGAGCCCATCGTGATGAGCAACGTGCCCCGCCTGGTGCCCAACTGGACCGCTCCCATCTGCATCGGCCGCCACGCGTTTGGCGACCAGTACCGCGCTACCGACTTCGTAACCAAGGGCAAAGGCAAGCTCACCATCACCTTCACGCCCGAAGATGGCGGCGACGTGCAGTCGTTTGAAGTGTTCAACTTCAAAAACGATGGCGTGGCGCTGGCCATGTATAACACCGACGAGTCGATTCGGGGCTTTGCCCACGCCTGCTTCAACCAGGCGCTGATGAAGGGCTGGCCGCTGTATTTGAGCACCAAGAACACCATCCTCAAGAAGTATGATGGCCGCTTCAAGGACATCTTCCAAGAGATTTACGAGCAGGACTACACTGAGAAGTTCAAGGCGGCTGGCATCACCTACGAGCACCGGCTGATTGACGACATGGTGGCCTCGGCGCTGAAGTGGCACGGCAACTTTGTGTGGGCTTGCAAAAACTACGACGGCGACGTGCAAAGCGACACCGTAGCGCAGGGCTTCGGCTCGCTGGGCCTCATGACCTCGACGCTCGTGACGCCCGATGGCACCGTGATGGAGGCCGAAGCCGCCCACGGCACCGTGACGCGCCACTACCGCGACCACCAAAACGGCAAGCCGACTTCGACCAACCCCATCGCCAGCATTTTCGCTTGGACGCGCGGTTTGGAATTCCGGGGCATTTTGGATGGCAACCAGGAGCTGATTGACTTCTGCAAAGCGCTGGAGGCGGTGTGCATCGAAACCGTGGAAAGCGGCAAGATGACCAAGGACCTGGCCGTTTGCATTCACGGCAACAAGGTGGAGCATGGCCGTGACTACCTCTACACCGAGGAATTCTTGGAAGCGCTGGACGAGAATTTGAAGAAGAAGCTGGGCAAGTAAGCTCGGGTTTTTGCTGATGGGAAAGCCCACCTGGCCACTGGCTGGGTGGGCTTTTTTGTTTGCATTAGGCGAGGGGAACCTCACCCATGGCCCCTCTCCAAAAAAGAGGGGAGCCTGACGACTACTTACGCTCGCTTGCGGTGACGACATTTGCACGACACCTCAAGCCGCATTTTTAATGTCCATTCCCACCGACGCTCACCTACGCGCTCCCATCGGCCGGGCGCAGCTACCCACTGCCCCGCTCACGCCTGCCGAGCGCGCCGAATACATTCAGCAAATAGCCCAGCTACCCGCGCAGCTGGCGGATGCCGCCCAGCGCCTCGGCCCCGAGCGGCTGCAACTGCCCTACCGGCCCGGTGGCTGGACGGGCCAGCAAGTCATTCACCACGTGGCCGACTCGCACCTGAATGCCTACTGCCGCTTTCGGCTGGCTTTGACGGAGGAAAACCCTACCATTCGGCCGTATGACGAGGCAGCCTGGGCCGAGCTGCCCGATGTAGCGGCCACGCCGATAGCAGTGTCGCTGGCGCTGCTCGACAGCCTGCACAGCCGCTGGGTAACGCTGCTGCACCACCTCACCGAGGCGCAGTGGCAGCGCACGTTTTTTCATCCCGAAACTAAGCGCAGCTCAACGCTCGACCAGACGCTGGTGCTTTACGCCTGGCACGGGCGGCACCACCTGGCGCATCTGGGATTGCTGGCGGCTTAATATTTTGCCTTTATGCCTGATTCTGACGACCACTTGCGCTACCCGACGGGCCGGGTGCAGCTACCCACAGGCCCGCTCACGCCAGCCGAGCGGGCCGGCTACATTCAGCAGATTGCCGCGCTACCGGCCGCGTTAACGGCGGCGGCGCGCCAGGCAGGCGGCGAGCGCCTGCAACTGCCCTACCGCCCCGGTGGCTGGACCGGCCGGCAGGTAATCCATCACCTAGCCGATACGCACCTCAACTTGTACAGCCGCTTTCGGCTGGCCCTCACGGAGGACAACCCTACTGTGCGCCCCTTTGATGAAAAAGCCTGGGTTGAGCTGCCCGACGTGGCGGCCACGCCCATCACGGTATCCTTGGCCTTGCTCGACAGCTTGCACCAGCGCTGGGTAGTGCTCTTGCAGCACCTCACCGAGGCGCAGTGGCGGCGCACCTTCTACCACCCGCGCTACGACACCACTAGTACCCTCGACCAAGCACTGGTGCAGTATGCCTGGCACGGGCAGCACCACTTAGGGCACCTGCGGCTGCTGGCTGCCTAGTGCGTAAAAAAGGCCTCCCGACTTACGCAGTTAGGAGGCCTTTTTTACGCACTAGGCGTTGTTATTTTTTACTGACGGGCCGCACCATGCTGTTGCTTTTGCCATAGCGGCGCAGGCTTTTTTCGGCTTCGGGGTTGAGGCGGGCGGCCTTTTCGAGGTCGGCACGGGCTTCCTTGAGGCGGTCGTAGCTGGCGTAGCTGATGCCGCGGTACTCGATGGCATCGGCGTAAACCGAATCGAGGTTGATGGCGCGGGTGAAGTCCGACACGGCGGCCTTGTACTGATACATCTGCATCTTGGCCACGCCGCGGCCAAAGAAGGCTTCTTTGTCGTCGGGGCGGTATTTCACGGCCCCGCTAAAGTCGTTGGATGCTGCTTTGTACTGCTTCAGCATCAGTTCGTTCACGCCTTTGTTGTAGTACAGGTCGGGGTTATTGCGCTGCAAGCGCAAGGCGGCCAGGTAGTCGGGCTGAGCGTCTTTATAGTTCTTAAGGTTCGAGTTAGCCTTGGCGCGCTCTAGCAAGGCGCGGGGGTTTTTAGGGTTGGTACGCAACGACACGTTGGCGCGGGCCAGCTGATAGCGGTAGTCATTGGCGCTCAGCTTCTTTTCAGCGGCGCGGGCAGCCGTGGCAGCGGCAGCCGAGGGGGCATTAGGGTCGGCGGTGGCATCGGTAGCTTCGGCGGCGGGGGCATCGAGGCTGGCTACCGATACCGAGCCATCGGTGGCGGCCGTGGTAGCGGTGGCCGTCTCAGTGGCCGGGGCTATGGGCGTGGCTACGGTAGTGCTGGTGGGGCGCTCTTTTTCGGTGGTGGCAGTGGCGCAGCCAGCCGCCAGGGTCAAAACTGCTAACACAGCGGGTACTAATTGAGAAACAGTCGATTTCATTAAGGTAGTAGAATAAAGCTTTTGGGATAAGCCCAACGGTAACAACCAAAGTCAGCCCCTTCTACGACAAAGCCCAGTGACTTAGTTGTCAAGTAACTGTTATAATGCAGGCCAAGCCGGCTGGGCAGCCGCCCGGCACCGGGCCGAAGCCTAGTAGCCGGGGCACCCCTGGCTAGCCTATCTTTGTAGGGCCGGCGCGGCCGGCAAATTTCCCTCCTTTCTATTTCCCGTACGTTTTTCTCATGGCATTGCAATTTGACCTGGTAGTAATTGGTTCAGGGCCGGGCGGCTACGTGGCCGCCATCCGCGCCGCGCAGCTGGGGCTGAAAGTGGGCGTGGTCGAGCGCGAGTCGCTGGGCGGCATCTGCCTCAACTGGGGCTGTATTCCGACCAAAGCGCTGCTCAAAACCGCCCAGGTGTATGAGTACTTCCAGCACGCGCAGGACTACGGCCTCACCGTGGGCCAGGCTGGCTTCGACTTTCCAGCCGTTATCAAGCGCAGCCGGGGCGTGGCCGATGGCATGAGCAAGGGTATCAATTTCTTGTTTAAAAAGAATAAAATCGAAGTCGTAAACGGCACCGGCAAGCTGCTGGCTCCCGGCAAGGTAGAAGTGACCAAAGCCGACGGCACCAAGGAAACCGTTGAGGCCAAGAATATTATTCTGGCTACCGGCGCGCGCGCCCGCCAGCTGCCCAACCTGCCCATCGACGACAAGAAAATCATCGGCTACCGCAAGGCCATGACCCCCGAAACCCTGCCCAAGCGCATGGTGGTGGTGGGCTCGGGCGCCATCGGCGTCGAGTTTGCCTACTTCTACCGCTCGCTCGGCACCGAGGTTACCATCGTGGAGTACCTGCCGCGTATCGTGCCGGTTGAGGACGAGGAGATTTCGCGCCAGATGGAGAAGTCCTACAAGAAAATGGGCATCAACATCCTCACCAACGCCGAAGTGACCAAAGTGGACACTAGCGGCGCGGGCTGCAATGTGTTCATCAAAACCCAGAAGGGCGAAGAGCAGATTGCCTGCGATGTGGTGCTGAGCGCCGTGGGCGTGCAAACCAACATCGAGAACATCGGCCTCGAAGAACTGGGCATCAAAACCGAGCGCGGCCGCGTGCTGGTCGATGACTTTTACCAAACCAACGTGCCCGGTATTTTCGCCATCGGCGACATCATTCCAGGCCCGGCGCTGGCGCACGTGGCGTCGGCCGAAGGCATTATTTGCGTGGAGAAACTGACGGGCCACAACCCCGAGCCGCTCAACTACACCAACATCCCCGGCTGCACCTACGCCCAGCCCGAGATTGCCAGCGTGGGCTATACCGAGGCCGAGGCCAAGGCCAAGGGCTACGAAATTCGGGTGGGCAAATTCCCCTTCTCGGCCTCTGGCAAAGCGGCGGCGGCCGGTGCCAAGGATGGCTTCGTGAAAGTGATTTTCGACGCTAAATACGGCGAGTGGCTAGGGGCCCACATGATTGGGGCCAACGTGACCGAGATGATTGCCGAGGTGGTAGTAGCCCGCAAGCTCGAAACTACCGGCCACGAAATTATCAAGTCGGTGCACCCCCACCCCACCATGAGCGAGGCCATTATGGAGGCCGCTGCGGCCGCCTACGACGAAGTGATTCACCTGTAAGGCTAGTTCTGCTTTTGCACCTAAACCCCGGTAGTATTCCTGCCGGGGTTTATTTTTAGGCCCCAACTCCTTTCAAAGCTGATGCAGCTTTTTGTATCGGTGCCGGCCGCCCCGGAGTACTTTCTGTACGGGTTCAACTTACTTCAGTAGCTGCTTTGGCAGTTGACCTAGCTTAGAATCCCAGGCTAGATTCCATAAAAAAGGCTGCTACCTTTCAATAGGAAGCAGCCTTTTTGCGGTAAGCTGGGAAGCTTAGCTATTCTTAGCAATCACGTTGAAAGTCAGCGTGAACTCGTTGTTGATGGCTTTGTCGCCAATGTTGAACATCGACTTCGCGCCGATGTTGAACTTCGAGCGGTCGATGGTGAATTTGCCGCTGGCCGAAGCTACGCCATTTTTCACCCCTACAATAGCGGGGAAGGTGATTACCTGCGTTTTACCGTGGATGGTAGCGTTACCCGTGATGGTAGCGTTGTTGGCAGTGCCCGTAGCACCAGCAATCGGCGTTACGCTCGTGATAACGAAGGTTGAGGTCGGGTACGTGGCGGTTTCGAAGAAGTCTTCGCTCGACATGTGGCCTACGAATTTGCCTTGGCTGTCGGCGTCGGTGATGTCAGTCGCTTTCAGCGTCTTCATATCCACCGTGGCCGTACCGCCAACTACCATGTTGTTACGCACTTGCAGGTCGCCGCCGGTGAACTGAATCGTGCCATTGTGGCCGTGGGTCAGGGCTTTGCCTTCCCAGCCCAGCACGCTCAGCTGCGGCTGAAGCTTGTAGACAACAACGGCAGCGGCAGCTACCGATTTTTTAACAGCTTTTTGAGCGAAAGCAACCGGCGAAGCCAGCAGGGCGGCCCCAAGCAGGGCGGGCAACAGAATCTTTTTCATGAGTGAAAAAAGGTAAAAAAGTGAGCGTGGAAGGCAGATAGGCAACTATCAGGCCCGAATTTTATCGAGTAAAATATTGAGCTGGCGCTGCTCAGCGGCCGTGAGGTTGTGGAGGCCGGTGCGGGCGGGGTCGGTTTGGCCCTCGTCGTCAATCTGGCGCAGCAGGCGCAGGCCAGCTTCGGTAATGCGGATATCAACGGCACGGCGGTTGGCGGGGCACACGGTGCGGGTTACGAGCTTCTTTTCCTCCAGCTTGTCCACGATGCGCGAGGCATTGCTGGTTTTGTCGAGCATGCGGTCGATGAGCAGCGCCACGGTGGCTGGCAGCGGGTGCTGCCCCCGCAGAATGCGCAAGACATTGAACTGCGGCCCGGTTAAGTTATAGGGCTTAAACGCGGCTGTTTGGCGCTGCCCCATCCACCCCGCCGTGTATACCACGTTGAGGTAGGCCTTTTGGGCTTCGCTCTGAAAAGTAGGCTGCTTAATTTCGTCTTCGAGGCGCACGGGAGTATGAATTGCGATGCAAATTTAGTGTACATACATTTAATGTTGCAACACCGTTCCCGTTTTTTTCTAATTTTTTTTCTAAGTCAGCAATTACCGACGATTTTTGCGTACACAAGGCTTCACATCTTTCACTCCATCTTTCCATGCGCTTCTCTTATCTCACGGCCAGCTTCTTGCTGGGTGCTACCCTGGCGCTTGCCCCGCGCCCCAGCCTGGCCCAAACCTCGGTGGTTCAAACCGTTCGCCCCAATCGCAATACGCAGTTTATATACACCGACGGCGTGGTAGTGCAGCGCCTCGGCAACCAAAGTACGCCCCTTACCCAAAACGTGCGCCTGCCCAACGGCACTAAAATAAATGTGCGCAGCGGCATTGTGGAGCTGCCGACTGGCAAAATCACCACCCTGCGCAACGGCGACTACGTGAATGCGGAGGGCGGTATTGTCTTCGGCTCGCCCGCCAGCGCCGCCGCCGCCCGCGGCGATACCACCGTGGCCGCCAATGCCAAGTTTGATACCTACGTGCACGTAGGCACCGCGCCGACCCACGTAATGGGCGACGCCCCCACTGAGCGCGAGCAGCTACTGATGCGCAAAATCGAGCTGCTCACCCGCAAGGTGACGCTCCTCAACCAAACCAACCCCAACCCGCCCAGCACCGAAGCTGTGGACAAGCAGCTCGCGGATATCGACGAGCAGCTGAAAACCGCCAAGCGGGAGTAGTATCTGTCATTGCGAGCAAAACGAAGCAATCGCACCTAGTGAGTTCTAAAGCGGCTCATTTGGTGCGATTGCTTCGCTTTGCTCGCAATGACAGTTAGTGTTTGTTATCTACCACTTCCAGCTCTCCGCCTGCCTCGCGCACCAGGCCAAACGGCTCGTCGCGCACAATGAGCAAGCCGTCGAGGTCGTGTACATCGGCCAGGGCACTGATTTGCAGGGCCGACCAAATGCCCAGCGAAGTTTCAACCATGCAACCCAGCATGGGGCGCAGGCCGTGGGCACGGGTGGCGCGCAGCAGCTCGATGCCGCGCTGGTAGCCGCCGGCCTTCATCAGCTTCACGTTCACGCCGTGAAACTGGCGGGCTATTTCCTCGAAGTCGGCTTCGTCCGTCACCGACTCGTCGGCTAGCAGTGGCACGGTGGTGCGCGGGTGCAGGTAGCGGTAGTCGTCGGCCAGGGCGGCGGGCAGGGGCTGCTCGAGCAGGCGCATGGCCAGGCCGGGCACAGCGGCGGCCTGCTCCAGAAAGCGCAGCAGGCTATCGGCATCGGGCCAGGCCTCGTTGCCATCTACTAATAAGGGGTGGCCGGGGCACACCTGCGCCACGGCGCGCAGCAGGTCGAGGCCCTGCGCCTGGTTCACTTTTATTTTTAATAAGCTAAAGCGCTGGGCCCCCTGCTGCTCGATAAAGCCTGCCACCTCGCCCGGCTCCATGATGGGTAGCGAAAAGGCCGTGGGCACCCGACCCGCCGGCCGGGGCACGCCCAGCCACTGCCACACCGGCTGCCCAGCGCGGGCGGCCAGGCAGTGCGTGAGGGCCGCCTCCAGGGCAAAGCGCAGCGCGTGGGCCACAGGGTGCGCGGCCAGCAGCGCCGTTAGCTCGGGCAGAGTGGTGGCCTGGGGCAGCCCGGCCGCCAGCAGCGCAGCAAATTGCGCCTCGAGCAATCCGGGCGTTTCGCCGTAGCGTACGTTGGGGGCCGCCTCGCCCCGGCCGCTGGTGCTGGCCTGGGTGGCTTGCACTACCAGGTTGGTTTTGGTAGTGGAGGCGTTGCGCGCGATTTTCCAGGTGTAGCGGAGCGGTAGCTCGTGCGCGGTGAGGGTCCAGGTGGTGGGCATAGGGAAGCGGCGCAAGGGCCAGATTAACCGAAAATGGCACGGCCCGGCCATTAAGTAGCCCGCAAGGGCAACCAATGAAAAATAATGCTTAGCAAAAAATATGATTTTTATTAATTGAATGCGCGCTTTTAGTACATTTGCAACGGTTATAGGAGAATAATTTTGGTATTATTCTAAGCTTTTCTAAGACTCATTTTCTTTAGACATTATTTTATGACTAACCGCTTACTTTTCATTGGCCTACTAGCTGGGCTTTGCGCCTGGGGCCAGCCCACCCCCAGCCTAGCGCAGGCCGCCCGCCGGGGCCAAACCTACTGGTACAGCATCCAAAACAATGTGGTGGTGCAGAAAACAGGGGCTACGGCCAAGCCCTTGAAAGACGAAATAAAGCTCCCCAACGGCAGCCTGCTGAAACCGCTCGACCGCTCGGTGGTGCTGGCCAGTGGCGAGGAAGTATCGCTCGGCAACGAGGACATGGTAACGGCCTCGGGCGAGATTATCCGGGGCAAAGCGCCGGAAGCAGCTGCCGCAGCCTCGGCCGCCATGGCGGCCCCAGCCAGCGCCCCAAAGGCAGCCCCGGCCGCCGTTAGTGCCGCCAAGCCGGCAGCCAGCCCCACTAAATTTGCTTACACGCCGGTGGCACCGGTTAATGGCAAGCTCAAGGGCGTGGTAGAGCTAGGAGCCAGCGGCTTCAATTCCTTTATTGTGCGCATTGATGCCCAGCGCAACTGGAAGCTCGAAAAAGCGGAATTTAGCAACAGCCTGGTGCTGGAAAACATGGCCACCGACGACGACGTGCGGCGCGGGCTGAAAGCCTACATCGGCAAGATGCTGGACTACGGCGTGGGTGGCAAGGATATTTACTTTGTAGTAAGCTCGGGCGCAGCCACGGCCGAAGTCACCAAGCACATTGTGGAGAACCTGAAAGGGATAGGCTACATCGTGCACATCGTGACGCCTGAGCAGGAAGGCTCCTTTGGCCTGCGGGCGGCCATTCCCAAGCCCTTCGCCGATAAGGCTTTTCTGGTCGACATGGGCTCGGCCAACACCAAAATAGCTTGGCAGGCCGCCGGCAAGCCGGGGGTAGCCAGCAGCTTTGGCTCGAAATACTACCAGCAGTCGCTGTCTGATGCCACCGTGGCCGCCGACGTGGCGGCCAAAGCCAGCCAGGTGCCAGCCAGCCAACGCCAAACCTGCTTCATTATCGGGGGCGTGCCCTACGAGCTGGCCAAAACGGTGCGCCAGGGCCAGGAGCAGTACACGGTGTTGAAAGCGCCCGACGACTACGCGCAGCTCGAAGGGGCCAAGCTCAAGGCCGGCGTTACTATTTACCGGGCTTTGGCGACGGCCACTGGCTGCCAGCAGTTTGTCTTCGGCTGGGATACCAACTTCACCATCGGCTACCTACTCTCGCAGCCTTTGTAATATCGGCTTGAGTTTGGCCAATAGTAAAAAGCCCCCGTGCACTTGGTGCGCGGGGGCTTTTTGCGGCCTGGGTGGCGGGGCGGCCGTGGTTTCAGTTGGGCTTGCCGTTCTTTATACCCGCATTCTGTTGCTTTAGTGGTTGCTGATTGTTACTTCTTGTTTATTAATTGGGCAAGAAGTAGCTGGTAAACAATTAAAAATCAGTAGCCAATAACTAACAATTTTCCCATCCATTACCTCCCCGCATGAAGTTTTCGCGTTTTTTTGGGCTGGCTATTTTACTAACTCTGGTGGCGCTGGTACTCACCTGGCTGGCAGCTAGCCTGCCCCCGGCGGTGCCGGTGGCAGCCCGCTGGCTGGCCCTGGCGGCGCTGGCCTGGGCCGTGGCCCCGCGCCGCTCACTCACGCTCTGGATAGTGCTGAGCATGCTGGTCGGCATTGAGTTGGGCCACGATGCGCCCACCGTGGCCCTCAACCTCAAGGTGCTCAGCGACGCCTTTTTGCGGCTGGTGAAGACCATTATCGCGCCGCTGGTATTTGCTACGCTGGTGGTGGGCATAGCGGGCCACGCCAACCTGAAGCAGGTGGGCCGCATGGGCCTCAAGGCGCTCATTTACTTTGAGGTCGTGACCACGTTTGCCTTGCTTATCGGGCTGGCGGCCATCAACTTTACCAAGGCCGGCATGCTCAAGCCGGCGGTGCTGGCAGCGGCCCAGGCCGCGAACACCGAAACCGAGGCCAAGACGCTGGCCGGGGCCGCCCCCCAAACGGTGGCAGAAATCATCCTGCACATCTTCCCCGAAAACATTGCCAAATCGGTGGCCGAGGGGCAGGTACTGCAAGTAGTGGTATTTGCCATTATTTTCGCTATCGGCCTGGCCCTCACCCCCGAAAAGCCCCGCCGCGTGATGCTCGAAATCTGCGAAAGCTTGTCGGAAGTCATGTTTAAGTTCACCAACGTGGTCATGTACTTTGCGCCACTGGGCGTGGGCGGGGCCATGGCCTACACGGTGGCCAAGCTGGGCTTTGGGCCGCTGCTCAATGCCTTTCAGCTGCTGCTGACACTGTACGGGGCGCTCATTGGGTTTGTGCTGCTCGTGTTGCTGCCGGTAGCACTCATTATGCGGATTCCGCTGCGGCGCTTTGTGGCGGCGGTGGCCGAGCCGGTGAGCATTGCCTTTGCCACCACCAGCAGCGAGGCCGCCCTGCCTCGCGCTATGGAGGCCATGGAAAGCATCGGGGTGCCGCGCCGTATTGTGGCGTTTGTGATGCCCACGGGCTACTCGTTTAACCTCGATGGCACCACGCTGTATTTGTCGCTGGCGGCGGTGTTTGTGGCGCAGGCCGCAGGCGTCACGCTCTCATTTGGCGACCAAATGCTGCTCGTGTTCACGCTCATGCTCACCAGCAAAGGCGTGGCGGGCGTGCCCCGCGCCTCACTCGTGATTTTGCTGGCCACGCTGCCCTCGTTCAACCTGCCGGCCTGGCCAGTATTCATCATTCTGGGCATCGATGCGCTAATGGACATGGCCCGCACCGCCGTAAATGTGCTCGGCAATTGCCTGGCCTCGGCGGTGGTGGCCCGGTGGGAAGGCGAGTTTATTGACGACTACGTGGCCCCGCCCGATTTGCTCTCGGCCGAACCAATAGCGGCGCATCATGTTTAGCCTTGCATAGGGAATTTAAGATGATAGACGGGGGTTTAGCCAACAGGTAGCCGACAGACCAAAAACTTAGTTTAAGACTATTTTTTGGCAATTGACAAACTAAGCAGTACTTTAGGCCTATAATTGCTTTAGTTCAATTAATTTACGCTTTTCCTCAAAAATATCTTACTTAAGTACAACGTCATCTTAACTAAACTACTATGCAAATGCTCTCATTAGTTGGCCGCCCAGCACTGCTTGTTACACTTGCCATCGCGGGGCTTAGCTCCTGCATGTCGGTCAAAGGCAGCTTCTCGCATACTCCCACGGCCGTCATCACCAAGCGCCTGCCGCCGATGGAAATCACCGCCGACCCAGGCCCCCTGGCCATGAACGACGGTGCCCTGCCCGAAGACCCGCTGCGCCTCTTCAAATCGGAGCTGCAACACAACGTAGTAGAAGCGACGGACACGGCCACCTACGGCTATATTCGCCTAGTGGTGACCAAGGTGCACACCGTGCGCAAGGGCCGCAGCCTGCAAGCCGCCCAGGTGGTTACCATGCTGGTGCCCAGCCTATTTGGCGCGCCGCTAGAGTGGTACAACACCGACCTCGAAGCTGAAGTACAAGTAATGGATGCCGCTGGCCAGCTGCTGGGCACCTACACCGGCAAGGGCACCTCTAACGTGAAAGTGGCCATGTACCACGGCTACTCGCAGACCGACGCCCCTCGCTTGGCCGACGTGCTGGCTTTGCGCCAGGCCCTCGACCAAGTGCGCCCGCAGCTCGACTCGGCCGCCGTCCGCTTGTCGCCGCTGCTGCTGGCTGGCGGTGCGGTAAACAACCCCACGCTGCCCTCCTCGGCCAACAACACTACCGAGAATAATAAGCACTAATTTTTCGACCCCGCCCACAATAATCGGCGGCGTTCGGACCTTTGTAGCCCGGCCCGGCTGGCTTGCCTCTGGCGAGCGCCGGCGCCGGGCTTACTTATGCTACTGCCGATGAAAAAGATTTTGTGCCTGCTGCCCAGCTTGTTAATAATGGCTGCGCTATCGGGCTGCTGCGCTAACAACGTGTGCAATTGCAACGATGCCCTGGCCGATGCGCTGTCTTTTCGCGTTAACTATACCAGGCACCGGCAATACAACGGCACCGCTGCTATTACCTTCAGCGCCAGCGACGTAGACACCCTTCGCATCTACCGCACCACCCGCCCGCCGGCCAATGCGAAGGATACTCTCAGCTTTGTGCGGAGTACGGACTCGGTTACGGTAGCGCGGGTTGCCCGCCCGTCGTCTACCTCTCCGGCCGATACGGTTATTTACACGCCTACTACCACTTCGGCTGGTACTACGCTGGTTGAGCAGGATGTAGTAGTTATCAATAATACCTCGCCCTTTGCCTCGACCAGCACCACAAAGCTCAGCGGCTATACCTACCGCATTGGCGTGATTAGCAATGCCTCGCGTCGGCGCAAACCCCTTGCTATTTATTATATTACTAATGTTCAGCTTCAAGGCCGCTTTAATGGCAATGGGTGCTGCACCTGCTACGAAAACACTGGCAAGACTTACACGCTGACGGCCCGGTCAATTGCGCCTACTGCCGTTGATGCGGCCGACTCGGGGAGTGTGCGCCGCGTGGTGCGCCTGCCTTTCGTGCCGCGCTAGCCCGGCCGGGCAGTGGTTCGCACCAGCCCCCGGCGACCTTGCGTATACTGGTTGTTTCTGCCCATTCTACCTGCCTGCTTAATGCCTGCTCCAGACCTCCTCGCCCCTGCCCCCGACGCCCTGCTGGCCGATACCCTGGCGGCCCCGCTGGCCGCCGAGCCTACGGCGAGCGTGCCGGTGGGCTTTCCCTTCACCACCCGCCTTAGCCTGGAGCCGCTCATCGACTACTGGCGGGCGCGTGAGCACGACCCTAACCCCGGCATAGCGCGGCTGGCCCGCGCCGTGCAAAAGGAAGTAGGCGAAAACACGTGCTGCCGCGGCGACCTCGACCACATAGAGCAGCTTGACAGCACCCGCGAGGTGGTGGATATGCTGATGCTGGCCGTGTTTCCGCCGGCGGCCACCACTACGGCCATTAGCGGGGCTATTCCGCCATTTCAGCGGCGCAGCTTCTACTACACCAGCCGCTTTGCGGAAGTGATGATGAGCAAGGACCGCACCATCAAGCAGCCGCTCAATATCGACTACGCGATGATGGAGCGGCGCATGACCCAGATGGCGTACCTGCTGATTTTGAGCCGCGAGTACGGGGCCGAAATACCTGATACGCAAGGCGGCCTCATCTTCACGGTGCCCGATTATAGCATCGGCCTGTACCGGCACTACGGGGTCAATTTTGATTCGTCATTCGTGCGGGTGCGGGTGGTGGGCGACAAGCCCGCGCTAACCGCCGAGCAGGTGCAGCACCTGCTGCACAACCGCCACCGGTTAGAACTGTGGTACGACCTGCTGCCCCCCGAGCGCTTTGAGCTAGAGGGCTTTAATATCTTGCAACTGGTCGATGTCACCACCCAGGAAATCTTATCGGAGCTAAAATACGACCTGCTAGAGCGCGACGTGTTGCAGGCCGCCGACCGGCTCGAGCAGATTCAGGAAAAGCTGCGGGTGCTGTTTGCGCGGCCCAACTTGCAGCTGGGCATCGCGGCGTATGATGAGCGCAAGAAGGCTTTTGTGGATTTTGGGCGCAAAATCAACCACAGCTTTCTCACCAAGCAGATGCAGAGCCAGGGTTTGGTGGGCGGCTTTCAGCAGCTATATCAGCGGCTGATGGCCGACCGCCAGCCGCTGGTGCTAGAGGACGTGACCACCGCCCCCGAGCTGCCCGAGGACATGCGCCAGCAGATTCTTAAGCTCGGCATCCGGTCGGCCATTCTGGCGCTGCTACCCTACGGCCCCGATACGGTGGGCTTGCTCGAACTGGGCTCGCCCGAGGTAGGCGCGCTCGACGAGTTTGACATGGAGTTGGTGAAGCAGTTTGTGCCGCTGTTTGCGGTAGCCGTGAAGCGCAACGCCGAAGACCTGGAAACACGCATTCAGGCCGTTATCAAGGAGAAATTTACGGCCATTCACCCTACCATGGAGTGGCGCTTCAACGATGCGGCCCGCCGCCTGCTGGCCCAGCACGAAGACGGCAACCGCTCGGCCGAGATGGAGCCCATCGTGTTTGAGGAGGTGTACCCGCTGCACGGCTCCTGCGACATTCGGGGCAGCAGCGTGGCCCGCAATGAGGCGGTGCAGGGCGACCTCATCGAGCACCTCACGCTGGCCCGGCAGGTGCTCAAAAAAGCGTCGGAATACCAAGCGCTGCCCATTCTGGAAGAGCTGACCTTCTACGTCACCAAAAACCTGCGGCGGCTGCGCCAGGGTATCATCAGCGGCGACGAGGTGAGCATCTACGACTCGCTGCGCACGCAGGCCGAGCCGCTGTTCGAGTACCTGGCCCAGAATATCCCGGAGCTGCGCCCCACCATCACCCATTATTGGGAGCATATCGACCCGCGCCTGGGCATCTTGTACAAGCGCCGCAAGGCGTTTGAGCAGAGCGTGACGCGCATCAACGACACCATCAGCGACTACCTCGACCACGAGGAGGACAAGGCGCAGCACATGTTTCCGCACTATTTCCAGCGGTTTAAGACCGATGGGGTTGAGTTCAACATTTACGTGGGCGGCAGCCTGGTGCAGGACAAGCCGTTTGACTTGATTTTCCTCAAAAACCTGCGTTTGTGGCAGTTGCTGGTGATGGTCGAAATCACGCGCCGCACCCACGCCCTCAAGGCCACGCTGCCAGTACCGCTCGATACCACGCAGCTCATCCTCATTCACTCGCAGTCGCTGAGCATCCGCTTCCGGCAAGATGAAAGGCAGTTCGACGTGGATGGCGCGTATAATATTCGCTACGAGATAATTAAGAAGCGTATCGACAAGGCTACCGTGCTCGGCACGGGCGAGCGCCTTACCCAGCCCGGCTACCTGGCCCTGGTGTACGCCCAGCCCCGCGAGGCCACCGAATACCTCGAGTATATCGACTACCTCCAAGACCGCAATATGCTGGAATCCGAAATGGAAGAACTGGAGCTAGAAGAGCTGCAAGGCGTAAAAGGCCTGCTGGCCCTGCGATTGAAAGTGAAGCTGTAGCTGTGTCATGCTGAGCGCAGCGAAGCATCTTGGCTGGTTAACTAACTCCTGACACTAGCAACGAAGCGGCCAAGATGCTTCAACTTCGCTACGCTCCGCTCAGCATGACAGTATTGTAGGCTACTTCCATCCCCATTCTAGCTCTATTCACTTACCGTAGCGTCCTCACCCGCCACTTTTTTCTCTTTCCAGAATAGCCGGATGCCGGTGCGCAGCAGCACCAGCCACGCCGCGCCGCCCGCAAAGCCCGCCACCACATCGGTGGGGTAATGCACATGCAAGTACACGCGGGTGAGGCCGATGAGGAGCGCAAAGCCCACCAGCACCGCGGCCCAGCCCCAGTGCCGGCCGTGCTGCACGGCCAGCCACGCCAGGCAGCCATAAAAGGCAATACTCATCATGGAGTGCCCGCTGGGAAAGCTCGGCCCCCACTGGCTGATGAGGGCGCTGCTGGGCCGGGCCCGGTTGAAAAAGAACTTCAGCAGCTCGTTCAAAATAAAGCCACCCCCCATCGACGCCATCACTTCGATGGCGTAGCGGCTGAAGCCCCGCCGGTACAGAATGAGCGGTGTGAGCAGGCTAATGGGCACGAAAAACCAGCTGGAGCCAAAGAAAGTAAGGAACGTAACCACCGCGTGCGTCCAGGGCTGGGTCGTGCGCAGGCGGTCCATCAGGGCAAAGCCCCAGTTGTCGAACACCTGCGAGTGGTACAGAAACACCACCCGCGTCAGGTAAAAAAACAGCCCAAAGGCCGCCACAAACAGCACCGCCCCAAAAATGACTTCGGCCGTAAGCAGCCCGGCAAAGCCCGCAGCCCGCGTGGTGGGCGTGGAAACAGAAGAATTGGGCGGCGCGACGGGGGCAGGCATAGCGGCAGGATGAGTCGAAAGCTACTTTCAACGAAATTTCCCCAGAATTGGCTAAGCTGCACGGGTCGTTTTTAACGGGAACCGGCCGGCCCGTGGGCCACAAAAAAAGCCAGCCCCGTAAAGGACTGGCTTTTTGCGTGCGCTCGGAGAGACTCGAACTCTCACACCTTGCGGAACTGCCGCCTGAAGACAGCGCGTCTACCAATTTCGCCACAAGCGCAGCTTTCAACCCAAGCCCCGGTAGATGGGGTGGTTTGGTGGTGCAAAGATACGCGGCCATTTTTTACTAAAGCAAGGTTAGGAGCGTTTTTTTCGGGTGGCCACTGCTGCGCCGGAGGCCGAAAAATTGTCTTTCAATCACTTGGCCGCGCATTATTTTTTCGATAAATCTTAAAAGCCCGCCGTATTACGCCTGTTTGCAGCCCCAATAAGCCATTTCCACCTCCACTATGCCTTCCCCGCCCCCCGCGCCCGCCGACTTTAGCCCCGTAGCTCGGGTGTATGACTGGCTGGCAAGCCTGGTATTTGGCCGGGCGCAGCGGCGGGCGCAGCTGGCCGCTCTGGGGGCTGGGCTGCCCCTGGCGGGCCCGGCCCCCAGCGTGCTGGTGCTGGGCGGCGGGCCGGGCTGGGTGCTTACCGAGCTGCTGCGCCAGTGCCCGGCGGCGCGGGTGCTCTACCTCGAAACCTCGGCGGCCATGCTGGGCCAGGCGCGGGCGCGGCTGGCGCGCTACGCGCCGGCCGCCGCGGCGCAGGTAGAGTTTCGGCAGGGCAGCGAGCGCGCACTGCAGCCGGGCGAGCAGTTTGAGGCCGTGGTCACCTTCTTCGTGCTCGATTGCTTTACCCTGGAAGAGTTACCGGGGGCAATGGCCTGCTTGCAGGCGGCGCGGCGGCCAGGCGCACCGTGGCTGGTGGCCGACTTCCGGCCGCCCCGCCGCTGGTGGCAAGCGGCCCTGTTGCGCACCATGTATTTATTTTTTAGAATATCTGTGGGGCTGCGGGCCCGGCAGCTGCCGCCCTGGCCCGCGGCACTAACCCAAATGGGGGCATCAAGTATATATCAATCAGATTATTACCGCGGGTTTATCACAAGCCAGGTGTGGCGCTAGCTCCGCATTTTGTGGGTGGTGCGCAACGCGGACGCTGGCGGGGCCGAAGTTTTGCTATTAATTTGCACCATTCAAACTCTATAACCGGCTTAAAATAGGCAATTCGACTATTAAATAGGATTTTTTACTATGAGCAAATTTATTTCCCTTTATTACTTAGGATTAGTTGGTTTCCTAGGGCTGCCGGCCACCGCACTAGCCCAAGGCACCCCCGCCCCCGCCAAACCGGCCGCAACCAAGCCAGCGGCGGCCGCTAAACCGGTAGCAGCGCCTGCTGCCAAACCCGCCGCCGCTGCACCTAGGCCCGCCGATGCGGCGGTGGCTCCGGCTCCGGCCCCTGCCTCGGCGGCCCGCCAACCGGCCACGGGGCCGGCCGTGCGCTACGCAGTGTCGTTTCCGAATGCGGTCCACCACGAGGCGCGCATCAAGGCCACTTTTGCGGGGCTCACGCCTGGCAAGACGCTGACGGTGCGCATGGCGCGCTCGTCGCCGGGGCGCTACGCGCTGCACGAGTTTATCAAGAATGTGTACTACGTGACGGCGACTGACGGCGGCGGCAAGCTACTGAGCATCACCCGAAATGACCCTTATTCGTGGGATATCAAGCCGGGGGCCGATGGCACGGTGCAGGTAGAATACACGCTGTATGGCGACCGCAGCGACGGCACCTACGCGGGCATCGACCAGCAGCACGCCCACCTCAACCTGCCCGCCACACTCTGCTACGCGCAGGGGCTGGAGGGCCGGGCGGCCGAGGTAAAATTTGAGCTGCCCACGGGCTGGAAAGCGGCTACTCAGCTGCGCGCCCTCGGCGAGGACCGCGCCACGTTTGCCGCGCCCAACCTGCAATACCTCATGGACAGCCCCGTGGTGCTAGGCACGCAGCAAACGCTGCACACCTGGCAGGATGGCGGCCGCACCTTCGAAATGGCGACCTACTACGCGGGCCCCACAAGCGAAGTCGAAACCTTCGTGAAGAAAACTCAGCAGGTGGTGCGCGAGGCCGCGGGCATCTTCGGGGGCGAGTACCCAGCCTTCGACTACGGCCGCTACACCTTTTTGGGCGACTACCTGCCCGAGGCCACCGGCGACGGCATGGAGCACCGCAACTCGACCTCGCTGACCTCGCCGCTACCGCTGCACGACGAAGGCGCCTTGCGCAACCTAGGCACCGTGTCGCACGAGTTTTTCCACTCCTACAATACCGAGCGCCTGCGCAGCAAGGGCCTGGAACCCTTTGACTTTCAGCGCGTGAATATGAGCGATGCGCTGTGGTTTGGCGAAGGTTTTACGCAGTACTACGGCGAGCTTATGCTGCGCCGCGCCGGCTACTATGACGACGAGCAATTCTTCGAAAAAGTGAGCCAGTGGGTGAACGTGCGCGTGAATTCGCCGGGGGCGCGCTACGCCTCGGCAGTAGAAATGAGCCGGCAGGCGGGCTTCGTGGATGCCGCCACCAGCGTTGACCCTAACAACCGCGTCAATACCTACCTCTCTTATTACTACCAGGGCGCGGGCCTAGCCTTGGCGCTCGACTTGCAGTTGCGCCAACGCTACCGCACCTCGCTCGACAAGTACATGCAGGCGCTGTGGCTGGAATATGGCAAGCCCCAAACGCCGGGCTTCGCGCCAGCCAAGCCCTACACGGTGCCCGATTTGCAGCGGGTGCTGGGCGTAGTGGCCAAGGATACGGCCTTCGCGGGCACGTTCTTCCGGCGCTACGTCTATGGCCACGACACGCCGCGCTTTGCGGAAAACCTGGCCCTGGCCGGCCTGGCTGTGGTGCCGAATAAAGTGCTGGCAGCTGCCCTGCCCCGGCAGGTGGAGTTTACGGAAGATGGCCGCTGTATTTTGTCGCGTAATACGACCATGGGCTCGGGCCTCTACAAAGCCGGCATCGACCGCGGCGATGAGCTAATGACTCTCGACGGGGTGAAAATCAGCGACATGGCCACGCTGGAAGGCGTGATGCGCAAGCACACCCCCGCCGACCTTGTGCCGGTGCGCGTGCGCAACCGCGCTGGCGTAGAGCGCACCACGCAAGTAGTGCTCACGGAGGACACTAACGTTCAGGTGCAGCCCATGGAAGGCGTGGAAAAAATGAGCGCCACCCAGGTGCAGAAAGAGTTGCGGACGGCGTGGCTAGCCAGCGCGGCGGCGATAAAGCCGTAGGTTATCCGTTTTTGATGAGCCAATAGAAAGCCCCGCCGATTGCTCGGCGGGGCTTTTTGTTTTTGATTAATTCTACCTCGTTAGCGGCGGCTGCCGGTGAAGCGCAGCAGAAACAGGAAGAGGTTAACAAAATCCAGGTACAGCGTGAGGGCACCGAGGATGGAGGCCTTGTTGCTTACTTCTTCGCCTTCGGTTACGCCGAGGAAGGCTATTTGCTTGAGCTTCTGCGTGTCGTAGGCAGCTAGGGCGGTGAAGATGATAACGCCCACGAAGGAAATCAGCAGGTTCAGAATTGAATTAGCCCAGAACATATTGACCAGCAAGGCAATGAACAGGCCTATTACGGCCATGCTCAACAGCTTGCCCCAGCCTGATAGGTCCGACTTGGTGAAGTAACCGAAGGCACTCATCACGCCGAACATTAGCGCCGTGGTAAAGAAAGTCGAGGCGATGGAGCTGGCCGTGTACGCCAGAAAAATCACGCTCAGCGTGAGGCCATTGAGCAGTGCATAGCCCACAAAAGCCGCTTTGGCCTGCGCCAGGCTCCACTGAAAAATGCGGGCCGATAGGAAGCCTACGATAACCAGCTCCAGGATGATGAGCCCGAAAAAGGTGATGCGCGAGCCGAAAATGAAGTGCTGCAAGGCGGGCGAAGATGCCGCAAACAGCGCCATACCGCCGGTGAGGGCCAGCCCAACGGCCATCCAGCCGTAGACCTGGGCGAAAAACTGGGCTTGGATGCGGGCCGCGTCTTCTTCCGTTAGCTGGTGGGCCTGGACCCGGCCGGACGAAAATTGATTATCACTCATGGTAAAAGGTGAATAGTAACGAAGGGAAAGCTTATGTTGGTCAAGGTACGAACTTTGGCCAGCGACGATGGTACTACAACAACTTTGTGGCCAATTAGTGGCTCTCGCTTCGATTATATTCTATGTCTGCTCCCGCTCACTACCGCCGCAATGAGGCGCTGCGTACCATTCGCCCCGGCTACGCGGGCAACAAGCTCATTGGCAAGGAGTTTTGCAACGGCGAGGCGCTGTATGAACCGAGTTTCAGCACGGTTATCCGCTGGCAGCTCACGGCCAATCCGCAGAAAGAAGAAAAGAAGCGCGATACTTGGGTGCCCCAGGTAGTGCCGTGCGCTGAGGCATTTTTTTCGACTGAAGACATGCTGGTGTGGCTGGGGCACGCCAGCTTTTTGCTGCGCGTGCAGGGCGTGGCGCTGCTGTTTGACCCCGTGCTGTTTAGCTCCATTGGCTTGCGCCACCGGCACCCGCTGCCCTGCCAGCCCGAAGACGTGCGCAACATCGATTACCTGCTGCTGAGCCACGGCCACCGTGACCACTTGGATGCCCAAAGCATCAAACTATTAGCTAAGCAGAACCCGCAGATGAAGGTGCTGACGTCGCTGAATATGACGAAGCTGCTACGCGGCATGGCCCCTACCCTGCCGGTGCAGGAAGCCGGCTGGTGGCAGCAGTATGACCTGGGCCCGGCCGTGCCGTTTGAAATCTATTACCTCCCGGCCAGCCACTGGCACCGCCGGGGCCTGTTTGACTTGAATGAAGTACTGTGGGGCAGCTTTTTGATTAAAACCGAAAACCGGCTTATTTACTTCGCTGGCGATACCAGCTACGGCGACCACTTCGAGCTGATTGAGCAAACCTTTGGGCCACTCGATATCGTGTTTATGCCCGCTGGGGCCTACAAGCCTTCCTTTATGATGCACACGAGCCACGTAAACCCCCACGAGGCCGCTAAGGCCACCAACGTGCTGCGCGCCGGCCACCTCGTGCCCATGCACTACGGCACCTTCGACCTGAGCGACGAGCCCGCCTCCGAGCCGCTGCGCCTGCTTACCGAAATAGCGGCCGGGGGCCTGCTGCGCGGCGAGCTGCACGCGCCCGCCGTGGGCGAGGTGCTCGACTGGACGAAGTGGGAATAGGTTTTAGGGTAAGAGGGTAGGTGGGTATGGGGGTGCGAGGGCATGAGTTATTCTAACGACCTTTGTCCCTGGTTCACTTCTCAACCTCTTACCCCCCTACCCTTTTACCCTCCTGCCCTACCTTAAATGTCGCCGACCCTCGTTCTGAGCCTGATTGCGGGCTACTTCGCCATTCTTGTCATCATTGCGGTGCTCACCTCGCGCAAGGCTACCAGCGAGAGCTTTTTTGTGGCTAATCGCAATGCGCCGTGGTACATGGTGGCGTTTGCCATGATTGGCACCTCGCTGTCGGGCGTCACCTTCATTTCGGTGCCGGGCAATGTGCTGGGCAAAAGCTGGAGCTACCTGGCCGTGGTGCTGGGCTACGTGGCGGGCTACGTGGTCATTGGCACGGTGCTGATGCCGCTGTATTACCGGCTGCGGCTGGTGTCGATTTATACCTACCTGGAGCAGCGCTTTGGGTACTGGAGCTACAAAACGGGGGCGTTATTTTTCCTGATTTCGCGGGCGTTGGGCTCGGGGCTGCGGCTGTATCTGGTGGCGGGCGTGTTGCAGCTGGCGGTGTTCGATAAGATGGGCGTGCCGTTTGCCGTGACGGTGATGGTCAGTATTTTATTCATTTACCTCTACACGTTTCGCGGCGGCCTCAAGACCATTCTCTGGACCGATACTTTCCAGACGCTGGCCATGCTGAGCTGCGTGGGTTTGAGTATTTACTTTATTTCGGCCGAGCTGAACCTCAGCTTCAAGCAGCTGGTGAGCACCGTGCGCGACAGCGAAATGTCGCGCGTTTATTTCTCCGATTTCAAGGACGACAAGTTCTTCTGGAAGCAGTTTGCCTCGGGCATGTTTATCACCATCGTGATGACGGGCCTCGACCAGGATTTAATGCAGAAAAACCTGAGCTGCCGCAGCCTCGCCGATGCCCAGAAAAACATGTTTTGGTTTACCATCGTCATTGTGGGTGTCAACGTGCTGTTTCTCACGCTGGGTGTGCTGCTCTACCAGTATGCCGCCGCCAAAGGCCTGCACCTCAGCGAGCTGCCGCAGCTACTCAAGCCCAATGGCACGCTCGATACCGACCGCGTATTCCCGTATCTGGCCACCACGCAGTTCACGCTGTTTGCAGGCATCATCTTCATTCTGGGCATTATCGCCGTCACTTACGCCTCGGCCGACTCGGCGCTGACGGCACTTACCACGTCGTTTTGCGTCGATTTTGTTGACATCAAGCAATACCCCGAGGCCAAGCAGACGCGCATTCGGCAGCTCACGCACCTGGGCTGGTCGGTGGCGCTGATTGGGATTATTCTCATCTTCCGCGTTATCAATGAGCAGAGCTTAATTGATGCCGTGTTCAAAACGGCGGGCTACACCTACGGGCCGCTGCTGGCCTTGTACAGCTTCGGCATTTTTACGCGGCGGCGGCTGCGCGAAGGGCTGGTACTGCCGGTGTGCGTGGTGGGGCCGCTGCTCACGCTGCTCGTCGTGTCGCACTCGGTCGAGTGGCTGGGCGGCTACAAGTTTGGCTTCGAGATTTTGCTGCTTAATGGAGCTATCACCTTCCTGGGCTTATCCTTGATTTCGCGTCCCGACAACCGAACCGAAGCAACGGCGGCATTGTCTTAATTCAGCTGTTAAATAGTAATCATAAACTACGTGTCATGCTGAGCGGAGCGCAGCGAAGTCGAAGCATCTTGGCTGGGGTACTAACTCCCTGACGTTAGCAACGAAGCGGCCAAGATGCTTCGACTGCGCTCCGCTCAGCATGACAAACACACAATAACTACCTTTCTATGCGCCTTTCCTACCTCACTATCCTACTCGCCGCCCCCTTCGCGGCCCTCGCCCAAACCAAGCCCGCGCCGGCCAAAGCGCCCATCACCCTCACGCCCGGCCACATGCAGGTGCAGCCCGGTGGTGGGGCCGACAACCGTCCCGATAAAGCGCCCGAATACCCCGGAGGCGAGGAGGCCATGGGCGATTTCTTTGCCCAAACCGTGCAGGTGCCCAACAAAGCCAAACAAGCCCGCGTGACCGGCGACGTAATCGTGACCGCCACCGTGGGCACCGATGGCAAGCTCACCAGCCCCAAAATCGCCAAAGGCCTCACCCCCGAGTGCAACGCCGAGGCGCTGCGCGTGGTGCAAGCTATGCCGGCCTGGCAGCCCGCCACCCGGCGCGGCGTGCCGGTGCCCATCATGGTGCAAGTGCCCGTGCCGTTTGACAACGCAGCCGTTACCAAGTTTGAAACCGACCGCAAAGTACCCCGCTCGGCCAAGGACGCGCCGGGGCTGAATTAATAACTTGTCAGGCAGCGCATTCTGCGCATCAATTATTTTCCGCTAGCGGTGCAAAGTACCAGCGCGCCGTTTGCGTCTATAGGAATAAGTAGGCCGGCCCCTAGCCGGCCGTATTGAATTATGGCGAGAAGTGGATTGAATACCAGCGGCAACGACCTCACGGCCGACCTGCCCAAACCGAAAGTTACCAAAGAGTCGCTGCGGCGCAGTCTGGAGTTTTTCCGGTTTGTGCGCCCCTACCGCACCAAGTTTATTATTGGTATGGTGCTGCTAGTTTTCAGCAGCATTAGCACGATGACGTTTCCGTGGGTGGCGGGCAAGCTTGTAGATGCAGCCAATGGCAAGCCTTATATCCTGCCCGGCGGCTTGGCATTCAATATCGACCGGATTGCCATCGCGCTTTTTCTGGTTATTGTGTGCCAAGGCATTTTTTCCTTCGGGCGCATCTGGTTTTTCACCCAGATAAGCGAGTATTCGGTGCGCGATATCCGGCAGGCGGTTTACACCAAATTCGTGCAGCTGCCCATTCCTTTCTTTGAGGAAAACCGCGTGGGCGCGCTCATTTCGCGCATTACCGCCGATGTGGCGCAGGTGCAAGACGCTTTTTCGCTGACATTGGCCGAGCTTTTCCGGCAGGTATTTACGCTCCTGGGCGGCATCACCTTTATCATGGTCGTGTCGTGGAAGCTGTCGCTATTCATGCTGCTCACGTTTCCGCCCATCGTGCTGGCTGCCGGGCTGTTTGGACGTAAGATTCGCACGCTAGCTAAGAATACCCAGCAGGAATTGGCGCACTCCAACGTTATTGTGGAGGAAACCATGCAGGCCATCAACTCGGTGAAGGCCTTCACCAATGAGCGTTTTGAAATCAACCGCTACACCGGTTCTCTGGGCCGCTTGGTCACGGCCGCGCTGCAAAGCAATTTGTACCGCGCTGGTTTTGTGACCTTTGTAATTATTGGCTTGGGCGGCGGCATTATTCTGGTGCTCTGGCGCGGCGCTACGCTGGTGCACGCCACTGGCACCGACCACCTGGAAATCGGTCAGCTGGTTACGTTCATCATTTATACCACGTTTATTGGGGCTTCAGTGGCTGGTTTGGGCGAGCTTTATGGCAAGGTGCAAAGCATCTTGGGAGCCACTGAGCGCATCCGCGAAATCCTGGACGAAACGCCCGAACCTACCTTTCAGGAGCCCGCCATCGGCCTGGTGCCCGCCCAGATTCGCGGCGATATTCGCTACGAGCAGGTGGCCTTCAGCTACCCCACCCGGCCCGATGTGCCGGTGCTGCAAGGCATTGATTTCCACATTAAATCGGGCGAGAAAATCGCGCTTGTCGGCCCCAGCGGCGCGGGCAAAAGCACAATTGCGGGCCTGCTCATGCAGTTTTACCCGCTCAGCGGCGGCCGCATCGTGGTCGATGGCCACAACGTGGCCGACTACGACCTCACCGCGCTACGCTCGCATATCGGCATCGTGCCGCAGGAAACGCTGCTTTTTGGCGGCACGCTGCGCGAAAACATTGCCTACGGCAAGCCCGGCGCCACCGACCAGGAAATCATCGAAGCTGCCCAGCGCGCCAATGCCTGGCAGTTCATCCAGAAATTTCCCGAGGGCCTCGATACGATGGTCGGCGACCGGGGCATCAAGCTCTCGGGCGGGCAGCGCCAGCGCGTGGCCATCGCCCGCGCCATCCTGAAAAACCCCGCCATCCTCATCCTCGACGAAGCCACGTCCTCGCTCGACAGCGAAAGCGAAAAGCTGGTGCAAGGTGCCCTAGATGAGCTGATGCAGCACCGCACCAGCCTCATCATCGCCCACCGCCTCTCGACCATCCGTAAGGTAGACAAGATTTTAGTTATCGACGGCGGCCGCATCGTGGAAGCCGGCTCGCACGACGAGCTGAGCGAGCGAGCGGGCGGGCTGTATGCCAATTTGCTGCGTTTGCAGTTCGAATTGGCGTAGGTACATTTGGCTTCAACCTTTGTTCTAAAACCATGACCATTACTGCGATTATCGAACAAGGCGAAAATGGCTGGCTGGTAGGTCAGCTTAAAGAATTTCCGGCTGTAATTGACCAGGGGAAAACGGTGGAGGAGCTAAAGAGGAACCTACTCCAGGGGCTGGAATTTTTCCTCGAAGTGCAGCGTGAACAAACTGCGCAGGAATACGAGGGCCGGGCGTTTACGCAAGAGCTGCTAGTGGCGTAATGAAACGCTTGGAATTGGTGAAGCACTTGTTGAATCACGGTTGTCTCATCTTACGCGAAGGCGGCAACCACACGGCGCTCTTCAACCCAACAAATAAGAAGCAAACCGTGCTAGGCCGGCACTGAGAAATCGACAATGTAATGGCGCGTACTATTTGTAAGCAGCTAGGCATCCCGCCCATATTGTAAGTATCTTGAAGTTAGCTTTTACTATAATGCCTAACGCCCAGCTTGCCGAAGAAATAGCCTCGCTACCCGCTAACCTATAAGAAGAGGTGCAGGACTTTGTGGCCTCCCTGAAAACTAAAGCATACAGGCAACTACAACTGCCGTTGCAGCAACGGTAGTTTGAGGCCGGCAAAGGCTTTTTCATGATGAGTGACGACTTTGACAAGCCGTTGGAGGACTTTAAGGATTATATGTAAGTGCTCGGCCAGAACGCGCCAGCCGCTCTATCGTTAATAAGCTGCGCCGGCGCTGGCTCACCTCCCCCACCGGCCGCAGTTTATGAAAAAGCTGCTCCCGTTGCTGTCGCTGCTCGCTACTGGCTGCGGCGATTGCGTGCCCGTGCGCCTCACGCCCGACGAACAAGCCTGGGTGAACGTGTACCAGGCAGGCCAGCGCCTGACGTTCCGCAGCAACCGGGGCGCGACCAACGTCCTCACGGTGCAGCCCTTGAAAGAGTGGCACGACAATCAGGACTGCAACCAGTTGGAGGCCGGCAAATACCAGCCCATCCGCACAACACTGGTGCTGACTTCGGCCACGGCTTACAGCAGCGACGCGCCGTCTTTTTCGTTGCTGGCTTATAAAACCAACCCTGACCGGCCCGCGCAATTGACTTTTACGCTGGCGGGCTTGCTGTGCCAGGCTACCGACCCGCCCGGCGGCCCCAACCCCAAGCTGGTGAAACTCAAGCCGCAAGCCATTACTCTCGGTGGCCGCAGCTACCCGGCCGCTCAGCTTGTGCGCAATGGCCTGAATGGGACTATCTATATGGGTAACAGCCAGCTGCGTGCTGCGTGGTGGGACCAGCACGCCGGCCTGCTGCGCTACGAACTGGCAAGCGGCGAGGTGTTTGACCTAACGGCTGAATAGCACAAATACAAAGATTTGAACACTTTACTGGCAGGAAACTGCCTAATTAAAGCGTACAGACAGCCTCAACAAAATGAAGATTTAGTGAGTATACCTAGTAGAAAGCGCCTCGCTCACAGTTTTTAGTTGAAGCCAGGGGGTTTGCTACGCACCTTACTTTCTTCTATGTCGGTCACCAACGAACTACTAAACACGGTGCTGCGCCACGCCGGGCAGGAAATTTCGCGCAAGGAATTTTTCAGCATTGCCGGGCGCGGGCTGGCGGCGGGTGTGGCCGTGGGCGCGCTGGCATCCTGCCAGGATAAGGGGGCTTCTTCGGCAACTGGCGCGACTACTACGCCCACTACCGGCACCCCGGCCGCGCAGGTCGATGTCGCCACGGTCTACGCCGCGTCCGATGGGCAGCAAGTGCCTTCGTCGGAGGCGATATCGCCGCCCGCCAAAGTGCCGGCCGGTGTAAGTCAGCCCATTGAGCTGGAGGCATGGAAATCGGACGTGGACCCGAAGTCGCCGCCCACGCCTACGCCGCTGCCGCCCGAGCAGCGCGTGGGCTACGCCATCGTGGGGCTGGGGCATTTGTCGCTGGAGGAAATTTTGCCGGCCTTTGGCGAGTGCAAGAAATCGAAGCCGGTGGCGCTGGTAAGCGGCTCGCCCGAGAAGCTGACCAAAGTAGCTACCCAGTATGGCATTAAGCCTACCAGTTGCTACAGCTACGCCGACTACGAAAAGCTGAAGGATAACCCCGAGGTGCAGGCCATTTACATCGTGCTACCCAATTCGATACACGCCGAGTACGTCATTCGCGGGGCCAAGACGGGCAAGCACATTCTCTGCGAAAAGCCGATGGCCAACTCGGCCCACGAGTGCGAGTTGATGATAGCCGCCTGCGAACAGGCCAAAGTGAAGCTGATGATAGCCTACCGCATTCAGTACGAGCCCTATAATCGACTGATACGCGACATGGTGCGCAGCCAGAAATTTGGCAAAATCAAGTACATCCAGGCCCAGAACAGCCAAAGCTCGGCCAACCCCGACCACTGGCGGCACAAGAAAGCGTTGGCGGGCGGCGGGGCCTTGCCCGACATCGGCCTGTACTGCCTGAACACCGCCCGCTTTGTGCTCGGCACCGAGCCGACGGAGGTATTTGGCTACTCCTACAGCACGCCCGGCAACCCGTTATTTAAAGAGGTAGAAGAAGTTATGTCGTGGCAGATGCGCTTTCCCGACGGCGTGATTGTCGATAGCATGACGCACTACAATACTCACGACTCGCGCTTTTACCGGGTGAATGCCGAGCGCGGCTGGCTGCACGTCGATAACGCCTATGCCTACAAAGGCCAGCAGTTGCAAACCTCGCACGCCGAGGGGCCGGCCAAAATGCAAAACCAGATAACCATCGGGGCAAAAAACCAGTTTGCTACCGAAATGGACCACTTTTCGGAGTGTATTCAAGGCAATAAGCAGCCGCACACGCCCGGCGAGGAAGGTCTGCAAGACCAACGCATTATGGAGGCCATTTATCAGTCGGCCCGCGAAGGGCGGCCGGTGAAGCTGGCCCCGGTGGCCGGCGTGGACGTGTTTCGCGGGCCGGAGCCGAGCTAAGTAGCGCGGACTTTCAGTCCGCGAGTACTCACGCGAGCACTCGCCCTATCAACTCGCGGACTGAAAGTCCGCGCTACTCCCTACCTCATGACCGAGCAAGAACGCCTGCACCAGCAGAATACCCACGAGCAAAACTGGCTGCAATGGGGGCCGTACCTATCTGAACGCCAATGGGGAACCGTGCGCGAAGACTACAGCCCCGACGGCGAGGCCTGGACCTACCTCACCCACGACCACGCCCGCAGCCGCACCTACCGCTGGGGCGAAGATGGCCTGGCCGGCATCTCCGACGATACGCAGACGCTGTGCTTCGCTCTCACGCTCTGGAATGGGCAGGATGACATGCTGAAAGAGCGACTTTTTGGGCTGGACAACCACCAGGGCAACCACGGCGAGGACGTGAAAGAACTGTATTATTACCTCGACAACACGCCCACGCACTCTTACCAAAAGCAGCTGTATAAGTACCCGCAGGCCGCTTTTGCTTACCAGCAATTACTAGAAACCAATAAAGAGCGGCCGCTGACCGAAACGGAGTTTGAGCTGCTCGACACGGGTATTTTCGACGAAAATCGCTACTTCGACGTGGTGACCGAGTACGCTAAAGCTGGCCCGACCGACCTGCTCATCCGCCTGACGGTGCGCAACCACGGCCCCAAAGCAGCCCCGCTGCACCTGCTGCCCACGCTGTGGTTTCGCAACCGCTGGACGTTTGGCGTGGAGGCAGGCAAGCCGCAGATAACCCGCCAGCAGCCCGCCGCCGACTACCAAACGGTGCGGGCGCAGCACGAGCGGCTGGGCGAGTACACGCTGTATTTTCCGCCCACCGAGGAGGTGTTGCTCACTGAAAACGAGACGAATACCGAGCGGCTTTTTGACGCGCCCAACGCGAGTGGGGCGCTGGTGAAAGACGCTTTTCACGCCGCCCTGATTCCCGGCGATGCTGGCCATCCCAGCCGCACCGCCGCCAGCGGCACCAAGGCCGCGCCGGTGTATCACCTCACCATTGGGCCGGGCGAGGTGGCCGAGGTGCGCCTGCGCCTCAGTGAAAACCCGGCGCTGGAAAGCCCGCTGGGCGACGAGTTTGCGGCCATTTTCAGCGACCGGCAGCGCGAGGCCGACGAGTTCTACAAACCCCTGCTGGAACACACGCCGCCCGACCTGGCCAGCATGAAGCGCCAGGCCTGGGCCGGCGTGCTCTGGAGCAAGCAGTACTACAACTACGACGTAGCGCGCTGGCTCGACGGCGACCCTGGCCTGCCCCCGCCCCAGCGCCACGAGCCCCGCAATATCAGCTGGCGACACATTAAGGCTGAGGATATTATCCTGATGCCCGACAAGTGGGAGTACCCATGGTTTGCGGCCTGGGACATGGTCTTTCACTGCCTAGCGCTGGCCCCGGTAGACATTGCCACGGCCAAGCAGCAGTGCCTGCTGCTCACCAGCAGCCCGCGCTACTACAGGGCCGATGGGCAGATTCCGAGCTACGAATACGACTTTTCGAACGGCAATCCGGCCGTGCGGGGGCAGTCGGCGTGGCTGCTGTTTGACTACGAGCGGCGGACCTCGGGCTTTGCCGATTGGGCTTTTCTGCGGTCGGCTTTTTCGCAGCTGCAAGCCAACCACAACTGGTGGATGGAGCGGTTTCGCCGTCACCCCGAAGTCGATTTCAAGGGCAGTTTCCTGGGCCTCGACAATGCCAGCATCCTCAACCGCGAGGAGGTGCCGGGCGGCGGCTACCTCAAGCAGGTCGATAGCGTGGCGTGGCTGGGCAGCTACACCCTGTACATGATGCGGATGGCGCTGGAGCTGGCCGCCCAGGAGCCCGCTGCGGGCTATGAGCAGCGCGCTATCGACTCGCTCAATCAGTTTGTGGAAATCGGCGGTGCGCTGGCCGATATTGCTTCCATTTGGCAAGACGACCCGGCGCTGCAAGACACTGGCTTCCATTATGATATATTGGTAGAGCCCGATGGCCGGCAGCGGCCCGTACCCATGCGGTCCATCATCGGGCTGACGCCGTTTTTTGGGCATCTGGTGCTGGAGCCCTACACGCTGGCCCACGTGCCGCAGTTTGTGGAGGCGGTGCACGCGCACCGCACAGCCGAGGTAATCGCGCCGCGCTACCCCACCATTACGCAGTCGGAGGACGGGCAGCGCTGGCTATTTGGCCTGCTGCCGCGCCAGAAAATGGAGCAGGCACTGTCCCTTTTGTTTGATGAAAACGAGATGCTGGCCCCCAGCGGCATCCGCTCGCTGTCGAAAATCCACCAGCAGCACCCCGCCACGATGGAGGTGGCCGGCGAAACCTTCACCGCCACCTACGCGCCCGGCGAGGCCGACTCAAACATGATGGGCGGCAATAGTAACTGGCGCGGCCCGGTGTGGCTGCCGCTCAATTTTGTGCTGCTGCGCTCGCTCTACCAGCTGGTGCATTTTTATGGCGACGCTGCGCCCCGCGTGGAGGTACCGCGCCATAGCGGCCAGTGGCTCAGCCTGAAAGAAGCCGCCGACCACCTCGCCCAACGCATGCAGTCGGCCTTTTTGCCCGATGAAAACGGCCGCCGCCCCATTCACGGCGCGGACGAGCGCTACGCCACCGACCCCAATTTCCGCGAGCTACTGCTTTTCCACGAATACTTCGACGGCGATACAGCACGGGGCTGCGGGGCCAGCCACCAAACCGGCTGGACGGCCCTCGTAACGCTGCTGGAGCATTTGGACAGTTAGGGCAAATGCTCTAGCGGTTTTACAGTTGTCATTGCGAGGAGGTACGACGAAGCAATCGCACCCGAACGGTTCGTTACTGGCTCGTCCTGATGCGATTGCTTCGTCGTACCTCCTCGCAATGACAACTGTAAGCCGATTATTACTTTACCCGCCCCCGCATCAGCGCCAAATACACCGCGCCCGCCACAAAAAAGCCTACAAACCACGCGTAATTATACACCTCTAGCAGCCAGGGCCACACCGCCGCTTTGTCTAGCACGCCGATGGCGGCCAGGAAGCCCGGCACGCAGGGCAGTATACCCAGTACCAGCGCTACAATGGCTACGGGGTTGAAGCCGCGGGAGTACGTGTACTGGCCTTCGTATTGATATAAGTCACTCAAAACCAGCTCCTGGTGACGCAGCAGGTAATAATCGACAATGAGGATGCCGCCAATCGGCCCGAGCAGCGCCGAGTAGCCCACCAGCCAGGTAAAGATGAAGCCGCTGGGGTCGGCGATGAGCTTCCAGGGGAAGATAAGTAAACCCACCACGCCCGTGAAGTAGCCCCCGGCGCGAAAGCTGATGCGCTGCGGGGCGAGGTTGGCGAAGTCGTTGGCGGGGCTCACGATGTTGGCGGCGATGTTGGTGGCCAATGTGGAAAGGGCCACGGCCAGCATGGCCCCGGTCACAAGCCAGCGGCCTTCGAAGCGGCCGGCCAGCACCACCGGGTCCCAGATGGTTTCACCGAAAATAATGAGCGTGGCCGAGGTAACTACTACGCCCACAAACGAAAACAAGGTCATGGGCAGCGGCAAACCCAGCGCCTGGCCTACTTGCTGCGCCTGCTGACTGGTGGCGTAGCGCGTGAAATCGGGGATGTTGAGCGAGAGGGTGGCCCAAAAGCCCACCATACCGGTGAGGGCTGGAAAGAAGAATTTCCAGAAGTCGCCGGGGGTGGCAAAGTGCGCCGGCTGGGCCAAAATCGGCCCCAGCCCGTGCCCCGCCCAAATGGCCCAGGCTAGCAACGCCAGCGCTGCCGCCGGCAAGAAAAACGCTTTGAATACCAGTAGCTTGCGAATACTGTCCACGCCGAGGTACACCACGTACATATTCAGCAGCCAGAACAGGAAGAATAAAATAGCTGGCCCCGTAGCCAGCCCCCAGCTAGCCGGAAACACGGCCGACAGCGTGCCCAGCCCCGGCCACCAGCGCACGGCCGCCTGATAAAGCGCATAGCCGCCAATCCAGGTCTGGATGCCAAACCAGCCGCAGGCGATAACAGCCCGCAGCAGCGCCGGCACATTGGCCCCCAGCACCCCGAAGCTGGCCCGCGCAAACACCGGAAACGGGATGCCGTAGCGCGCCCCCGCCCGGCCATTCAAAATCATGGGTACCAGTACGATGGCATTGCCCAGAAAGATGGTGAGCAGCGCCTGCCACCAGTTCATGCCGCCCTGAATGAGCGAGCTGGCCAGCATGTACGTCGGGATGCACAAGCTCATGCTAATCCAGAGCGCGGCGTAGTTCCAGGTGCCCCAGGTGCGGGCGGCGGCACTGGTCGGGGCCAGGTCTTCGCTGGTGAGGCCAGCGGCGGGCGCAGGTGCAGCAGCAGTATCGGCCAGGGCCGGGTACGGGATTTCCATGCTCGCGGCCGGCCGGCGTGGGTGCCACGCGCCGGGCCGGCCGCGCAAGCTACTCGCAATCGGCTGCTTACGCAAACCTTCCTGGCCCTACTTCACTTCCTCAAAAATATCGGCCCACTCAATAGATAGCTCGGGCAAAATATGAGAGGGCATCGGCCCCGGCTTGGCGTAGGTGGCGGTTAGCTCATACTGGCCCTCGGCACTGAGGGCGTAGGCGGTCACGGCCTGCTCGCCGGGGAAGGCAATCCAGTATTCGCGCACGCCGTTTTCGGCGTAGAGGTCAAACTTGGTGCGCGTGTCGAGCACGAGCGAGCTGGGCAAAATAATTTCAATAATCCAGTCGGGGGCACCCAGGCAGCCTCGCTTGTCGATTTTACTCAGGTCGCAAATGACGCTGATATCGGGCTGCACCACGGTCTTTATTTGGGCGTCGCCGTTGCCCGTGCTGCGCAGCAGGCGTACGTCGAAAGGCGCAGCAAAAATGCGGCAGGGCTTGCGTTTTAAATAGCGACCAATCTCAATGGTAAGGTCTGTTGCTATCCGCTGGTGCTCCGAGGTCGGGGCTGACATTTTACGCAGCACCCGGCCTTTTATCAGCTCCACGTACTCATTAAAGCGTCAGCTCAAGTAGTCAGCGTAAGAATACGTTTGCCCTAAGTCGAGCTGCGAGATGTCGGTGATAGACGCCATATAATGAAATATACGCTCATTTCCTCAAAACCAGTCATCCTCAATCAGCACCAGCTAGCCCTTCGTGCCGCACTCGGCGCAGAACTTTTGGCCGGGCTGAAGCTTCGCGCCGCAGCTGGTGCAGTGGAGCGCTTGCACCTGGGCAGCGGGGTTGGCAGTGCCGCAGCTAGGGCAGAATTTTTGGTCGGCGGTGAGCTTGGTTTGGCAGTTGGGGCACTGCGCCAGGGTGGCCCGGCCCAGAAAATCCAGGTCCTGGGTTTGGTCCTGGGCGCGGGTTTTGGTGCGAATCTGCTCGCGGGCGGCTAGCGACTGCTGGGCGCGCAGCTCCTCGTGCTCGTCGGGGGCGCAGTCTTCGCAGAGGCCGGCGCTGGTATTCCAGCACACCTCGGGGCACACCCAGTGGCCGCAGCGCGTGCACTGGTGGAAGTGCTGCTTGCCCTCGGCGGCGGCAGTTTCAAGGGCGGTGTCGTGCGCCTGCCCGCCCACGGCCTGCTGAATCTGGTACGCAGCATTTTGCACCCCGCCCAGGCCGCCCAAGAAGTTACTGGCCGCACTCAGCAAGCTACCCGCAATGCCAATGGCATTGGGCTGAAAGCGCGACATATAGCCATTGCGGCAGCGGTCGCAGTGAAACTTGAACTGGAAGCCTTTATCGGTCGAGAGGTCGTCGTAGTTGGCGACGAACTGAATCATGTTGCTCATTAACGCAGGGCTTTTAGTAAGGTGGCAAAGCAAATGTAGAGCGCGAAGGCACTCAGCGGTAGTATCGCCGCCAAGCAGTGCGGCATTACAGCCGGGCCTTCACCTTGGCAGCCCATTCGCTATCGGTGGGGCTCACTACCAACATCTTAAACCCGTAATGCTCGGCCTCAAGCCGCATGCCCTCCGAGCTGTCCACTAGCAGGTCGATGCCGAACTGCGGCGGGTATTTCATGCTGCGCACGCGCACCTCCCGGTCGTGCCGCGCCTAGTTGACCACGCTCGCCAGCCGAATGCCGTGCAGCCAAAATAGCCGCCGGATTTACCCCGCGCTGCGGTACGAGGTGGTGTACACCCACACTTCCCAGCTGTAGGACTGGCAATAATTGGCCAGCTCACTAATGCCAGCCCGCAGCGATTCTTTGCCCAGTAGTCGCGCCCAAAATTTGCGCTTGAGAATCTCCAGCGCAAAGTCATGCTGCCCCCGAATCAGCGTATTATCGAGGTCGAAGGCAATTCGCGTAGAGTTAGAGGCAGAACAGCAAAGCTCCCACCAATGAACCACTTACAACCCCACCGATTAAGAGCAACGCCATTTTGCGAAGATTAATATTCTGCACAAAGCCGCTTTTCAATAACCCGTAATTTAGGCCCCACCAGAGCCCTGCCCCCCCCAGCCCAATGACGTTGCAAAAAGCAAAGCGCAGATTCAACTCCTGCCAAAAATGCTGCGCCATCGCTTGGTCGTGCTGCTCCTGCGTGCCCAAATAAAACTGCGCCAGCAACGCAGTAGCCCCGGCCAGCAACAGCGAAATTACAGCATTTATAGCTTTCATCTTCAAGATACTAACCCATCCGCCAGCGTCCGGTCATTGCCCAAACGTGGCACTTTGTTCTGCCCGCCCAGCTTACCCACGCTTTTCATGTACCGCCGAAACGCGCCCACTGGCAGCGGCGTCAGCAGCAGCGGCACCAAAATATTGCCCTGGCGCAGGTCGTCATAGTAAGTATTGCGCTGGCGCAAATTGGTATCGAGCGCGGTGGCGAAAGCGGCGGCATCGTGCGGCGGCTGGGCAAATTCGATTAGCCACTCGTGGCGCGAGGGTTGGGTTTTGTCCTCGCTCACGAGCGGGGCCACGGTGAATTCGGTCACCTCCGTTTCGGGGTGCTGGCGCACGGCCTCGCGCAGGGCGGCTTCCACTTCTTCGCCGATAACGTGCTCGCCGAAGGCGGAGAGAAAATGCTTGATGCGGCCCGTGACCATCACCCGGTGCGGGTGCAAGTCCACGAAGCGCACCGTGTCGCCGAGCGAGTAGGCCCAGAGGCCGGCATTGGAAGTGAGAATGACGGCGTACTGCTGGCCCAGCTCGACCTCACCGATAGTGAGGCGGGGTGGATTTTCCTCAAAAAATCGCTCGGCGGGCACAAACTCAAAGAAAATACCGCTATCGAGCCGTAGCAACAGGCCCGGGTTGCCGGGCTGGTCCTGGAAGGCAAGGAAGCCTTCGGAGGCCGGAAACAATTCAATGGTATCGACCTTTCTACCGACGCTTTCGAGTAAGCGGGCACGGTACGGCTCCATGCTCACGCCGCCCGATACGAAGAGGTCAAACTCCGGGAAAACTTTGCCCACCGGCCGGCCGGTGCGGGCCGTGAGGCGGTCGAAATACATTTGCACCCACGGCGGAATGCCCGAGATGAGCGTCATCTCTTGCCCCAGCGTTTCGCCCACGATGGCGTCGAGCTTGGTTTCCCAATCATCGATGCAGTTGGTGGCGTAGCTCGGCAGCTGGTTGCGGCGTAAGTACGCTGGCACGTGGTGGTTGACGATGCCCGAGAGCCGGCCCGTGGGGATGCCGCCCACCTGCTCCAGCTCGGGCGAGCCGGATAGGAAAATCAGCTTGCCATCGAGAAAGCGGGGGCGGCCGGTGGCGGCTACGTAGTGCAGCAGCGCATCCTTGGCCCCGTTGATGTGGTTGCTAATGCTGGCTTTGGTGATGGGGATGTATTTCGCGCCGCTGGTAGTGCCGCTGGTTTTGGCCAGGTACAGCGGGCGGCCGGGCCAGAGCACATCGGGCTGGCCAGCTTTTACCTGGTCGAAATAGGGTTTCAAGCCCTCGTAATCGCGGATGGGCACGCGGGCGGCGAAGTCGGCGGGCGTTTGTATTGCGCCGAAATCGTGCGCCTGGCCGAAGGCGGTGCTGGCGGCGGTGCGCGTCAGCTCGCGCAATAGGCGTAGCTGGGTGGCAGCAGGGTCCTGCTGCCACTGCTGGTAGCGGTGCACGGTGTAGGCGGCCAGCGGGCGGCTGAGGGTGGCTTTTAATCCCATTAATGGCAAAACTAAGCCTATAGATAGCTTAAACTCTGCGAGTCTGAGTTACATTTTCCAACCGCAACTACCGTTTTGCGGTTAGACGTATGCACCAGGTGCTGGCACCTCTACCAGCCCTATTTACCTCTTTTTCCACCCCCCCATGATTAACCAATTTGGCAAGGCCGAGTGGCAAGGCGACATTAAAGGCCACGGCACCATCACCACCAAGAGCGGCACCGTAGAGGCTACGTACTCAGCTGGTTCGCGCTTTGCGGGCGAGAAGGGCACCAACCCCGAGGAGCTGATTGGCGCGGCGCACGCCGGCTGCTACACCATGTTTCTGAGCAACGTGCTCGGCCAGCACGGCCATACGGTAGAAAGCCTCACCACGACCTCGACCGTGACGCTCGACCCCAGCCAGAACCCGCCTAAAATCACCGCAATCCACGTGAGCACCGAAGGCAAAGTAACCGGCGGCGGCATCACCCCCGAGGACTTCCAGAAGCACGCCGAGTTTGCCAAGGCCAACTGCCCGGTATCGCAGGTGCTGAGCGCCGTGCCCGAAATGACGCTGGAAGCGAAGCTCGCTTAGCTAATTACGAATTAAAAATTAGGAATTATGAATTGACCGTCAAGCTTCTGCAGCAATTGCTTTTGCCATTCATAATTCCTAATTTTTAATTCATAATTAGCTTTGCCCCATGCCCACTGGTACTACCCGCATCCGTTTACGTCCTGCCAACTCCTCACGCCTCTCGTTTGGGGTGCAGGTTTCGTTGGTTTTGTTTGCCATCGCCTACGCCACGCTCATGCTGCGCACGGCGCCCGAGGGGCACGAATACTACTGGCTGCACTACATTTTTCTGACGTTCTGCGCGTTGTACCTGGGCTTTATTCTGGTGCATAACGCCCCGGTGTTTGGCACCCAAAGCTACTTCGAGTTTGCCCCTGGCTACCTGGTACATAAGGCCGGCCTTTTCCGCGCCAAGCAGGTATTTGCCGCCGAAACCATGAGCCAGCTTGAGCTGCTGCCCCGCCAGCTGCGGGTGCGCCTCAAAGACGGCGATATCCACGTGCTGAACATGCGCGAAGTGCGCGGCACCCGCCGCCGGGCCGTGCTGCGCGGCCAGCTCGAAGCCTTTGCCCAGCGCTACGGCGTGGCCCTGCGCGAGGAAGCACCAATTGCGCAAGCCAAGCGGGCGTAGGTGGTAAGTCGGTGGTAGTGGGATACTTTTGCAGGGGTTTCCACCCTCCCAACATCTATCCTCCCCCTACAACCCGCCCCATGCAAACCATGACCTCGCCCGAAGTACTGGCCGAAGCCGCCCAGGACTTCCTGCCCCTTAAAGGCACTGATTATCTGGAGTTCTACGTCGGCAATGCCAAGCAGTCGGCCTACTTCTACCAGGCTGCGTTTGGCTTCGAGCTAGTGGCCTACGCCGGCCCCGAAACAGGTGTGCGCGACCGCGCCAGCTACGTGCTGCAGCAGAATAAAATCCGCTTCGTGCTCACCACGTCGCTGCTGCCCGATTCTGACATTACGCGCCACGTAGCCCAGCACGGCGACGGCGTGAAAGTGATGGCGCTGTGGGTCGATGATGCCCGCAAGTCGTTCGAAGAAACCACCAAGCGTGGGGCCAAGCCTGCGTTTGAGCCTTATACCATCTCCGACGAGCACGGCGAAGTGACGCTGGCCGGCATCTACACCTACGGCGAAACGATTCACACCTTCGTGGAGCGCACCAACTACAGCGGGCCATTCCTGCCGGGCTTCGTGGCGCGGAAGAGCGGTGTGCCCCAAGGCGCACCAGTGGGCTTGGAGTACGTGGACCACTGCGTAGGCAACGTGGGCTGGGGCGAAATGAACCAGTGGATTAAATTCTACGAAGACGTGATGGGCTTTAAGCTGCTCATTACCTTCGACGACGACGATATTTCGACCGAGTATTCGGCCCTGATGAGCAAGGTGGTCAGCAACGGCAACGGCTTCGTAAAATTCCCCATCAACGAGCCGGCCGAAGGCAAAAAGAAGTCGCAGATTGAGGAATACCTCGATTACTACCACTCGCCGGGCGTGCAGCACATGGCGCTGCTCACCCACGATATCCGCCAGACGGTGGCCGAACTACGCCGCCGCGGTGTGGAGTTCCTGAGCGTGCCCAGCGCGTATTACGAAGACGTACTCGACCGCGTAGGTGCCATTGACGAAGACTTGGAAAGCCTGAAAGCCCTGAACCTGCTCGTAGACCGCGACGAGGAAGGCTACCTGCTCCAGATTTTCACCAAGCCCGTTGAGGACCGGCCCACGGTGTTCTTCGAAATCATCCAGCGCAAGGGCGCCAAGAGCTTCGGAAAGGGCAATTTCAAAGCGCTGTTTGAGTCGATTGAGCGCGAGCAGGCGCTGCGCGGCAATTTGTAATTGCTTAGGAAGCCGTTATTCCGTCATGCTGAACGCAGTGAAGCATCTTGGCTGGTGTAGTAATCTCCTGCGTTAGCAACGATGCGAGCAAGATGCTTCACTGCGTTCAGCATGACGGAATAACGATTTGACTATCTCCTAAGCAGCCAATAACCCAACCATCCTAAGTAGCTTGCTGCGCCAATGGCATCTTGCCCCGGCGCGACAAGCTACTTCTTTGTTTTTGAATCACATGCTGGCAAGATTCTACCTTCTACTCCTGTTAGTAGCAGCTGCCCTCCCAGTCCGCGCCCAAAGCGGCTGCACCGACCCGCAGGCCACCAACTATAGCCCTTCGGCGACCAATAACGACGGCTCGTGCACTTATCCCACCACGGCCACCGCGCTCATTACCAAGGCCACCCTGCCCAGCGCCGTGAATGAGTCGTCGGGCCTGCTTTACACGGGCGGCAGCGTCTGGACGCATAACGACAGTGGCAATCCGGCCACGCTTTTTCGGGTCGATTCGACCAGCGGGCAGGTGTTGCAACAGGTGGCTATCAGCAATTTCCCGAATACCGATTGGGAAGACCTCGCCACCAGCGCGCAGTACGTGTACATCGGCGACTTCGGCAACAACAACGGCGACCGGCACGACCTCCGCATCCTGCGCGTGGCCAAAACCGACCTGGGCCCGGCGGCCACCACCGCCACCGCCCAAGCCATTAATTTCAACTACCCCGACCAAACGGACTTCACGCCTCGTAACAACAACCACAATTTCGACTGCGAAGCCTTCTTCTTCGCCAACGACTCGCTGCACCTGTTCACCAAGGATTGGGTCGACCTCAAGACGCGCTACTACACCGTGCCGGCCACGCCCGGCACCTACGTGGCGCACCTCAAAGCCACCTTCAACGTCAATGGCTTGGTAACTGCCGCCGACCTCAACCCAACGGGCACTACCGCCGCGCTGCTGGGCTACAACGCCACCAATGGCACCACCTTTATGTGGCTGCTATCTGGTTTTCAAGGCACTGGCTATTTGAAAGCCAATAAGCGCCGTATCGAATTGCCCAACGCGCTGCTCATCGGGCAGGCCGAAGGACTGTGTTTCGTGGGCCGCGCTCGCGTTTTTATTTCCGATGAGCAAATAAGTAACGCCTTCCTGACGGTGCCGCCCCGGCTCTACGCGCTGGGCCTAGGAGCATGGCTGCCCACTACCGTGCTGGCCGCCAAATCTGCCCAACTAGCCGGCCGTTTCACCGCAGTGCCCAACCCTGCCCAGCACACCGTGCACATCGAGCGCACTACCGGCGAAGAGGCTAGTTTGCTAGTGCAAGACATGTTGGGTCAAGTAGTATTGGCCGTGCCAATGCTAGGCAATCAGCTGACGCTCGACCTCGATTTAAGCCCGGTAGACGCCGGGCAATACGTGCTCAAGCTTCAATCAGCGCATGGCGTTGTGTCGCAAAAAATAACGGTACTTTAATCTGCCACGCGGCGGGCGACCGCCCAATGCGGTGGGTTTTAGTTTTCTTGGCCCGAACCTCTTTCCTTTACGGCCGTTTCTGACCCTACTCCCCTATTCTCTCCCCAAAATGGCTCTCACCACCGACGTTCAGCAGCGCATCGACACCTGGCTCACTCCGGCCTACGACGCTGATACCCAAGCCGAAATAAAGCAGCTCCAGGCCACCGGCCAGGACGATGCCCTCACCGATGCCTTCTACCGCAGCCTCGAATTTGGCACCGGCGGCCTGCGCGGCATCATGGGCGCGGGCTCGAACCGCATGAACCGCTACACGCTGGGCATGGCCACCCAGGGCCTCAGCAACTACCTGAAGCAGAGCT
>JBPBQK010000120.1:0-109095 GCA_050954845.1 Janthinobacterium lividum
ACCAGATGAGCACCTGCCGCCTCGGGGGCCAGGCCGCCACCCACCCCCTGCGCCCCAATGGCGAAACGGTGGAAATCCGCAACCTTTTTGTGGCCGATGGCTCGGCGTTTCCGGCGTGCAGCGGCGTCAATCCGATGCTCACTATTATGGCTTTGGCGCACTATACGGCCCAGCAATTGAAGAATAACCCAACCGTGTAAGGCGAGTGCCGCAACATTTTCAAGTAAATAATCAGCCTGGGGCCTGAAACAGGTAATTGCTGCCAGCCAATGCGCAGCTTCATGGCGGCTTCACTGCCAATTAGATACCGTTTTTGCAATAAATGACAAACAACACTATTCGACATTTTTATTTAAAATTTTATAGCCATAGTACAAATTGCACTATTTTTAAGTACAAGTTAATTAGTGTGTTAGCTCATTAAGTTCGGTTATATTTGCTATTACTACGCTTATGATGCTATTCTTATGTCTATTGCCGCTGGCGCTGCTATTCCTTCCCCTATCCTCCCTACCTCATCCGAAGACGAGCGCACCTGGCGTGCCCATGCCGAGCTTCAGATAGCCGAGCTGAAGCAGGCGCTGACCGCCGCGCAGGCCCAGGTGGCTTTTCAAAACAACCGCTTTCTGGCTTTGCTGGAAACCCTGCCGGCCGGCTCGGGCCTGCCCGGCAATACCAGCCGCGACCAAGTGCTGCGCTACGACCTGTTTGGCCACTCGCTCGAGCACGCCCACCTCACCGGGGCCGGCGCGCCCTCGCGGCCGGCCACCGAGCTGCAAGAGTCGCTGCTGCTGCAGTTGCTCGACCGCAACCCCAACCCCGTGCTGCGCCTCACGGCCACCGGCGAGGTGCGCTACGCCAATGCCGCTGCCCAGGCCCTGGGGGCCGATGTGCTGCTGCACGCTGCCCAGCCCAGCGGCTACCTGCTGCCGCTGGTGCGCAATGCCCTGCGCCTGGGCCACCCCCAGCAGCAGCACATTGCGCTGGCCGAGCATTGGTACCTGCTGCAAGCCGTGCCCGGCCCCGGTGAAACCTGCGCCACCCTCTACCTCACCGATAGCACGGCCCTGTACCGCGCCGAGCAGTGCCTGGCCGAGCAGCGCGAGTTTTACGAAACCGTGCTCAACGAGCTGTCTGTGGATGTGGCGGCGCTCGATGCCGACTACCGCTACCGCTTCGTGAATGCCTCGGGGGTGAAGGACCCCGCCGTGCGCGAATGGATTGTGGGTAAGAACGATACGGAGTTCTGCGTTCACCGCCAAATGTCGCCCGAGCTGGCCGCCGAGCGCCGCCGCCACTTCGAGCTGGCTACCCACACGCGCGCCGAGGTTCAGTGGGAAGAAACCCTGCTCTCGCCCAGCGGCCCGCAGCGCATGCTGCGCCGGCTGCGCCCCGTGTACTGCCCCGATGGCTCGCTGCGCATGCTGGTGGGCATGGGCTTTAATGTGACCGAGCGCTACCACGCCGAGAAAAAGCTGGTCGAGCAGCGCGCTTTCTACGAGTTTATTTTCAACCAGCTGCCCTGCGACATCGGTATTTTCGATGCCCAGTTTCGCTATCTCTTCGTGAATGAGCGTGGTATTAGCGACCCCGACATCCGCAAGTGGGTGATTGGCCGCGACAATTTTGACTACTTTGAGCGGACCGGGCGGCCCCGGGCCATGGCCGACGCCCGGCATGCCCACTTCGAGCAGGCCGTGCGTGAGCGCCGCCTGGTGCGCCACACCGAAAGCTTTCCGCGGCCCGACGGCACGCGCCACTTGCAGCGGTTTTTGCAGCCGGTCTTTCACCCCGATGGCTCGCTTTACTTGCTGGTGGCCTACGGCTATGATATCACCGAGCAGGTAAACGTGGAGCTGGCTCTCAAGGCCGCCACGGCAATGGCCGAAGAATCGGGGCGGGTGAAGGAGACATTCCTAGCCAACATGAGCCACGAAATCCGCACGCCCATGAACGCCATTCTGGGCATGAGCCAGCTGCTGGCCAAAACCGCGCTCAGCCCCGACCAGCTCAATTACCAGCAAGCCATCGCCACGTCGGCCGATAACCTGCTGGTTATCATCAACGACGTGCTCGACTTGTCGAAGCTCGAAATGGGCAAGCTCACGCTCGAAACCATCGGCTTTGCGCCGGCCGACTTGCTGGCCCAGGTCGAGCAGACGCTGCACTTTAAAGCCGCCGAAAAGGGCCTGAGCCTAGTGATGGAGCTGGGCAAGCAGGTGCCCGAGGTGGTGCTCGGCGACCCCTACCGCATCCGGCAGGTACTGCTGAATATTGCTGGCAATGCCTTGAAATTCACTGACAAAGGCCACGTTACCATTGCCTGCTCGCTGCTGGCAGCCGATTTTGGCAAGCAGGGCAGCACGGTGGCGGTCGAGTTCAAGGTGACGGACACGGGCATCGGCATCGAGCCCGAATATCTAGAGACTATTTTCCAGGAATTCAGCCAGGCCGACTCGTCGGTGTCGCGCAAGTTTGGCGGCACGGGCCTGGGCCTCAGCATCTGCCGCAATCTGGTGCACCTCATGGGCAGCGAGGTGCAGATAACCAGCCAGAAAAACAAGGGCACCACCATGTGCTTTACGCTACGCCTGCCCGTGGGCACCCCCCACGACCTGCCCCAGCTAGAGCACCCCACCGCCGAAGCCACCGTGCTGCGCCAGCACCTGAGCGGCAAGCAGGTGCTGCTGGTCGAGGACAACCTGTTCAACCGCCAGATTGCCAAGTCGTTTCTTTCGCAGGCCGAGGTGCAGGTGTTCGAAGCCGAGCACGGCGGCCAGGCCGTGGAAATGCTGCGCCGCCAAAACTTCGACCTGATACTGATGGACGTGCAGATGCCCGTGATGAACGGCTACGCCGCTACCTCGGTGCTGCGCAAGCAGCTAGGTATCACCACGCCCATCATCGCCCTCACGGCCAATGCCATTAATGGCGAGCGCGAAAAATGCCTGGCCGCCGGCATGAATGGCTACCTCGCCAAGCCTTTCCAGGAGGCCCAATTGCTGCAAGTACTCAGCGACTGGCTGCTGCCCGCCGGCCTGGGCACGCTCTACGTGGCCCCGCCCCCGCCCGAGCAGCTGGCCAGCGGCGTGGCCGGCCTCTACAGCATCGACGACCTGCTAAAAGCCGGCCAGGGCGACCCCGAGTTTGTGGTATTTATGCTGCGCACCTTCATCGAAAGCTGCCACGAAGCCCTGCTAGAGCTGCAACAGGGCCTGCGCGAGGCCAACCTCAGCTTGCTAAAAGACACGGCCCACACCCTCAAGCCCAGCCTACAGCACCTCAACGCCTGGCAGGCCCTGCCCCCCATCGACAAGCTCAACAAATGGACCGGCGACTTCGAGCCCGAGCCCCTGCAACTGCTGGTGCAGTCGGCCGAGGGCTTGCTTGGCGAGGTGCTGGCGCAAATAGAGCTGGACCTGAAGGAGGAGCGGGTGTTGCTGCGCACGCTGGCGGCGTAGGTTGTGGTAAGTGGTGAGATGGTGAGTAGTGAGGTAGTTGTCATTGCGAGGAGGCACGACGAAGCAACCTTTCCTTTTGCGCAAGTGAACGTTGGCAATGCGTGAAGGAAAGGTTACTTCGTCGTGCCTCCTCGCAATGACAAACGTTTGCCCTTACGCTCCCCATTTTGCGTAGGAAGCATTTCACTCGTCCTTCCTATGCCCGCACCTTACGCTTCCCGCCTGCTCGCGGGCGTGGCCTTGCTACTCAGTAGCAGCAGCTGCGCCATCTTTCACCGCCACCGCGATGCGCCGGCCCCGCCGCCCGTAGTGGTCGAAACCGTGCGCACCCCCGACTCGCCCACGCCGCCCAAAGCTGCCCGCGACCTTGCCGACGCCATGACCACCGTGCTGCACCTGCGCCCCGACCAAACCGGCCAAGTGCGCCAGATACTAAACTCGACCGTGGAGCAGGTGAATGCCGCCCGGCAGCAGCACCCCGCCAAGTCGCCGCAGCTCAACGCCGCTCTCCAGCGCATTAATGCCAAATCGGAAGGCGAGCTGCGCACTTTGCTCGGCCCGGTCAAGTACAAAGAGCTGCAAACCAAGCGCCCCCAGATTCAGGCCGAGATGCAGCAGCGGCAGTAGCTATTTCTGCTTACTCTGGCTGGGTTTCCGCTAGCGTGGGGCCGTAGGTGGGCGCGGCCAGCCACAGGCCCGCATAGCTACCCACCTGCCCAATGGCTCGGCGCGACTGCGGCGCTAGCGTGAGCAACACTTGGCCTTTGGCCCGGCGCTGCTGCACGGTGCCGGGTTCCAGCGCCCGAACCCGTAGGCTATCGGGGTTGAATATTTGCCGCAGGAGGTGCCCGTCGGCCAGGGTCAGCCGCTGCACCACCCATTTGGTCGAGTCCAAGTAAGCCGGGGTGCTTATATAATACACGCCTTGGTAGCGGCGCAGCCGGGTGGGCCGGCGGCCGGCCAGATTTAGCACCGTGTCGCGGGCTTCGGCCCGTAGCCGAAATGAGTCGGCCGCTAGGGCTTGCACGCGGTAGCGCAGGCCGCCCGGACCCAGGCCGCTGCTTGCCCGCCGAGGCAGCTTGGCCGAGTCGAGGAGCGCGCCGCGCACGTCCATCGTTTCAAAATAGCTGACGGTTAATACTTTTTCGCTTATCCCGAATATCCGTGTGGTATCGCCGAGCGCGGTGTACTGTCGGCAATCGCGGGGCAAAAAGCCGGGCAAATCGGGCACATTGGCCGGAAACGGCTGGGCAAAATAAACCACAACTGGTTCTGCCTCTTCCATTTGTAGCGAGTCGCAGGCGGCCAGGGCCAGGCAACCAAACAGGTAGTAGCGGGCTTTCATATCGGTTGATACCCGCAGCGGCTCAACGTAACCCGTGGCTAATTTTGGCTGGGCTCCAGCGGGCTCATGCCGCTTTGTTCTACACTAGGTAGCACCTGAAGCGGGGCTACGTCAGTTTCTTCATATAGCTCACGTAGCGGTAATACCAAGCCCAAATCGAGGATTTCCAACGTATCATCGGGGCCAGCGAGCAAGGTATAAATCCACTGCCCGGCCTCATCGCGCCGAAACCACTCAACTGTCCAGGCTGACTGCGAAACCAGTAGATAATGCCGCAGACTGGGGATTTTTTGATAGCAGGCAAATTTCTCCGTGCGGTCATATTCGGCCGTGGTGGACGACAGAATTTCTGAGATGAAGACTGGCTGCCGCAGCAAATACGGGTCGCGGCGGTCGGCGGGGTCGCAGCTTGCCAGCACATCAGGATAAAAGTAACTGCTGCCTGCCTGTGCCTCCAGTTGCACGCTGGTGCTAAAAACCTGGCATCCACGCTGGCGTACTCCTGGCCGGAGGGCGGCTATCAGGTTGTTTTTCGTGAGGTTATGAGATTTTGTATCGTATTCTGTCGCATACACTCTTCCCTCGATGTATTCGTGGCGCTGTTCACTGGCTGCTTCCAGCGTCAGAAACTCTTGCAAGGTGTAATACCGGGGCAGAAGATGCATGGTAACGAGTTTCCAAAAACAAGCTTTCCGCAAAAGTCATTACAAATACCGCAGTAGCCAGCCTATCAGCTGCTTAACCCGCGACGTATAAGGCGGGTACATGGTCTTAATGCCCGTGCGACCAATGCGCTGCTGCAACACCGCCTTCTCGTTGCTAAAGGCCAAAAAGCCCGCGTAGCCGTGGGCCTTGCCCAGGCCCGAGTTGCCCACCCCACCAAAAGGCAGCTCGGGGTGCGCCAGCTGGATGATGGTTTCGTTGACGGCCGCGCCGCCCGCCGCAATACTGTCCAGCAAATAGCGCTGGTTTTTGGGGCTAGTCGTGAACACGTACTGCGCCAGTGGCGGCAGGCGGGCGTTGACGTAGTCGGCGGCTTCGGGCAGGGTTTCGAAGGGCAGAATGGGCAGCAGCGGCCCGAAAATCTCGTCTTGCAGCAAGGCCGCGCTGGCTGGCACTTCAGTGAGGATGGTGGGTCCCAGATAGCACTGGTGCTCGTCTATTTCGCCGCCCAGCACGGTGGCCCCGCGCGTTTGGGCGTCTTCGAGCAGGCCGGCAAGGCGGGCAAAGTGGTGCTCATTCACGATGCGGGCAAAGGACTCAGACTGCCGGATGCCCTCACCCTCAGGGTTATAATACTTCTGAATGGCCGTTTGCAATTCGGCCACTAGGCCGGCTTGGGCGCTGGCTTGCACCAACACATAGTCAGGGGCCACGCAGGTTTGGCCAGCGTTGATGAACTTGCCCCACACTATTTTTTCGGCGGCGTCGCGCAGGTTGGCGGTGGCGTCTACGATGGCGGGGCTTTTGCCGCCCAGCTCCAGGGTCACGCTGCTGAGGTGCTCGGCGGCGGCGTGCATCACCAGCTTGCCAATCTGGGGCGAGCCGGTGAAGAAAATGTGGTTCCAGGGCAGGCGCAGCAGCTCGGTGGCCACGTCCTTGCCGCCTTCCAGCACCAGCACCTCATTGGCCGGAAACAGCTCTTCGACCAGCTGGCGCAGCAGGGCCGAGGTGGCCGGCGTTTGCTCGGCGGGCTTGATAACCACGGCATTGCCCGCCGCGATAGCCGATACCAGCGGGTCGAGGGCCAAGTAAAAGGGATAGTTCCAGGGCGCGATTATCAGCACCACGCCCTTGGGCTCGGCCTGCACCCAGCTTTTGGTACCCAGCAGGGCCATTGGCGTGGGTACGACTTGCGGAGCCAGCCACTTTTTGAGGTGGCGGCTGGTGTGCTTTATTTCCGTGAGCAGGGGCCAGATTTCGGTGAGGTCAGTCTCGGCGGGCGGCTTGCGAAAATCCTGGTGCAGCGCCTGCTGAATGTCGGCGCGATGCGCCGTGAGCCAGTCGGCCAGCTGGTGCAGGCGGGCGCGGCGGGCGGTGGCGTCTTCGCGGCGCAGGGCGGGGGCCTGGGCACGCAGCGCGTCAAACTGAGGTTGGAAGAGGTTAGGCAAGCGGGTGGGGAACAGAAATTTAGAAGAAGAACGGGTGCACAGCCCCCAATACGTAATAGAGAGGCCAGCAAGCTAGCTACTTGATTTTCTGAAATATACACCCAATCTTCATCTTATTTAAGCAAACTAGACATTACCTCCAAGTTACCTTTGTTAAAATATTATAGCGCCGGGCGCGTCAGCGTTTCGGCATTGAGATAGAGCACAGGATACGCAGGTAGTTATTTTAGTTGTTTTGGTAAAATCTATACGCTTTCGCCACTCGGGCCAGTGGCTGCTGGGAGCTTTTTGGGCGTTGGCGCTTTCGGCCAGCGCCGCGCCCACCCCGGCCGGCGACACGGCGCGTTGCGCGGTTGCTTCGCCCCCAGTTGCGCTGGCCGACACGGCTGCGCTTGTGTCGCCCACTTTGGCCGCGCCTGCCGATTCGGGTAAGCTAAAAGTCAAAATCAAGCCCGGCCACCGCCCCTGGCGCACCGACTACACCGTGGCCCCCGGCGTGACCTGGCACTACGAGCGGCCGGGGCAGCTGCGGTGGCTGCTGCACATTCCGCGCGATGTGGTGCAGTTTCCGGGCACGTATTTCAAGCGCGACAATATCCCCGCCTTTGTGGCTATTGCGCTGGGCTCGGCGGCACTCTATGCCGCCGACGAGCCTATTCTGCACGGGGCCCAAAGCCTTGGACGCTCGATGGGGCTGGATGCTACCAGCACGCAAAAAACGCTGGTTTACTGGCCCTTGTACATTGGCAAGGCCAAAGTACCCTTTGAGTTTAACGTGCCGAGCAACCTCAACAGCACGTTTTATTTCCTGGGCGATGGCTGGACGCACCTCACCATTGCCACGTCTTTTCTGGCCTACGGTGTTATTAAGAAGGACAACCGCGCCTCCCAGACGGCCAGCCAGCTCGGCGAGGCCATCCTAAGCACCGGCCTTGTGGTGCAGGCCCTCAAGCGCACCACCGGCCGCCAGAGCCCCTTCCGCTCGACCCAGGACCGGGGCCGCTGGTTTTTCCTGCCGAGCTACAACACCTACCAGCGCAACGTGTCGAACTACGACGCCTTCCCGACCGGCCACCTGGCCACGGCGATGGCTACCCTCACGGTCATTGCCGAAAACTACCCCGAGTACCACTTCATCCGCCCCGTGGGCTACGGCCTCATGGGCCTGCTCGGCTACGCCATGCTCAACAATGGCGTGCACTGGGCCAGCGACTACCCCCTGGGCATCGCCATCGGCTATGGCTTTGCCAAAATAGCGGTGCGCAACGGCCGCACCCGCGTGGCCGAGCCGACCTTGCCACCCAACGGCACCGGCTGGCAAGCCCCGCCGCACCTCAAGCCCTGGTACCGGCAGCCCCAACTGAGCCCGTTTAGCTACGGGCCGTTTCAAGGCTTCAGCGTGGGCTGGGTGCCTAAGTAACTGGCTTTTAGGGCAGCTAGCAAAGTGCGTCCGTCGTGCTCATCTGGCGTCCGCTTGTCGAAGCACCTTGCGTGGCGTAGTAACTTCAAAAACGTAATGAGCTAGTTCACCGAGCGAGATGCTTTGACAAGCGGACGCCAGATAAGCACGGCGGACGCCTCTTAGTTAGCTCTTCCCTTTACTAAAAAAGGCTCTGCTTATTCAAGCAGAGCCTTTTTTACAATCAAAAATGGACAGTAACCCAAAGGCTTAGAACAAGCCTTTTTTCACGGTGCGGTTGCCGTGCTCGTCAATTTTCACTTTCGTGCCATCAGCACGCTTGATTTTCACCGAGCCATCGCTCTCGCGCTTGATTTTAGCGCCGTTTTCGTATTTCACTTTGTGGTCACCGTCACCTTCGTGCTCTAGCTTTTTGATGCCCGAGCCCTGGCCCACGCGGGCACCGAGGCTAGGCTTGTGGGCTGCGGCGGCTTCCTCTACCACTGCGGCCGTGTAGGGGCCGCTGTAATACGTGCCTTGGCTGGTGGTGTAGGTCTTGTATTGGGTGGGGTCTACGATGGTTTTCACCTGCGTAGTCGTCTGGTCGTTCACAGCCTTAATGGCAGCGTAGCGGCCCGTAGTATCGGGCATGGCCTCCAGGTTGCGCAGGGTGCGGGCCCGGTTGTAATACACTGTTTGCAAGCGGGCTTTTACCGCTTCGTCGGTAGCTTTCAAGTCGTTAGACACCTGGGTTACCAGCGCATCGGCCGAGGAACGGTAGGCCGTGGTATCGACCGTAGTGGTGGTAGTCGTGGTAACCTCGCCACCGGGAACGGCTGTGGTGTCAGTGGTTTCGGTTTTCTTTTCCTGCGAGCAGGAAGCCGTGGCAAACGCCGCAGCGGCAGCCAAAAGAAGGAGCTTGGTAGTCATGGTGTGAAGAATAGCTTCGAGTAAAGCGCGGCAGTATGCCGCAGGTAGGGCCTAGTACGCAGCCACTGAAACTGAAGTTGCCAGCCGCTATTTAAGCAACTGGCAACCAATATTTTTATATCCTATTTTTTAGGCGTTCACCACCGAGCCGCCGTTGGGGTGCAGCGTCTGGCCCGAGAAGTACGAGGCGTCTTCCGAAGCCAGAAACACATAGGCTGGGGCCACTTCGGAGGGCTGGCCGGCGCGGCCCATGGGCACGTCTTTGCCAAAGAAAGGCAGCTTGAGCAAGCCCGCCGCCGTCACAAAAGGCGTCCAGATGGGGCCCGGCGCCACCGAGTTTACCCGAATGCCTTTTTTGATAAGCTGCAATGACAGCGCCCGCGTGAAAGCCTCGATAGCACCTTTAGTCGAGGTATAGTCGATGAGCTGCTCGTTGCCCTTGTAGGCATTCACCGACGTGGTATTGATGATGGAAGCACCTTCTTTGAGGTATTTCAGGGCCGCCCGCACAATGCGGAACTGCGCGATGATGTTGAGCTGGAAAATACTATCCAGCTCGCTGTCAGTTATTTCCTCGAGCGAGTCGTGCCAGTTTTGCTCGGCGGCGTTGTTTACCACCACGTCGAGCTGGCCGTACTCGGCCACGGTGCGCTCTACCACGTCGAGGCAGAAGGCGGGCACCTTGAGGTCGCCGGGCAGCAGCAGGCAGCGGCGGCCTTCGGCCTGCACTAGCTGCTGGGTTTTGATGGCGTCTTCCTGCTCGCTGGGCATGTACACGATGGCCACATCGGCCCCTTCGCGGGCAAAGTGCACCGACACGGCCCGGCCGATGCCCGAGTCGCCGCCCGTGATGAGGGCAATTTTATTGAGCAGTTTATCAGCGCCTTTGTAGCCTTCGCGGATGTGCTCGGGCTCGGGCGTCATTTTCGATTCAAGACCGGGGTGGCCGGCGCCCGCATCCTGGTGCTGGGGCGGGAAGATAGTGGGCTTGTCAGACATAGTCGGGATAGCAAGGGGTGGAGTGAGCGTCACTAAACGGGCTGCCGCAAGCGGAGTTACTAATTGCCCTAATTTTAGGAGGTACGCCAAAGTGCCACCGCCGAGCTTTGGCAAATACCGAGCTTGCTACATTTGCTTCGGCGTGCCTCCTCGCAATGACAACTGGTTTTTGGGCCGTTTCGAATAACTCAAGCAGCTTCTCAACGGCTATCCTACTACCCTTTTCTACCTCCATACCCTCATGTCGCACCGGCATTTTGCGCTGCACAAGCCCTTCGGCTACCTCAGCCAGTTTGTGAGCGCCGACGGGCGCGAGGCCCGCAAAAAGCGCTTTTTGGGCGAGCTGTTCGACTTTCCGCCCGGCACCATGGCCATCGGCCGGCTCGACGAGGAAAGCGAAGGCCTGCTGCTGCTCACCACCGACGGCCGTTTGAGCGAGCTGGTGCGTAGCCACCACGTGGAGAAGGAATACTACGCCCAGGTCGATGGCCTAGTCACCGAAGAAGCGCTGGCGCAGCTGCGGCAGGGCGTCGATATCAGCATTCAGGGGCAGCATTACCGCACGGGCCCGTGCCAGGCGCGGCGGCTGGCTAGCGCCCCGGTGCTAGCCCCGCGCGCCCGGCCCGTGCGCGACGACCGCCACGGCCCCACCACCTGGCTGTCGCTCACGCTCACGGAGGGCAAGTTTCGACAGGTGCGCAAAATGACGGCGGCCGTGGGGCTGCCCACCCTGCGGCTGGTGCGGGTGCGCATCGGTAGCCAGCTGCTCGGCGACCTGCCGCCGGGCGGCGTGCGCGAGGTGCCCGAACTACCCGAAACCGCGGGCTAAGCCTGTAGGAGCTTGCTACTTGGGCTATACTTTTTTGCTTACCTTGGGTTAAACATAGCGGGAATCTGGCGCGCCGTTTTTTTATTTGTTATTGAAAGCCCATTCGGCGTTTTCGCGACCCGCACCTCCCATGGCAAAAGCACAAACCAATTTCGGTAAACAGGAAGCCGAAAAGAAGCGTCAGCAGAAGAAAAACGAGAAAGAAGAGCGCCGCCTCGCCCGCCAGGCCAACAAAGGCCAGGGCGACGACGACATGCTGGCCTACGTGGACGAGAATGGCAACATCACAACCACCCCGCCCGACCCGACTAAGAAAAAAGAAGTAGCCCTCGAAAGCATCCGCATCGGCGTGGCCCGGCAAGAAGACCGCGAGCCCGAAGACACCCAGCGCACCGGCAGCGTCACGTTCTTCAACTCGGCTAAGGGCTACGGCTTTATTAAAGACGCCGTAAACCAGGAAAGCATTTTTGTGCACGCCAACAACCTCGGCGGCCTCACCATCACGGAGGGCGATAAGGTGACTTTCGAAACCGAGCCCGGCATGAAAGGCCCCACCGCTGTGCGCGTGAAAAAGGCCGCGTAAGGCCGGTTCTTAGTTCACCACCAACTACTTGTCCTTGCGAGCGCAGCGAAGCAATCGCACCAGAACGGCCGCGTGCAAGCGTAATGCGATTGCTTCACTGCGCTCGCAAGGACAGATAACACCAGCCAGCGAGGCTTGGCACTTGATTTTAAAGTAGAAATACCAGCTATTAAAGCGCCACTGTGAGGGTGCTAGCGCCTACTGCCGCGATTAGCTGGTAACTTAGCAGCGCTTTTTACTCAGTGGGCGGAATCTAAAGCAGTGCTAGATGCTTATATACTAAAAGCCCGTTCGGGCTTTTTGCGAACCACACCCCCCTTTCATGGCCAAAGCCCAAACTTCGTTTAACAAGAAAGAGAACGAGAAAAAACGTCAGCAGAAACGCAACGACAAAGACGAAAAGCGCAAGGAGCGCCAAGCCAACGCAGTTTCTGGCCAAGGGCTGGAAGAAATGATGGCCTACGTCGATGAGAATGGCAACATCACTTCGACGCCGCCCGACCCGACCCGCAAGAAGAAGGAAATCAGCCTCGAAAGCATCCAGATTGCGGTGCCCAAGCAGGAAGACCGGGAGCCCGAGGACGTCCTCCGCACCGGCACGGTATCGTTTTTCAACGACTCCAAGGGCTACGGCTTCATCAAAGATGCCGTGAGCCAGGAAAGCATCTTCGTGCACGCCAACAACCTCGGCGGCCTCACCATCACCGAAGGCAACAAAGTGACCTTCGAGGTGGAGCCCGGCATGAAAGGCCCCACGGCCGTGCGCGTGAAGAAAGCCGCATAGCTTATAGCGCCCGCCGCGCTTAGTGCTACGCTTACGAAGGCAGCCACTTTTGAAGTGGCTGCCTTTTGGCATTGTAAGGCAGGCTGCCACCCGGTGGGCCGCCGGGCAACGGCCTGCGTATAACTGGCCTAATCGCGGCCTTTTGCTTAACTTGCCTTATGGCTTCCTTTTATGCCGAGCTACTTATCGAAGGCACTACCTACCGGGTAGTACAGTGTAGCTACGTGTGCCACCAGGCCACCGATGCACGCGGCCGCGTGCAAGCCAAGGTGCGCCACGCACCGCTGGAGCTGGTGCTCGACGTACCCGACAATGACCAGTTGCTGGCCTGGGCCCACGCGCCGCACAAGCCGCTGGCGGGCGAGGTAGTATTCTATGATGTAACCCAGCACACTGCTCACGAAACCATTGCCTTCACGGCGGGCGAGTGCGTGGAGTACGCCGAGCAGTTTGCCTCCGGGGCCACCGGCAATGGGGCCTACGTGTGCCTGCTCACCATCACGGCCCCGAGCTTTGAGCTGCGGGCCGGTGGGCCGACCCTGCCTGTGGCGGTGGTGCCGGCCGCCATTGCTCCCGCGGCTGCTTTGGCGGGGCCCGCTCCTGGCATGCCGACTGTCGAGATGGTGGCGGAAAGCATGGCCGCCGCGGCTCCCAAAGCGGTGAGTGGCAGCCAGTATCTGCCCTTGACGCAGGCAGCCCACGCCATCTATTCGGAGCAGCTGCCTGGCGCGCTCCAGACGCTGCAAGACGTGCTGGGCGAATTTGGCCAAGTGCAGGGCCGCGCCAAAAGCCCAGAGTCGGCCGCCAATCGCATTCAGCGGGCGGTAGACAATGGCTGGGCTACGAAAATGGATACCCCCGCCGATGTGCTGGACAATCTGTGGGACGCCGTTGGCACGCGGGTAGTACTCAAGGACACCTCGCCCGCCACCATGGCCCGGCTGACCGACAAGCTGATTAACGCCATCAACAGCGGCCAGCTCGACGTGGTGAAGATTGAAAACCTGTACGGCGGCGACGCCAACCTGCCTTATTTGAGCTCGGAAAACACGGAGGAGCTTTTGAACGAGGCTGCGGTGCGAGTGACCCAAAAGCCCTACGACTCGGGCTATACCGCCACCACCATTTTTGTGAAGTACCCCAATGGGGTGCGGGGTGAAATTCAGCTTATCGGGGAGAAAACGGTGGAAATTGCCAACGCCGAGCACCTCGTCTATGATGCCTTCCTGGGCAAGCCCTACCTGGGCAGCTACGCGCCCGCGCAGCAAGCCGCGGTGGCCGCAGAGGTGGAGCCCATTCGGGCGGGCGCTCAGGCGCTGAACCCCACGCAAAAAGCCGCTTACATGGCCTATTTGAGTGGTTCCTACGCCGATGCGCGCCGGGCCGAGTCGGGCCTGCCTGCGCAGCCGCCAGCTTTCCCGGCCGAGGTGCCAGCGGCCCTCAGCGTAGATAATCTGGTAGCTACCAACCAGAAAACCAGCAAATTCAAAGTACCCAGCTAGTCTTTCGCCCTTCCACCATGACACCTACTTCGCCCGCCCTACCAGGCTACCCCGGCACCCGAAATCGACCAGCGTCGGCCTCGCCCGCCCAGCCGGGCCATACCGCCACGGAAAAGCGCCTGCTCACGGAAATAGCCGAGGAGCTGTTTGCTTTCACGAGCGGGGCCGGCTGGGAGCAGCAACTGCCGTTTGAAGTCAGCCGCTCGTTTGTCTTAGAGCGCTTGGGCAACCCGGTGCAGTTTATCCTGAAACTCTACCAGCACGTCAGCAAACGCAGTGGCCAGCAGGAAACCAAGCTGCTGTTCGACGTCAATATTACGGGCACTGGCAACGAGCGCTGGGCAGCCGCCAATGGTGGCTTCCTGGTGAGCCACGGTTCGGCGCAACACGTGGCGGCAGCCATTCTGGCCTTTAAAACAGACACCAGCGCCGTGCAAGCGCAATTGGCCGAGCACTACCGCGGCACGTTTTACAACGCTTAATACTGGTCCGCTGCACTGCATTATCGCCACGGATGCGGGCCTGGCCAGTGGCCGCCACGCGCACCGTATTGTTGCAGCCGCTGAAGCGCAAGGTCTGGCCCGTCACGGCCCCATTTGCAACGGCCTGCGCGGTGCGCGTGAGGCGGCAGGTTTCCTTCCCGATGCGCTACGCGACCTTGTATAACAGGAAGATAGCGCTATCGGCCTTAGCTAAGCGCTCTGTTCTGGCACTACGCTCGCCCGATTATCTAGGGCCCGCCAACTCCGTGTAGTCAGCCAGCCGCCGCATTTTGGCCGGCTCGTACACCTGGCCATCCTTCACCACCAGCTGCACTTGGCGGATGTCGCGCATGTTCGCCAGCGGGTTGCCGTCGATAATCACCAAATCGGCTTGCTTGCCCACGTCGAGCGAGCCGGTGCTTTTCTCCAGGCCCAGCACGCGGGCGGGCACGATGGTAGCGGTTTGGAGGGCTTGCATGGGGGTCAGGCCGGCTTGTACGTACAGCTCCAACTCGCGGGCGAGGCTGGTGCCGGGGAAACCCATGTCGGTGCCCGCCACGATGGGGATGCCGTGGTCGTAGAGCGCCTTCACGAGGCGGGGAAGGCTGGCGAAGAAGGGCGCAGCTTTGGCGGCCGCGTCGGGCTCCTCGCCCATATTCACGAACAGCGCCTGCAAGGGCTGCGGCAACCGGGCAAAATCCGGCTCCAGGGCCGTGATATCGTCTTTGGTGGAGCGGTAGCCCAGCTCAAACACGCCCACCGTGGGGTCGATAACCGTGTGGTGGGCTTTCAGGAACGCGAACACGCGGGCGGCGGTGGTGTCGTCGAGGATGAGCGAGCGGTCGGGGTTGCGCCGGAGCACGCGGGCCACGTACACGATGTGGTTTACCTGGTCCATGCCCGCGCTCACGCCCTGCGTAATGGTCATGCCCTCCGGGATGTGGCCCGTCACGGTGAGGCCCACGCGGTGCGCCTCCTGGCAGATGGCCCGCACAATATCGGGCTTCACCGAGCTGTAAATCTTGATTTGCACGAAGCCATTGGCCTTGTAATACTGCACCAGCCACACGGCCTCGGCCGGCGTGTTGGCCCGCACGATGCCCAGCGCGCTCGGCCCGTCGCCGTCGATAATGCCGGCTTTGAGGATGCGCGGCCCCACGCCCTGCCCGCCGTCGATGGCGCGCTGCACGGCGTTGATGTAGTCGAACTCGTTGCCGCAGTCGCGCACCGTGGTCACGCCGGCCGCGAGGTAGGCCGGCCCCCATTCGGCCTGCTGAAAGTGGGCGTGCATATCCCAGAGGCCCGGCAGCACGGTTTTGCCCTCGGCGTGCAGCACGCGGGCCTGCTTCGGAATGGCCACGGTGGCCGCCGGGCCTACCTTCAGCACCTTACCGCCTTGCAGCAGCACTACGGCATTGGGAGTGCTGCGGCCCCGCACCACATCGACCACCGTGCCGCCCACCACGGCCAGCAGCGGGGCCGGGGCGGCCTTTTTGGCCCCGGCCGCCACGCCCATTTCGGCCCGAAACAGGCGCATGCCGTGCTCCGCCGCCCGCCCGATGAGCGCGGGCAGCAGCGCCTCGTAGGGCTGGGCCAGCAGCTCCAGCTTGTCGCCCTCGGCATCGTTGGTGATGATGCAGACGAGGTTGCCCTGCTGGTCGGTCCAGAGCAGCTCATTGCCCCAGACTAGGCCCTTGAGCACGTAGCGCCGCAGCAGCAGCGGCTGGTGCTGAAATTGCAGGGTATCCTGGCCATCCTCCTGGATGCGGACCGTGCCGCTGGGCAGCATCGCCAGGCTGGCGGGGCGGCCGTGCTGCTGCCAGTAGCGCAGCAGCAGCCACTGCCCGGTGCCCGGCGAGTAGCCCGCCACCGGAAAGCTCAGGGCCGGCCGCGCCTCCGTCCGCACGGCGTCATCGACCCGGATGCGGACCTGCCCATCGGCTGCCACGCGCACCGTGTCGTTGATGCTGCTGAAGCGCGAGGTCTGGCCCTTCACGGCTAGTTGCAGCGGCTCGCCGGCGGGCGTGAGGGCCAGCTGCGCCCGCAGCACCACCGGCGAGCCCCGGTCCACGAACTTGAAATCGACGTCGTAGGTGTGGGCCTGCGCGGTGCGCGTGAGGCGGTAGGTTTCCTTCCCGATGCGCTGCGCGAACTTGTGCAGCAGGAAGGTGGCGCTATCGGCCGGGGCTTGCGCCTGGGCGCAGGTGGGGAAGCAGGCCAGCGCGGCGGCGAGGGTCAGCCAAGCTTGATGTTGCAGCAGCATAACACGGTTACTTTTTGCTAAATCGCCCAGACTAAACTGTAGCTTTGAGATATTTTCTATTGCCCAGAATAGCAAAGCAAATATATTTAAACTAACACTGTTAAAATCTTAGCTCACTTTCCATCGTCCCACCAAACCAGATGATAGAGGCCATACAAAGTATCCGCGAGCATCTTATCGCAAAAGATTATCATAATGAGGAGCATGTACGCTTCTCACTAGTTGGGCGAATCTTACATCAGCTCGGCTGGAATATATGGGACCCAAGGCAAGTTTATACAGAATTCAAACCGGTAAAAACAGAAGACAATACCAAAGTTGATATTGCTCTATTTGCGGGCAATTACTCGAATGATACTGTCTTTATAGAATGCAAAGCTGTTGGAAAAGTCAATGATGACTTAGCAAAGGTTGAAATGCAACTAAGAGATTATAATCGCAATAACACTGCCTTATTCACTATCATCACTGACGGGCAAATATGGCGTTTCTACTTTTCATTTGCCGGAGGCGAATTCTCGCAGAAACTATTCAAAATACTAGATATTGCTAATGATTCTATTGAAGACTTAGAACAGCATTTTCAGTCTTTTCTCAGTAAGCCATCTATATTTTCTGGAAACGCAAAATCTCTAGCTCAAGACTATCTCAATTTATCTCAAAAGGAAAAGGCCATGAAGGATAGTCTGCCTGAAGCTGAAAAGCTGATTGCAATGCCACCTTTCCTCTCTTTGCCAGATGCCTTAGTTAGCCTATTGAATAAAAAAGGCTTACCACTCACTCGTGAGGAGGCTATAGCGTTTTTGCAAAATGGAGTTTTAAAGAATCAGTCAAATGCGCTTACTAAGGCTGTACCTACTCTGAAAAAGGAAATTAGCGTAAATACACCTGTCGCAGAATCTGAAAACTTAACATGGACTCTAAAGTTGAGCAGTGGTGTCTTAGCAAAAGGCGAACTCATAGGCTCACGAATGAGAGTTCAAAAAGGCTCTACTGCAGCTATAGCCACGCAAGCGAGTTTAACAGGGAAATATGTTGCCCTGCGTAAAGAGCTTCTTAAAAAAGGTGTATTAATCGAAAATAATTCTCACCTAGAATTCACACAAGATTTTGAATTTGAATCCCCTGCTCAAGCAGCCGTGATAATATGCGGTTATTCTGTTAGTGCTCCAATGTACTGGCGCACGGCAGAGAATGTGATGATGAGAGATGCGCTAGCTGCTAAATAAAAAAGAGGCTGAAGCTCCCGTAGCTTCAGCCTCTTTTGCGTTTCTGCCGCAGGGCGGGGTATTACAGTTGAATGGCCCGGCTCTGCGGCACAGCCAAGCGGCGTAACGTAAGCTTCCGCTGCCTGGAACTAGCGCGCTGGGTATTACTGGGTGGCGCGACGCGCCAGCCGGCGGGCGCGAAGCTGCCGGATGCCATACGCGACCCCACCGGCCAGCAGCAGCGATGCGCCACCGTCGAGCGGCACGGCGGTAGGGTCAGGAGTGGTGGGCGCGGGGCCGCCCGTGGTGGGCTGCTGGGCCACGGCGGGCACACTCAGCAACACAGCCAAAGCAAGCAGGCCGGGGGTAAAAAACAGAGAGGATTTCATAAAAGAAAATGCGTTGAAGGGAATGCCGGGCCAGCCCCACCACAGAGCCAGCCCAACGTACTTATTGAAGCACGACGCGCTTGGCCAGCGTGGCCGCGCCCACCTGCACGCGCAGGGTATAGACGCCGGGGGCCAGGCCGGTAGCATCCACGGAGAGGCGGGTACCGGTGGCGGCCAGGGTAGCATCCTGGCGGCGCACTACCTGGCCCAGGGTGTTGAGCAAGTCGGCGTGCAGCGAGGTGGCCGCAGCCACGGCCGGCACCAGCACCGTGAAGGCGTCGTGGGCGGGGTTGGGGTACAGCGTCACCTCAGCTGCCGCGAGGGCCGGCGTGGTGGCGAGGGCCGTGCGGGCGGCAAAGTGCAGCGTGAAGCGCCCCGTGAGCAACGCCACGGCTTGCGCGCTGGTCACGCTAAACGAGTAAGTGGGCTGCACCCGCAGGTTCACGGTTTGGCCCGTGGCGGCGTCGGTGAGCAGGGCATCGAGGGTGGCGGGCAGGTTGTTGAGGGCCGAGGCCGCCAGCGTGTAGGTGCCAGCGGCGGGTACGCCTACGGTCAGGGGCAGCACGGTGGCGGTGGTGAAGGCCGGGCGGCCATCAATGGCCAAGGCTTCGGTAGTGGTGGCTTCGCTGGCCAGGTTCAGGCCCGAAGGATTGGGCAGCTTTTGGGCATCGTACTGGGTATCGAAGCCGGGGGTGGCGCTGGCTTCGGCGTAGGCCGACAGTTGGTCGGCGGTGCCGTTGGCGGCGCGCAGCTCTAGCTGCACCAGGGGCCGGGTATCGGCGGCGGTGCGCTGGAAGGTAGTGACGTTGAGCGTGGTCAGGCGCTGGCTGTTGCGGAAGGTGAGCGAGCCGGTAGTCTGGCCGCTGCTTACGCGGGCAAAGAAGCCCTGGGCCACGGGCAGCACGGGGTTGCCAACGTTGTTGATGTAAGAGCGGTAGGTGCCGACGTAAGGGCCCGAGCTGGCATACACGTAGATGGCATCGTCGAGGCCGGTGCGGTCGGCGGCGGCTACCTGGCTGTAGTCGAGCGGCGCGGGGTACGGGTTGCCCACCAGCTGCCAGCCGGCGGTGGCTGCATTGGCCGAAGCGGCGGTGTTACGGCTCAAGCTAACGGTCTGGTTGCCGGTAGTGAGCGCGCCCACAAAATCGACCACGGCCGAGCCGCTGATATTGACGGTATAGCCCTGGCCGACGGCCAGCGGCGTAGCCATACTGGCGGGCACGACAAAGCCTTTGTCAAATACCGGCGTGTCGTTCGTGGTCGTGGCCAGGCGGCTTTGGTCGTAGCCAAATACCGTGGGAAACGGCGTGGTGGTGCCCGGCGTAGCCGAGGCATTGTACACGCTGCCCTGGCTGATTTCGGGCGCGAAGCCCACCGTGGCCAAATCGGCTATGGTACTGCCCGTAACCGGGGCGCTGTAGTGGCGGTAGCCGGCCCCGGCATTGCTAGAGGCGATGTAGCGCTGCACAGTGGCCGCGCCATTTACCGAGCCCGTGCCGGTGTTATCGACCAGCGCCGTGCCAACGGCATCCGAAAGCAGGGTCAGCGTCTGGCCATTGGTCGTCAGGTTGCCGCTGGCGGGGGCCAGCACGCCGTGGATGCTGACGGCCCCGCTCTGGAGCGCGCCGGCCGTATTCGCGATGTTCAGGCTCCAGAACTGGGTGCTGCCGCTGCCGCCCAGCAGCTGGGTGGTGGTACCGCTAAGGCTGGTGGTGCCGGCCGTGGCGCTGATGGTGCCGCTGTTGCTCACGCCGGCTTTCACGTCGAGGGTGCCGCCGTTCATCGTCAGGCTAGCGCTGGTGCCGATGGTGAGGCCGTTAGCTACGGCATTGCCGGTGGCAATAATCGGGTAAGGCGAACGGCCCGTGCCCACAATGGCATCGACCGTGCTGGTGGGCACGCCTGCCGCCCAGTTCGATGGGTTAAACCAGTCGGTGTTGATGCCGCCCAAAGCGGTGCCCAGCCACGAGGTGGAGGTAATGACCGGCGCGGCCGCAGCATTAGGCAGGCTGCTGGTGTTGGTATCAATGGTGATAGCGCCGCTGCGCGACAAGCCGCGCCCAATCAGCGTAGCGCCCTGAATCATGTTGATGGCACCGTCTACCAGCAAGTTACCCCGCATCACCGAGTTCTGGCCCATCGTTACGAGGCCGCCAATCTGCCAGTACACGTTGGCGGGCGTGGCCCCGTTTTGGGTCAGCACCACCGAGTTGGCGGCCGTGGTCAACGCACCCGATACCCGCAAAAAGAACTTCGCATTAGGGTCGCCGCCGCCGTCCAGAATTAGGGTGCCGGCCAGCGTAGTAGCCGCGCCCACGCAGTACGAGCCGGGCACCAACGTTACGGCGGGCGTGCCGCCGTACACGGCCAGCGGCGTCACGCACGGAATGGTCGACATGTAGCCGTAGGCCGTTTGCACGTCGGTGGCGGCTTGCGTCGCGTAGGCATCCGCTACGTGAATGCTGCCATTGACCACGCCCAGCGGAAAGCCGCTAAACGCCCCGGCATTGGTCCCAATATCCCCATTGATGATGGTGGGGCCGCTGTTATTAACAGCCCCCACGGCCGTAAAAAGCGAGAAGCTAGTGGCGTTGCCCAAGGCCGGCGCTACCTGCCCGAAGCTGGCCAGCGGCACGGCCAAAATGGCCCCCGAGGTTAAGATAAACAGGAAATATCTTTTCATAATTGGTGCGCGATGTACGTGAATTAGTTCACGTTGCAAAGCTCACCCGGCGTACTTGTAGGACACTTACATAATTGCAGAATTTAGTTGCATCATTCACACTTTCAGGTACTATACCACGTTTAATGTGCAGCATTTTGAAAGCTGATGGCGTGAGCCCCGTCACTTTCTTGAACTGGTTAGACAAATGGGCGACGCTGCTATACTTGCACTTATAGGATATCTGAGTCAGATTAAGCTCCCCGGCAATAATCAACTCCTTTATCCGGTCGACCCTATACTCGATGATATACTGCTCAATAGTGCCGCCCGTCGCTTCCGAAAACAGGTTGGCGAGGTAGGTATAGTCGTGGCTGAGTCGGCGGCTGAGGTAGTCCGAGTTTTTCAACTGCGCGGCCTCCCCGGTGGTCAGCAGCATGTCGGCCACGGCCTGCTTGATATTGCCAATCAACAAGGTTCTGCTGCGCTCGCGCTGGCTGAGCTTAGTCGCCGCCCGGTTGTCGGGTGCTTGGGGCTGCTCGGTGAGGGGATTGTTACTGTTTCCGGCACCCGCCGCTTCGTTTTGAAGCGAGGGGGTAGTGCCTGCTGTTGAACCTGTCATGAATCGGCAAATACTTGCCGGGGTTACGTCCTATCAACTCAACAACTGCTTGTTAGTGCCCGCAAGCACGCCAAAGAATAACACCTGTAATTAGTATAAAAATTACAATATATTAAAGCAACAATCTGAATCTACCCTTGCAAACGAGGTTTGCTGATAAGGGTTCGTGGCCCTTTTGCCGTTGGGAAATTTATTCTATACTAACCCTTTGACGAACAGCAGTATGAATTGAAAACGGCGCTTGTTTTCAAAATATTAAGACGCAAAAGAGGCTGAAGCTACGGGAGCTTCAGCCTCTTTTGCGTTTCTGCCGCAGGGCGGGATATTACATGTGAATGGCCCGGTTCTCCGTGGCGGCGAGGCAGGCTTCTTTCATGGCCTCGGCGTAGGTGGGGTGCGAGTGGCTCATGCGGGCCACGTCCTCGGCGGAGGCGCGGAACTCCATGGCGGTCACGGCTTCGGCGATGAGGTCGGCGATGCGCGGCCCTATCATGTGCACGCCCAAGATTTCGTCGGTGGTTTTATCGGCCAGCACCTTCACGAAGCCGTCGGTGTCGCCGCTGGCGCGGGCGCGGCCGCTGGCTTTGAAGGGGAAGCTGCCGATTTTGTAGGCCTTACCCTGCTCCTTGAGCTGCTCCTCGGTGTAGCCCACGCCGGCCACTTCGGGCCAGGTGTACACCACGCCGGGGATGAGCAGGTAGTTGATGTGCGGCTTTTGGCCCACGATGGTTTCGGCCACGTACACGCCTTCTTCCTCGGCCTTGTGGGCCAGCATGGCACCCCGAATCACGTCGCCGATGGCGTAGATGCCGGGCACGTTGGTTTGCAGGTGCTCATCGACCTTGATGCGGCCGCGCTCTTCCATCGCCACGCCGGCGGCTTCGAGGTTGAGGCCGGCGGTGTAGGGCACGCGGCCCACGGCCACGAGACAGTAGTCGCCTTCAAACTTCACCTCTTCCCCTTTCGGGTTGAGGGCGGTTACGGTCACGGTGTCGCCCTCGCGGGTGGCACCGGTCACTTTGTGGCTCAGGAAAAACTCGATGCCGATTTTGCCCAGCACGCGCTTCAGCTCTTTGCCGAGGCCGCGGTCCATGGTCGGGATGAGCGAATCGAGGAACTCCACCACCGATACTTTTGCGCCGAGGCGGGCGTACACGGACGCCATTTCGAGGCCAATCACGCCGCCGCCAATCACAATCATGTGCTTGGGCACTTCGCGGATGTTCAGGGCCTCGGTGCTGGTGATGATGCGCTGCTTGTCCTGCGCAATGAACGGCAGCACCGTGGGCTTGGAGCCGGTGGCGATAATGACGTTTTTGGTTTCAATCTGCTGCGCCTCGCCGCCTTCGGTGGGCACAATGCTGATATGGTTCTTATCAACGAACGAACCAACGCCGGTGAGCACGTCGATTTTGTTCTTTTTCATCAGGTAGGCGATGCCGTCCACGTTGGCCTTCACCACGCCGGCCTTGCGGTCAATCATGCGGTTCATGTCCACCGTCAGATTATCCAGCCCGATGCCGTGCTCCGCGAATACCGAGTGGGCGTTGTGGTAGTGCTCGCTGGAGTCGAGCAACGCCTTGCTCGGGATGCAGCCCACGTTGAGGCAAGTGCCGCCGAGGGTTGGGTATTTCTCGATAAGGGCGGTTTTCAACCCCAGCTGGGCGCAACGGATGGCGGCTACATATCCGCCGGGGCCCGAGCCGATGACGGTGACATCGTATTGATTCATAAACGTACTAAAACGGGTGGGGCCAGCCAGCCGGCCAGCCCTACAAAGATACGCGGGCGTAGCGGGCGAATTATTCGCCTACTACGCCCGCATTCTTAACAATTAACCCGTGGGAAATGTGCCCCCTAGCGCATTACCCCACCCCCGGCCCCCCTTCCGCAGGGGAGGGGTCGGGGGTGGGGTAATGCGAGCGGCGAGCCTACGCCGCCTGGCTCCTAGCCAGCGCCGAGCCCAAGCCCAACACCAGCGCATCCTCACCCGCCCCTACCAGGCTAGTAGCAATATTCGCTTTCTCGCTGATAGTCTTGCGCAGGTAGAAGGTGATGTACGTGGCCACCACCGTGCCCAGCGCGCCCACCAGCGCCCCGCTTAAGGCGCTGCCGCCCTTGGCTTTATACACCGTAGCACCCACCAGCGCCCCCGACGCGGCCCGCGTAGCGAGCTGCTGCGGCACAATGCGGTTGGGCGAGCTCGGGAGCTTATCGCCCACAAACTCGCCGGCAATCAAGAATTTTAAAGCCGTAGCCGCACCCGGCTTAGCCAGAAAGCGCAGCGGCGAGCTGGCCAAGCTAGGCGATAGGGCCTGCTGTGAAAGGTATTGGCTCAGGAAAGCGGGGCCGGAGGTAGCCCGCGAGCCCGCCAGCGCGGCAAAGCCCAGCGCGGGCCAGAAGGCGGCCCCGCGGGGCTTGGAAGAAGAAGATTTCATCAGAAAATGGTCAAGAGAATACTGCCCGTACTACGCAAAAGCGGGGCAGCCTGACTAACATATTCCCCAAACGCACAAAAACCCACCCGAAACCGGGTGGGCTTTTGAACTGAATAATCGGGTCGCCGCCGACTAGTTCATGGTTGCCACGTGCGAGCGCAACACCTCCCGGGCAATGGCCAGGTTGGTTTCGCGCGAATTCACTACCAGGTAGATAAACTTGTTGCCCGCCGGGTTAAGCTTTAGCAGGTGCAGCTGCGTGGTAAGGGTGATGAGGATATCCTCAATAGTTTCGCCGCTGAGCTTAAGGGCGCTCATGGCCTTTTGCTTCTGCTTTACTACTTCAGTGTTATAGGCGGCCGCCGTTTCGGGGTTGATATTGGGCGAGTTGGTGTGCGAAGCTAGGGCCATGCCCGAGGTCACATCGACTACAGCCACGGCCATCAGGCCCGGCAGGTCGGTAATAATCGCGTCAACGGTTTGGCCAGCAGGGTTGTTTTTAGAATATGCCATTGGTAATGAAGCAGTAGAAGCTAATAAATTGGTGGAAATTGAATTGATGGAAACTGATGAATCGATTGAATCGGAATTGGCCGCGGCTTGCAACAGGGCATCCTCCTGCAGCTTTTTAGCCACAAGCTTGCGATAAGTCCTTGCTTTCACGCTGGCGCGCTTAATAGTGAGGTGGTGAATGAGCGAATGAGTGAGGCTGGGAAGGCATTTACACAGTGCGCCGTGCTATTTTCTCAATACGGCAGCAGCCTTCCCCAACTCACTCATTCACTGTTTTACCACTTAGAAAAACAACCAGTGCTTGCGCTTAGCCGCTTTGGGCTGCAGCACTACCGGGGCCGAGGCCTCGTTGGCGGCGCTCATTTCCTGCTCGGTGTAGCCACCGTAGCCGTATTGCAGGGTGGCTTGGCCACCGGCCGGCACGCGCAGGCTGTAGTTGCCGTTGGCATCGGTGCTGGTGCCGTGGGCGGTGCCTTTTTGCAGCACGGTAGCGCCGGCTAGGGGCAGGCCTTTTTCGTTGAGAATGCGGCCGTGCAGCAGCACGGTGCGGGCCTTATTAACTTCTGCTACTTCGATGGCCGCAAGCGGGGCCGATGCTTCGGAGGCGCGGGCCGCCGACAGGCCGGCTACCGCCGATGCCGACACGCTGGTGGCGGGCAATTTCACGGCGGGCAGCTTGCTGGCGGGCAGGTGGTTGGCGGCCATTGAGGCCCCAGCCAGCGACAGGCCAATGAGGCCGAAGGTCATAGCGCGGCGACGGAAACGCTGCGGCTGCTGACGAATGAACTGCATTTGCTTGCCAACCCAGCCCGGAGCCACGGTGGCGTCTTCGTCGGCTTGCAGGTGGTGCCAGCGCGTTACTACCGAGTGGGCTTCACCAGCATCGCGGCGCAGGTAGTCTTCCACGGCTTGGGCCGAAGAGCGGGCCAGGTCGCCGCGCAGGTACGCATCGCGGTACACGGGCAGCAGTTCGCCGGTTTCGGCGTCGAAAGGAGTAGCAGTCAGTTTCATACTTAAAAAAAAAGAGAAGGTGGAAATGGGATATAAGGAATTAAATAAACTTTATAATCAACTAGTAATCAAGAGGTCAATTGCCTGGCGCATTACTTCACGCGCCAGGGCCAAGTTGGTGTCGCGGGCATCTGCGGCCAGGTAGAGGAAGTACTGACCGCCGGGCTGCAGGCGTAGCAAGTGGAGCTGCGAATGCAAGGTGGTTAATACTTCTTCGGGCTGCTCTTCGGCTTGCTGCTGGGCGGCCTGGCTGGCTTGCAGCTGCCGCACACTAGCAACCCAAAAGGGGGCGGCGCTACTTGGCTTTAGCTGCGGCTGGCTGGTGTAGCTGGCCAGCACCTGCCCCGAGTCTGTGGCCACCACCGCTGCTAAGAGTAGCTCGGGTAGCTCGGCCAGCAGGTGCTGCAAGGCTGCTTCGGCGGTAGTGGCGCCCGTGGCGGCCACTATGCGGTGCAGTGGCTGGCGCCCCAGGCCGGGCAAATGGCGAAGAAACGGAAGATTCATACTATCCGGGTCAGTAGGTGCCCGGTGGGCTTGGCAAAGGGAGGAGTAAAAGTAAGAGAAAAATCGCTGTTGCCAAGCGACATTATTTTCTTTTTATAGTGCAATTTTGTCTTTTCTTCAATTGGCTTATAATCAGTGAGCAAGTGAGCTTACAGAACAATGCTTATCTAGCCTTTTGACATGACAAAGCTCCGAGAATAACTGGTTTTATAAAATGATGTATATCATTTTTGGTGATGATTATGCTTAAAAATACAAAATTCATCAAACATTTATTTCTGGGTAAAATCCATTAGCGGAAAGCCCAGATGCCACTACGCCCCGTTTGCGGGCCAGCCGAGCGGCTAGCGAGCAAACGGGGCATAAACAGCCACTGCGTTGGAGCCATAGGCCCTTAGTCGTACATGGTCGAAATTTCGAGCAAGCGCGAAGGCTTGAGAATCGTAATCTGGCTGCCTCGCGTGGCAATGATACCCATGTCTTTCAGCTCAGAGAGGAGGCGGCTCACGGTTTCCTTGGCCGTGCCCACCAGCGCCGCCAGGTCTTCGCGCCCCAGCGCAATACGAAAGGGCAGTTCTTCGTCTTCCTTCCGGAAGGTGTTCATCACCAGCAGCAGCGCGCCGGCCAAGCGCTCGCGCACCGGCTTATAGGCCAGGTGTAGCATGCGCTCTTCGGCCTGGCCCAGCGAGCGGGCCATCAGCTGCATAAGGGCCGTCGAAAACTGGGTATTGGCTTGCACCAACCGCAGAAAATCGGGCCGGGGCACAAAGCAGACGATGCTGTCTTCGAGCGCCACCGCCGACGAGGTATAGCGGCTACCGGCCAGCAGAGCCCGGTAGCCCAGCACGTCGCCCTCGCACACCAGGTGCACTATCTGCTCCTTATTATCGCCACCCGCCTTGGCAATCTTGATTTTGCCTTGGTGCACGCAGTACAAGCCCAACGCTTGGTTGCCTTCCTGATAAATAACCTGGCCTTTTTGGTAGTACTGAGTGGTTTTATTGGTGTTGATAAATTCCAGCTCTTCGGCAGAGCAACAGCCCATCAGCGGGTTTCGCCGGTGGGGGCAGGTCTGGCAATCAGGGTTAGTGAAACGTTGCATGTACTTGTAATAGAGAGGAAGAATATAGCGGATATATCAAAATTACTGCATTACTAAAAAAAATCCAGATAAAATAATTCCAGCCTTGGTGAAAGTATGTAAGTATTTACCACTGATTATCAATAGTAAAAATACCTAAAAACGAGAAAGGCCAATTCCTAATAAAGAAATTGGCCTTTTAAAAATTATATTTATTCTTTTATACGCCTAATAGCAGACGGGTCGGGTCTTCAAGCAACTCCTTGACACGCACTAAGAAAGACACCGATTCGCGCCCGTCAATGATGCGGTGGTCGTAGCTCAACGCGAGGTACATCATGGGGCGAATTACTACCTGACCATTCTCAGCCACAGGCCGCTGAATAATATTGTGCATACCCAGAATGGCCGACTGCGGCGCGTTGATAATCGGGGTGCTCATCATCGAGCCAAAGATGCCACCGTTGGTGATTGTGAACGTGCCGCCCGTCATCTGTTCGATGGTGAGCTTGTTGTCGCGGGCCAGGCCAGCGAGGCGCACCACTTCCTTCTCCACCCCGTCGAAGCTCAGCTTCTCGGCATTGCGAATGACGGGCACCACCAGCCCTTTGGGGGCCGATACGGCGATGCTGATATCGCAGAAGTCGGAGTACACGATGCTGTCGCCGTCGATGTAGGCATTCACGGCGGGCCACTCCTTCAAGCCCACGCACACGGCCTTCGTGAAGAACGACATGAAGCCCAGGCCCACACCGTTTTTCTCCTTGAACTTGTCTTTGAACTTGTTGCGCAGGTCCATGATAGGCTGCATGTTCACCTCATTGAAGGTGGTGAGCATAGCAGTCTCATTTTTCACCGACACCAGGCGGCGAGCTACCGTCTTGCGCAGGTTACTCATGCGCTCACGGCGCTGACCACGCTCGCCAGCCGGGGCAGGCGCAGCGGCCGGTGCAGCCGAAGCAGCAGGCACAGCAGCAGGAGCCGGTGCAGCGGGCTTAGCCTGGGCATTCTGCGCATCTCCCTTGGTGATACGGCCATCACGGCCCGTACCGTTTACGTCGCTGGCATTGATGCCTTTCTCACCGAGGATTTTACCGGCAGCCGGCGAGGGCACGCCAGTAGCGTAGGTGTTGGCACCGCCACCGCTGTTAGCTAGCTGAGCAGCCGGAGCCGCAACAGCGGCAGGAGCACTAGTAGCCGGGGCCGCAGCAGGCGCACCGCTACCGCCTTCAATGCGGGCGATGGTAGCGCCAATGCTGATGGTTTCGCCTTCCTGCACGGCGTGGCGCAGGATGCCGCTGCCCTCGGCAGGCAGCTCAAACGTGGCTTTGTCCGATTCCAACTCGGCGATTACCTCGTCGCGGCTTACTTGGGCACCGTCGGGCTTCAGCCACTTGGCCACCGTCACTTCGGTGATGGACTCACCCACAGCGGGGATTTTCATTTCTACCGTAGCGGCGGTGGCGGCAGCGGGAGCGGCGGCCGGCGCACCGGGCGTAGCTGGGCTGCTGTCGGGGCGGTCGGCGGGCTGGCCGCCGTAGCCAGCCTGGTCGCTGGCCTGGGGGTTTTCCTCGCCTTTGGCTAGCGCGTCGCCACCAGCGGCGGGTACAGCAGCCTGACCATTAGTGGCCCCTGCACCAGCGCCATCGAGCTCGGCAATGACGGTGCCGATGCCAATCGTTTCGCCTTCCGCCACGCGAATTATGAGGGTGCCATCGGCTTCGGCGGGCAGCTCGAAAGTGGCTTTATCCGATTCCAGTTCGGCGATTACTTCGTCGCGCTTCACGGCCGCGCCATCGGCTTTGAGCCACTTGGCAATGGTGACTTCGGTGATGGATTCGCCGACGGCGGGTATTTTGATTTCGGTGGGCATGGTAGGCGGGTGGTAGGGAAAGCGTATTTAAGGTTAAATCAAAAAGGCTTGGGCCAGGGGGCGCAACTTGGTGCGAAAGCGGTCGGCCATCGCAAGCAAGTCGGCCGAAGTGTAGCTGGGCGCGTCGTCCAACTCATAGCGCAGCTCCACGGCAAACTCGTTGAGCGCGGCCGCATCGGCGATGTCTTGCGTGGTGAATTGCAATACACTACTCTGCTGAAGCGGCGATAGAAGTAGCACAAGATTGTGAATAAGCGGTGTCGGCAAAGCCGATGCAATCAAAGCAGCTTTCAGGTATTTTTCCACAGCCTGTTGGCAATGGAAGCCAATTCCTTCGTAGTAATGAGGTGCATTCTGGAGTAGCACTTGCGCCATACCAATGTCATTATCAGCAGTAGCAAGAAAGGCTGCAACCCGCGTCTGGTCAGGCGTTGGCATAAAGCAATCTTCCTTTCTGCAAGGCTTGTGCCTCTACGGTATAGTATAGCTCAGCACGCTTTGCCAGCTCTTCTGGGGTGCGAATGAGGATGTCCATTGGGAGCAACTCAGGAGTGCCCCACAGCAGCGTCCAGATGGCAATCGCCCGCTCAGCTCGTTTTGCCTCTGCTTTTTCTTTAATAACCAGCAAATCCAGGTCGCTATCCTCCGTCGGCACTCCGTAGGCATACGAGCCAAACAGGATTATCCTGTCCGGCGCGTAGCCTTCGACGATGCGGCGCACCACGGCTTGGATTTGCTCTTCGGTTATCATGACCGCAGATTTAACGGATTCAACGGATTTCGCGGATACACCTGCTTCGCAGGCTGGCTATGAGGTTAAGGGCTAGTCTTGCTTCTTAGCAATTTCGGCCGTTTCCTCGATTTGCTCGCTGGCTACTTCTTCGCGGCGCTCGCCGAAGGCGCGGGCCACGATTTCCTTCTGCTCTTTTACGTGCACTTTATTGTAGCCGGTAGCGGGCGAAGCCGAGGGCTTGCGGGCTACTACGTCTTCGAGCTCGCGGCGCATGAAGCGGACCATGTAGTTCCAGTAACCCATATTTTCGGGCTCTTCCTGCACCCAGTAGATTTTCGCGCCGGGGTACTTGGCTAGCTCTACGTCGAGCTGCTTTTTGGGGAAGGGGTGCAGCTGTTCGAGGCGCACGATGGCCACGTCTTTGCGGTCAGATTTCTGTTGCTCTTCGAGCAAGTCGTAGTAGACTTTGCCCGAGCAAAGCAGCACTTTTTCCACCTGTCCAGCCTCGGCGAAATTATCGCCCAGCACTTCGAGGAAGCGGCCGCTGGTGAAATCCTCCACCGGCGATACGCAGAGCGGGTTGCGCAGCATCGACTTAGGCGACATTACTACCAGCGGCTTGCGGAAGCTCCAAGTGAGCTGGCGGCGCAGGGCGTGAAAGAAGTTGGCCGGCGTCGTGATGTTGGCGACTACGATGTTATTTTCGGCCGCTAGTTGCAGGAAGCGCTCGGGGCGGGCGTTGGAGTGCTCGGGGCCTTGGCCTTCGTAGCCGTGGGGAAGCTGCATCACGATGCCGTTCATGCGCTGCCACTTGCTTTCGCTGCTCACGATGAACTGGTCAATCATGGTCTGCGCGCCGTTGGCGAAGTCGCCGAACTGTGCCTCCCAAATAACCAGCGCCGTGGGATTGGCCATGGCGTAGCCAAACTCGAAGCCCAGCACCGCATATTCGCTCAGCAGCGAGTTGTAGATGCTTAGCTGCTGGTGCTCGCCTTCCATATGGTTCAGCGAGTTGTACGGGGCCGAGGTTTCGGCATCGTGCAGCACCGCGTGGCGGTGCGAGAACGTGCCACGCTGCACATCCTGGCCGCTCACGCGCACCATGTGGTTTTCGCTCAGCAGCGAGCCGTAGGCCAGCAGCTCGCCCGCTGCCCAGTTGAGGGTGCGGGTTTCGTAGAACATTTTGCGGCGCTCTTTCAGCAGGTTATCAATCTGCTTGATGGGCCGGAAATTTTCGGGTATCGTGGTCAGCGACTTGGCCACACGCTCCACGACTTCTTCGCTGATGCCGGTTTCCGGCGACTCGTCGAAGTCTTCGTTGGTGCTGCGGCGCAGGGTGCGCCACTCGTTTTCGAGCGCCTGATACTTATAAGGAAGCGGCTGCTGCTTTACCTGGTCGAGGCGGGCTTGCAGGGTGTCGCGGAATTCCTTGTCCATCTGGCTCGCCAGCTCGGCATCTACGTCGCCGCGCTGCACCAGCGTGGCGTTGTATACCTCGCGCGGGTTGGGATGCTTCGAGATAACGTTGTAGAGCGTGGGCTGGGTGAATTTGGGCTCGTCTGACTCGTTGTGGCCGTGGCGGCGGTAGCACACCATATCAATGAAGATATCAGCGTGGAACTGCTGCCGATACTCGGTAGCCAAACGCACCGCAAATACTACCGCCTCGGGGTCGTCACCGTTGACGTGAATCACGGGCGCGTCGATAATCTTAGCGAGGTCAGTGCTATAAATCGAAGAGCGAGCGTCTTCAAAATCAGTGGTAAAGCCCACCTGGTTGTTAATCACGAAGTGAATCGTGCCGCCCGTCTTGTAGCCTTCCAGCTGCGACATCTGCGTGAGCTCGTAGCCGATGCCCTGCCCAGCCAAAGCCGCGTCGCCGTGGATGAGGATGGGCAGAATCTGGTGGTAGTCACCGTCGTACTGGTGCTCGATTTTAGCCCGCACGAAGCCTTCGACTACTGGGTTTACCGCCTCCAAGTGCGAGGGGTTGGGCGCTAGTTTCAGATTAACTTTTTCGCCGTTGGTCGTTGTTACCTCCGACGAGTAGCCCATGTGGTACTTCACGTCGCCATCGCCCATGGTGAGGTCGGGCGTAGCAGTGCCTTCAAACTCGCTGAAAATCTGCTCATAGGTCTTGCCCATGATGTTGGCGAGTACGTTGAGGCGGCCGCGGTGGGCCATGCCAATCATCACTTCCTTCACGCCTAGTTCGGCACCGCGGTTGATGATGGCATCGAGGGCCGGAATGGCCGTTTCACCACCTTCTAGCGAGAAGCGTTTCTGCCCCAAAAACTTGGTGTGCAGGAAGTTTTCAAAAACAACCGCCTCATTCAACTTTTTGAGAATGCGCTTCTTATACTCCACATCGGGGTTGAAGGCCAGCGCATCGTGCTCGGTTTTCTGCTGGAACCAGTCGAGTACCTGCGGGTCGCGGATGTAGCTGTATTCGAAGCCCACCGTGCCGGCATAGATGCTGGTGAGGGCGGCCACAATTTCGCGCAGCGTGGCACCCTGGCCCAGACCCAGCGCCTCGCCCTGGCGGAATTTCGTATCCAGGTCGCTGTCGCTCAGGCCGAAGTCAGCGAGATTCAGGCGCTCTTTCCGGTCTTTGCGCTCACGCACGGGGTTGGTTTTGGCGCGCAAGTGGCCACGGCTGCGGAAGGCCTGGATGAGGTTGCGCACCGCCGTTTCCTTGTCGCCGGCCACGCCGCCCTGGCCCAGGCCGGGGGCGTTGTTGGTCGAGGCGGCGGTGTTCAGCACGCCGTAGTCGTCGGGCTGCGGCACGGGGCCGGGCGCGGGTGTGGCGGCCGTTTTGGGGGCGCTGCCGTTGGTGGCCCCGTTGGTGCCGGGCACTACGGGCGCACCCTCGGGGAATTGCTGCGAGAAATCAAACCCCTCAAAGAACTTACGCCAGCCAAAATCGACCGATTCGGGGTTTTGCTGGTACGCTTGGTACAGCGTTTCGATGGCCGCCGCGTCGGCGTTGGCGATATAGGAGTAAGTATCCATTGGTGGGAAATTGAAGACTGATTTAAGCGACACAAAATTAAACTACCTGATAACAAAGCAAAAACCTGTATTCGATTCTACAAATCTTTTTGTTAATCAATTAATTAAATTCACTACCCGGCTCTCATCTCGTGCATCGCTCTGCCAAAATAGCGTAAAAAGCTGGTTTGCCAGGCAGGCGCCGTGCAAAAAGCCCTGCCTGACGGGGCGGGTACCGAGCTCACCGAACCGAAGCCAGTAGCTTCGGGGGCAAAGCCAGATACCCACGCCAGCCAGGCAGGGCCACTGGTGGTGCTGGCTGCTGCCTACTGAGGCATGGCCATTTTGTAGATGCGGAACGGCTCGTGCGGAATGCCTACGCCTTTGTTCCAATTGGGCGTCTTGTCGAGCGAGGAAGTGGTGAAGTATAAGCTTTGCTTATCGGGGCCCCAGGCGAAGGTATCGGGCCATTGCAGGCGCGCTTCTTTCACCACGGTTTCGATTTTGCCATTGGGAGTGCGGCGCAGAATTTCCCCGTTCTCGAAGCCAGTCAGGTAGAGGTTGTTTTTGGTGTCGATTTCCATACCGTCAGAGGCGGGCGCGTCTTCCAGCTTTTCGACGGCGGCAGCCACCTGCGCTGCGGTCAAGGCTGCGTTGCGCAGCACTGCGGTTTTGATGCGGTACAGCTCGTGGCCCGATAGGGCACGGTAGTACAAGTACTGCATGTCAAAGCTCAGGGCGATGCCATCGGCCTTGAACTGGCCGGGTTTGCCATCGGGCTGGTAGAGGGCGTGGCCCTGTGCCTTGGTAATGAAGCCCGGCACCGGCATGGTGGATTTGTGGTGCACCAGCAGCGCCCGCGACTTGGTGGTTTTGAGGTCTACCACCACCAGCGAGCCGTTGCCCGATTCGGTCATATAGGCGTAGTTATTTACCAGGTCGATGCGCACGTCGTTGAGGTACGACTTGTGCGGGGCCACACTTTCGGGAATGGCAATGGTTTGCACAACCTGGCTGGTTTTGGGGTCAGTCTTAACCAGCTTGGGGCCGCCGGGCACGATGAATTTGAGGCCGGGGGCGGCGGGGTCCACTATCCAGAGCATACCCTGGGTATCGACGTAGCCGGCCTGGGGCGAAATCCAGTGCTTCTGGGGCTCGGTTTTCACCGAGTCGTTCCACATGCACCAGCCAGCATCGGGGTAAGGGGCGAGCGTGTTTTTGCCGGTTACCAGCGCCACCGGGAAAGTGGGATTGTAGTCCCAGCGCGGCGAAAAGGCGAATACTTTGTCGCCGGGGGCCACGGCCACGCCCGTCACTTGCGGGGCGTCAATTTCGGCCACGATGGTGAGCGGCGAATTGGCGGGCGCGGGGGCCGGTACGTGGGCAGCCGTCGAGTCGGCGGGCATGGTGCCACGGGCTTGGTTGGTGGCGGCGTCGTTGCCGTTGCAGGCGCCGAGCAGCAGGCCAGCGGTGGCAATAGCGGCGGGTGCAGCCCAGGCTTTAGGAAGAGAAAGAACCATTGGAAGTAAGAGAAAATGAAGCAAAAAGCCCCAGTTCCTGCGGAACCGGGGCTTTGCATACGGGCGGCGGGGGGCGGCTGTTCGGTCGCGCTTAGCTTGTAAAACGGAGTGGCACTCTGTTTCCGAGTAAAAAACGATAAACGGAGTGCCAATCCGTTTTACAGGGCTAGCCGCTATACGCCAGCACGGCCAGCTGCTCGGCCGCCGCGGTGGCGGGCTGGGGCTGGCTGGTGGCATCGTAGAGCAAGCTCAGGGGCTGGAACGGGTTGCGCAGAATAACCTCCTCGGTGAGGCCCCAGCGCGGCCAGAGGCCGGTGAGCACGTGGCCGTAGGCGAGGTTTTCCCAGGGGTTGAAAATGGTGGCCGTCACGTCATCGACCAGCGCGTCGAGCACCAGCTCGGTGCCGGGCGGGTCAAGGGGGGTGGGGCGGCGGGGGTAAATATCCGGGATGGCGGCCAGCAGGTAAGCCGCGTAGTAGGCCCGCGCCTTGAACTCGGCCACCTGCGCGGGGTGCAGCGGGCGCTGGGCATCGGCATACACTTGGCGCATGGCCTGGCCGATAAAGCCAATATCGACCAGCGTGGCCACCACCACGGCGGTGCCCATTTTGATGCTGAACACCAAGGTATTCAAGTCGTCGTCATACTCAAAAGCTGGCGCTTCGTAGTGGTCATCGGCCTCGAGCACGAACACCGAGCCGGGCACAAAATCGGCGTAGTCGGTGGGCACGCGCAGGCCTTGCAGCAGCTGAAAAAACGGTCGAAACCGCTGGAGCAGCTGCGCATTCTCGGCCAGCGGGTACTGCGGCTTGATGAGCGGCTGCTGCTGCTGTAGCAGCTCGGTGACGAAGATGCCGTAGAACATTTTGGCCACCCACTGCCAGAGGCGGGCGGGCGGCAGGGCGCGCAGGGCGGCGGGGCCCGCCAGCGCGGCTTGCTGCACCTCATCTTCTAGGGCTTGCAGGCGGGGGCGCAGGGCGGGGGCCAGCGGCAGGCGCAGGCCGGCGTAGGTGGTTTGGCTGTGGTCAAGCAGGTACACGGGGCGCTCGGCTAGGCCGTGGGCGACTTGCAGCCACTCGGCAAACACCGGAATGGTATCAGCGGGGCCAACAGGCTGGCCGGTGAGAAAGCAGCGGCCGGGGCCAAACTGCATGCCCTCGAAAGGGTCGTAGAGGGTAATCATGGGCGACGCGGAATGCGGCGCAAAGGTCGGGGCAAAAAAATAGCGCGGACTCTTGCGAGTTCGCGCTACCTGTCATGCTGAGCGCAGCGCAGCGGAGTCGAAGCATCTTGGCCGCTTCATTGCTAGCGTCAGGAGTTAGTATCCCAGCCAAGATGCTTCGACTTCGCTGCGCTGCGCTCAACATGACGGGCGTATGGCAACAGGATAACCGTCGTATAGCAATCGCTAGCGCGAAAGCAAATTACTGGCCTTGATGAGCACGCGGCTCAGCTTGTGCAGCGAGTCGGAGTAGCCATTGGCGGCTTCTTCGCCTACTTTTTGGGTTTCGGCCCCTAGGCTGGCCAGAATTTCGGCTACTTCGTGGGCTTGGGTATCGGAGGCGCTGAGGCGCTCGCGCAGGAGCTTAATTTCCTGGTGTATTTTGGCCAGGCCGGGGCGGTCGCTGGCTTCGAGTACCAGCTCCCAGCGCTCTAGCTCGTGCAGGCCGCTGGCCCCGTCGGCATTGGGCAGGCCTTGGCCGAGCAGGTTGAGGGTATCGGTGAGCAAGGCCGTGCTTTGCTCGTCGCTGATGTGCAGGGGCTCTTCGTGGGCGGGAGTGGTATGGGGAGTGGAGGCGGTGGAGTCCATAACAAGGCAAGGAAAAGGTGTAGCCCGTCTATACTTGGGGTGGGCTAAAAAAGTTGGTAGCCGGGCACTTAGCGGCGCGGCCAGACGGGCACAAAAATTACGAGCGCGGGATAGGTTACCTTTTGCAGGCCTGCTTATTAAGCGGCACAACTTCACGTTTTTCTTTCCCCCTCCCCCATGAATATCTCCCTGAAAACCCTGCTCGCCGCTGCCACCCTCAGCCTGAGCCTCGGCGCTTGCTCGACCGACACCAGCAAGACCACTAACGCCGATGGCACCACCACCACGACCACCGAGGTAAGCACCACCACGCCCAGCACCGACTCGGCCGCCGCTAAGATGGATGCCGCTGGCGACAAGATGGATGCCAAAATGGACGCCGCCGGCAACAAAATCGACAACGCTATGGACAAAGCCGGCGACAAAATGGACGCCGCCGCCGACCGCGCCAAGGCTAACGCCAACGAAGCCGGTGCCAAAATGGACGCTAAAATGGATGCCGCTGGCCACAAAATGGATGCCATGGGTGACGCCGCTGCCAAGTCGGCCCACGAAACCAAGGAGAATATGAAAGCTGCCGCCAAGCAGTAATTCAGGTTAGTAGTTGAGGAACGTTGGGCCGCGCAAGCAGCCCAACGTTCTTTTTTTGCCCGGCCGTGTGCAATGCGGTAGTTGGCGGCATCCTGCCTGCGGCAGGTGGCGAGTGTGCGCGTCCGCTCCTACCTTGCCGTTGTGTTGTTTCGCCGTCGCGCTACCGTCGTCCCGTCCGCTGCCCTTTCCGACCAGGAAGTGCTGGCCCGCTACCGCCAGGCCGGCGACGTGGCCGACCTGGGCACGCTCTACGAGCGGCACCTGGCGGAGGTGTTTGCGGTGTGCCGCCGCTACCTCGCCCCGCCCGACGAAGACGCGCAAGATGCTTCGATGCAGCTTTTTGAGCACTTGGTGGTGAAGCTGCGCACGCACATACCCGACAACTTTGGGGCCTGGCTCTACGCCACGGCGCGCAACCACTGCCTCATGGAGCTGCGCGCCCGCCAGCGCGGCACCGCCAGCGGCGGCCCGCTGCTGCTGCTGCCCGATGCCGCCGATGTGGAAAACGCCGCCGCCCGGCAGCTACCCAGTGCCGACGAAGAAGCCGAGGAAACCGCCCAACACGAAGCCGATTTGCAGGCCCTGGAGCTGGGCCTAACCCAGCTGCCCCCCGACCAGCGCCGCTGCCTGGAGCTGTTTTACTTAGAAGAAAAATCGTATCAAGAAATTGTCAGTCTCACCGGCTTGGCGCTGAATTTGGTGAAGAGCCATCTCCAAAACGGCCGCCGCATGCTCAAGCGCAGCATGAGCCGGGGCGAACTGAGAATGAAGAACGACGACTAAGCAAAGTTCTTAAGAATGGTTTTCAAAAGAAGTAAGTCATTAAATAGTAAATTTTTAATTCATAATTTTTAATTTATAATTCCCCAAATGCTGCCCACTAACCCGCTACTGAACGCCACTACCCCGGCCGGCCCGCACCTGCCCGTGGGGCTGTTGCGCCAGTATGCGGCGGGCACGCTGGCACCAGCCAGCCAGCACCGCGTGGAGGCGCACACGCTGGCCTGCCCGCGCTGCGCCGACATATTGGCTGGCTTGCAGCAAACGGCCGCCGCCACCACCGACCAAGCACTGGCCAAGCTGCAGCAGCGCCTGCGCCAGCGCGTGCAGCAGCAGGCCGCCCCCGCCCGCTACGACCGCGAAGAGCGCCGCAACCGCTGGTTAATTCCACAATTGGCCGCCGCTGCTGCCTTGCTGCTTGGCTTGGTGGCGGGTGGCTGGTGGACCTGGCAGCAGCGCCACAGCAGCGCCCAGCTAGCCACTACTACGGCAGCCCCAGTGGTGCCCGCGCCCACTACCGCGCCCCTGGCTAATGCTGTACCACCAGTTACCCAAGCACCTGCCGCAGCTTCTGCCCCGCTTACCGAAAAACCCACTGCGGCCGCCCGCACTTATACCACGCACCGGCCACTGGCCAGGCAGGCCGCGCATCAGCAGGCTGCTAGCCAACAGCCTGCGCTGGCCGATGCTGCGGTGCCCCAAGCTGAGCCAACCGCGCCAGCGGCAGAACCAGCCGCCCTACCGGCACCACTAGCCAGCACCCCGCCCCTCGCCGACTCGCAAAAGCTGGCGGGTAAAGCCGTAGGCCTGGCGATTGCGGCTAATCGCGCTGCCGAAGTGTATGATGCGGCCCCCAAGCGCAAGGCTGCCATGCCCGCCGCACCACCCATCGCCCCGGCCCCGGTGGGCGGCTACTCGGCCCTGCGCGAAAAGCTACGGCACGAAGCTACTGAGTTTAAGCCCGAAGCGCCCGAGCAGCCGCTTTCGGGCACGGTGCAGCTGCGCCTCACTATCGGGGCCGATGGCAAGATTCAGCAAATCAAAGTGCTACGTGGCCTGCGCGACGACTATGACCAAGAAGCTCAGCGCCTCGTTTGCGACGGCCCCAACTGGGTGCCGGGCATCAGCGGCGGCAAGCGGGCTCCGCTGGATATCGATATCGCGGTGCCGTTTTGAGGTAGTGAAGAAGTGAAGAGGTAGAAATGGCTGTTATTGCGAGCGCAGCGAAGCAATGACAAAAACTTACTCACTTACAGCTTCGTGCCCGGTTTAAACGAGCCGTCCTCCACCGACTTTAGGTACTTAAGCAGGCCCGTCATATAGGTTTGCTGGTCGTCGTATAGGCTCATGTGGCTGCCTTGGGGGCAAATAAGGGAGTTGCCACGGGGCACTTGGGTGGCAATCCATTCCATGTGTGCCGGGTCCATGGTGTCGTACTTGCCGCCGATGCTGAGCACGGGGATTTTCAGCTGCGGCAGGTCTTTAGTGCGGTCCCAGTTGGTGAGCTTACCCGAAATACCAAACTCGCTGGGGCCTTGCATGGTCACGTAGAGCGACTCATTAATCTTGCTCATGGCACGGCGCACGGGCTCGGGGTTGGGCACGATGCGGCACAGGTGCTCGGCGTAAAAATTGGGTTCGAGCAAGCCCATATAGCGCGGATTTTTGAAGTCCTTTTTGGCTTCAATCTGCCGGATTTCGGCTAGCACCTCGGGCTTTAGTTGCTTGGCCAGCACGTCCTCGGCGTATTTGCCGTAGGCGGGGCAACTCATCATCATGTTGGAAATAATGAGGCCTTTCAGGTTTTGCTGGTACTTAAAGGCGTACTCGGCGGCCAGGATGCCGCCCCATGAATGGCCCAGCAGGTAGAAGTTATCCTTATTCAAATTCAAAGCTTTGCGCACTTGCTCCACTTCTTCCACGTAGCGCGGCAGGCTCCACATGGCGGTGTCCTTGGGGTTGTCGGAGTTGCCGCAGCCCAGCTGGTCGTAGTAAATAAACTCGATGCCTTCCTGCGGCAAAAAGCTTTCCATGCACTCGAAATACTCGTGCGTGGCACCAGGGCCGCCATTAAGCAGCAAGACTTTGGTTTTGGGGTTGTTGCCAAAGCGCTTGGTCCACACGTTGAACGTGCCCTTGGGCGTGGTTATTGGAATGACCTGCACGCCACCGGTTTTCACGCCGCTTTCGATGGCCGGGAAATACGTGGTGGGCGCGGTAGTCGCAGTGGGCTGGCAGGCTGCTAGCGCAGCAGTCAGCAGTAGCGCCGCAAAGCTTTGCAAACGAGTAGAAAGTAGCATGGTGTATAGAAGGCGTTCGTTCGCTGCCAAGCTACTACCCAATTAGGCTTATCTATAAAAGCGCCTGTCATGCAGACCGAAGGGAAGCATCTCGCGTGGTGCAGTAAACCTAAAACGTAAGGATTTACTGCGCCACGCGAGATGCTTCCCTTCGGTCTGCATGACTATTTGCACGAGGCCAAATTAGCCGCTGTAGCCGCCGCCGCTCTCAGGCTCGGTGGCGCTGCCGCCGGCTTTGTCGGGTGTGGGCAAGTCCGATTCGGTTTTGATTTCGACGTGTGTGTAATCGGGCACGCCGTCGCCTTGCACGGGTACGGGGGGCTCGGTGTGGGGGTCGGGAGTGGGCTGGCTCATCGGGTAAGGAAGTAATAAGGTGAGGAAGTGAGCAGGCTTACGGGATTAGCGGGGTAATGGCTGCCGACGGGCAAGCAACTGCCGTACTTTTGCGCTGGTGCCAGGGCGCCCCACTGCCGTCCCTTCTCACCTCCTCACCCCATCACCTCCTCACTTCAAAATGAGCCAGTTCCGCACCGAAAAAGACACCATGGGCCAGGTGCAAGTGCCCGCCGACGCCTATTGGGGCGCCCAAACCCAGCGCAGCATCGAGAACTTCCCCATCGCGCAGGATATCAATAAGATGCCGAAGGAAATTATCAAAGCCTTCGCGTATTTGAAGAAAGCCGCCGCCCTCACCAACCGCGACGCAGGCGTGCTCGACGCGGAGAAAGCCGAGCTAATCGGCCAGGTGGCCGACGAGATTCTGGCCGGTGGCTTGGCCGAGGCCTTCCCGCTGGTGGTGTGGCAAACCGGCTCGGGCACACAGTCGAACATGAACGTGAACGAGGTAATCGCCTACCGCGGCCACGTGCTGCACGGCGGCCAATTAAGCGACGAGAAGAAGTTTCTGGCCCCGAACGACGACGTAAACAAGTCGCAATCGAGCAACGACACCTTCCCAACGGCCATGCACATTGCGGCCTACAAAATCCTGGTTGAAACCACAATACCGGGCATCACGAAGCTGCGCGACACGCTGAAAAAGAAGTCGGAAGACTTCAAAAACGTGGTTAAAATCGGCCGCACGCACTTCATGGATGCCACGCCGCTGACGCTGGGCCAGGAGTTTTCGGGCTACGTGTCGCAGCTCGACCACGGCCTGCGCGCCATCAATAACACGCTGGCCCACTTGAGCGAGCTGGCGCTCGGCGGCACCGCCGTGGGCACCGGCATCAACACGCCTCCCGGCTACTCCGAGAACGTGGCCAAGTACATTGCCGAGCTTACCGGACTGCCCTTCATCACGGCCGAAAACAAGTTTGAGGCCCTGGCCGCCCACGACGCCATCGTGGAAAGCCACGGCGCGCTGAAGACGGTGGCCGTGAGCTTGATGAAAATCGCCAACGATATTCGGATGCTGAGCAGTGGCCCCCGCGCCGGCATTGGCGAAATTCATATCCCTGACAACGAACCTGGTAGCAGCATTATGCCCGGCAAGGTGAATCCCACGCAGTGCGAGGCCATGACCATGGTTTCGGCCCAGGTGATGGGCAACGACGTGGCCATCACGATAGGTGGCTCGCTGGGCCACTTCGAGTTGAACGTGTTTAAGCCGGTGATGATTTACAACTTCCTGCACTCGGCCCGCCTCATCGGCGACGTGTGCGTGGCCTTCAACGACAAGTGCGCCGTGGGCATCGAGCCCATCCTGCCCAACATCAAGAAGCACGTCGATTCGTCGCTGATGCTCGTGACGGCCCTGAACCCGCACATTGGCTACTACAAAGCGGCCGAAATCGCGCAAACGGCCCACAAAAACGGCTCGACTTTGAAAGAGACGGCCGTGCAGCTCGGCTACATCACGCCCGAAGATTTTGACAACTGGCTGAAGCCGGAAGACATGGTCGGCGAGATTAAGTAGGCTGGTAACGAGGTTTTAACGGAACGCCAGGGCGAGCAGCTTTATAAGCTCGCCCTGGCGTTCTTTTGTATTTGAAAGCCGCCCACCAAGCCACTCATGTTCAATACCATCCTCCCCTTTCGCCGCGTGCAGCGCAACCGCAACCTGACGGCGGGCGGTGGTAGCTGGCTATGGGCTGACATCTACAAGTTTTTCATGCACTCGCCCAGCTCGCGGCGCAAGTATCTGGTTGAGATTCACGCCTATGAAAACCATTTGTACACGGCCGATTTTTACGCCAAAGTCAACAACGTGAACCGCTATCGCCTGCGCACCAACCAGCAGGCAGCCGGTAAGCTAGGCGGCACGGTGCTGGCCATTCTGGCCGAGGTGCTGCGGCAAGATTCGCAGGCGTGCTTCGGCTTCATCGCGGCGGCGATGCTGAATGAAACGAGCGATGCGAATACCAAGCGGTTCATAATGTATACTAAAATGCTTGAGTTAAAGCTGAACCCGATGTATCATCGAATTGTAGCTAAAGAAGAAACAAGCAGTATATTCGTTTTACCTGTTGAGTTGGCTGTACAACCCGGTGCTTTAGAAGCTATTATTTTGCGTTATGAAGACATTTTCGCCGAAACATTCTAAAAAAATTGACCCGCGCCAAGCTGAGCGCGAAGCTCGCAAAGCGGCTAATCGGGCTATTGCACCCGAGCGGATTGCTGCGGTGCATGTATTATCGGATGGGCAGGAAGTAATTGAATTGAAACCCGTCAGCATTCCCGGCTACACGTACTCCTTTTAAGCAACATCGCTTTTTTGCTTTGAAACCCCGCCCGGTCATTGCGCCGGGCGGGGTTCTTTTTTTGCTAGGTGAACGTAGCTTGGCAGTCGGTACTCGGTGCGGGCATTCGGCCGCATCTTTGTGGCCCGACCCACCAGTTTTGTTATGGATTGTACCCAGCATCTTGTGCTCGAAAACCGCCGCGTGCGGCTGCGCCCGCTCGAAGCCACCGACTTTGAAGCGCTGAAAGCCATTGCGTTTGACCCCGATATTTGGCGCTTCACCCTCACGCGGGGCGACGATGCGGTGAGTTTGGCCGCCTACATTACGGCGGCTTTGCAGGCGCGCCAGGCGGGACAGCGGTTTCCGTTTGTGATAATCGACCGCGAGACGGGCCGGGTGGCCGGCAGCACCAGCTACTACAACATCAGCGAGGCCAACCAAAGCCTGAGTATCGGCTATACCTGGGTGGGCACTGATTTTCAGCGCACTGGCCTCAACCGGGCGGCCAAGCACTTGCTGCTGTGCCACGCCTTCGGGCAGTTGGGCTGCGAGCGAGTGGAGTTGGAAACTGATAGCCGCAATCATAAGTCGCAGGAGGCTATGCGCCGCATGGGGGCTACTGAGGAAGGCACGCTACGCAGCCACCGAATCACGCAGGGTGGCATCCGGCGCGACACGGTTATTTTCAGCATCCTAAAGCCGGAGTGGGACGAGCTGCGGCGCACTGTTTTTGGCGAGTATGATGCCCGAGGCTGACCCGCTGCGTGCGCCCAACCCCGTGCCGCCTGCGGCGCGGCCGGGCCTGCTGCGCCGCCGAGCGGCCAGTTTTGGACACGCACTGCGGGGCGTGGGCACGGCGCTGCGCTCGGAGGTGCATTTGCAGTTTCACGCCGTGTCGACAATGGCGGTTTTGGGGCTGGGCTTGTACTGCGGCTTAAGTCTGACCGAGTGGGCCCTGGTGACGCTGGCCGTGGCGGGCGTGTGGGCGGCTGAGCTATTTAACACCGCCATCGAAACGCTGACCAACCTCGTGTCGCCGGGCTACCACCCGCTGGCGGGCAAGGCCAAGGACGTAGCCGCCGGGGCCGTGCTGCTGGCAGCGCTGGGCGCGCTGGCAGTGGGCGGGCTAGTATTCGGGCCGAAGGTGTGGGCGATTGTGCGGTAAGCTTTATCTTGCCGGGTAGCGGGTAGCAGCTGGGTGGTGCGACCTACTAATCGACGGCAAGCTAAAGCTTACCGCACTTGCTTTTCAACTATTCAGGGGCCGTTGGCGTAAGGCTAAGCACCTTTACTGGTGCTTTCGGGCACTTCCCTTTCTATGAGTCGCCTTTTTTTACCCGTTGCCGCGCTGGCCTTACTGCTGAGTGCCTGCCAGCAAGACGTGGTGGTAAACACGCCCACTACGCCGCCCTCCGAAGGCTTTGTAAGCCAGCCGAATACCCCCGCCCCCACCAGCGCTAATACCGTTGATGCCTTGCCCGCCCGCGACATGCGCCTCGACAGCACCGCCCGGCCGCTGTGGCTGCGGCAGCGCATCGATGGCATCTTAGCCACGCGTAAGCGCAACCCGATTATCCGCATCCTGCGCTACCAATTTGAGGGTGAAACGGTTTATTATGAGTCGGCCCCGTGCTGCGACCAGCAATCGACGCTTTACGATACCAAAGGCGCCGTGCTGTGCCACCCCGAAGGTGGCCTCACCGGCCGGGGCGATGGCCGCTGCGGCAATTTTGACAAGCGTAAAACCAACGAGCAGCTCGTGTGGCAAGACCCACGCTGATAGTTAATTATGAGTTAAAAGTTAGGGATTATGAGTTTGAACCTGCGGAATGGCCACTTAGGCTAGCCGTAGCTTTGGCACATGAGTCACCCTTTTCAACTCATAACTCCTAACCTTTAACTCCTAACTAACTCATGGTTAATACCATCGAAAAGCTCGGCGTATTCAACGTGTGGGCCAACGAAACGCTGCTGCGCCGCCTCGACTCGTCGGTGGCTGCTGGCAAAGAAGCGCCTCAGCCGGCGCTGCGCATTTTCAGCCACGTTATCAATGCCCAGGCCATCTGGATTGCGCGCCTGAGCGGCACGGCCAGCCCGCTGAAAGTGTGGCAAGAGCACGACTTGGCCGGCCTGCACCATTGGCACGAGCAAACCTCGCAGCGCTTTGCTGACCTCTGCGCCAACGCCGACGACACCGAGCTGCACCGACACATCCAATACTCTAACTCGCAAGGCGATGCCTTCGACTCGCAGGTAAGCGACATCTTAACGCACTGCGTGATGCACGCCAGCTACCACCGCGGCCAAGTGGCCGTAAAAATGCGCGAAGGTGGTTTGGAACCGGTTAATTCTGACTTTATTACCTACTGCCGTGAGCAGTCGGGTCAGGTAGAACCGCAGCTTTAGAACTGAACTAACTGGTATCAGCAAAACCGTCTGTCATGCTGAGCTTGTCGAAGCATCTTGGCAGGTTGCGTAAGGGATAATAGCCCTAGCGTATCCGACCAAGATGCTTCGGCAAGCTCAACATGACATACGTTTTTTTAGCAGTGCTTTATTCTGCGTTTATCGACCGGGTACCTGCATAGTAGTACAGTTCAGCCCGCGACTTTTCGTAGCTGGCCCGCAGGCTTTCCTGCTTGATTCTGAGGTCAATTAGCTTGCTTTCGCGGGCGTTGATGAGGAAGATAGTGCTCTCACCAAGCTCGAACTTTTGCAGCTCAGCGCGGAGCAAAATGCGCTGGTTAACAATCGTCTGGGCTTGCAGGGCAAGCTGGCGCTCATAGGCTTTGAGGGTGTTATAAACCGTGTTTACCTGCGTCACGATGGTGCGCTGGCTTTGCTGCTGCTCCAAGGCATTTTCCTTGAGCTGGATGCGGGCGTATTGCAGCTTGCCGCGCTCGGCGCGCAGGAACAGCGGGAAGGCAAAATCGACGCCTAGCTTGTAGTTATCCCGGCTGAAATTATAGTAGCTCGGCACCTCGCTTTGGTAAAAATTGCCCTGGCTGATGAGCGTGCCGCTCACGTTGAGCTTGGGCTTGAGCAGTTCGCGGCGGTAGCGCTCTTCGATGCTGTACTGAATATTCTTGGCGCTCAGTTTCAGCAGCGTGGGGTGGCTGGCGGCGGCCAGGTCGGCGAGGCGACGCATTTCAGTGCGGCTCACCGTGTCGGTGACCGGGATTTGGGGAGCGGCGTAGGTGGGTAGCTCTACGGGTTGGTTGTTCTTGTTCCAGAGGTGGTTGCTGAGGACGAGGCGGGCATTTTCCAGGTCTACTTGCAGCTGGGTGGCTTGCACCAGGCGGTCCTGCACGGTTATTTGGGCTTCTACCGAGTCTACGGGGGCCTGGTCGCCGATTTGGGCGCGGCGGGCGGTGGCCTGGAAGCGGCGGTCGGCCAAGGCCACGCCCTCGCGGATGAGGGCGGCTTGCTGGTAGGTGTAGTACCAGCTCCAGTAGTCTTTGGCGGCTTGCAGCCACACTTCGTTTATCTGCTTCACGCGGTCGGCCTCGGCGGCGGCTTGCAGGGCTTTGGCCTGGCGCAGGGTGCTGCGCCGGGCATCAATAAGCAAGCCCGCGCCGATGGGCACCGAGATGCCCACGCCCGCCAAGCCGTTGCGCGGTGTGTGGCTTTCGGGGTTTACATAGGTGCCCACGGCCCGGTCGTAGGTGGCTTTCAGGTCGATGCCACCGGGCCAGAGGGGCACTTTCAGCTCGTTGCTCCAATTATTATAGTAGTCGGTGCCGCCAAACTGCTTGCTGTGGAAGTCCGACGACAGCTTAGGGTCGAAGCCGCCGCGGGCTTGCAGCACCTGGCTGCGCGCCTCGTCGCTGAGCAGGGCCGCCTGCTTCACAATGGGGTGGTTGGCATACACCAGCTCGGCCAGGTCTTGCAGGGAGAATACTTTGGCCGTGTCGGCGGGGCGTACTTCGTCGAGTTGCAAGGTTTGGAGCGGGGCGCGCTCCAGGCCCGATTTGCGGGTGGGTAACAGCGGGTCTTGGGCCAGGGTGGGGCGGGCGAGGCCAGCCAGCAGCGCCAGTAGGATTGTAAAACGGAGTGGCACTCCGTTTCCACGCCTGGGTGCTGCCTCACGCCAAACGGAGTGCCACTCCGTTTTACACGCCCGCGCTAGCCAGTGCTGGAGATTAAACCAAAAAGAAGACACATTCATAAACTACTTTTTCTCCTCTTTAGCTTTAGTAGGCGTTACGTCGGGCTCTTTGCTTAGGGTGGGCGGGAAGCCGTTGAGCTGCCGCCAGATTTCGTACCATACTGGTACTGAATCCAATATCACCCAGCCCTGCGCGCCCGAGCCAATGCGCAGTTGCCGGGGCCAGGGCTGGTCGCCGGGCCGGGGCTGGGTTGGGCGCACTAGCAGGCGGTACTTGCCGCCGGGACTGTTCACCACATCTATCACCGTGACCTCGCCACCGAACGTGCCCACTGCCGCTGAAGGCCAGCCCGAAAACTGAATGGCCGGGAAGCCCTCAAACTGCAAGCGCACCGTGCGCCCGCGCTGAATGAGCGGCACATCCATAGCCCGCACGTAGATTTCGGCGGCCAGCGCCGGGGCCTCAGGCTGCAAAGTGGCCACCGATTCGCCCTCCTTTATCGTCTCGCCGATGCCCGCCTTGAGGGCGCGCACGATATAGCCGGTTTGGGGCGCGCGCACCACGTATAGGTCGCGGCGCACAGTCACGTTGGCGATTTTATTACGGGTGGCGGCCACCTCCCCTTCGTAGCTCACGCGGCTCGACACGGCAGTGCTGCGGTCAGAATTAGCCTTGGCCAGGTCCTGGCCGTACTTGGCACGCAGGTTAGCCAGCTCGATGCGGGCGTTGGCTAGGTTCTGGATGCTGCTGTTCACCTTGTTGCGCTGCGAGGTCACCTTGGCCAGGTCTTCTTGCAGCTTAAGGCGGCGCGTTTCGATGTCGGTGAGCGAGAACAAGCCGTTTTTGTAGCCTTCTTCGTAGCGCAGCAAGCGGGCTTTGGCCGTTTCGTAGAAGTTGGTGATGGCTACCAGGTCGGCGCGGTCGCTGTTGAGGTAGTTCTGAGCCTGCTCTACCTTGTTGGCGGCGGCTTCGAGCTGCACGTCCAGCGTGGCGCGCAGAGCGACAATCTGCTGGTCAGTGGCTTCAATTTTATCCTGATAGGCCCCTACGCTGCTCCGCTTGGCGGCCAGCTGCTCGCGCAAGCGCTCGGGCAGGTTAGGGTCGAAGTACTCGTCCTTCACTTCCGACAGCATGAGCAGGGTGTCGCCCTTATGCACCAGCTGGCCCTCGCGCACGTTCCAGTGCTCGATGCGACCAGCTATCTGGTTCTGAATATTCTGGGGGCGGTCCTGGGGCGAGAGGGCCGTGAGCGTGCCGAAGCCCTCGATAGTCTGGCGCCAGGGCAAAAACAGGATAACCAGGAATACCAGGCCGATAACCAGCAGGATGCGGCCCAGCTTGCGGCTGGCATAGGTGCGCAGCAGCTCGGGGCGCGACTGCCGGGGCACCTGCTCCCACACCTCGTCTACGACGCTTTGATTAGATAAATTAAGCATTCTCGAAGGCAATGGAATTCTTGTGCTCGTCCATGGGCAGGTCGGTCACGGCGGCTACTTTTTCTACCGCCGTCAGCACGTCAAAAATGGTATTGATGCTCGTCATTAGTTTCTCTATCGAGCCGCTAATCATGACGATAAGTACTTCTGCAGCCACAAACTGCCCCAGCGTCATCTGGCGCGATACCACGAAGAGCGTGCCCGCTATCAGCAGGCCCGCCGTGAGGATGGTGCGCAGCGCAATGCCGTAGTTGTAGTACGACTTGAGGATGCGGAAGTGCGCGTTGCGGGCGTGCAGGTACTCCGAGGTCAGCTCGTCGGCGCGGGCCAGCGTTTTGTGCTCTTCGGCGTCGTCGCCGCGCACCTCGTCGAGGCGGCCGGCCACTTCTTCCAGCCAGGCTACCAGCTCGTATTTGTAGGCCGACTCTTCGATGCTCGTGCGCAGCGCCCGCCGGTAATTGAGCATGTACACGAAGCCCAGTGCCAGGATGGTGAACAGGCCAAACCCAATGAAAATGGGGTGGTAGAAGGACAGCACAATCACGCCCATCAGAATCTGGAGCACCGCAAACATGACATCGACCAGCAGCTTGGTGAGGCCCTTTTGAATGGTCAGAATGTCAAAAAAGCGGTTGACCAGCTCCCGCGGGTCTTGGCCGTGCAGCGCCTCGGGCTTGATGCGCGGCAGGCGGTAGGCGTACTCAATGGCCCCCTTCGCGAAAATGCGCTGCTCGATGGCCTCCACCAAGGTTATCTGGCCCACCAGCAGGATGCCGCCCAGCAGCACGCCGCCCACTACCACCGCCACCAAAATGTAGGTAGAGCTAAAAACCGCCCCCGTCGAAACCAGGTTGAACACCGCCTGCGTACCCAGCGGCAGCGACAGGCTGATGAGGCCCATGAGCACGGCGTAAAAAATAATGTAGCGAATTGTAGCGCGCTCGGTGTCGAGCATTCGGGTAAGTCGCTGCCAGGGAGTAGGCGGGGGCAGGCCCGCAGTAGCGTGGTGTGACGCCATAGGATATTGTTAAAAAGCAGTTTGCCTATTCACTTGCCCAGGCAATAGGCTTAGGCAAAATGCGGCAAGTCCTTAAATGAGTAAATGATGAACTTTGTTGCAAATATCGTTAATAATGATGTTTTGATGAAGAAAATTCATTTTCAAATCGAACAACCCCCCGATAGGCACTAAAAAGGGCCACCCGAATGGGTGGCCCTTTTGCGTTTACGAAGCATGGAAATGCCGTCGCGCTTACGGCTTTTTCGCGGTGTCAGCCGGTGCAGTCGTCGTTTTGCGCCCGCCGCCGAAGAGGCTGTTCAGACCTTTACCGATGGCTTGCTTGGCCTTCTCCTGCGCCTCTAGTTTCCGCTTCTGGATTTCGAGGTTAAGCTGCTCCTGCGCGTTTTGCTGCGTAATGGCAGTGGCTTTTTGCGAGCTATCGGTTTTTGCCCGGTTCTTGTTGGCTAGGTCGAGCAGCGTGCTGGTGAGCTTGGTTTTCACCACGTTGGTTACGAGGGCTTTGCCTTGGTCTTTAAGCGCGCCGCTGGTCAGCTTCACAGTCGGGCTAGCCATATTGCCGCCGATGTTGAGGCCCAGCGTCACGCGGTCGGTGCCCTGGATGTTCTGCACGCCCGTTAGCGAGGTGAGCTTGCTGCTCAGCGCGCTGCCGAGCTTGCCGGTCGGCGCGTTGATGGCAGCCACGTAGGACAAGATGCCAGCTAGGCTGTTCGAGCCGCCAAGGGTCATTTTAATATCGCCTACGTTCAGGTCGAAGGGCTGCACCACGAGGTTGCCATTCACAATCTGAGCCTTTATCTCGCGGTTCAGCACTTGCAGGTTTTTCAGCTCGGGCAAGGTCGTGAGGCTGGCAATCTGGGTCAGTGTGGGCGACTGCAAGACAGCGGCTTTCACAATATCAAACAAGCCACTACCGCTCAAAGTACTCAGATTCGGCAGCATGTCCTGGCCCATTTCGCCACTGGCGCTGAAGTGCGTATTGAACACGCCCTGCACCGTCGAGGCCAGCGGCACCAGCGCCTTCACCGTGTTGAACGCGCCAAACGCCTTCTGGAAATCGAGGTTTTTGATATCCAAGCCCAAGTCGAATTTGGGATGGGCCAAGTCCTGCGTGTTGTAGCTGCCGGTGGTGCCAAAAGTGGCCCCCAGCGTGTTGAAATTCATATTTTTCAGCGTCGCCACTTCGTTTTTCACCACCACGGTGCCGGTGGCGTTTTGCAGCTTCAGGTTGTCGTAGGTCACATTATCGACCTTGCTGTTCAGCACCAAATCGAAGAATTTGGGGATGGGCACCACGCCATCGGCCTTGGCGGGGGCGGCTTTCACCGCGCCGGCGGTGGGCTTCTCGCTCACCGGGTCCACCATAAATTCGTTGACGTTGAAGTTGTGCGAGGTCACGTTCATCGTGCCTTTCAGCGCCTGGCCGGGCGTGAAGAGGTAGCCCAGGTAGTTGCTCACCATACCATTGGCCGCGAAGTCGGAGCTGCCGGCCGTGCCCGCAACGTTCTGAATTACAATCTGATTGTTGTTGAACGTGCCGGCCGCGCTGCTGATTTTCACGCCCTGCGGCAAGTCCTTGCTTTTGTAGGTGATATTGCTGGCTTTTACCGAGCCGCTGGCTTTCACATTCTGGTAGCGGCCGGCTTCCACGTCGGCCATGTTGCCGGCGGCGGCCACGTCGCCCGATACGCGGCCCGTCACGGTCATGCCTTCGAGCGGGAAGATTTTGGTCATCTTCGTGAGGTCGATGGTGCCCTTCACGTTGGCGTCGAAGATGGGCGAGTTGATGTTGTGCGCCGTGAGGCGGCCGTCGAGCGGCTCGCCCTCCAGCACCATGTGAAACTGCGGCAGGTTCACGTAGGTATCGTTCACCTGGCCGGTCGAGTTTACCACCGTGCCGCTCAGGTTGATATCCTCAATCGGGGCCGGAAACTGGTTCGACTTCACGTAGCCGTTGGTCATCTTGATGGCGGCGTTCACCACCGGCATCTGGGTTTTCGAGTAGGTGCCCTTGGCCGTGGCATCCACGAAAAATTGGCCGCGCATATTCACGCCGGCCACCGGGTACACTTTCAGCGCTTCGGCCAAGTTCACGTTGGCTTTCACGCGGCCGTCTACCTTCATGGGGTCGAGGCCGTCGATGGCTACGCTGCCATCGACCGGGTCGCTGCCCAGGTCGAGGTGAAACTTCGACACGTTGACTTTCACGTTGTTGGTGAAGCCCGAAGGATTATCCACCACCATCGCCACGTTGATATTTTTGGCCTCCCGCGGCAGCTGCGGGTACTTGAAGCTGGCGTTGGTCACGGCCAGGGTCAGGCCATAGCCAGGCATCCGCAGCTTGTTTTGCACGCCTTTGTAGTAGCCATTAAAGGCCACTTGGCCAGCGGCCTGCACGTCCTTAAACTGGGCATTGAACACGCCCGGCACCAAGCTCAAAATGTTCTTAAAGTCGGTTTGCAGCGCCTTGAAGGTGATATCATAGGTTATATCCGTGGCATTGGGCAGCCCCACCGCACCCGCAAAGCTGAAAGCAAAGTCATTCAGCTTCACCTGGTTTTCCTTGAAAGTATAAAGGCTCTTGGTAAGGTCCATGTTCATGGCAATGTCGGCATCTACCTGCTTATCAGCCAGGTAGTCGATACCGGCGTAGTTGGCCGTGAGCTTGGCAATGGTCGTGTTCGAGGTCAGGTCGAAAATATTCTTCGCAAAATCGCCCTTGCCTTTGTGGTTGATGCCCCGCGCATCGAGGCGCACGGGGATGCTGCGGTCGTCGTAGCGCAGGCGGCCATCGGTGATTTCCCAGCCCCGAATGGCTAGGTTCACGGCGCTGGTATCCTGGCCCTTAGACGCGGCGGCCGAGTCCGAAATCATGATATCCCAGTTGGCCCGGCCACTTTTCAGGACTTTTACCGCAATGTCGGGCCGGTCGAGGCTCACGGTTTTAATATCAATCTGCTGGCCCTTTATCACGCTCATCAAATCGAGGCCCACGTGCAGCTGCGGCAGGTACGCCAGCGTATCGCGGCTGAACGAGTCGATGCCAATCACGCGCAGGTTCTTGATATTGAGCGCCAAATCGGGAAACGAGCTGAGCAGCGTCACGTCGATATCGGCGGGGTCGTACTGCACCTTGGCGCGCACGCGCTGGGCTATTTGCTTGTCGGCGAGCTCGCGCAGCTTGTCTTTGAAGAGGAAGGGCGCCAGCGCCGCGGCCGCCACCAGCACCACCAGAAATAGCAGAAATCCTAGGAGTATTTTTCGCATCAGGAATAAGAATAAGTGGTCTTAGGCAAAAGTAACTGCCCCGCTAATTTTCAGTAAACGCGAAAATGCGGCCAACTGCACCGAGTCGTCGCATTTTTTCTGCGAAGGCGGCGGGTTTGTCTATTGAAAAAGCTTTGGTGCTGAACAACGTCGCCCGATGCGGGGCACCTCACCCCCCGACCCCCTCTCCAAAAAAGAGGGGGAGCCGGACGCTTTTTTACGGAAAAAATAAGAAAGTGCAAAAGGGGTTTTCAGCGATGCTGAAAACCCCTTTTGCACTTAAAGTCTGTTTGTTTGCGGTCGGCTCCCCCTCTTTTTTGGAGAGGGGGCCGGGGGGTGAGGTAACTCGCGTGAGGTCAACCCCACAACCTTCATAGCTCAGAAAAACACCAGCTTAATTATCCATGCGCGACTTCTCAGCTTCCACGCCGGTTTCGCGGCGCTGGCTGGCTTTCACCTTCTGGTTGCCAAACTTGTAGGTGAAGTTCAGTTTCACGAAGCGGCTTTCAACCTTATTGACGTTCTGCGAATTGATGCCGGCGGCGAGCACGTCGAAGCGGCTGCGCTGGGTGTTGAAGACGTCCGTGACGTTGAGGGTGAGGGTGCCCGCGCCTTTGAGCACGGTCTGGGAGATGCCGACGTTGCTGCTGTAGCTCGACCGGATGGCCATGCCGCCGAAGGTCATGGGCGACATGTAGGAGGCCGACACTTCGGCTTTGAGGCCGGCGCGCAGCGTAAGGATGTGGTTGCTGGAGAGGTAGGCGCCGGGGCTGGCGGCGCCCACGCCGATGGTGCCGGGACCGGCCTGCACCTGGGCGGCCATAAAGCCTAGGGTGGTGTTAGTCTGCCATTTATTGTTTAGCAGCGGCCTCATCAGGGTGAGGGTCACACTGAGTTGGTCGGCGCTGGGGTAGTTGGCGAAGGAGTTGGTGACCACCTGCGTAGCGTCGTTTTTCTCGAAGCTCCCGTTGATGACGTCGCTGAAGCGGGTGTAGCCCACGGCCGCCGAAAGCAGGCTGCCGTAAGAATAGCTTAGCTCGAAGTTGTGCGACAAGGAGGGCAGAATGGCCGCGTTGCCCTGCGAGTAGCGGTAGGGGCTGATATAGGTTAGGAAGGGATTAACGATTCCAAACTGAGCCCGCTCAATCTTGCGGCTGTACGAGAAGCCAAATTGCGTTTTCTCCGACTGGCTATACTGTGCCGATACGCTTGGGAAGAAGTTAAGGTACTGGCGCTCGATGACTTGATTCATCGTGAGCGAGGTGCCAGTAGTGTGAGTTTGCTCGGCGCGCAGGCCCACTTGCAGCGATACTTTCTTGATGCTGCGGCTGAAGGTGGCGTAGGCGGCGTTCACGTTTTCGCGGTACACAAAGTGGTTGGTTTTGCCGAGGTCGGTCGTCCAGGGCTGGCCGGCGGGTGCCTGCTCCCAGCGAATGTCGTTGTCGGTAGTGGTGGAGATGGCTTTCAGGCCGGCCTCGAACGTGCCCTGGTAAAGCGGCTGCGAGTAGTCGGCCATTGCCGACTTGACCGAGTTGCGGGCCGGCGAATTATCGCGCAGCAAGTCGGCCGGGCCGGTAGCCTCGAGCAGGCTGGTGGCGTAGTTGTTGTGCGAATCTTTGGCATAGCTGAAGTAGTCGGCGCTCACCCGCAGCGTCTTCCCCTTGGCAAACGCCGTTTTGTAATACGCATTCACCGTGGGGCTTACCACCTGCGAAGCCCCCGCCACGCGCACCAACGTGGTTTGCTGCGCCGTGCCAGCGGGGCCGCTGAGTAGGGCCTGACTTTCGGCGTCGCGGGTGCGGTCGGTGAGCATGCCTTTCACCAGCACGCCCACGGCGGTAGTTTTGCTCAGGTCGTAGTCGAAGCCCAGCTTGAGGTTATTGGTCTGGAGGCGGCGGGTTTCGGGGCTGTTTTCGGCGAGCTGGCTTTCGGTGCTGAGGGGGCGCACGGCGCTGGTGGTGCTGTAGGTCTGGTTGTCGAGGCGGTCAAGGCCGCCGTACACGTTCAGCTTTTCGGTGCGGTGGTTGAGGTTGAGGCCGGCGTTGTAGCGGCCGTAGCGGCCCGCGCCTACCCCAGCGGTAGCCGTGCCGTTGGTGCCAAATTTCAGGCTTTTGGTGGTCACCAGGTTCACGATGGCACTGGCGCTGGCGTCGTACTTGGCCGACGGGTTGGCGATGAGCTCGACCTTATCCAAGCTATTGGCGGGCAGGGCGCTGAGCATGTTTTTGAGCTCGTCGCCGCTCAGGTTGGTGAGCTTGCCGTCGAGCATCACGGTCACGGTTTTGCCGCGCAGCTGGTAGCCGCTGCCCTGCTCCAGCACGCCGGGGGCGCGGCTCAGCAGGTCGGCGGCGGTGCCCCCGGCGGCGATGGGGCTGGCGGCTACGTTCAGCACCAGTTTGTCGGCCTGCTGCTCGATGAAGGGCTTGGCGGCCGTCACTTTTACTTCGGCCAGGGCGTGGCGCTCGGGGGCCAGCGCCACGGCTACGGCGGGGGTGCCAGCGCCCACGGTCATGGCCACGGGCTGCGAGGCGCGGTAGCCTAGGTAGTGCACTTCGAGGGTGTAAGGCCCAGCGGCCAGGCCGGCGAAGCTAAACGCGCCCTTGTCAGTAGTCACCGTGCTCAGGGCGTTTTTGGCGTCGGCTGCGGGGCGCAGCACCACGGTAGCGAAGGCCAGCGCCTGCCGCGACACGCTGTCGGCCACCGTGCCGGTGAGGGCACCTAGGTTGGCGGCGACGGGAGCAGCTGGCGTTTGGGCGGCGGCTTGCTGAGCGGCCGAAGCCAGGGTGCCAGTGAGGAGCAGGGAGGCGAAAACGTTTTTCATATCGAGGGTCAGAAAAGGCTGCTGGGGGTGTGACTCCCGCCGCCAACCGGCTGGGAATGGGACAAAGCAACGACCGCCCCAAGCCCTCTTTTCGCTTTTTTCGACCATGCCAGGGCCGTTTTCGACCAAGGCCAACCGCCCGTTTTTTAGTCGAAAAAATCACCCGTTTAGTCGAAATACCCGCTCGTTTTTGCCCTAGGTAACCTTTCACCCGCCACCTTCGCCCCATGCAACAAGACACTGCGCGGCCCAGCCGCTTTCCCCTGGTTTTTGAGGTGCTGGTGTGGGTGCTCTATGTAGGGCTGTACAAGTACGACCACTACATGGAGGACTTTACCCGGACGCACAAGGCGGACAACGGCTTCTTTCCCTACTTCCAGCTCATCCCGTTCGTGGTCGTGGCCACGGTCTACATCGTGCCCTACTACCGCTGGCTGTTGCCGTTGCTACTGCGGCGGCGGCGCTACACGGTGCCGCTGATGCTGCTGGCGGTGCTCTACCTCTGGTGGAGCATTAAGCTCAATACCACGCTGGCAGCGGGCGCTTTCATTCCCGTGGCAGCGCCGCCGGTGCTCACCGAGTTTTACCAAAAGCTTTACCAGAGTGGGCTGGCGCATCCATTCCGCATGGGACTGGGGAACTCCACTATCAATCTATTGAGCTTGCTGCTCACTGATATTCTGGCCTTCAGCTGCGTAGGCTTTGTGCGGGTGGCCTTCGAGCAAGAGATGCGCCGCCGCCAAATCGAGAAAGAACACGCCGCCTTGCAGCTAGAGCAACTCAAGGCGCAGCTGCAACCGCACTTTCTGTTTAATACCCTTAATAGTATCTACGGCCTCAGCCTAGCCGGCTCGCCCGATACGCCCCGCTTCATTTTGTTGCTGTCGGAGCTGATGCGCTACGTGCTTTATGACAGCGGCAAGGAGCGTGTCGCGCTAGCCGAGGAGGTGGAGTTTATGGCGAATTACTTCGAGCTGGAACAGCGCAAGTACGAGGGCGCGAGCATCCGTTTCACCACGGCTGGGGATGAGCTGGCGGGGCGGCAGGTGCCGCCGCTGCTCTGGCTGCCGCTGATTGAGAATAGCTTTAAGCATGGCCGCCACCACTTTAGCGATGCGGCCAGCGTGGAGGCGGTGCTCACGGTGGCACCGGGCCAACTGCGCTTTGTCATTGAGAATGACATGCTGCCCACGCCACCGCCCGAGTCGCCGCGCCGCAGCGGGGGCATCGGGCTGGTGAATATCCGGCGGCGCTTGCAGCTGTATTACCCCGGTGCCCACACCTTGAATTTGAGCGAGCACGCCGGCCGCTACCGGGCCGAGCTTATTTTGCAGCTATGAGTACCGCCCCCACCCGCTGCCTGATAGTGGACGACGAGCCCCTGGCCCACCAGGTGCTAAAGCAATTCATCGCCCAAACGCCCGGCCTCACCCTCAGCGGCCAGTGCCGCAATGCCATGGAGGCCTACGAGCACCTGCGGGCGCACCCCGTCGATTTGCTGTTTCTGGATATCGAGATGCCGCTCATCACGGGCCTGCATTTCCTCAAAACGCTGCCCGCGCCGCCCCAAACCATCCTCACCACCGCCTACCGCGAGTACGCCTACGAGGGCTTCGAGCTGAATGTGCTCGACTACCTGCTCAAGCCCTTCAGCCTCGAACGCTTCCAGAAGGCCGTGGCCCGCTACCAGCCGCCCACGCCCGCCGCAGCCCCAGCCGCCGACGAAACGCACCTGCTGCTAAAAGAACAAGGCAGCTTGCTGAAAGTGCCCTACCGCGACATTCTCTTCGTGGAAGGCTGCAAGGACTACGTCAAAATCGTGACGCCCACCAAAACCTACCTGCACCACGAAACCATGAAGGGCATGACCGAGCTGCTGGGCGAGCAATTCGTGCGGGCGCACCGCTCGTTCATCGTGGCGGCGGCCCATATCAAGCTGCTCCAGCCCGAGCAATTGGTGCTGACTACGGGCGATGAGATTCCCATCGGCAATTCGTATAAGGCTGATTTGCTGGCATTTTTCAAGAAGTAGCGCAGACTACAAGTTCGCGCTACTAAAATGCTGCGCCACCAGCTTCTCCAGCTTCTCGGTAGTCAACGGCTTATCGAGTACGCCTGCCACGGGCAGATGCTGCATGCGCTCTAGGTCGCGGGGCAGCATGGAGGTGGTGAGTATCACTACCTTGGCTTGGTGCTGGGCGGGCGGCAGCTGCACGTAGGCCTCCAGAAACTCGAAGCCGTTCATGACGGGCATGTTTAGGTCGAGCAAAATCAAGACCGGGCAGGTGGGGTTGCCGGGCTGGCAGCTTTGGTCTAGCAGGTGCAGCGCCTCGTGGCCATTTTCGGCCACCAGCACCACGCTGGCCAGGTTGGCCTGCTCAATCAGGGCTTGGTTGAGAAAATTGGTGGTCGGGTTGTCATCGACCAGCAGGATACTGGAAAGCCGAAGCATACAGGCGAGCCGAAAGAGATAGTAAGTTGAAAAACAATGGGATTAGGCTGGGAAAGAAAGCTTAAACGTGGCGCCAACATTCGCCTGGCTTTCTACCTGAATGGTGCCGCCAGCATTCTCCACAATTTTCTTTACCATGTATAAGCCCAGTCCCGAACCCTCGACGTGGGTGTGCATGCGCTGAAACAACTGAAACAGACGCCCTTGCTGCTGCTCGGTCATGCCCAAGCCGTTGTCTTGCACCGTCAGCACTATGCGGTCGGCCTCGGTGACGCAACTGATACCAACCAGCGGCGGGCGCTCGGGGTGGTGGTATTTGAGGCCATTACTGAGCAGGTTGTAGACAATGCTGCGCAGGTTTTTCTCGGAAAATACGCGGGGGTGGCAGCCATCTACGTTCACGTCGAGCTGGCCGCCGGTGGCCGCGAGCTGGGGCAGAAGGTCCTGGCGCACATCATCGATGATGGCGGCGAGGCACACGGGCACGGCCGGCTGGGCAAATTCGAGCTGGAGCTTGCTTACCTCGGTAAGGTTAGAAATGGTGCGCTTGAAGCGCTCTATCGAGGCTTGCATGTGCGACAGGGCTTTCGCTACCACTACAATATTGCGGCTGGCGGTGGGCAAGGCATTTTCCAGCAGGCGCAGTAAGCCCTCGATGTTGCTGATGGGCTGGCGCAGGTCGTGCGAGGCTGTGTAGATGAAGTTGTCGAGGTCCACGTTGGTGCGCGTGAGCTGCTGATTGCTGGTAGTCAGCTCATTATTGAGATGTTGCACTTGCTGGCGAGCCAGCACCTGTTCGGTTACCTCGACCGAGATGCACAAGATTCTGGTGGGTTGCCCCTGCTCATCCTGCTCATCGCGCAGCATCTGGTAGCTGCAATTGTAGTAGCGCACGCCCGTTTGGCCGTGGCCAGTCACGATTTCAAAGGGAATTTCCTGGAGCGTAAACGGCTCGCCCGTGTCGAGCATTTGCCTCAGCACCGCCTCTAAGCCCTGACCGGTCAGCTCGGGCAAAGCCTCAAAAAATGGCTGCCCCAGCAGCACCGCCGATGGCATGCCCACAATGTCTTCGGTGCTGGCATTGACCATCTCCACCACAAAATCGGGCCCGTTGAGAATGGCCATCGACACCGGCACCTGGGCAAAAACGCGCTGGAGCTGCTGCCGCTGGGCTTCGCGCTGCTGCTTGGCGCACCAGCTCGGTTACCTCGTGGGCAAAGACGCTGATGCCCACAATCTGCCCGCCTTCGCGGTGGGGCGAGTAGGTAAAATTGAAGTAGATAGTCTCGCCGCGCCGGCCCGCATCCGACTCGTATACAAAGGGCACTTCAAACCCGTAGCGGGTTTCACCCGTGCGGTAGCACTCGTTTAGTATTGCTATAAAGCCCTGGCCTTCAGTTTCTGGCAACACTTCGGCCACGGTGTGGCCTATGAAGTTTGCCAGCGGCCGCCCCTGGCGGTAGGTGTCGTTGGCGTACTCGTAGCGGTGCTCGGGGCCGCGCAAGATGCAGATGGCCGTGGGGGCTTGTTTTAACAGCTGAAAGAAAGCCTCGCGCTGCTGCACCTGGCGCTGGGCGGCGGCCAGCACTTCGGCTTGGAGGGCTTCGGAGCGCTGGCGGGCCAGCACCTTTTCGGTTACTTCGTAGGCAAACACGAGCAGGCCGTCTACCTGGCCGTGCTTATCGTGGCGCGCCTGCTGGGTGTAGGTGAAGTAGCGCTCTTGCAGTGTGCCATCGCTTAGCCGGGTTATTTGGGCCAGCATGTCTTCCTGCTGGTGCGTGCGGCCCGTTTCATACACCTGCACCAGGTTTTTCCAGATGATATTGTTGGCAAGCTCGGGCAGCACTTCCAGCAGCGGCTTGCCGGCCAGCGGGCGGTCAGGAAACAGGGCCTGGTAGCGGGGATTAACCAGCTCAAACACAAAGTCGGGGCCCGAAAGCACGCAGATAGCGGCGGGCGCTTCCTCTATCAATTGCGCCAAGCGGGTGCGCTGGCGCTCGGCCTCGGCTTGGGCCTTGCGCGCCTGCCGGGTGCGCCGCTGCACGCGGGCCTCCAGTTCTTGATTGAGCTGCTCGAGCTGCTGGCAGGCCAGCACCTGCTCGGTCACTTCGGCCGCAATGGTTATTACGCCGATAATGCCCTCGCCCTCGGCCCGCCAGGGCTGGTACGTGACGTGGTAGTAGCCCTGGTCGGGCTGCCCCAGGTGGGCGCGCTCGAGCGTGACGGCAACTTCCTTAAAAACAATCGTTTCACCCTGCAACGCCCGCTGCATTACCTCGTCAAAACCCTGCCCTTTCAGCACGGGCAGCGCCTCCATAATGGGCCGGCCCAGCAGCTCGGCGGGCGTGCTGCCCAGCAGCGTGGCATTGGTTTCATTCATGAGCTCTACCACGTGCTCGGGGCCGCGCAGCAGCGAAATGGCCACCGGCGCTTGCTCAAAAAATTGGTTTATATCGTGCTGCTGGCGCTCGGCGTGCTCGCGCGCAGTTTGCTCGCGGGTCTGGCTGGCGCGCAGGGCATCCTCCGCCACCAGGCGCGACTGGTCGCTGGCATCGGTGAAGCTGACCACCAGGCGCGGCCCCTGGCGCTGGGCCACCAGGTAAAAATCGCCCGCCACGCCATTGCGGTAAGAGGCAAACCGGTGGCGCACCTGCTGGCCCGACACAAAAGCCTGGCGGTAAAAATCGAACACGCCGGACTGGGCCGCCAGCGGAAACTGCACCAGCAACGTTTCGGGGGGCCGCGCCGGCAGCTTTAGCATCTGCTGAGCCGCAGGGTTGAGGTATTCGTAGGCGAAATCGCTAATGCCCTCGCCTGCTGCATCATACACCGGGCGAAACAGGATAAACCCCGTAAGGGCCACATCGAGCAGCGTGTAGGCCAGCTCATCGGGCGGGGCCGGGTGGGTGGGCAGCGCTGGCTCCGGTGGGTGGGTCATAGATGCAGAAGCGAAGCCAAGAACTGATTCTGAAATGACCACCAGCCGCCGCGTGCGTCAGCCGCAGGCCTCGGCATGCGAGCGGGGCTTTTCAGGTACGCTGTTAGGAGGTTTTCGGTTAGCATTGCGGAGCTTTTTTGCGCAATATCATTGCTTCGCCGCGCCCTGCTCCAGAAACAGATACCGGTCGCGGGTTTGGTCGGGCACTACCGTTGTCTTCACATCGAGGCGCAGCACCTGGCCGCCCGCGCCGGGCTTCAGCGCCGGCCAGTTGGGCAGGCCCGCCCCGTTGGGGTTGCCGGTTTTGATGAAGTTGGCGAAGTAGGCCTGCATCGTTTTTGATACCTGGTAGTCGTCGGGCGTCCAGGCAAATACCTTGTTGGTGGCCAGGTTGCCGAGCGCGTACTCAATCTCGGCCGAGTGCACCGCGCCTTTGGGCAAAGGTGCCGGCTTAGCGTTAGCGTCGCCTTTGCTGATGCCGCCGGCCAGATTGGCGGTGGCATTGCCCATTTCGGGCGTCATGGCCGGGCGCGGGCGGGCGTAGTAGTAGCGGTACACGGGCTTGCCGCTGGTTTGGGTCTGCATATCGGCCCACTTCCAGGTGCTATAGCCCAGGAATCGGTCGCTGGCGAGGCTGGTCGCGACTTGCTCTACCTCGGCATCGGTGGCGGCAGGGTACAGGCGCAGTACCTCAGCCGAGCGGTCGCCAAAGGCTTTTTGCACGGCGGCGCGGTAGTTGTCGAGGGTCGGCGCAGCCTCACCCAAGACGCCCTGCGCGCCGCTTTCCTGCGAGTTCCAGCCCACCAGCAGCGGCACCTGGGCCTGCTGCCCAGCCGTGAAAATCTTCAAAGGCGAAGTCGGGAAAAAGTACCCGTCGGTGATGGGCTGAAACCGGAAGGCATTGCCCTTGCCCGATGCCTCCAGCACCTGCTGGGCCGGCAGCGCCCGCAGCGCCGCCAGCGAGGTAGCGCCCAGGCTGGTGGCAAAATCAACCCCGGTCTGCTCGGCCTTATCTAAGGTAATTTCCGGCCACAGCGATAGCAGCGAGCCGCTCTCCCCTATCGCACCTTGTATCAGGTTTTTCGACAGCGGCGAAGCCATTTGCGCGCACACCGAGAACGAGCCCGCCGACTCGCCGCCGATGGTAATATGCTGCGGGTCACCGCCAAAGGCCGCAATATTATCCTTCACCCAGCGAATGGCGGCCGCTTGGTCGAGCAGGCCGTAGTTGCCCGAGGCGTGGTTGGGCGATTCCTTGGTTAGCTCGGGGTGCGCCAGGAAGCCGAATGCGCCCAAGCGGTAGTTCACCGTCACGGCCACGATGCCCAGCCGGGCCATGCTCTCGCCATCGTAGCGCGGCTCCGAGCCATCGCCGGCCACTAGCCCACCGCCGTAGAAATACACCAGCACCGGCCGCCGCTCCTGCGCCGACTTCGCGCCCGTCCACACGTTCAAATACAGGCAATCCTCGCTCACGCCATTCGACCGAAAATTCATGTCGCCGAACAGTGGCAGTTGCATGGCGCGGGGGCCAAATTGGGTGGCTTGGCGCGCGTCTTTCCAGGTTGGGGCGGGTTGCGGGGCCTGCCAGCGCAGGTTGCCCACGGGCGGCGCGGCGTAGGGCACGCCTTTAAACGCGTGGATGCCAGCGGTGGTAGCGCCTTGCAGCGTGCCGCTGGCCACGTGGGCGCGGTTGTGGGCCAGGTCGGCGGGCACTTGGGCCATGGCGGCGGTAGCGATGAGCAGGGCGGGGAAAAGGAGAAGCAGTTTCATGGCAGCAAGGTAGGAAATTTGCCCCACCCTTGCCTTGCTCGCTAAAAGACCGGGGTTAGTCGAAGTTTTTTCGAGCAATAAAGCTTACTATCCGAACGCATTGTGTTGCTGGCTGTTGAATGGCAGCCTCGCCTTTACTTGCCCACCTGCCCCATGAAACCTGTTCCTCTCGAAGCCATTTATCATGCCTTCACGCCGGCCGTGGGCGATGCCCCGCCCGACATGCAGCGCGAGCTAGGGCATTTTAATGTCTTTACGGTGAGCACCGCCGAGTCTAGCTCGCACCAGCCTCCCAAACACTTCAACCGGCAGGCCTTTTACAAAATCAGCCTCAACCACGGGCACGGCCGCCTCGAGTTTGATGGCCAGGCGCAGGAAACCGGGCCATACTTCCTGTTTTTGGCCACGCCGAGTTTGCTTTACCGCTGGCTACCCCTGGATGCGCACACCGGCTGCTTCTGCATTTTCACCGACGAGTTTTTGCAGCCCGCTAAGGGCGGCGTGCTGGTAGCCGAGTTGCCGATTTTTCAGCCCGGCGCGCACCCACTCATTGCCCTCTCAGAAGCAGAGTACCGGGCGGTGGAGGCCATTTTGCAGAAGATGACCCAGGAAATTGCCTCCACCTACGCCTACAAGTACGACCTGCTGCGGACTTACCTGGTCGAGCTGATTCACTACGTACAGAAGCTGCAGCCGGCGGCCGCCCCGGCGCTGCCCCCGGCCGCCACCCGGCTGACAACCCAGTTTGCCGAGCTGCTCGAGCGCCAGTTTTCGCTCGATGCGCCGGCCACTCTGCCGCGCCTGCGCACGGCCAAAGACTACGCCGACGCCCTGGCCGTGCACATTGTGCACCTCAACCGCGTGCTCAAGGAAGCGACCGGCCACACCACTACCACCCTGCTGGGCAACCGACTAGCCCACGAGGCCAAGCTGCTGCTAAAGCAAACCACCCAAAACGTGTCAGAAATAGCCGACCAGCTGGGCTTTACCGACGTGGCCCATTTCTGCACTTTTTTCAAGCGCCACACCGGCCTCACGCCCGGCGACTTCCGGCAGTAAGCAAGCTATTTGCAGTGGCTGTCCTTGCGAGCGCAGCGAAGCAATCGCACCCAAACGGCGCGGCTAAACAGGTGCGATTGCTTCGCTGTGCTCGCAAGGACAGACGATTTGGAGACAGCCGGCGCTAAGTCAAACCACTTTGTTTATTTGGCGCAGCAACTGGTTTAGCTGGCGCAGTTTGGGCGCTGCCTGCCCGCCAGACCTTTGTGGAGTAGTGCCGTAGCCGCCACGCCGCTGCTGGCATCTCGGGCTACAACCCACCTATCCACAAGCTAATATGAAAGTTTTTGTAACCGGAGCCACCGGCTGGGTCGGCTCCGCCATCGTGCAGGAATTGCTCGGCGCGGGCCACCAGGTGCTCGGCCTGGTGCGCTCCGAAGCCAACGCCCACGCCCTGACCGCCGCCGGGGGCACCCCCCTGCTGGGTAGCCTAAGCGACCTCGACAGCCTACGGCGCGGGGCCGAGCAGGCCGATGGCATCATCCACACCGCTTTTGGGCTCGACCTGGCCAACATCGCCAAATCCAGCACCGAAGAGCAGCAGGCCATTGAGGCACTTGGCGAGGTATTGGTCGGCTCCGACCGCTCGCTTATTGCCACGAGCGGCCTCGGGTTTGCCCCAGTCGGCCAGGTGCTGGCAGAAGTAGCGGACCTGCCCAAAATGCCCGGCTTTCCGCGCGACCCCGAGCAGGCAGTGCAGGCCGTCGCGGCGCGGGGCGTGCGCGCCACCATAGTGCGCCTGCCACGCTCGGTGCACGGCGCAAACGAGCAGCACGGCTTCATGCCGATGCTCATCCGGCTGGCCCGCGAAAAGGGCGTATCGGCCTACGTGGGCGATGGCCAGAACCTTTGGCCCACCGTGCACCGCCTCGACGCAGCCCGCGTATTTTGCCTGGCCCTGGCGCACGGGGCCCAGGGCGGCCCCTTCCACGCAGTGGCCGAAGAGGGAGTTCCCTTCCGCGCTATTGCGGAGGCCATTGGCCGCTTGCTGAATCTGCCGGTGGTGTCGCAATCACCCGAAGAAGCCAACGCCCATTTTGGCCCCATTGCAATGTTTACGGCCGGCAACGGCCCGGCCGCCAGCACGCAAACCCGCGCTCGCCTCGGCTGGCAGCCCACGCAGCCCGACTTGATTACAGATTTAGCTAATTACACTGTTAGCTAGGTCATTGCACAAAAAGGTCAATCAATAAAAAGCCCCGCTGCCGAACTGGCAACGGGGCTTTTCTTACGGAAGCACCAAGCGGGAGCTTGGTGTTACAGCAGTTCGGTGCTGCGCTTCACGAAGGCCGTGAGGGCCTCGCCTTTCAGCATACCTTGGGTCAGCAAGGCCAAGTCAAAGGCCTGCTTGGCAATGGTTTCGCCACCGTCGGCAAGCACTTTCTGCACGAGCGGACTGTTGGCATTCACCGTCACGTCGAACGAGTCGGGCATGGAGCCGAACATCTGCATGCCGCCCCCGCCGCCGGTGCGCTGCATGTCTTTCATGCGGCGCATAAATTCGTTTTGGGTGATGACCACCGGCGCATCCTGCGGCGAAAGGGCCGCCACTTTGACGTGCATCGCGGGGTTGCTGATGGCACCCTGGAACACTTCTTCGAGCTTCTTCTGGTCGTCGTCGCTCAGCACGCTGGTTTGCGCGTCGTCCTTCTCGATAAGCTGGCTAGCCGTGGCCGAGTCCACGCGCTTAAACGTGGTTTTCTCCAACTTCTGCTCGAGCTGACCGATAAAGTGCGCGTCAAGCACCTGGTCAAAGTTCAGCACGTCGTAGCCGCGCTCTTGAGCCGCCGCCACGAAGCCGTGCTGGGCCTCGGCATCGGTGGTGTAGAGCACCACCGTATTGCCGTCTTTGTCCTGCTGGTTGGCTTGAATGTGTTCAGTGTACTCCGTAATGGTGTATACCTTGCCATCCACGCTTTTCAGCAGCACAAAGTCCTTAGCGCGCTCGTAAAACTTGTCGTCCGAGAGCATGCCGTACTTCACAAACAGCCCAATATCAGACCATTTCTCCTCGTAGCCATCGCGGTCCTTGCGGAACAGGTCGCCCAGCTTGTCGGCTACTTTACGGGTGATGTAGGTGTTGATTTTGCGCACATTAGCATCGGCTTGCAGGAAGCTGCGCGACACGTTGAGCGGAATATCGGGCGAATCAATAACGCCGTGCAGCAGCATCAAAAACTCAGGCACCACGTCCTTCACCTCGTCGGTGATAAACACCTGGCGCGAGTACAGCTGAATCTTGTTGCGCGAGAATTGCAACTCGTCCTTCACCTTCGGGAAGTACAAAATCCCCGTCAGGTTAAACGGATAGTCCACGTTCAGGTGAATCCAGAACAGCGGCTCATCCATCGACATGGGGTACAGCTCCTGGTAGAACTTCTTGTAGTCCTCGTCGGTGAGGTCGGCGGGCTGCTTGGTCCAGATGGGCGTGGTATCGTTAATCAGCTCACCCTCAAACTCAATCGGCACCGGCAAGAACTTGCAGTACTTGGTGAGGATGGTCCGCAGCCGGGCTTCTTCCAAGAATTCGTCGGAATCGTCGGCTACGTGCAGCACCACATCGGTGCCGCGCTCGGCTTTGGCATGCTCGCCGGTCGGCTCGTCGATGGTGTACTGGGTGCTGCCGTCGCAGGTCCAGTGGGCGGTAGTCGTGTCTTCCTTATACGACTTCGACCAGATTTCTACCTCTTTCGACACCATGAAAGCCGAGTAGAAACCCAGGCCGAACTGTCCGATTATCTGGTCTTTAGCCTGGGCATCCGTCTCCTTGTACTTCTCCACAAACTCGGTGGCGCCGGAGAAGGCAATCTGGTTGATGTACTTCTTAATCTCCTCGGCCGTCATGCCCAGGCCGTGGTCCGATACCGTGATTTTGCGCGCTTCTTTGTCTACCGTCACGCGCACTTTCAGCTCGCCCAGCTCGCCTTTAAACTCGCCCTGGCGGGCCAGGCTTTGCAGCTTTTGGGTGGCATCGACGGCGTTGCTGACCAGCTCGCGCAGGAAAATTTCGTGGTCAGAATACAAGAACTTCTTGATAATCGGGAAGATGTTCTCGGTATGGATGGAGATGGAGCCGGTTTCGGACATCGGAATAGCAGGTAGGTGAAAACAACAAAAGGCTGACTAACAGGCAGGGCCTGTCCGTCAGCCCTTCTTTTCAAAGGCTGTTCCAAGGTAGCGGCGGCTGCCAGGTTGGCAGGCGGGGGGCTAGCGCGGGCGGCCGTAGTGCGCCATCGGCTCAGCCAGCAGGTTTTCGGTGGGCGAGGCCGAGCCATAGGCGGCTTCCCACTCGGCCAGCAGGTCTAGCAGGCGCGGCGAGTCGCCGGTGAGCCAGTGCATACCGGTAGTAGCTTGCCTAAAGAACTGAAAATCAAACTTTGGCTGCGGCCGACCAAAGCCCATGAGCGTTTCGATGGCCTGCTGGTTGTACACCTGCTTGCTGTCTAGCACCACAATGGCTTGCTTGAGGTGCAGGCGCTCGGCCTTGGGCAGCCACTGCGAGCCCAGCCAAATCTGGTCGTACGCCGAAATGTCGGGCAGATTGCCGAGGGCCAGCAGCGCGTGCGTTACCCGGAAGCGGTGGGCCAGCTGGTGCAGCTGCTCGAGGGCGGGGCGCAGGCGGCGCATATCATGGCCACCCACCCACTCAATACGAAGCAGCTGCAGCGGCTCATCATACTGAATGTTGAGTTCTTTGATGTCGTTGATAATCATACTAGCGGCGAGGAGAACGGAAGTGTTTAGTCTGCCAGGTATCAGCACACCTGGCAGGTATTGGTATTTAGTACGCAATAAAGTGGCCGACCTACGGAAAACCTTTCTTTTTGGTCGGCCGGAAAGCCAAAAAACAGTGAAATATATTTAATATAAAATCAATACCATTTAACTCAACCGCAAGTACGTCATTTTATTGATTACCTACCAACTACTTGCCAAAATGCGCGACCCAACGAACCACTATGCGGGAGTATTTACCAGGGCTGGTGGCCGCCTACCCATAAGCCCAACACCAGCAGGCACCTTCGGCGATTAGGCCAGGTACTGGCCGGGCAGAGAAAAGCCAGCACGTACACCCTAGCAGCCAGCAATTGCTTGCTTACCAAGGTATACGTGCTGGCTTTCTGCCCGGATGTGCTGCCCCTCGCCGGCAATAGCCAGCCTGCTGAACTAGGCGCTAAAAATAAGCTGCCGGCTCAGCATGGCTCCGGCCATGTTGCCGGCCGCAATGGCCCCGGCCAGTTGGTGCATACCGGTGCAGCAGTCGCCGGCGGCCAGCACGCCGGGCACGGTGGTTTGGTACTGCGCATCCACCTGCACCAGGCCTTGGTCAGTGAGCGCGCAGCCCAACTGAGCGGGCAGCGCGCTGGCTTGGTGCCAGGGTGGCGTGGGCGAGGCATAGAGCACGGGCAGCGGCAGGTGGCGGCCATCGGCCAGGCGCAGGCCGGTGAGCTGGCCTGCGTGGTGCAGCAGCTCGGCTATCGGGGTTTCCTCCAGGCCTACGCCCTGGGCTACTAATTGCTGGCGCACGGCGTCGTTGAAGGTGGCTGGGCCGTTGGTGAAGGCGGTGAGCTCGTGGGTCCAGTTGCGCAGCATGGTGGCCTGATGGCCCACCAGCTCGCCGTTGAGCAGGAAGCCGGTCGGCTGGTCGGCCACCTCGTAGCCGTGGCAGAACGGGCAGTGAATGACCGACTTGCCCCAGCACTCGGCCAGACCCGGGATGGGCAGCAGCTCATCGCGCAGGCCGGTGGCCAGCAGCAATTTACTGGCGGTGAAGGTGCCGTGCGCCGCGGTGGCTACGGCAAACGACCCGTCGGGCAGCTGGGTAGCGGTGGTGGCCTCGGCGGCCAGGAGCTGCACGGTGGGGTAGGCGGCCACCTGCTGGCGGGCGCGGGCCGCCAGGTCAGCGGGTGCGTCGCCGTCGTGCAGCAGCAGGTTGTGGGCGTGGGGCGTGAAGCGATTGCGCGGGCGCTGGGCATCGAGCACCAGCACCGAGCGGCGGGCACGGCCCAGGGCCATAGCGGCGCTGAGGCCGGCGTAGCTACCGCCAACGATGAGGACTTCAGGAGTGAGAGTTGGTTGCATAGTCAACGAATTTACAGAATAACTTTCCTATATGACACAATGTTGCATTTATAAATAGCAGGATAACTTGCGTGGCGTATCTTTGCCAGGCCGATGCAACTCTCGGCGGCTGGCCTCGTTCTTAGGCCGGCTATACTAACGCTACCGTGTTGCGGCTCGCCCTTCGCCCCTACTTTGCCTTGCTGCTGCTGCTCTGCCTTGTGCGGACGCTGCTGCCGGAGGCGTGGGTGCTGGCGCTGCACGCCCACGAGCACACCACCGAGGAGCCCGCCTTCACCAAAGGCCGGGCGGTGCGCGGCAAAGTAATGCTGACCACCAAGCACACCCACTGCCAAACTGAGCAGTTTTATAACGTGCCATTTCAGGCGGCCCCACCGGTAGCCGTGCCGCTGCCCCGGGTGCAGCAGTGCTACCAGCCGCTGGCCGTGCCTACCACGCTGGCGTGCTCGGCGGCCATGCTGCGGCGCACGGCGTTGCGGGGTCCTCCGCAGGCGTAGTTCATTGCTCGCCAGCCAGTTATTGGCTTCTTTATTTCAGTTGGTGCCCACGTTTTCACGCCGGACTAGCTAAGTCTTTTCAACTTCATTTTGTGGGTTTTGGCTTAGCTGGCGCTGCTGCGTCGGCTAGCCGCTGCTAGTGCTGCTGCGCGCCTGGTGCGCGGCGGTTTCGGCTTTTCTCTGGTTTGGTTTTAGAGAAAATGCAAACAGACTCTGGCCGCTGGCCGGGGTTTGTTTGCGGGGCCGGGGCAGCGCTGCGAGCAAGCCCACCCGCTTTTAACGCAGCATTTTTTATGTTTCGCATATCCTCTATTGTATTGTTGGCAAGCACGTTGCCACTGGCCGCCGCGGGCCAGGCGGCCCCGGCCGCCGTGCGCTCGCGGGCGGCGGCCGTAGTTACCGGCCGCCTCACCGATGCCAAAACGGGCGAAGCCCTGCCGGGGGTCAACGTTATTTTTCCCGACCTCAAGCAAGGCACGGCCACGGATGCCGATGGTCGGTTTAGCTTCGCTAATTTGCCCAGAGGGCGGTTTACGGTGCAGGTTACGGCACTGGGCTACAACACCATAAGCCAGCTGGTGGACACGGGCAGCGGGCAGGCGCTGGACTTCAAGCTGAGCCCGGCCGCCACCGAAATCGGGCAGGTGGTCGTCACGGGCGTGTCGCAGGCCACGGAGCTACGGCGCTCACCGGTACCCACTACGGTGGTTGACCGCACGCGGCTCAACCAGACCTCGGCCACCAATATTATTGATGCCATTGCGCACACGCCGGGCATCAGCCAGATTACGACCGGGGCGGCCATCAGTAAGCCCGTGGTGCGGGGGCTGGGCTACAACCGCGTGGTGACCCTAAACAACGGGGCCAAGCAGGAAGGCCAGCAGTGGGGCGACGAGCACGGCATTGAGATTGATGAGTTTAGCATCGACCGGGCCGAGATTATCAAGGGGCCGGGCTCGCTGCTGTATGGCTCTGATGCCATGGCGGGTGTGATTAATTTTCTGGCTCCTGACCCCATTGCCGAAGGCCATATCACGGGCTCGGCTTCGGCCAACTACCAGACCAACAACCGCCAGCAGGGCTACTCGCTGATGAATGCGGGCAACATCAATGGCCTCAACTGGCTGGTGCGCGGCACCCGCAAGGTGGCCGGCGACTACCGCAACCGCTACGACGGCCGGGTTTTCAACTCGGGCTTCAATGAATGGGATGCCAACGGCTATTTGGGGTTGAACAAAAGCTGGGGCTACTCGCACCTGACGTTCAGCACGTTCAACCAAAACCTGGGTTTGATAGAGGGCGTGCGCGACAGTTTGAGCGGCCGCTTTTTGCGCGATGTGGCGGTGAATGGCCAGACCGAGTCGCAGGTGGTGAACGACAACGGCTCGGGCTACACCTTGCAGGTGCCGCGCCAGCGCATCAACCACTTGCGCATCGGAGTTGACAACAACTTCATTATCGGGCACAACGGGGGGCGGCTGGCCTTGCAGGTGAATTACCAGCAGAACCTGCGCCGCGAGTTTGGCAACGCCCTCGCGCCCAACGACCCCGACCTGTATTTTCAGCTGCGCACCGTGGACTATGCGCTGCGCTACTTCCTGCCCGAAATGAGCGGCTGGAACCTGGCGGTGGGCACTACCGGCCTGCGCCAGCAAAACCGTAACCTGGGCCACGAATTCCTGATTCCGGCTTATAATATGACGGAGGGCGGCGTGTTTGGGGTGTTGAAAAAGTCGTTTGGCGGGCTTGACCTCAGCGGCGGGCTGCGCTATGATGTGCGCCGCATATCGGCCCAAAGCCTGTACCTCGATGCCGACGAGCAGCCTACCGCCGCCACCACGCCGGGGGCCGAAACCAAGTTTCCGGGCTTCGTGAGCACCTTCCAGAACTACAGCGGCAGCCTGGGCGCGGCCTACAACCTGAGCGACCGGCTAACGGTGAAGGCCAATATCTCGCGCGGTTTCCGGGCCCCCAATATCGCCGAGCTGGGCTCGAATGGCGAGCACGAGGGCACCATTCGCTACGAGGTGGGCCAGCCGGGCCTCAAGGCCGAAACCAGCTTGCAGGTCGATGCGGGTGTAAGCTATGTTACCGACCACGTGCGCTTTAGCGTCGATGCGTTTGAGAATAGCATCAATAACTACATCTTCTCGCGGCGGGTGCTGAACCGGGCGGGCACCGACTCACTGGTATCGACCAACCCCGATATTGGCTTGTTTAACTACGTGCAGGGCCAGGCGCGGCTGCTGGGCGGCGAGGTCACCCTCGATTTCCACCCCCACCCGCTCGACTGGCTGCACTTCGAAAACTCGTTTTCGATGGTGCGTGCCCGCCAGCTCGACGTGCCCGACGACCAGAAATACCTGCCTTTCATCCCGGCCGACCGCCTGCAATCGGAGCTGCGCGGCAACTTCCGCCGCCAGGGCAAGCGCCTCACCAACGTATACGCCCGCTTTCAGCTAGAGCAAACCTTCGCCCAAAACCGCTATTTCGGGGCGTTTGATACCGAAACGGCCACGCCTTCCTACACCTTGTTTAATGCCGGGGCAGGCACCGACATTGCCGATGGCAAGGGCAAAACGCTGTTTTCGGTGTTCGTTACGGCCAATAACCTGTTTGACGTGGCGTACCAGTCGCACCTGAGCCGCCTCAAATACGAGGATGTGAACTACACCACCGGGCGGCGCGGCGTGTTCAACATGGGCCGCACCGTGAGCGTGAAAGTGGTAGTGCCGCTGGCGTTTAAGTAGGGCAGTTTTTCGCACCGGGTTAGGGGAGTAAAAAGAGAGTTTCACCGAGCCAAACAACCCGGTGCAACTCTCTTTTTACTCCCCTAACCCGGTGCGAAATCCGTTAGCACCAATGCTAATAGTACGTTGAAGCTGCTTAATTATTAGCCAAGCCAAAATCTAAGCCCGCTCTTTTGCGTTTAGCTAAGCTATTCATCTGCTTTGCTCATGTCCCACTCGCACGACCACTCCCACGCTGGCCACGTTCACGCCGCTCCGCCGGCCGGGGGCAAGTTTAGCGCCGCCTTTGCCTGGGGCATTGGCCTGAACCTGGCTTTTGTAGTCATCGAAGCCATCGGCGGCGTGTGGGCCAACTCGGCCGCCGTGCTCTCCGATGCCGGGCACAACCTAAGCGACGTGCTGAGCCTCGCCCTGGCCTGGGGCGCGGCCTGGCTGGCGGGGCGGCCGGCCACCTCGCGCTACACCTTTGGCTACCGGGGCGCTACCATTCAGGCGGCCTTGCTTAATGCGGCGCTGCTTTACGGGGCGCTGGGCTTTATTCTGTGGGAAACCATCGACCACCTGCGCCACCCCGAGCCGGTGAAGGGCGGGGCCGTGATGCTGCTGGCGGGCACTGGCATTTTGGTTAATGGCTTCACCGCCTGGCTGTTTCGCGCCGGGCAGAAGGACGACGTAAACGTGCGCGGCGCTTACCTGCACATGCTCACCGATGCGCTGGTGAGTTTGGGCGTGGTTATTGGCGGGGCCATTACCTATTACTACCACTGGACGTGGCTCGACCCGCTTATCAGCCTGGGGCTGCTGGCCGTTATTGCGGTGGGCTCGTGGGGCTTGCTGCGCGATACCATTCGGCTGGGGCTGCAAGCCGTGCCCGATGGCATTGACTTTGAGAAGGTTCGACAGTTTATGCTTGGCCAGCCGGGGGTGCAAAGCTTGCACGACCTGCACATCTGGAGCATGAGCAGCGATGGCCACGACACCGCCCTGATGGCTCACCTCGTGCGCCCCGGCGGGGCCGATGCCGCGTGGCTGGCCAGCCTTTCGGCGGGGCTGCTGCGCGAGTTTCACATTCACCACAGCACGGTGCAGGTCGAGGATACTGAGCTGCCCGACGGCTGCCACAGCGGCTGTGCGGTGCCAGCCGCGGCTATGGCAAACTGATAACCTGAGTTGTATACATCTAAGTACAGCGTTTTTGTAATTGCTTTATTAACAATTAACTATTATATTCGCCTGTTTGTACAACCTTTAGGCAAGGCTTACGCGTTAAAGGAATTATCCAGCTAATCAGCTGTTTATTCCAATCGATGAAAAAAGCATTCTTGCTAGCCGCCTTTGCTGTGGCTAGCCTCGCCGCTACCACGGCCCACGCCCAAACCACTACTCCCGACCCTAACCTTGCCACGCCAGCGCAAACGGCCCAGGATGCTAAGGCAGCTTACGAACAACAGAGAGACCAGCGCAAAAGCGCCGACCAATCGGCCAAGGATGCCAAGCGCGAGCTGAAGTCGGAGCGCAGCCAAACCCGCGACCTCAAGTCGCAGATGAAGCAGCAGAGAGAGCAGGCTAAGCAGCAAAAGGAGCAAATGAAAACGCAAAACGAGCAAGCCAAGGTTGCCAAAGAACAAGAAAAGGCGGCTAAAGAGCAGATGAAGGCGCAGAAGAAGGCTGAAAAAGCCGCCAACTAATCTGCGCTGCAGGTAGCTGCCCAGCATTTCTACTTGAAAACTCCGGCCCCAGCCGGAGTTTTTTCGTTTGGTCTTATTCACGCTTTCCTCTTTGTTCTTCACACCCCCTTTGCATGGCCGCCAAAAACCCTGTTCGCTACTACCCGCTGCACCATTTTATTTTACTGCCGCTCACGCTGATAATGGTGATTTATACCATCCGGCGCTACGTGGGCGTGGCCGGCGACGACTCCGAAATTTCGCGGCTCTGGTTTTCGCTCGCCGCTGTGACGCTGCTGTTTCTCGTCACGCTCGTGATGCTGCGCCAGCACTACGCCCTCACCTTGCAAGACCGCATAGCCCGCCTCGAAGTGCGCCAGCGCTATTTTGAGGTAAGCGGCCAGCGCTTCGCCCCGCTTGAAAAAGACCTTACGCTCCAGCAGATTCTGACCCTGCGCCTGGCCGGCGACCAAGAGCTGCCCGCCCTAGCCCAGGCCACTGCCAAAGAAAAGCTGTCGCCCAAAGACATTCAGGCCCGCATCACCGACTTTCAGTTTGACCCCATGCGGGTGTGAGTTGGGCGCGTGCAACTGCAACTAAATGGCTGTCCTTGCTGCGCTGCGCTCGCAAGGACAATTTTCTCTAGTAATGCAACAAGCTGTTTAATGAACGCATTTTGTGAGCGTCTCGCGCTTGCTCATCCCATCATTCAGGCCCCAATGGCCGGGGTTTCTACGCCGGCTTTGGCCCTGGCTGTGTCGCAAGCCGGGGCGTTGGGCTCGCTGGCTACGGGGGCCGCGCCCTCGGCCGAGGTGGTTGCGCAGCAGCTAGCTAGCTTGCAGGCGGCTACCAGCAAGCCGTTCAATGTCAATGTCTTTTGCCACCAGCCACCCGCGCCCGACCCCGAGCGCGATGCCCACTGGCTAACCTATTTGCGGCCCTTTTTCGAGGAGCTGGGTAGCGAGCCGCCCACTAGCCTACCAGAGGTATACCCCAGTTTTTTGCAGCACGATGCCCTGCTGCAAGTGCTGGTAGCTGCCCGGCCCCAAGTGGTCAGCTTTCACTTTGGCTTGCCCACGGCAACCCAAGCCAACGCACTGCGGCAGGCCGGCGTACTGCTGCTGGCGTGCGTTACCTCCGTGGCCGAAGGCCAGGCGGCGGCCACCCTCGGCGTCGATGCGCTGGCGGCCCAAGGCATCGAGGCGGGCGGGCACCGCGGCGTATTCGACGTTGCTACCGATACGCACCTGCCAGCCCTCACCCTGACGCGCCAACTGGTGCAAGCGCTGCCCTTGCCGGTTGTGGCGGCCGGCGGGCTCATGACGGGGGCCGACATTGCGGCGGCGCTGCGCGCTGGCGCGGCGGCCGCGCAGCTGGGCACCGCCTTCATTGCCTGCCCCGAGTCGAGCGCTAGTGCGGCCTACCGGGCCGCGCTGCTCCAGCTGCCCCCATTGCCCACGGCCCTGACGGAGGTCATATCGGGGCGGCCAGCCCGAGGCTTGGTCAACCGGTTTATGCACGATATCGACCAGCCGGGCCGGCCGGCCGTGGCACCTTATTCGCGTGCATACTCGGCGGGCAAAGCGCTGGTGAGCGCGGCCCAACAGGCCGGCGAGTTGGGCTTTGCCGTGCACTGGGCGGGCACCGGGCACGGGCGAGCGCGGGCGTTGCCCGCCGCTGAGCTGGTACACATGCTGGCCGACGAATTGCGGGCGGCTACAAACGCACTAGGCTAGCTCTGCGTATTAATGGCTTGCCGCTACCTTTAGCGCGTCACTTTTCAGCTACTAATCAGGTTTCTACTAGTTCGGGGCATGTGCCACTGCCCTATTCTCACGCTTATGATTCTTTACAACGTCACGACCAGCCTCGAGCCGCGCATTGCCGATGAATGGGTGGCCTATATGCTTGGCCACCACATGGATGATGTAGTGGGCACCGGCTGCTTCATCAAAAGCCAATTGCTGCGCCTGCTCAATGAAGAGGACAACGGCATTACCTACGCCTCCCAATATTTTGCCGTGAGCCTCGAGCAGCTAGAGGCCTACCAGGAGCACTTCGCGCCGGCTTTGCTGGCAGAAATGGATAAGAAGTTTAAGGGGCAATACGTCTCCTTCCGCACGGTGCTGGAAGTGGTAGAATAGCCTTCTTACCCAAGCACAAGCCCACTAATACTGTCCGGCTGAGGCAACTCGGTCGGACAGTGTTGTTAGGCCTTTGCCCACTGGGCGGCCCGCAACGCAAGGGGATAGGTTTCGTTTAGGAATTGGAAATAGCCAATTCAATAAACTAAAAGCACTATCAACCCCTCATGGAAGCAGACAATAACCTCAGCCGCCGGCAAATACTAACCGGCCTGGGAGCCGGGCTGGCCGCGGCCGCCGTAGCGCCCATCCTATCGGCCGAGGCGGCCCCCGGCCCCACAGCCGCCCCGCTGCAAGACCCGACCACCAAGTACCCCCGGCCGCCGTTTCAGGGGCAGTCGCAGCCCTGGCCCGGCCTGGCTAGCCAGATGACACCCAAGCCCGACCACGGCGAAACCAGCTACAAAGGCTCGGGCCGCCTGCAAGGCCGCAAAGCGCTCATCACGGGTGGCGACTCGGGCATGGGCCGGGCGGCCGCCATTGCCTACGCCCGCGAAGGGGCCGACGTAGCCATCAACTACCTGCCCGCCGAAGAGGCTGACGCCAAAGAAGTTATCGCCCTCATTAAGAAAGAAGGGCGCAAGGGCATTGCCATTCCGGGCGACCTGCGCGACGAGGCTTTTTGTAAGAAGCTGGTCGATGAAGCCGTGCGCCAGCTCGGCGGGCTCGATATTCTGGTCAGCAACGCCGGCCGACAGCAGGCGCACGCGTCGATTCTGGACATCTCGACCGAGCAGTTTGACTGGACGATGAAAACCAACATCTACGCACCCTTCTGGATTATAAAAGCCGCGCTGCCGCACCTGCCGCCCGGCTCGGCCATCATCGGCACCACCTCCGAGCAGGCCACCGACCCGTCGGAAGACCTCTACGACTACGCCCAGACCAAGGCCGCTACCACCAACTACGTGCGCTCGCTGGCTAAGCAACTGGCTCCCAAAGGTATCCGCGTCAATGGCGTAGCGCCCGGCCCCATCTGGACGCCCTTGCAAGTGAGCGGCGGGGCCACCCAGGAAAAGCTAAAGGAATTTGGCGGCAATACCCCAATGAAGCGCCCCGGCCAGCCCGTCGAGCTAGCGAGCATCTATGTGCAGCTCGCCGCTAGCGATGCCAGCTACGCCACCGGCCAGGTGTATGGGTCGGCAGGCGGCAAGGGTATGCCGTAGGCAGTTGTTTTGTTGTTGAAATAGACTCGCTGAAACACGATTGTCATGCTGAGCTTGTCGAAGCATCTCGCGTGGTGCAGTAAACCCAAACGTTCGCAGACGTTCGCACGCGAGATGCTTCGACAAGCTCAGCATGACAGACGCCAATTACAGTAAAAAGCCCCGCTCTCTTTGCAGAAGGCGGGGCTTTTTATTCAACATTCAATCAACAACTTACTTCAAATTCACGCCCATATTATAAAAGGCAAAACTCCAGATATCGGCCCACTCGTCGATTTGCAGCTTGGTGCTTTTGCCTGCGCCGTGGCCGGCGTTCACATCGATGCGAATGAGGGCGGGGTTGGTGCCGGCCTGGTCGGCTTGCAGCTGGGCGGCAAACTTGAAGGAATGCGCCGGCACCACGCGGTCGTCGTGGTCGGCGGTGGTGATGAGGGTGGCCGGGTAGCTGGTACCCGGCTTGAGGGTGTGCAGCGGCGAGAACCGGTAGAGGTTCGCGAACTGCGCCTGGTCGTCGGAGGTGCCGTACTCGGGGGCCCAATTCCAGCCGATGGTAAACTTCTGGTAGCGAAGCATATCCATCACGCCCACGGCCGGAAAGGCCACTTTGCAGAGGTCGGGCCGCTGGGTCATGGTCGCGCCCACTAGCAGGCCGCCATTCGAGCCGCCCGCGATGGCGAGGTGGTCGGCATCGGTGTAGTTGAGCACTTTCAGGTACTCGGCCGCCGCGATGAAATCGTCGAACACGTTTTGCTTATTGGGCGTCATGCCGGCTTTGTGCCAGGCCTCGCCGTACTCGCCGCCGCCCCGCAGGTTGGGGATGGCCAGCACGCCGCCATTTTCGAGCCACAGCATGCGCGCCGCCGAGAAGCTGGGCGTCAAGGAGATGTTGAAGCCGCCGTAAGCGTAGAGGTAGGTCGGGTTTTTGCCGGTGAGCCTCACGCCTTTTTTGTGGGTGATGAACATCGGAATCTTGGTGCCGTCCTTGCTGGCGTAGAACACCTGCGTGGTCAGGTACTCTTCGGGCTTCACGTCCACGGTCGGCGCTTTGAACACGGTGCTCTGGTTGGTAGCCGGGTCGTATTTGTAAATGGTGGTCGGGTAGGTAAACGACGTGAAGGCGTAATACAGGTCCTTGTCGGTGCGCCGCCCGCCAAAGCCGGCCGCCGTGCCAATGGCCGGCAGCTCTACATCGTATTTATACTTACCGTCTTCGCCGTACACTTTCACCAGCGAACTGGCATCGTGCAGGTAGGTTGCCAGCAGCATCCCCGCCGCCTGGCTGATGCCTTCCAGTTTCTCTTTGGCTTCGGGAATAACGGTTTTCCAGCTAGCGGGCTGCGGGTGCTTAGGGTCGATGCGCACCACTTTAAAGTTGGGCGCGTGGTCGTTGGTGTACACCAGTAGCTCGCCGCCCACGTTGCCGATTACGCTGGTGTCAAACTCGTAGCTGGTTTGCAGCGTGGCCCAGGTATTGGCCTGCTTGGGGTCAGTGAGGTCGCGCACCAGCAGCTTGTTGCCATCGGCCTTGCTGTCGGTAAGGCTCAAAAACAGGAACCGCTCATCATCGGTCACGCCCGCGATGCGGAAGCCCAGCGCCTTGGTTTTATCCTCGTACACGAGCTTGTCGGCGCTCTGCGGCGTGCCCAGCTTATGGTAGTACACCTTGTGGTACTCATTCTTGCCGGCCAGGCTGTTTTCGCCAGCCTTGGGCGCATCATAGCCGCTGTAGTAGAAGCCTTTGCCGGCCCACGACACCCCCGATACCTTCACCCAATTCAGCTCGTCGGGCAGGGGCTGGCGGGTTTGCATATCGAGAAGGTGCACCTTCTGCCAGTCCGAGCCGCCGCCGCTGGTGGCGTAGGCCAGGTAGTGGTGGTCGTTGCTGAAGTGCATGCCGGCCAGCGCGGTGGTGCCGTCGGCCGAGAACTTGTTGGGGTCGAGCAGCACGACCGCGTTTTCCAGCGGCTCACCTTTCTTCACGGCATAGATTACGGCTTGGTTTTGCAGGCCATTGTTCTTACTGAAAATCAATAAGTCGCCCTCCACGCTCGGCACGCCGTAGCGCTCGTAGTTCCAGAGCTTGGTGAGGCGTTCGCGCACTTTGTCGCGGAACGGAATGCGGCTGAGGTAGTCAAACGTGACCTTATTCTCAGCCGTCACCCACTCCTTGGTTTCGGGCGAGTCGAGCGCTTCGAGCCAGCGGTAGGGGTCGGCCACGGTGGTGCCGAAATAGTCGTCGGTGTGCGCGTCGCGGCGCGTTTCGGGGTAGGTCAAGGCAGTAGAAGTAGCGGTGGGGTGCAGGCGCTCGGCCGTGCCGGGTTCGGTCATGCGGTCGTGGCCCGAGGTAACTTTAGAAGGCGAAATACCCGCTTGCGGCGGGGGCGTGGTGCGGCAGGCGGCCAGGGCTAGCAGCCCAGCGGCCACAGAAATAGAAGTTGCTTTCATTGCATCAAAAGTAAGTTTTGGCAAGTAGTGTGGCCTAAGCTTTAACTTGGGCGGCGTAGGAATGGCGCTGCCTGCGCCCGCCCAAGCCAAAGCTAGGCTACACTGTCGGGCGGGCCGGCTTCGCGTTCGCGCAGGCCCTCGGCTAGGCGGCGCGTCACCAGTTCTTCTACCTGGCGCTGCTGGGTGGCGTTTAGCTCCGGCACCTGGCTGGCCAGGCGGCGCATCTGGCGCAGTTCGCGGCGCATGCTCAGGCGCAGCAGCACAAACAGCACCAAGCTCACAATGCTCAAAATCAGCGCCAGGGGCGCAAAAAAACGGTTGAGCAGCGGCTCGGCGGGCGCGGGGCCGGCGTGGGCAGGTGCGGCGGCCAGGGTACCGGCTTCGGCGGCCTCGGCGGGGCCGGTGGTAGCGGTGGCGCTGGTGTCGGCGGTGGGGCCCTCATCGTCGCGGCCGTTGCCGGGGGGCAGGCCGGTTTGCACGTAGTCGGTCAGGCGCTTTTCCAGCACTTGCAGGCGGGCCAGGCGGGCCGGGTCGCGCTGCCGCGCTGGCGACGATTTTAGCTTGCTGATAATCGCTTTGGTGAGAGCCGCCAAACGGGCCGGGTTGTCCTTCAAGCCCTTGTAAATCTTGCCTTTGGCCTCAATGGGCTGGTACAGCACCGAGTATATGCGCAGGCTGTCGGGGCGCAGGCTGGCAGCCAGGGCGGGCAGGGTGCTGCCGCAGCGCAAGGTTTGCTTGAGGTTGGGCCGGCCGGCGTCTTCGTACACGTAGCGCGCCGTGGCACACCAGATTTGCACCTTCGACTCGTCGAGCGAGGGCTGGCCGAGCGGCGTTTGGGCGCGGGCGGGTGGCCCGGCCGCCAGCAGCAGGCAGCACAACAAACCAGCAACCGGCAACCGGCGCGCCAACTTAAAAACGGGGTGCAGCATACCTCAGGGCCTAAAAACGGATGGGGGCCGGAAGGTACAACTCCTTCCGGCCCCAAGTATAAGCAGCATAGTGCTACGCTGACCGGGCCAGGCCCTTGCCTTACCCTATTCAGCAAACTGCTTCAGGGGTTCTACTGCCGACCTATTGGGTAGGTGAGTCGGCTAGCGCCGGTTAGTTTATACCCAGGTATAGGCGGCTCACCTTGGCATCAGCATAACGAGCAAAGTCTTTAAACTCCCGCTTGCCGATTATCGCCTGGCCGCGCAGGCCCAGGCCCCCATCGGCCGAGCAACCCAACACTTGCCCATCGGCAGCGGCAATAATCTCTGGTCCTGTGCTGGCCATTGAGGCCGCCCGCCAGCGCACGTAGTTGTAGCGTATATCACTCACCCGTACTGCTTCTTCAATAGTGGTGCGGGGCACCAGCTGAAACGGAAATGGATATACCCGTTTGATGTCCTCTTCCGTAAGCCCTTCATCTACATCATCTTGTGCCACAAGCAGCAGCTTGGTGCGGATGGATTCGGCATTGGCATCGCCTTCGGCCCGTAGCCTGTCCCGCGCCACCTGCAACTGTTTGTCGTGGCCCAGGCCGGCATCGGCCTGTAGCTTGACATCCCGGCGCAGTTGGTGTTGAATTTGTTTAAAGGCCACTACTATATCGCTCGGATAAATGATATCCAGCGGTAGCAAGGCGCTGCATTCCAGCTGCTCTTTCCCATCGCCGAGGCTGCTTAGCTGCAAAATGGCTTGCCACATTCCATCTTTCGGGCCGAAGCCAACGTGCTGTCGGCTTACGCCTACTGCCTGCTTCTCGTAGTAAAGCACCACGGTACGCTGGCCTGGGGCCGCTTGCAGGGCAGGTAGCGCCGATTCAGACTTAAACTCTACCGATGGCGAAAATTTCCAAACCTGCGGGGCCAGTTTCTGGAGCTTGGTATTGAGGTAGGCTATACTGGCTTTGTATTCGGCCAACTCCTCGGGTTTATTGGCCAGTTTCTTCAACTTCTTGGGGTCTTCCTCGCTCAGGAGCACCACCAGCGGCTGCTGGCTGATTAGCGCTACGCTTTTATACTTGTAGAATCCAGGCCAAAAACTAACTCCAGATTCAGGCTGCGCATGCGCCACTGATACGCGCAGCATAACTGCCAGACAAAGCAGCAAAGAAGCTTTCATAAGCTAAAGGTTGCGGAGTAAATCAGCAATAAGCGCCAGTTTCTTTTAACTAGCCTACTGCTAGCGGGCCTGAGCTTAGCAGCTTTCGGCCTACCGCGCTGGCTCGGGGGCCACGCGGGTGGGCGTTTGCTGCCCCGCCACCATGCCCGCGGCGCTGCGGGCAATGGCCGAGATGACATCGGTCATGTTCTGCACGCTGAGGCTGCCCACTTCGTCATCCACGCTGTGGTAGAGCTTATCGGTCGGAATCTGGTCGGTGCTGATGGTGTGGGCCGGCACGCCCAGGCGGGCCAGCGTGGCATTGTCGGAGCGGTAAAACAGCCCTTGCTCGGGGTAGGGGTCGGGCTCAAATTTGAACTCGGTGCCTACCAGATTGGCTTGCAGCAGCTTCCCAAAGTCCGACTTATCGTAGCCCGTAATGAAGGCGGTTTTGGGGCCAAACTTGGCTTCCTTGCCAATCATCTCGATGTTGAACATGGCCGTCAACTCCTGCGGCACCAGCTGCTGCGAGAAATAGCGCGCCCCGAAGCCGCCGATTTCTTCGGCCGTGAAAGCCACAAAAATCAACGAGCGGGCATTGTCATTGCGCTTCTTGAAGTACTCGGCCAGGGCCACCACGGCGGTGGTGCCGCTGGCATCATCGTCGGCCCCGTTGGCGATGGAGTCGCCATCCACAGGCTTCAAGATACCCAAGTGGTCGTAGTGGCCCGAGAAAATAATTTTCTCAGCGGCACGGGCCTTATCGCGGCCGGGCAGGTAGCCCACTACGTTGCGCAGCGTCAGGGTTTTGGTGGCCGTGCTGGCCAGCACCCGAAACGAACTGGGTGCCGGCCCCGCCGCCAGTGCCCACACGCTGGAATACGGACTGGCGGCCTGCTCGGCCCGCAGCTGCGGCTTGCCAAACCGCTCGACCAACGACTTGAACGTGGCCGCCTGGGCGGGGTCAAACAGCACCAGCGTATTGTGGGCCGGCCGCAAAATCTCGCGAAAATGCGTCTGCACCTTCTCCTCGGGGCCCAGCACCAGCACGCGCACGCTGTCTTTTTCGGTCCAGGTAAGCTCGGGCTGGGTGGTGTAGGCGTGCACGCGGTCGGCGGGCAGGGCCTGGCCATTCAGCACCACGGCCAGGCTCGTCACGCTCGACTCGTAGGCCGGAAACTCCTGCATAAAGCTCGTGCCCCCCGGCAGCGGCTGCAAGCCAATGCGCTGAAACTCGCCGGCCAGAAACTGCGCGGCCCGGAGCTGGCCGGGCTGGCCAGTGGCGCGGCCCTGCATATCGTCGGCGGCTAGGGTAGTGAGCACCCGCTGCACGGTGGCAGCCGACACAGCCACTACGGGCGGCTTAACTACTTTTTTAGCTTGGGAAAACGCAGGCGCACTGCCGCTTAGCAGCCCGCACAAAAGCAATAATTTCTTCATAAAAATTATTAGTCAATAACTTAGTAAACAAGCTTATGCCACGGTCAGCACCAGGTCGTCGGCCAGCACGCGGGCACCCTCGCCGAGCGCTAGGCTGCCCACCGTGAGGTCTTCAGAAGCGGTGATGGTAGTTTCCATTTTCATGGCTTCTATCACGAAAAGCGGCGCGTTTTTGGTGACTTGCTGGCCGGCGGTTACCAGCATTTTGCTGAGCAGGCCTTGCAGCGGGGCAGCTATTTGCTTGGGGTTGGCGCGGTCGGCCTTGGCGTTGTGCACCGTTTTCACTTCCACGCTTTGGTCGCGCACTTCAAGGTTGCGCGTTTGGCCATTGAGGGTGAAGAACATAGTGCGCATGCCCTCCGCATTCACCGGGCCGATGCTTTGCAAGCGGATAATAATTGACTTGCCCCGCGCTATTTCGATGATGGTTTCTTCGCCCTCTTTCAGGCCAAAGAAGAACACCGGCGTCGAAATCCGGCTCACGTCGCCAAAGCTTTTGCGGAACTCCCAGTACTCGGCAAACACCTTGGGGTAGAGTAGGCTAGACAGAAAATCAGTGAATTGCACGTACGGGTTGGCTTTCTCAAACTCCGCCCATTCCTTGTCAAAATCAATCGGAGCCAGGTGCTCGCCCGGCCGCTCGGTAAACGGTTTTTCATCGCGCAGCACCGCCTGCTGAATGTCGGTGGGCCAGCCGCCTTCGGGCTGGCCAATATCGCCGCGCAGCAGTTCGCGCACCGACTCGGGGAAGTTCAGCGTCGGCCCTTTTTCGAGCACGTCCTGCGGCGTCAGATTATTCGACACCATGAACAGCGACAAATCGCCTACCACCTTCGACGAGGGCGTGACCTTCGGGATGTCGCCCAGCAGCTCGTTGGCGTCGTGGAAACGCTGCTTCACTTCCTCAAACTTGTCGAGCAAGCCCAGCGCCGCCGCCTGCGGCCGCAGGTTGGAGTATTGGCCGCCCGGAATCTCGTGCTCGTACACCTCGGCCGTGCCCGCCAGCAGGCCGCTTTCGAAGGGATAATACTGCTCGCGCAGCGCCTCGAAATAGTCGCTGAACTGGTTGAGGCTGGCTTGGTCGAACTCGCGGTGACGGGGCGAGTGGCGCAGCATTTCCACCACCGAGTTGAAATTGGGCTGCGAGGTGAGGCCCGACAGGCCGCCCAGCGCCACATCAATCACGTTCACGCCCGCCTCCACGGCCTTGAGGTAGGTGGCGGCTTGCAGGCTGCTGGTGTCGTGGGTGTGCAGGTGAATCGGGATTTTCACCGTTTCGCGCAACGCCGGAATCAGCTCGGCGGCGGCGTAGGGCTTGAGCAAGCCCGCCATGTCTTTGATGCAGAGGATATGCGCGCCGGCCTCCTCCAGCTGGCGGGCCAGCGTGAGGTAGTAGTCGAGGTTGTACTTGGGCCGGCTGGTATCCAGAATGTCGCCGGTGTAGCAGATGCTGCCTTCGGCGAGGCCGGGCGTTTGGCGGCGCACGTAGTTTATGCAGCCTTCCATACCCTTCATCCAGTTCAGCGAGTCGAAAATGCGGAACAAATCCACGCCTTTTTCACTAGCCTGGGCCACGAATTTCTCGGTCAGGTTATCCGGGTAGGCCTTGTAGCCCACGCCATTTGCGCCGCGTATCAGCATTTGCAGCATGATGTTGGGCACGGCCTCGCGCAACCGGGCCAGGCGGGCCCAGGGGTCTTCGTGCAGAAAGCGCAGCGCCACGTCAAAGGTCGCGCCGCCCCACACCTCCATCGAAAACGTCTGGGGGTGCTGGCGGGCGTAGCGGTCGGCCACCCGCAGCATGTCGATGGTGCGCATGCGCGTGGCCAGCAAACTCTGGTGGGCATCGCGCAGCGTGGTGTCGGTGTAGTGGATGTACGGCTCGTCGCGCAGCCACTGGGCAAAGTTTTCGGGGCCCAGCGCCAGCAGCTTTTGGCGGGTGCCATCGGCGGGCGGCACGCTCAGGTCGGCGGCGGGCAGCGGCGGCTTGCGAATCTGGCGGCGCTCGTCCACGCGGCCGGCCACGTCGGGGTTGCCGTTCACGGTCACCTCGCCGATGTAATTGAGGATGCGTGTGGCGCGGTCGAGCCGGGTTTTAAACGTCAGTAGCTCGGGGTGGTCCTTGATGAAATCGACGGTGGCGTGCCCGGCCTGAAAGTCGGGGTTGCGCACGATGTTCTGCAAGAATTGCATGTTCGTCTTCACCCCGCGCACCCGGAATTCATCAAGCGTGCGCAGCATTTTCTGGGCGGCGCTGGCCAGTGTGGGGGCCTGGGTTGACACCTTCACCAGGAGCGAATCAAAAAACGGCGAAATCACTGCGCCCTGATACACCGAGCCCTGGTCGAGCCGGATGCCGAAGCCGCCCGCCGAGCGGTACGCCACCACCGTGCCGTAGTCGGGCTTGAAATCATTGGTGGCGTCTTCGGTCGTGATGCGGCACTGCACAGCCACGCCCATGCGCGGCACCACCACATCGGGTCCCAGCCCGATTTCGGGCGACTCTAGCGGGTAGCCCGAAGCGATAAACAGCTGCGTCTTAATCAAATCGACGCCCGTAATCATCTCGGTTACCGTGTGCTCGACCTGAATGCGGGGGTTGACCTCGATAAAATAAATCCGGTCCAACTCGGGATTGACTAGAAACTCGACCGTGCCCACATTGTCGTAGCCCACCGCTCTACCAATCTGCAAGGCGTAGCCGTACAGCCGCTGCCGCAGCGACTCGGTGAGGTCCACGGCTGGCGCTATTTCCACTACCTTTTGGAAGCGGCGCTGCACCGAGCAGTCGCGCTCGTAGAGGTGCGTGAGGTGGCCGTGCTGGTCGCCCACCAGCTGCACTTCGATGTGCTTGGGCCGCTCCACAAATTTTTCGAGAAAAACCGTGTCGTCGCCGAAGGCATTTAGGGCCTCGTTGCGGGCTTCAAAGAAGCCTTTGCCCAACTGCTCGTCGTCGCGGATTACGCGCATGCCGCGGCCGCCGCCGCCGCTGGCGGCTTTCAGCATCACGGGGTAGCCGATGCGGTGGGCTTCGGCCAGCGCCACGTCGATGTCGGTGAGGTCGGCTTCGCTGCTTTCGATGAGCGGCACTTCGCATTTCAGGGCCACGGCTTTGGCGGCTACTTTGTCACCGAGGGCCTCCATCACTTCGGGGCGCGGGCCCACGAAAATGATGTTTTCCTCGCGGCAGCGCCGGGCCAGGTTCGCGTTTTCGCTCAGGAAGCCGTAGCCGGGGTGAATGGCATCGACGCCGTTTTCCTTGGCTAGCTTGATGATGCCTTCAATATCCAAATACGGCCGCAGCGGCTCGTCGTCGCGCCCAATTTGGTAGGCCTCGTCGGCCTTGTAGCGGTGCAGCGAATTACGGTCCTCGTAGGTGTAGAGGGCCACCGTGGGAATGCCCAGCTCAGAAGCGGCGCGGAACACGCGAATGGCAATTTCGCCCCGGTTGGCGACGAGCAGCTTAGTGATTTTCATACGAATGGCGGAGTAACGAAGCAGCAGACTGGCGGCTAAGCTACACCGCGCCTTGCTTCCATCCTATTGCCTGCTTAACCAGTCCAATGCCCCTGCCTCCGGCGTCGCGCCCGCGCCTCGGTATCTTTGGGGGCTATTTTATTTCGCTTTTATGCACATCGAAGTTCTTAAGTCTAAGATTCATCGCGTTAAAGTCACCCAGGCCGAGCTGCACTACGTGGGCAGCATCACCATCGACGAGGACTTGCTTGACGCGGCCAACATGGTCGAAAATGAGAAAGTGACGGTCGTGAACGTCAACAACGGCGAGCGGCTCGAAACCTATACCATCCGGGGCGAGCGCGGCACCGGCACCATCTGCCTCAACGGCCCTGCCGCCCGCCGCGTGGCCGTGGGCGACGTCATTATCGTGTTTTCCTACGGGCTCATCGACTTCGCCGAAGCTCGCGCGCACAAGCCCACCGTCATTTTTCCCGACCAGCACAATCGGCTAAGTGAGTAAAGTTGTCATTGCGAGGAGGCACGACGAAGCAATGACAACTTTACCTATCACTCATTTACTATATGAAGCACCTCCTTACCTTCTTCAAATACACGCTGCTGCTTAGCATTTCGGGGGCGCTGATGTACTACGCCGTGCGCGACCAAGACTTGTCGCGCATCGGGCAGTCTATCCGCTCGGCCAATTATGGCTGGCTGGTGGTCACGAGCATTATCACGGTGTTTGGCTACCTCAGCCGCGCCTACCGCTGGCAAATGCAGCTCAACGCCTCCCAAACGCCAGCTCCCTTCTGGAAGGTGTACCACGCCATGATGGTGGGCTACCTGGCCAATCTAGTGCTACCCCGCGCCGGCGAGGTTATCCGCTGCTCGGTGCTGCGGCGCACCAGTGGCGTGCCGGTGCAGGTGGCGCTGGGCACCGTCGTGACCGAGCGCGTGATTGACGTGCTAGTGTTGCTGCTGCTGCTGGGCAGCACGCTGCTGCTCGATTTTAAGACCTTCTGGGGCTTCTTCAATGACAAGATGCTCGGCGGCCGGGCCGATACCATTGCCCGCAACCCTACGCCGCTGGTGGTGGCGGCCATTATCGGGCTGGGGTTGCTGGCAAGCGTTGGCTACGCTGGGTTTCGCAACCTCGAAAAGCTGCGGCAGAACAAGCTCTTTAATAAAGGAGTGGTGTTTGTGAAAGGCCTGCTGGCGGGCGTTTTCAGCATCCTAAAGCTGGAGAACAAAGCCCTGTTCTTGTTTCACACGCTCTTTACCTGGTTTGTGTACTACCTGCTTGATTACCTGGCTTTTTTCTGCTTTCCCGAAACGTATAACCTCGATGCGCGGGCCGGCCTGGCGGTGCTCACCTTCGGGGCCTTCGGCATGGCCGCGCCGGTGGCGGGCGGCATCGGGCCGTTTCACGTGATGGTGCAGGGCATTTTGCTGGCCTACGGCGTCAGCAAAGAGGCGGGCATTGCCTACGCCTTGGTGGTGCACGGCGCCCAAACGCTGCTGGTAGTGCTGCTGGGCGGCATCAGCTTCGTGGCCGTGGCCGCCGATGATAAGAAGAGCATCGCCGACGAGGCCGAGGCCCTGGCCCATGAGCCGCTGACCACAGAGTGAATGGGTGAATGAGCGAATGAGTGAGTGAGTGAATGCGGTTGTCATTGCGAGGAGGCACGACGAAGCAACCTTTCCTTCTCGCACTGCCAACGTTCGCCGCCGTAAAAGGAAAGGTTGCTTCGTCGTGCCTCCTCGCAATGACAAGCGTTTTTAAAGCTACCCCTGCTATGACCGCCGATAAAATTTTAACTGAAGCCCAACTACCCGCCACCCTCGACGCCTGGCGCGCCGCCGGCGAGCGCATCGTCTTCACCAACGGCTGCTTCGATTTGCTGCACCTAGGCCACGTCGATTACCTCGAAAAGTCCCGCGCCCTTGGCGACCGCCTGGTAGTCGGCCTCAATACCGATGCCTCGGTGAGCGCCATCAAGCCCGGCCGGCCCATTCAGGACGAGACGTCGCGGGCGCGCATTATGGCCGCGCTGGGGTTTGTGGATGCGGTAGTTTTCTTCGGCGAGCAGACGCCGCTGCACCTTATTGAGCTGGTGCAGCCCGATATTCTGGTGAAGGGCGACGACTATACAATCGACGGAATTGTGGGCCACGAATTGGTGTTGAACAGAGGCGGGCAGGTGCTGACCGTGCCGCTGGTGTCGGGGTATAGTACGTCGCGCATTGTGGAGAAAGTACGCTGCTAGGCAACTCGTCTACGGCGTAGCAACCACCGCCGGGCACTGGCCGTTTACCAGCTACTTCACCTTTTCTTCATTATGTATCTTCTCATCATCCTAGTAATGCTGGCCAGCGCCGCCGTTCAGTGGCGTTTGCGCAGCAAATTCCGCGAATACGGCCAGGTTGGCCTTCAAGCCAACCTCACCGGCCGCGAGGTAGCCGCTAAAATGCTGCGCGACCACGGCATCTACGACGTGCAGATTGTGAGTACTGAAGGCCGCCTATCCGACTTCTACAACCCGACCGATAAAACAGTCAACCTCAGCGAGGCGGTGTATAACGAGCGCTCGGTAGCCGCCGCAGCCGTGGCAGCCCACGAGTGTGGCCATGCCGTGCAGCACGCCGATGCGTACAGCTTCCTGACCTTTCGCTCGGCCATGGTGCCGGCCTTGTCGTCGGTGTCGAAGTTCATGCCTTTCATTTTGCTGGCCGGCATTTTCATGCTTCGCACCAGCGTCATTCCGCTGGGCATCGGCATTGCGCTGTTTGCCCTCACCACGTTGTTTTCGTTTGTCACGCTGCCCGTCGAGTTTGATGCTTCGCGCCGCGCCCTGGCCTGGATGGACCGCAGCGGTGTAGTGACCACCCAGGAGCACGCCGGCGCGAAAGATGCCCTCTGGTGGGCCGCTATGACCTACGTAGTGGCCGCGCTCAGCTCGCTGGCTACGCTGCTTTATTATGTCAGTATCTTCATGAGTGGCAACCGCCGCAACTAACCACCGCCGGGCTTAGCCCCGGCCGTAGAAAAAGAAAGTCGTCAGGTCGAAACTATTCGGCATGACGACTTTCTTGTTTCAGGCAAATCCCATCTGCCAGCCGTAATTTTGCGGCTACAAGTTCTCTCCTCTCCCACCCATCGGCTTCGGCCCTATCCACCCACCCACACCCATGTTTGATACTATGGCCCCCGCCTCTCCCTTCCAGCTCACCGAAGAGCAGCTTGCGGTGCGCGACGCTGCCCGCGAATTTGCCCAAGAGCTATGGGCCGGCGTAATCGAGCGCGACGAGCACCAGAAATTTCCCACCGAGCAAATCAAAAAGATGGGCGAGCTCGGCTTTCTGGGCATGATGGTGAGCCCCGAATACGGCGGCTCGGGCCTCGACACCATCAGCTACGTGCTGGCGATGGAGGAAATCTCCAAGGTCGATGCCTCGTGCTCGGTCATCATGTCGGTGAATAACTCACTGGTGTGCTGGGGCCTCGAGAAATACGGCTCCGAAGAGCAAAAGCGCAAGTACCTGCCGCGCCTCGCCTCGGGCGAAATCATCGGGGCTTTCGCGCTCTCCGAGCCCGAAGCCGGCTCCGACGCTACCAGCCAGCGCACCACCGCCGAGGACAAAGGCGACCACTACCTGCTGAATGGTACCAAAAACTGGATTACCAACGGCACCACCGCCTCGGTGTACCTGGTTATTGCCCAAACCCACCCCGACCTAAAGTCGCGCGGCATCAACGTCCTCATTGTAGACAAGGACATGCCCGGCTTCCAGCAAGGCCCCAAAGAAAACAAGCTCGGCATCCGCGGTTCCGACACCTGCTCCTTGATGTTTACCGATGTGAAGGTGCCCAAGGAAAACCGCATTGGTGCCGATGGTTTCGGCTTCAAGTTCGCCATGCAGGTGCTGGCGGGCGGCCGCATCGGCATTGCAGCGCAGGCGCTGGGCATCGCCTCGGGCTCGCTCGAACTCAGCATTAAGTACGCCAAGGAGCGCAAGGCGTTTGGCGCGCCCATTGCCCAGCACCAGGCCATTCAGTTCAAGCTGGCCGACATGGCCACCAACGTAGATGCCGCCCGCCTGCTGTGCCTGCAAGCCGCCGCCGACAAGGACAACCAGGTCGACTACGCCAAGAGCGGCGCGATGGCTAAGCTATTTGCCTCTAAGGTGGCTATGGACTCGGCCGTTGAGGCTGTCCAGATTCACGGCGGTTATGGATTTGTTAAAGAATACCACGTCGAGCGCTTCATGCGTGACGCTAAAATCACGCAGATTTACGAGGGTACTTCTGAGATTCAGAAAATTGTGATATCGCGGGAAATACTGAAATAAGCCCTTTTGTCGCTTCAATTTTACGTATTTTGCACAAAACCCAGGCTTTTTGGCCTGGGTTTTTCTTTTTACTGAATTTTTCCATGCTCAATTGCATTATTTAGTCGTAACTTTCGGGACTTTTCCGCCTCTTATACCCAGTTACGAGCCATTAACTTATGGAAGATTACAATAAAGTCATCGAATCACTAGGTGTCCGCTACATTAAAGCCAAGAATTTGGTACTTCGGCAGGCTTTCACCGCCCGCAACGTGTATGATGTAGGCAACAATCTTATCCTATTACATAAAGGGCAAATTCGCTTTGGCGAAGAAGAACTGCTGGTAGAAGAAGGCGAATTGCTGTTTGTGCCCGGCGGCCGCGCCACGCGCATTGGCTACGGCGCGGGCTCGGCAAGCCGCGTTATTTCCAACGACGACCTGATTACCAACAAAGACCGGTTCTTCTCGTCCAACGACAACCTTGACCTCATCGGCGACGCCGAAGAAAGCCACAGCTTTGTGGCCTTCGAAGCCAAGGTGTTCGACTCGGTCAACTTCTTCGCGTCGCTCGACGTGCCAGCCTTCGTTATCAAAAGCAATACGAAGCTGTCGAACCTCATTATCAAGGTTATCGAGGAAACGCTGCAAGACTTGCCGGGCCGCGAGCGCCTCATCAACATCTACACCGAGAACATCGTGGTAGAAGTAGTGCGCTACATCCTGCGCAACAACCTGTTTGTGGAGCAGCTCGCCACCAACAGCACCTACTTCAAAGACCCGCGCCTCATCGACCTGTTCAACTTTATTAAGGAGAACCTCAGCGGCGACCTCTCGAACAAAGTGCTGGCCGGCGTGGCCGGTGTGAGCGAAGATTACGTGGGCCAGTATTTCAAGATGCTGACCAACATCAATCCGCAGGATTACATCGAGTACCAGCGCATGGAGCGCGCCGTATCGCTGCTGCGCACCACCAAGAAGAGCATCCGCGACATCGGCCGCGAGGTGGGCTACAAGGACACCGCCTACTTCTGCCGCCGCTTCAAGATGATGTTCGGCATTCCGGCTGGTAAGATGCGCCGCCGCGAGTCGGCCATGAACATCTAGCCGCCGACTGACCGCAGATTCAAACGGATTAAACAGATTTAACGGATACGCCCGCCTGCGGCGGGCTGGCTATTTGGTTATGAATTGGAGAAGGCTGCTTTTATAGGCAGCCTTTTTCCTTTTTAAGGTAGTAGGGGTTGCTGATGGGCAATTGAGAATGGTTTTGGTGGTAAGATTGGCCGCGTTGCGGCTAGAGTTGGCCGAGTAGGTAGCGCTTCCACAGGTCTTGAGCTAGTTCGTGGCAGGCTTTTTTGGCGGGCGTGCCACCCGCATTTGTTAGCACCACGAAGGCAATGCGCTGGTCGGGGTATAGCACGGTGTGGCAGTAAAACGTGCGGGTGGTGCCGTCGTGCATACTTCGGAGCGTGCCGCGACTTGCGAGCCCGCTCACTGCCCAGCCGTAGGCGTATTCCTGCTTGCCAAAATGGATGGTTTGGTAGGTGCTGCTTTTTAGGTAGTTGTCTTGGCCCAGCAAGCCTAGTAGGTGCAGCTGCACCAGGCGGGCGAAGTCGGGTAGGGGCATCGACAGCTCCATGGCGGGGGCCATGTAGTCGTAGCCTTGGTAGCGGTTGGTAGGGCCGAGTGGCACCAGGGTGCTATCACGGCTACTGCCGGCTACTGGCACCAGGTGGTGGCCCCAGGGCTGCTGGGCATCGTGCCGGTTGGGAAAGCCCAGCAGGTAGCGCAGCTTTAGCTGGCCAAATGTCGCCGCCAGCAAATCCTCCCAAGTACTGCCGCTGGCGCGCTCCAGCATAAGGGCGGCTAGCACGTAGCCGGCATTGGAGTACGCGTAGCTTTTGCCAGGAGTAGCGCTTACGGAAGGCTGCTGCAATACGAAGGCGGCAAATTGCAGCCGGCGCTCCGAAACCGTGCCCACGAGCGTGGGTAGCGCTTTGTGGTCGCGGCTCCACATATAAGGATGAATGCCCGCCCGGTGCGAAAGCAGCTTATCTAGGGTAACTGCCGCGTACTCAGTCCGGATTTTATCTTTCAACTCGGGCACTACTTCCACGAGCCGGCTCTTCCACTTTATTTTCCCTTCCTCCACTAGCTTGCCCGCTAGCAAACTCGTCACGCCCTTGGTTTCGGAGCCCAGATGGAAATAGTCGTCGGGGCCAATTGTGTCGGCCGCATCATTATGCCGCACGCCCCCGCCCAGATATATAATGCCCTCGGGCTGAATAACAGCGGCCAGCAGCGCCGGCAGTTGGTAGGTGGCGCGCACCTGCGCTACTACCTGCCGGGTAGTGGCCGACTGAGCCGCCACCGGCCCAGCCGCCATAAGCAACCCAATAAATAACGAGCCGAGTTGCAGCAACCGAATGAACATAGAGAAAGCGACTAGTAGCGTACTTCCGCAATACTACTCGTTCTACCTGTCCATCTGATGATTAACGGTCAGCCAACTTATTCCACAGAGGCGGCCACGCTGGCTTCGCGCACCGCGGCCACGGCTTCGGCCAGGAAACCAGGGTCGCGCTCGATGTGGTTGCCCACTACCACCAGGTCGGCCCCGGCGGCCAGGGCAGTATAGATTTTTTCGCCCGTATTCAGCCCGCCGCCCACGATGAGGGGCGTATCCACTGCGGCGCGCACCGCCCGAATCATGGCCGCCGATACCGGATACTGCGCCCCGCTGCCCCCATCAAGGTACATCAGGCGTAGGCCGATCTGCTCGCCGGCCATAGCAGTGGCAGCGGCTATGCTGGGCTTATCATGAGGCAGCGGCGTGGTGCCGCTGATGTACGAAGCTGTGGTAGGCCGACCGCTATCGACTAGCATGTAGCCGGTGGGCAGCAGCTGCAAGCCACTCTGGCGCAGGCGCGGCGCGGCCACCACATGCTGGCCAATCAGAAAATCAGGATTGCGGCCCGAAATGAGCGAGAGCAGCAAAATGCCATCGGCGGCGGCATCTACGTGCAGGGCGTGGCTTGGGAAGAGCAGCACGGGCACCTGCGGCGCCTCGGCCTTGAGCAACGCAATGAGGGCAGCCTGGTGCTCAGTAAGCACCAGGCTGCCCCCTACGAGGAAAAAATCGACGGGATGCTGCCGGGTCAGGTGTAGCAGGTTGTGGACGCGGTCGGCCGCGAAATCGTCGGGGTCGAGTAGCACGGCTAGGGCCTTATGCCCACGCGCCCGCAGCCCAGCCAGCGTGTCAAGCAAGCGGCTCGCGGTAGGTGATGGTGTCGTCGTGTTGGGCGGCGGCAGAAGCATCCTGAGCGGCGGTAGTTGCGGGCCAAGCCTCGGGCGATGCGCCCTTGGGAGCCGATGAAGCTGCAAGGTCGGTATTTTTATCGGCATCGGCCGCATTGCTCGGCAGGATATCCTTGACCTTGCTGGAAATGAAGGCCATAGCAACCGCAGCCGCTTGGGCCAACACTACTTTGCCCGTTTCGCTCTGGGCAAAGGCCATGATAGCGGGCACTAGCCACGGCTTTTTGGCGGCTGGGGCGGCAGCGGGCTCATCAGCATCGGCAAAGCTATCCGACTCGGGCAAGCGGCGGCTATCGTCGTAGGGGCGTGCCTGGTACGAATTGGGCGAGGCATACGAGTGCGCCGGCTCTTGGTCATCCTCGTCTTCGTCGCCGTGGTCTTCGTCGGTGTGGTACACGTCGAGGTGCGTGGGGCTGGCGGCGTGGCTGCCATATGTCGTGTCGATGTCGTCGGCATCGGCCCCGTGCTGCGGGCTGGAGTGCGCCGGAAAATCAGGATAATCGCTCAGGCCATTATCATCGGCATCACCGAGATAATCTTCCGTCAAGTAATCCTGGTCATCCTGGCCGCCACCCTGGTAAAAACCATCGCTTTCGGCCGCGTAGCGGTCGGCGTGGTCGTAGGCGTATTTCGGCGAGTGGTAGGTCGAAGTCAGGTCGTGTAGCTCCTGGTCGTGGCTGTCGTCTTCGTAGCCATCAAAGCCCGCGTAGTCGTCGAAAGCAACGTGGTGCTTGCCTTTTTTATGCTTCTTCTTGTGGGGCTTGCGGCCGCCGAAAGCCTTGGTGAGCAGCCAGATGCCGCCCGCTATGCCAGCACCCACCAGGGCCACCTTGCCCACTTGCAAGGTTTGCTCTTTTATTTCTTCGACATCGCCGCGCAAAGCACGCTCATACTCAAGCTTTTTGCGCTCCAGAAATTCTTTTTCGTCGTCAAACAGCGGGTTGTTCGGCTCGGTCATGTCAGGGGTTGGTTGCTTGGGTGGTAAAGGGAAAGCAGTGGCTGCCAACTAGTGGCTGGCACCGGGGTCGCGCTTATCCGATTTGTAAATAGTATTATTGAGCAGCTTATCGGCCACGCCCTGGAACACCTTTTTATCGACGCCCACAAAAAAGAGCACAGCCAGTACCAAGTACAGGGCTGCTACCAGGCCAAAGCCCGCCGAGGGGCTATTGAGGGCTTGGTTAAGCGCCAAGCCTAAGTAAATGGAGCCGAACACAATGAACAATACCCCTAAGAACGCTAGGGCTACGCCGTGCACCGTGCTAACAAATGCTCCTTTTACTTTCTCCTGGGTTTCGAGCTTAATAATATCGATACGCGTATCGAGGTAGCCGGTGAGGTTGCCAATGAGGCTGTCGTTGCGCGGCGTTTTGTCGTCGGTCAGGGTAGCCATGAGTGCGGAATTGTTTAGCTTGAAATTGCGGTTAAGTTGCAGGCGGCGGGGGCAACGCCAGGGCTGCCTGGGGCGTTCTTTACGCAAAACTGCCGGCCGGGGCTGAATTTTGCACTTGGCTTTTTTTTAATTTTTTCGGGACGTGAGTCAAAACCATTATCAGGTGCTCGGGGTGCTGCCCACGGCTTCGGCCGAGGCTATCAAGCAGGCCTACCGGCGCTTAGCCATCCAGCTGCACCCCGACAAGCACGGCGGCGACCCTCGCTACGAAGAGCAGTTCAAGGCCGTAGCCACGGCCTACCGGATGCTGGGCGACCCCGGCCGCCGGGCCCAGTACGATTTTCAGCTTCAGCAGGCCGCGCAGCAGGCCGAGGCCCGCCGCATGCCCGCCACCACGGCGGCCGATGGTGGCCCCTCGGTGTATAGGATGCCGGCCGCTGCCCCCGCCCCGCCCCTGCGCACCCGCCACCCCGCCGACCGCCGCGAGCGCCATTACCAAGTGCGCACCCCGCGCCAGCGGGTGCGCTTCAACCGGCAGGATTTCTGGCTGGTAGCCATCATTGTGGGGCTGATTTTTCTGTTTGGCATTTCGGCCAAAATTGTGCTGGACCGCGTGGCGGCCGGCACCAACTACGACGATGCCCGCCACGCCTTTGCCCGCGGCCAGTGGAGCGCGGCCTATGACTACCTCGACCAAGCCATTAGCTTTCGCGAAGACTACGCCCCCGCCCTGCGCCTGCGGGGCCAGCTGGCCCAGGATATTCGCCACGACTACGCCGCCGCCCGCGCCGACTACGAGGCCGCCCTGCTGGCCAGCGCCGATGGCACCGACCCGCTGCCCACCCCCGATGCCGCCCGCCTGCTCTACCGGCTGGGCCGCTGCCAGGTGCTATTGCACCAGCCCACCGAGGCCGAAACCAGCTACTCCCGTGCTCTGGCGCTCGATACTACCTTGGTTGAGGCCTTCCTGGCCCGTGGCGAAAACCGGCTGCTCGACCTGCGGCGCACAGCCCCGGCCCTGGCCGACCTGCAACGCGGCCACCAGCATTACCAGCGCATCGGGCGGGCCGTGCCGCTCAACTACTTGCAGGCCGAGGGCGCGGCCCTGGCCCGCCTGGGCCGCTACACCGATGCCCGCGCTACTTACTTCCAAGCCTTGGAAAGCCAGCCGGAAGATGGGCGCACGCTGTTTTTGCTAGGTCGGCTGGCACAGCAGATGGGCGACTCGGCCAGCGGCTGCGGCTTCTTCCAGCGAGGAGCCCAGCAGCGCTATCCTTACGCGGTGGCGGCGGCCGAAAAGTGTCGATAACTTGGCAACCTAGAGCGGTTTCGAATTTGATGCATTGAATTAAAAATTAAAAATGATAAATTAAAAATCAGACAATCAGATTTTTAATTTATCATTTTTAATTTTTAATTCCCGTCAAAAGTGTACACTAATCCGGAAACTGCTCTAGAAAGCTTGCTATATTTGCCGGGTTCACGCATTACTCAATTTCCTCTTAAAGCCATGAAAAAGCTTATACTTTGCCTGAGTGCCGTAGCGGTGCTGGGAGCCTGCAAAAAAGACAGCGACACTACCCCCACTCCTACCCCCACCGCGTCGCGCACCGACCTGCTCACGGCTAAGCCCTGGCAGGCCTCCACTGTTAACCTCACGCTCAGCGGGATACCCATTCCTAGCAGCCAGTTTATTACGGCTTGCCAACTGGATAATACGTATAAGTTTAACACCGATAAGACGCTGGTAATCGACGAAGGCGCCACTAAGTGCAACACCACTGACCCGCAAACTACCAGCGGCACTTGGGCCTTCTCCAACACCGACCAAACGAAGGTTACGCTTGTGGTACCTGGCAGTGTATTCAACGGCGACTTCGATATTAAAACGCTTTCTGCCACCACTTTGCAGCTGAATACTACCCAGTCGCTCAGCGGCCTTTCCTACACTATCGACGCCACGTTCAGCCCTAAATAGAATACCCTGTTAGCAGTCTTGAAAGGCCCGAGTCAGACGCTACGTAAAGCATCTGACTCGGGCTTTTTAGGTGGCAACAGTCGTGGCCAGCGCCGCCGCAATAAGTTGCGCGTGGTGCCGCCCATTCTCGATAAACCAGCGGCTGGTGGCCAGTCCGCCGCACACCGTGCCGGCTACAAACACGCCGGGCCGGGCCGTTTCATGCGTCGCCACGTCGAAAATCGGCGGGCGGGCCAGGTCATTTTCATCCAGTGGCAAAGCCAGCGCGTCGATAAGCAGCGAGTAGTCGGGCCGGTAGCCGGTGAGAGCGTAGACGTAGTCGGCCGCAATGGTGCGCGGGCCTTCGGGCGTCACAACCTCAACCGTGTGCGGGGTGATGGCCGTGATAGTGGTGTTGAAAAGCGCCGTGATGCGGCCTTCCTTGATGCGGTTGAGCAGGTCGGGTCGAATCCAGTATTTCACGCTTTCTGATACCTCCGCGCCGCGCACTACCAGCGTCACGCGAGCGCCGGAGCGGGTGAGCGCCAGGGCCGCTTTGGCCGACGAGTTTTTGGCCCCAATCACTACCACGTCACGGTCGGCGTGGGCGTAGGGCTCTTTGTAGTAGTGGTTTACGTGGGGCAAATCTTCGCCGGGAATGCCCATAGCATTGGGCACATCAAAGAAGCCGGTGGCCACGATGACGGCGCGGGCGGCAATCTCGCCCTTGGTGGTTTCTACTACAAAATCGCCAGCCTGGCCGCGCAGGCCGGTTACTTTTTCATAAAGACGCAGGTCAAGCTTTTCGGTGGTGGCCACGCGCTGGTAGTAGTCGAGGGCGTCTTCGCGGTGCGGCTTGTAGCTGGCCATCGGGAAGGGGTGGCCGCCGATTTCGAGCAGCTCGGGCGTGGAAAAAAACTCCATTTGGGTGGGATAGCCCACCAGCGAGTTCACCAGCGCGCCTTTATCGACGGTGGCCACGGTGAGGCCGCGGCGCTGAATTTCGAGGGCGCAGGCCAGGCCCACGGGGCCGGCCCCGATTACAACGGCATCTAATTTTTCAATTAACATTTATCAATTAACATTTAACAACTCTCTACTCAACCAACGAAGGCCGTTCGGGTTGGGTTGTTTTTGCTGAACTTTACAGGCAGAAGCCGCCACATTTATCATCAGACACTTTGCTTGATAAATGTTAAATGATAAATGTTAAATGAACGACTTGCGCCACTGCGACTTGTGCGGAGCCACCAGCTTCCAGCCCCTTCCCTTCTACTACCTCTTTGATGGCCAACGCTTGCAAGGCACCCGCTGCACCACTTGCGACCTGGCTTTTCTGGACCCGCAGCCCACGCCCGCCCAGCTCGAAAAGCTCTATGGCAAGGAGTATTTCACGGAGCGCCCCAACTACGACCGCACCGAGAAGGACAAGGCGTTTATCGAAGAAGGCAAAGACCTGGACCTCAGCCAGGTGAAGGAAGATAAATTCACCCGCTACATGCAGCAGCACTACCCCGGCCGCAAGTTTCGGTACCTGGAGGTGGGCTGCGGCCCCGGCTACACCCTCAAAAGCCTGCAAAGCCTGGGCTGGGAAACCCACGGCCTTGAAATATCGGCCCACGCCGCCGACTACGCCCGCCGCGAGTTGCACCTGCCCGTAGTGACCGGCAACATCGAAACCACCGAAGATTTTCACGAAAACCAGTTCGACCTCGCCTACCTCGGCGACGTGCTGGAGCACCTGTTGTCGCCGGCCGCCGCCATCCGCAAGTTTGGTCACATCCTCAGCCCCGGCGGGCTACTGGTGCTGGCTCTGCCCAGCGTGACCAATCTACCGAGTATGCGCCTGGGTTTCGCCGCCTATAAGGCGCTGGGCCGCCAGCGCCGCATGGATATTCCGCCTTATCACCTCTACGAGTTCACGCCGAATACCATTCGTAAGATGCTGGCGAAGAACGGTTTTTCGGTAGTCGATTTGCTGAATCCGGTGAAAGCCCCGGCCAACATTCGCCTGGGCGGCAACCTTGTAGAGCAGGCCACCAAGCTCGGCACGCAGTACCCCACTTACTGGCTCAACAAGCTGACGGGCCGCTTTGGCGACCGCATGTTTGTGGTGGCGCGGAATGAGAAGTAGCGCGGGCTTTTAGTCCGCAACCAGGGTATCTAAGCAGTAGTTATTTTAAAAAATTTAGCCTCAAAAAGCAAGTTAGCTGCGTTGAATAGCGCTAGCTGACTGCCTTTTGAGGCTATTATTTATAGACCCGCGATTGGGTGTTCGCGGATTAAAAGCTCGCGCTACTTTTTCTTATTAAAAACGCCCGTGCTCCACAACGCCAGCCCGATAAGCACCGGCTGGAAAAACAGCCGCACGTAGCGCTTGCGCTCAGTATCGAGGTTGAGAGCCGGCAGGCTGCTGAGGTATTGGTGGATATTACCAGGGAAAATAGCGGTATAGAATGCCGCTAGCCCCACGCCCATTGGCACTTTGTAGCGCTTGTTGAACAGCATGAGTAGGCCGAGGCCGATTTCGACTACGCCCGATTCGAGCACGACAGTGTCTTTGTCCTGCGGTACCCAGTCGGGTACCTGCGCCTGAAACGGCTTGCGTACGAAGGTGAGGTGGCCCACGCCAGCCCCAACCATAAAAGTGCCGAGTAGGTAGCGCCCTATATCCTGGGCAGTAGTGGTTTTAACGTCTTCTGACATGGTGAGGAAGAAGGAAAGGATTGTGTCCTTTCTCATACGGCCTACGCGGCCAGCAGGGTGCAGCACTTAGCATATTTAGCTAACGGCCAGCACCTGTACCGTCTTGCCATTAAACATTATTTCCTCGCCAGCCCGCTTGCCGCTCAGCACTGCAATTACCGGCGCAGCCGGCGATACGGCCAGAAATTCCTGCCCTTCGGCCGTAGTGAGCTTGCCCGCCCCAATGCTCAGGTAAAAGAGCCCCAGGCTGGTAGCCACTAGCGCGCCCGTCCGCACGGTGTCGCTGGGCAGCTCGGGGTTTATTTTTTGGAGAGCGGCCAGTAGCTGCTGCGCCTCGTGGAGCTGCGCGGCGTGGCGGTCGCGCTCCTGGTTGGCCATTTCGCGGCCGGTTTCATACTTGTCGCCGGCACTGCTTTTGGTTTCGGAGTTGGAGGACTCTTGCGCGGCGGCCATGCCGGTGCGGGCCGCGTCGAGGCGCAGCTGCACGTAGGCGAGGCAAGCGGCGTAGCAGGCGGGTTTAGAGCGTATCAAAAGAATGGGTATGGGTGGTAGCAGTCAGCTGGCGCGGGGCTCAGCTCAGGTGAAACATAGTGGTTTGCCCGCTGTAAGCAGCGCTCATTTGCAAATCGGGCTTTGGTGGATGCTCTACTTGCCCGGTCTTGCTGGGCGGGCGCTCTAGCTCGGCCATCTCCTCGGCCGAGAGGTATAGCTCATCCGGCCAGTTCTCATCGGGGTCGGGGTCGTAGTCCCAGCATACGGCTTCCGAGTGATACTCAATTACAATGGCGTCGTCTTCCTGAAAAATAGTGCCGGTGCCGTGCATACTAAACTCGCCAACCGAGGGCAGGCCCAGCAGCCCCGAGAGGTAGTCATTGAGCAACACTGACAGGTTGGTTACCTGGCCGAGGAAGTCGTGGCTATCTGCCGCGTAGTTGCCGGCCAGCCATTGGTCATGCTGCCACTCCCGGAAGCCAGGGCCATAGTCGAATTCCTGGACCTCGCCATCTAGCAGTGTGGTCACAAAATGCTCATCGCCGCCACAGTCCCAGCGCACTGCGAGGTGATGACCGGCCGCCAGCAAAGCTATGAGCTGCCTTTTTAGCTCATTATAGTTAAGAGGCATATCGCAGTTATTCAGCTCAGGGTAAACAGCACGAGCCGGCCCGAATAATCCGCATCGAATTCGTATGCCGGCTCCTCGCTCTCCGGCTCATCGGTCGGGGCGGGCCGCGTGCAGCCTATTTCAGCCAACTCTTCATCGTTTAGGTCGTCCATCCAAGAACTATCAGCCCATGACTCTGACTGGTAGTTAATGACAACTTCCTGGCCTTCTTGGAGAATGCGCCCGGTGCCACGCATCGAGAAGTCGCCTGCGGAAGGCAGGTTTAGTTGCTCAGTCAGGTAGCCATCAAGCAGGTAAGCCAAATCCTGGTCATTCCTATAATCGGTATCCAGCTCTTGGTCATCCACGGCGGTATACACAAAGCTCTCGTCGCCGCCACAGTCCCAGCGCACCGTGAGGGTATGGCCAGCTTGTAGGGTGTGGGCAATTTGTTGCTCAACGGGAGTAAGGCTACTAGACATACGCTTTTTTAGAAACCCGAACATACACTATTGCTCCGTGACTTTCGCCGCCCGCTCTTGCTGCTGTAGCCAAGCCAGCGCCCGAGGGTCGGGCCGATACTGCCAGGGATGCCGCAAGGTAATGTGCCCCAGCAGCTGCGCCACCGGCACTGAAGCGGGCGGCCAGCGCAACAACTCCTCGGCGGCAGCCAGCCCCAGCAGCTTTTCGGCCAGATACACCCCGAAAGTGCTGCAAGTCAGCAGCAAGGCCGCTGGCTGCCCGGTGCGTAAGTAAGGACGCAGCAGCAGCTCGCGCAAGGGGGGCGCTAGCTGCTCGGGCAGCTGCGCAAGCCCAGAACCGGGCAGCGCGGCCAGCAATTCAGCCGGTGCATCGGCCAGCCACTCGGCCAGCGTGGGCACCCGGCCCGATAGGTCTTCCTGGCAATGTGCGGCGGCCACATCGCGTACCAGCACCTGCTGGTTATCGCTGGTTGTCAACACATCGCCTAGCAGCTCAGTGGCCCACTCAATGCCGACCGTGTGGTGCAACAGCAGCCGGTGCCGCGGGTGGTAGCAGAATAGCTTGCTGCTATCCAGAAACCGATGCACCGGCAAATAATCGGCGGGCTGCCCCCCAAATTTATGCTGCGAGAGCAGGCAGTGCTTCCAGATATTCATGCGCAATGCGAGCTGTTACACAATAGTCAGCGCCACCCCTAGGTCCTTCAGCCGCTTCTCATCGGCCGCCGAAATGCCCGTATCGGTGATGATGTGCGTCACCTGCTCCACCGCGCAGATGCGGCCAAAGCCGCGCTTGCCAAACTTCGACGAATCGGCCAGCACGATAGTTTGCTGGGCGGTCTGCATCATTTGCTGGTTGAGGTGCGCCTCGCCGATGTTGGTTGTGGTGAGGCCAAAATCGAGGTCGATGCCATCGACGCCCAGAAACAGCTTGCTGCACGCAATTTCGCGCAGCACCTGCTCGGCGTGCGGCCCCGTCACCGAGGAGGAGCTATGCCGCAGGTAGCCGCCCAGCTGCAACACCTCAATCTCGGGGCGCTTCAGCAGCTCCATCCCCACATTCAGCGCCGAGGTAATAACCGTGAGCGCCAGCTGCGCCGGAATGGCGCGGGCCAGCGCCACCATCGTGGTGCCCGACGCGATAATCACCGACTCCTGCGCCTGAATGAGCTGGGCCGCCACCGTGGCAATGCTCGTCTTCTCGCCCACTGCCAGGTGCTCCTTCTCATTCACCGGCCGGTCCTTGATATACGGGCTTTCCAGCGAGGCGCCGCCATGCGTGCGAAAAAGTAATCCCTTCTCTTCCAGCAGTTTCAGGTCCTTGCGTATCGTCACGGCCGATACCTCCAAAGCCTCACTCAGCTCGGGCACCTCCACATGCTTCTGCGCTTGGAGCTGTTGTAAAATAAGCTGATGTCTCTTAACGCTGGCGTTCATAGCAGCAAAAGTACCGACTAGGTAGAATGCGCAAACAAAGCTGAGCTTACCTTACTATCCGGTAACAAAACGAAAGCAAACATAATTCTTCATAAGAATAATTACGAGCAAATGAAATATCTTTAACCTTTATAATAGTATGAATCAAGTATATAATCCAAATTAGTGAGTATTCACTTACGAAATACAAAGTTTCATTTGCTTTCAAATAATTCACTTTATTACCTTTGAATTGTTAGAGCAAGAGAGTATATCCCTAATCGAAGCTATGCGAAACGTAATTAAAGCAGCTGCCTTTCACCGCCCCACCCTCGTTGCCCAGTTGTCCAGCCAACCCAGCTGGGATTTAGTCGTCATTGGCGGCGGTGCCACGGGCCTGGGCGTGGCCCTCGACGGTCTCAGCCGGGGCTACAAAACCCTGCTCCTCGAGCAAACTGATTTTGCCAAAGGCACCAGCAGCCGCGCCACCAAACTAGTGCACGGCGGCGTGCGCTATCTGGCTCAGGGCGATATTGCCTTAGTACGTGAGGCGCTGTACGAGCGCGGCCTACTACTAAAAAATGCGCCACACCTAGTTAAAAATCAATCGTTTATTATACCAAATTATGAATGGTGGGGCGGACCGTACTACACGTTCGGCATGAAGATATACGACCTGATGTCGGGCAAGCTCAGCCTCGGGGCCGCCAAGCACATCGGCAAGCAGGAGACTATCAAGCGCTTGGGCAACATCAAGCAAGAAGGGCTATATGGTGGCGTAGTTTACCAGGACGGGCAATTCGACGATGCTCGTCTAGCCATTAACCTCGCCCAAACAGCCATTGAGCAAGGCGGCACGCTACTCAACCACTTCGCGGTGCGCGGCATTCTGAAAGATGCTCAAGGCCAGGTAGCCGGCGTAAAAGCCATCGACCAGGAAACCGGCAAACCATATGAAATCAAAGCGAAAGCAGTCGTAAATGCCACCGGCATTTTTGTCGATGAAATTTTGCAGATGGACAAGCCCGGCACGAAAAAGCTGGTGCGCCCTAGCCAGGGCGTGCACATCGTGCTCGACAAGTCGTTTCTGCCCGGCGACGATGCCATCATGATTCCGAAAACCGACGACGGCCGCGTGCTGTTCGCCGTGCCGTGGCACGAGCGCGTCATCCTCGGCACCACCGACACGCCCCTCAACGAATACAGCGAGGAGCCCAAGGCGCTGGAGCAGGAAATCGACTTCATCCTCCGCACGGCTGGCCACTACCTTGCCCGCGCCCCCAAGCGCAGCGACGCGCTGAGCGTATTTGCCGGCCTGCGCCCCCTGGCCGCGCCGCAAGATGGCTCGGAGAAAACTAAGGAAATCTCGCGCAGCCACAAGATTCTAGTATCGGAGGCCGGCCTCATCACTATCACTGGCGGCAAGTGGACCACCTACCGCCGCATGGGCCAGGACACGGTAGATAAGGCCATCAGTCTCGGCAAACTACCCAAAGCCGACAGCAAAACGGCTACCCTGTCCATCCACGGGGCCATGCCGACCACCGACCGCAGCAACCACCTCTACGTGTACGGCACCGACCAGGAAGCGCTGCTAGAGTTGATTAAGCAACAGCCCGCCCTAGGCGAAAAGCTGGACGACTCACTCGAATTCCTGAAAGCCGAAGTAGTGTGGGCCGCCCGCTACGAAATGGCCCGCACTATCGAAGACGTGCTAGCTCGCCGCGTGCGCGTGCTCTTCCTCGATGCTGCCGCTGCCCTGCGCATGGCCCCCACGGTAGCCGAGCTACTGGCGCAGGAACTAGGCCACGATTACCTCTGGCAGCAGAAGCAAGTAGTTGATTTTGCGGCAGTAGCGCAGAATTATTTACTGGAAGCGCAGCCAGCGCTGCAAACGGCTTAACAACGCCTTACCCCACCCCCGGCCCTTCCCCTTCGGGAGAGGGAGCCTATTGTGGAATTAAAAATTAAAAATGAAGAATTAAAAATGCGCTCGCTAGCCGTACTGGTTAAGGTCATTTTTAATTTATAATTCTTAATTTTTAATTAACTCGTCCGTCACCCCTCTCCCGAAGGGGAGGGGCCGGGGGTGGGGTCGCGCGCCCGACGAGAATAGAACCACCTTTCACCAAAACTCCCCACCCTAAAACCTGCTCGCCATGCAGCAATTCATCCTCGCCCTCGACCAAGGCACGACCAGCTCCCGCGCTATTCTCTTCGACCAAAAGGGCCAAATCGTGGCGCAGGCGCAGAAGGAATTCACCCAGATTTTCCCCAAGCCGGGCTGGGTCGAGCACGACCCGCGCGAAATCTGGTCGAGCCAGGCCGGCGTAGCCGCCGAGGCGACGGTGAAAGTTGGCCACAACGGCAGCAACATCGCCGCCATCGGCATCACCAACCAGCGCGAAACCGCCGTGGTGTGGAATCGCAAAACCGGTGCGCCCGTCTACAACGCCATCGTGTGGCAAGACCGCCGCACCGCCGAATTTTGCGACCAGTTGCGCGAAGATGGCCATGAGGATATAATTCGCAGCAAAACTGGCCTCTTACTAGATGCCTATTTCTCAGCGAGTAAAGTGCGCTGGATTCTGGACAACGTGACTGGTGCCCGCGAGCAAGCCGAGGCTGGCGAGCTGGCCTTCGGCACGGTAGACAGCTGGCTCATATGGAATTTCACACAAGGCGAGTTGCACGTGACAGACGTGAGCAACGCCTCGCGCACCATGCTGTTCAACATCCACACCCTGCGCTGGGACGAGGAATTGCTGGCGCTGTTCGACATTCCGAGCAGCATGCTGCCCGTCGTGAAGCAGTCGAGCGAGGTGTATGGCGAGACGAAAACCACGCTTTTCGCCACCAAAATTCCGATTGCCGGCATCGCCGGCGACCAGCAGGCCGCCCTCTTCGGCCAGATGTGCACCCAACCGGGCATGGTAAAAAGCACCTACGGCACGGGCTGCTTTATGCTGATGAACATCGGCAGCACGCCCAAGGCTTCGCAGCATAACCTATTGACTACCATTGGCTGGCAGATTGACGGCCAAGTGTGCTACGCGCTGGAAGGCAGCATTTTCATCGCCGGCGCAGTGGTGCAGTGGCTGCGCGACAACCTCGGCATTATCAAGAATTCGTCGGAAATCGAGCAGCTGGCACGCCAGGTCGACAACAATGGCGGCGTGTACTTCGTGCCAGCCTTCGCAGGCCTCGGCGCACCCTACTGGGACCCGTATGCGCGGGGCACCATCTTCGGCATGTCGCGGGCTACCAAGGCCGCCCACATCGCCCGGGCCGCTTGCGAAGCCATCGCCTACCAGACCATGGACGTGCTCAAAGCCATGGAAGCCGACTCCGACCTCGCCATCGCCGAATTGCGCGTAGACGGCGGCGCGACGGTGAACGCCATGCTCATGCAGTTCCAGGCTGATGTCTTGAATACCAAAGTAGTACGCCCCAGCATGGCCGAGACCACGGCCCTCGGCGCAGCCTACCTTGCCGGCCTCGCCGTGGGATATTGGAAAGACGTACCCGAAATCAAGGCCCTGGCCCAAGGCGACAGCACCTACACGCCCAGCGAAGACCGCGACAGCCTCGAAGCCGGCATTGCCGACTGGCACCGCGCCGTGCGCGCCCTACAAGTGTGGGCCAAAGGCTCGCCCGCGAAAACGTCTGCTCCTAAAGCCGCTGCCGTAGTATAATGAGCCCTCTTACAGCGGAGTTAATCGGTACTGCGGTATTGATTCTGTTGGGCAACGGTGTCGTGGCCAACGTAGTTCTCAAAGACACCAAAGGCCATAACAGCGGCTGGCTAGTTATCACCACTGCCTGGGCATTAGCCGTTTACGTAGGCGTGGTCATCGCCGGGCCCGTCAGTGGCGCACACCTCAACCCAGCCGTAACGCTGGGCCTAGCCATAGCCGGCAAGTTCTCGTGGGCCTTGGTGCCCAGCTACGTAGCCGCCCAGATGCTGGGCAGCGCAATAGGGGCCTCCCTGGTGTGGCTCTTGTATAAAGACCACTTCGACCGCACCCCCGAGCCAGAACTAAAGCTGGCCGTGTTCTGCACTGGCCCGGCAATTCGCAACCACGCCAACAACTTTATTAATGAAGTAATCGGCACGTTGGTACTGATGCTGGCCATCTTCTACATCAGCGGGGCCGAAATCACGAGCACGCACGCGGCCATCGGCCTCGGCTCGGTTGGCGCGCTACCGGTAGCCTTGCTGGTGTGGGTAATCGGGCTGGGGCTGGGTGGCACCACCGGCTACGCCATCAACCCCGCCCGCGACCTGGCGCCGCGCATCATGCACGCCATCTTGCCGCTGCGCGACAAAGGGCCGAGCGAGTGGTCGTATGCCTGGATTCCGGTGCTCGGCCCGCTGGCTGGGGCCGCGTTGGCGGCGCTGCTTTTCGTGCAGTTGGCGTAGCGCGGACTCTGCGAGTCCGCGAAGTGAGTAGTTTTTCAGTTAAGGCAAGCTACTTCATTCGCGGACTCGTAGAGTCCGCGCTACAGCTTTTTCGCTACATTCCCACCATGTAAATTCATGAAACAAAACTACTTCTGGCTGACGCTCGTCGGCCTCCTGGGCTTGTTATGCCCATCCCAATCCCAAGCGCAAGCCAGCGTAGCCGACCTCATCCCCGACTCGACCGAAACCCGCTACCGCGTCATCGACCTGAATGTGACGCTGAAAAACATGCACCTCTGGCGCGGCTTCAAGGTAACCAATGCCTCGATGGCCGCCGCCGACCTGCACTACACCACCCGCAACGAGCACTTCCGCACCGGCCTCTGGGGCGGCTCCGGCTTCACCGGCGAGTACCGCGAGTTTGACTACTACGCTAGCTAATCGAAAGGCCGTTTCCTGATTGCCCTCTGGGATATCAATAACTTTTCGAGCTACCCCGACGCCAATATTTTCTCCTACGACCGCGCCGGCACCTCGCACTTCGTCGACCTCACGGTAGGCTACACGTTCAGCTATAAAATCCCACTGCACGCCTCCTGGAGCACCATTTTATTTGGCCGCGACTACTACACCACGGAGAATGGCCAGGTCAAAGGTACCTTCTCCAACTACGTGCAGTTCGACTATCCCGTGTGGCGCAAGGGTAATGCTTCGCTGTCGCTGATTGCAGGCGGCGCATTCGCTTTCGAGCGTCAGCAAAACTTTTACTCCAACCACCCCAATTTTACCAACCTAGGTGGTGTCTACAACAAAACACTAAAACTAGGCACCTACGAAGTGCCCGTGGCCGCCACTGCCCTCTGGAACCCCGAAAAGCAATACGGTGCCCTCCAGATAGCCGTAACGCTGTTTTAACCCCCAATTTCACCCCTTCACAACCCAAGTCGTGCGCTGGCCACGGCTTGGGTTTCTTATTTATTTCCCGCAATATGACTTCTACCCAAGAGCAGCTGGCCACGCCCGTCGGCACCACCCTCGAACGCTACATCATGCGTAAGCAGGCAGAATTTCCCTACGCCACCGGCGAGCTCTCATAGCTCCTGCGCGACCTCGCCCTGGCCGGCAAAATCGTGAACCGCGACATAAACCGCGCCGGCCTCAACCGCAGCATTATCGGCACCGCCGACACCACCAACATCCAAGGCGAAGCCCAGCAGCGCCTCGACGTAGAAGCTAACATCCGCTTCATCGGTGCCCTCACCAACGGTGGCGAGTGCTGCGCCATCCTCTCCGAAGAAGAGGAAGAAATCATCCAAACGGCAATACCCACGGCAAATACGTAGTCGCCCTCGACCCCCTCGACGGTTCCAGCAACATCGATGTCAACGTCAGCATCGGCACCATCTTCAGCATCTACCGTCGCGTCAGTCGCCCCGGCGACCCCGCCCGCGCCGAAGACTTCCTGCAAGGCGGCCGCGCCCAAATAGCCGCCGGCTACGTCCTCTACGGCTCCAGCACCATGCTCGTCTACTCCACCGGCCACGGCGTAGCCGCCTTCACCTACGAATCTAGCCTCGGCGAATTTTTCCTCTCCCACCCCAGCCTCACTATCCCCCAGCAAGGCAAAGTCTTCTCCTGCAACGACGGCAATTGGTTCGATTATCCCGAACTCGTCCGCACCTTCCTAACCTCAGGTTACCAATAATTCTTAAAAGAAGCCTTGCCTGTCTGTATTACCTAGGTCAAAAGGTGTACTAACTTAGGCTCATAGAAACCAATAAGACCTAGTTAAAAACATGTACAAAAGCAAAAGTCCTCTACCCTATTCGCTGGTAAAAGCGAAAGGTAGAGGACTCACGATAAAGTTGGCGGCGACCGACTCTCCCACCGGTGAAGGCAGTACCATAGGCGCACCGGGGCTTAACGACTCTGTTCGGAATGGGAAGAGGTGAACACCCGGGCTAAAGCCACCATTGCTG
>JBPBQK010000121.1:0-73623 GCA_050954845.1 Janthinobacterium lividum
TCCCCCTCCGGCTCCCGCGCCGGCTGCGCGAGAAAACCCGCCGCTTGGCAGGCCTGGGCCGTGGGGGTTGCGCGGGGCGCATTTGGCACCCCAAAGTCCGACTTTTTTGCTGCCCTTTATTCTAGGATGTTAGCACGAATCTTCACGATTTGCGCAAGGTGGCGGGAGGATAGTGGAATGGGTGGTGTTATGATAGGAATAGGATATTTTATTCCTATCGAAATTTTAATATAACTCGTCAATTTTTCACCACAATGAAGTTCAATTTATCTCATCAACAGCTGATTTATTACACGAGCATCAATGTCATTATAAAATTTAATAATCACTGATTTAATCGTATCGATATTATAGATAGCTTTATCAGTCATTAAATACAATAGTTTTATTTTTAAAATATAATAAGTCGCAGAATTTTTTCTAGTCATTTTCTTAAATTCAATCCCATTATAATGAATATAATTTTTTGCAATAGCGACAACTTTTTCAATAAAATACCTATCTCCCGAGTGGGAATAAAATTTTAATTCGTTTCCCTGAAATTGGATTAGCAATTCTTTACCATCTATTTTCCAACCGTTAGGGATAATATTTAATAGCGGCACTTTTGTAGCTCCGCCATCAATATCAAAGCGAACTTCTTTTCCTAATTTTTCAAAGTATTTAGTCAACTCCAAACGCAACGCAGAGTAAAAAAGTCTTAACCAAAATTTATATTCACTATTAAAAGAGTTCATGAACATTGCCTCGCCATTATGGACCAATTGCTTATAATGCTCATAGTATTCTTTAAGAAAATCATAATAGTGCTTAATAAAAAGCAGCTTTGCATCATCCTCAATTTGGAAATAGTTATTTTTAATAAAGCTAAGTAAATCCTGATAATCAAAAACAACCCAATCACTTTTAAAATCTATCAAAGCCTTATCAAAACAAAATAAAAACCTATACTTAATTTTACCACTATGGTATGATTCATATATTATATCGTAATCAATTAACTGTTGTTTATACGGAAAAGATTTAAATTTATTCTCAATTACCAATACAGATTTACCATCTACACTTACAGCTTCTATATCTATGCGCCTTTTAACATTTTTTTTATTATCCAGTTTGAGCAAATAAGTTTTTTCAAGTACTGGTTTCTCAAATTCAATTTCTGATATTCCGAAAAAATCCCTATATAAGATTCCATTTTCAGAAAGCAAAAAACTCAAAAATGAGGAATGAATAAGTTCTTTATCATCCTTCTCAAGTGCCTTAAATATATTAAACATTCTACTGAGACTTTGTAACAGACTGAAAATCAACCTTTGTTTTGAAATAAATTATTGCACCTAATAATGTTCTAAATTTTGGCTTTCAATATTATTACTTTCTCTACGTTTATTTCACTACAGCAGAAACCTCCGCTGCTTGAGCCTCACCCCCATCCACCAACACCTTCTTCTTCAACCAAGCCCGCACCGGCTCATCGTACCATTTCAAGCAAGCGTAGGCAATGGCTACGGCGGCCAGAAAGACCAGCGCCGCCACGGGCCAGCCGTCGCGCAAGGGCACTTTATGCGTTGCTACCCATGCCGTGTAGGTGTAGATGAGCGGATAGTGCGTGATGTAAATTGGATACGAAATATCGCCCAGGAAGCGGCACAGCCGTTGGGCCGGGGCCGAGCGCACCGCCCCGCTGGCCGCCAGAAAGATGATGCCGGGGAAGACGACAATGATGCTGAGCGCATCGTAGAGGCCATTTTGCCACAGGTGCGCGGGGCTGCCGATGCGGGGCATGGCCAGCACCCCCACCACCAGGAGGCTGCTCCACCCAAAGGCATTGGGAATGCTACGCAGCCGGGCCAGCCGAAACAGCAGCAGCCCCGCAAAAAACGGGTACATCATGCGGGCGAAGCCGATGTGCAGATGCTCCGGCTCCAGCGACCAGCCGCCAATGACATCGCCCTCGGGACTGGTGACGGCCAGGTGCAGCAGCGCCCCCGCCGACAGCACCACCAGCCCAGCCAGCATCCCATTGGAGAAGCGGCGCACAACCGTGGCGTACAAGACGTTGGCCACGTACTCGAAGAACAGCGACCAGCCCGGCCCGTTGAGCGGATAGGTTTCGTGCCAGCCCCGAATGTCGAGGGCGGGCGGCACCGGCACCATCAGGCAGCCCAGCAGCAGCACGAGCAGCACCAGCCACCCCGGCGTGGTGGCGATGGCGGGAAACAGACTCCCCGCCTGGAAGTAATACAACCCCACCCCAATCAGCATGCCCAGCACCACCATGGGTTGCAGCCGCACCAGCCGCCGCTTGAAGAAACCGCCCACCGTGAGGCGGCCCCACCGGTCGTCGTAGGCGTAGCCAATCACAAAGCCGGACAGCAGAAAGAAGAAATCCACCGCCAGGTAGCCGTGGTTGATTATCTGGTCTTTGTGGCTGGTGGCGTGGGCCTCGCACAGGTGAAAGGCCACAACCACCAGCGCCGCCACGCCCCGCAGGCCGTCGAGGATGGGGTAATGGGGTTTGGTGGGGAGGGGGGCGGGTGGCATCGGCGGGGTGGGAGTTGGGCGGAGAGAGCCGGCAAAATACGTCGGGTCATGCAGAGCGCAGCGAAGCATCTCGCGGGGCGCAGCGAAGCATCTCGCGGGGCGCAGCGAAGCATCTCGCGGGGCGCAGCAAACCCTAACGTTCGCCAACGACCCCACGCGAGATGCTTCGCTGCGCTCTGCATGACACGCTACTTGGCTAGCTTCTCAGTAGCTGTTGCCGCTTGCGGTTTGCGGGCCGCCTGCTTCTGTTTGTCTTGCTTAATCCACTCGCTGATGCGGGTAAACTCCTGCTCGGAAGGCTGCCGGCCGGTTGTGTAGAAATCTACGTCTTTGGGTTCTCTAACCATACAGATAAGTCGCCGCTTTCTACTGCTCATCAGGTGTCCGCCGGGCCTTCAATTGTTTGATGTCCTCGATATCCTTCGGCCTGGCGTTTGCCGCTTTATCAGCCAGCAAATCATCAAAACTGATAAACGGGATGCTGACTTCGCCCAAAGCAGCATCTTCTCGGTTTGCGAAAGACACTCCGAATCTTAGCGGCGCTTTAAGCTCTGGCAGGAGGTCAAGCGTAACGTCTTCGAAAACATACCTAAAAAAGGCCTTTTTAGGGTTTGGCGTTCGCTCTTCTTTATGCTTCGTGACATGCTGCCCAAGCTCCTCTAGCGCCTCCAGAACCTTGAAGTAATTGCTGTAGGTCGGATTATACCAGATATCTAAATCAACTCCGAAACTATGCCATTTGAAGCAATTGAGCGTCGGAAATAGCCATGCAACGCCACCGCAATTCCGCCAACGACGAGGTAATCAACACCATGTTTGTTAAGGACGCTACAAACCGTTAGCAGGGCGCTAATTAGTTTCTTGTCCATTAGAACGCTTCGCTTCTTTCTTGGCGGCTAAATCCTGCTGCAAAAGCTTGATGAATTCTTCAAGTTCTGCATACACCCTATCTCGCTCTGCTTCGGTACGTGTATTTGGTTGAATGTCTGATTTCAACGCTTCGAAACTACTGTACCGAGTCAGCTTTGCCATGACTGGATTATTTAGCATTTGAGCCACTAAACCTTGCTAAAGATAGCAACGAAGCGGTAGAGATGCTTCGACTCCGCTGCGCTGCGCTCAGCATGACCGTTCTGAAACAGAAAAGCATCCGTCCTACCGCTTTCCGGCTGCTGGCGCTGGCGCATTGTCCCCCGAGAAATCGAAGTAGAGCGTGATTTCCTTCGCATACGAGGGGTCTTTGCTGTAGTCATAGTACATGTTGGCTTTGCCCATGGGGCCCATGTTTTCGGCTTTTTGCGACTTGGTGCCGATGGGCGTGATGCCGTGCATGAACGAGAGGTTGCCGCTGGGGAAGGCGGGGGCCGTGTTGTAGGGCTTGGCGGCGAAGCGGGGCGTGAAGAGGCGCAAATACACGTCTTCCTGGTCGCAGAGGATGGTTAGGGGCTGGCCGGTGGTTTGGAGCGTGAGCCAGTAGAAGTTGGAGTAGTAGCCCTTGAACTCGGGGTAGAGGGGGCTCTGGGTGCCGTCGGGCTCGCCGGTGCTGGTGTTGTTGTAGGCCTTGGTCCAGACGCCCAGGTTGGTGCCTTTCATCCGGTCTTTCCAGACGCGGTAGGGGCCGTCGCCGCGCCACTGGATGCCTTTTACCTCCTTTTCGGGGTAGTTGAAGCTAAGGCCGGCGAGGGCAAAATCGTAGTCTTTGGGGAAGTATTTGGCCGTCATGCGCACCCAGCCGGAGGGGTACACCGTCCATTGCAGCGACTGGTAGCGGCTGGCTTTGCCGAACTTCGCGTCAATCACCACGTTGGCCCCGTCCTGGTGCTGGGTGAAGCCTTCGAAGGCGGCTTCGCCCTCGGCCAGCACGGGGCCGTTGGTGAGCGGGATAAGACCTTTGGCATTGCGCACCTGACGCAGCAGGCCGGTTTTGCGGCTGAACGTGAGCGTGACGCCGTGGGCGCTGGCGGTGTAGAGCGAATCGGTTTCGGTGAGGCTGGCGGTGCCGGAGCCGGTGGTAACGGCCAGCCGCTGCGCCACTTGCGCGGGGCGGGCGATGGGCCAGCTCCAGGTATAGATTTCGCGGCCGCTGGGGTCGGTGGCGGTGACGTAGAGCACATCGGCCTGCTGCCAGTCGGCGGGTAGGCTCAGCTTGAGTGGGCCGTATTCGGTGGGTGCGATGCTGGGCGCGGCGATGCTACCGGAGCGCGTGACGGGCGCGGCGATGCTGCCGGGCGCGGGCAATTGGGCCAGCTTCCAGGTGAATTTGCAGGCGCTCAGGTTGGTGTAGGTGAAGCGGTTTTGGATGCGGAAGGCGCCGTCGAAGGCGGGCGTGATTTCGCGGCGCTCGAAGAAGACGGGGCTCCATACTTCCTTGATGGTGAAGAAGCTGCCCTCCTTTTCGCGGTAGGGACCGACGATGCCATCGGGGCCGTGGTCGCCGTCGGTGTCGAGGATGCCGCCTTTGTCGGTGCGGACTACGGCGGCGTCGGAGAAGTCCCAGAGGAAGCCGCCGGCCGAGAGCGGCTCGCGCCACATCTGCTCCCAGTAGTCTTCGAGGCCCGCGCCGTGGCCGCCGTCGTAGAGGCCGTGCAGGAATTCGGTGGGAAACACCACGTTGTGGCCGTGCAGGTGGGTGCCGTTGCCGTAGTCGTAGTTGATGTAGTGCTGGGTATCGGTGCCGCGGAATACCTGCCAGGCGTGCACCACGGGGCGTTTTTGCAGGTCGAGGCGGTCGAGCACGGGGTCGAGGTCGAAGTTGTGGCCGCCCTCGTTGCCGTTTATCCAGCCGATGATGCTGGGGTGGGTTTCGTCCTTGGTCACCATTTCCTCGCTGAGCTTGGTGCCGGTGGACGTGTTGTAGGCGGCGTGCCAGCCGGCCAGCTCATCAAACACGAAGAGGCCCAGCGAGTCGCAGGCTTCCAGGAAATGGTCGTCGGGCGGGTAGTGCGACATGCGCACGGCGTTCATGTTCATGTCCTTCATCAGGTTCACGTCCATGATGCTCAGCGCCTTGCTGGTGGCGCGCCCCGAGCTGGGCCAGAACGAGTGCCGGCACACGCCCTTAAACTTGATTTTCACACCGTTGACGTAGTAACCCTCGCGCTCGCGCAGCTCCACGGTGCGGAAGCCGAAGCGCTGATTGAGGGTATGAACGGTTTGGCCACCATTGCGCAGGGTGAGGGCTAGGCGGTAGCGGTTGGGCGTTTCGGGCGTCCAGAGTTGGGGGCTGGAAACGGTGGTTTGCAAACGGGTAGGCGTGCTGCCAGCCGCTACCGGGGCGCGAAACTCCCCTCCTACTTTCTGCCCAGCCAGCGTGTAGAGTTGGCCCACCACTTCATCGGCGGCCGGACCACCCGCGTACACGTCGGCCTTGAAGCTGCCATCGGCCCGTGCATCCAACGCCACGCGGCTGATGTGCGCGGCTGGCAGCGCCTCCAGGAACACCGGTCGGAAGATGCCGCCGAAAATCCAGAAGTCGCCGCGCCGCTCGGCGTCGTTCACCGATTCGTTGGCAGAGTGCTTGCTCACCTTAGCTTCGAGCAGGTTGGTTTTGCCGTATTTAAGCAGCTTCGAGATGTCGTATTTAAAGCGGTAATAGGAGCCTTGATGGACGACACCGGCCGACTGGCCGTTGATTTTTACTTCGGTGTCCGTCATCGCGCCGTCGAACACGATGTTTATCACCTTGCCCTGCCAGCCGGCCGGCACCTTAAATTGGTACTTGTAGAGGCCGCTTTCCTTGCCGCGCGCAGTGTCTTTGTTGTGCCCGTAGTTGTACTTGCCGAAGCCTTGCAGCTCCCAATTGGAGGGGACGGGAATAGTGGTCCACTTGCCCGAGTTGCGCCCGGCCGTGCAGTAGAACTGCCATTTTACCGTGTGGTCTTTGTCGGGGCCGGAGAGGAGCTGGGTTTCCGTGCGCTGCGCCTGAGCACGGGCGAACGATAGTAGCAGGAAGAAAGAGAGTAGAAGCTTGGGCATGTTGTTCGGGCGGGGGAACCTCACCCCCCGGCCCCCTCTCCAAAAAAGAGGGGGAGCCAGACGATTAAGGACGTGCTTAGTAAGAAGCGACTGCGAAAGCAGTTTTACTTAGAAATTATTAGCTAGCGTTCGGCTCCCCCTCTTTTTTGGAGAGGGGGCTGGGGGGTGAGGTTCCCCACGTCAGGGCGTCTTGGTCACATCAGGCGTAGAGGTGTGCAACGACTTCAGATAAAACACTGCTTCCGGCTCCGAGTCGCCTGCTTTCGGCAGGTCGTATTCTTGGTCGGCCGGGGTGTCGGGCGTGGGGAAATGGCGCGCCTCGCCAGTGCGGAACATGATACGCTCGAACGAGGCCACTGGCGCGTAAAAGATGTATGTCCCGGAAGGCTTACCATTAATAGCCACGGTGTAGGAACGGGTATCGGCATCGAGCGCCACCTTTACATCATACTGCTGGCCAGCCACGTACTTGGTCATATTCTTGAAGCGCGAGCCAGCCTTGTTGCGGAAGTTGCCTTCTGCATCGAAGGTCAGCTGCACAGCGGGCGAGCCTTTAGCATCCTGAAACTCGATTTGCAGTTCGCCCTTGTCGTTTTGGGCAGGAATCACTGAGAATTCGGCCACTACCTTTTTGGCATTGGGAATGACGCGCTCGGCCTTACCGTAGTCGAATTTATCGGAGTCTTTGAAAACCAAGCCCTTGCTGCCGTCGGGCAACTTGCCAATTTCGACGGGAGCCTGCACGAGGCTGTACGTGTTCCAGTTGGCTAATTCCTGGCCGGCGGGCAGCTGGGCAAAATTGTCGTTGGCGGGCGCGGTGACGGTGGCACGCACGGGCACGGGCACCGAGGCAATCCAGAGGTCCTCTTTGTTCACGCTGTAGGTTACCCAGAGGTTTTTGTCGGGCGGGATGCCATCGCCTTCCTGGATGCCGCGCACGTATTGCGGGCCGTAGCTTTTGTAGGCCCCACCGTAGCGCATGGGCGTTATTTCGCCGTGCACCAGCCAGAGGTCGGTGTAGTCAAGGCCATTTTCGCTGGTCGAAATACCCAGCGGCCAGCGAAATTCGGAAGGGTTGTACACCGTGGCGTAGCGGCCATCGGTGGTGCGCTGGCCCCAGATTTTGGCATTGCTATTCACGAAGTGCGGGGCGCGAATGACCGGGTTGGGCCAGGTTTTGCCGCCGTCGGGGCTGGTAGTGGTGAGGGCGTGTTTCCAGAGACCCACCACGCGCTGCCCATCGGGCAAGTGATAGTAGCTGAAGGCTTTGTAGTCCTTCTTAATTGGAATCAATGGGTCGTTGCGGTCCTGCTCTTCCACCATTTGCTGCATCATCAGCGGGTTGGCCAGGATTTCCTCGCAGGCGGCCACGAAGCCTTTGTCTTTGCTGGTGGTGTAGAAGGGGTAAGTCGATTTCGACTTGTCCCAAGAGGCGTTATTCCGCAGGAAATAAATTGGCCCAAACTTGCCACCCGGCAACACCTCGCGCACCACCCGGCCAATGCCGTGGCCATCATTCGGGTCGTCGTGCGGCTCAATTACGATGCCGTAGTAGCCAAGCGTAAGCAGGCGGCCTTTCTTGGAAGTGTAGAAGCCGATACGCTGGTGCATTACGGCAAAAAGGTCTTTCGCCACCTTGCCGGGATGGCCTTCTTTCGTGGTGCCGTCGGGGATTTTATAGGGCGGAAAAATGACCGTAGGATTAGTCCACGATTTGCCGTCTTTTGAGGTCAACAGCAGGGTGCGGCCGGGTGGCACGTGCTCGCCCACCGGGCAGCTCAGGTATTGCAGGTAAAACTGGTCGTGCCAGTAGGCCAGCATCGGGGCGTGGTTGTATGTCCAGCCCTCGCCGTTGGCGGCGTCGGGATGCTCGCGGTTGGCACGTAGCACTTGCAGGCAGTGCGTGCCGATGGCCGGGCGCAGTTGGCCGTGGTGATAGTCCACATTGCTAAGCGTGGTGCCGGAATAATGCACCGTTTCGGCAGCTTGGGCCAACGCTACGCCTGGCAGCCCAAGCAGCGCGATGCTCGCAAAAAGATGTCCGAGCTTAGTCATGAGTGGCGCGGCTTGAAGTAGTAACAGCAGTCGTATCGGCCGCTGAGGCTTGTAGTTTTTTTATTGTCTTGCGGGGCACCGTGATGATGGTGCCGTGCTTGTGGCCAACCGGCACACTGGTTAGGGCCGACACGTCGGTGAAGGTCTTAAAATTGCTGGTTTTCATGGCGCCGTACTTGTGCTCGCGGTAGGCGTCGTAGTAAATCAGCCATTCGCCATGCGGGAGTTTGGCAACGCTCGGGCCTTCGGTAAAGTTGGCCGTGAAGGGCTTCGACACGTTCGGAAAAGGACCTAAAGCAGTCGGCCCGAAGGCCACTTTAATATCGCGCTCGGGCCGCGTATTGTCTTTCACCACCAGCACGTAGTCATTGGCCCCGCGCCGTAACACCTCCGAGTCGATGGCGCTGAAACCGGGGTCGAGGTATAGCTTAGCGGGGGTGAAGGTTTGGAAATCCTTCGTCGTGGTGTAGTAGAGCCGGTGGTTATTGTCCTCGTCCTCCTGCCCTTTCGGGAAGCGAAACGGGATGGTGCTGGCCCACACAATGAGGTATTGTGACGTGCCTTTATCGTAGAAAATCTCGGGGGCCCACACGTTCACAGTGGTCGGCTCCTGGCTCATCACGTCGATAAACTGCTGCTTCGACCAGTGAATTAAATCCTTGGAGCTGGCGTAGCCAAAGCCCTTGTCGCCCTTCCAGCCGCAGGTCCAAACCAAATGGTACGTGCCATCGGGTCCTTGCGTGATGCTGGGGTCGCGCATCAGCTTAGCTGGCCCCACCTGCGGCGTCAGAAACGTGCGGGCCAGGTCCGTCCACTTGTAGCCGTCGTAGCTGTAGAGCAGGTGCAGGCCATCCGTAGCCGGCTCGCGGAACGACGTAAACAGGTACGCTTCTTTGGCACAGGAACTCAGTAGCGCCGTGCTGCTTAGTGCTAAGAAAGCTTTGGTGAAGGATTTGAACACGGCGCGTTAGCTGACAGAATCAAGAACCAACACCCAATCATTCCCATCTTTCTGCTCGCCGGGCGGGTTGAATTCTTGGGTGCCTTTATTCGGAAATGTGCCCAGGACGGTAGTTTTACCATCACGCGGGCTGTACCACGAAGCCTTGACTTTAGCCCCGGCAATTCTGCCCAGATTTACCTGCATGTTCCGTCCGTTGTAGGTGTAGACGAAAGCGTAATTCTTACCCCGTGTGGCGGTCAGACGGTTGTACTTCGCCCCCGCATCGCCGGCAATCAGCGACTGGTCGGGTACCCGCTCAAAGTAAGGCCGTGACAGCATCAGCTGCTTCAAATACTGCATCTGCGCCGAGCCGGGCGCATGTATCGCCGACGACCACAGTTCGCTAGAGCCGTAGGCGCTGCCCTTGTCGAAACTGCTGTGCATCTGCATCACCGAGTTTTGCCCGTAGGTGTAGCCAAACGCGCCCGCAAATACCGACCAGTAACCGTAGCGGCGCACGTCGGCATCGGTCCAGCGGGGCTGGGTGATGTCGTGGAGGCCCTGCGGAATGCCTTCGTAGGAAGGCTCACCATCGATAGAGGGCTTGGCAGGTTTCAACGCATAATCGGCTTGCTGGTATTTCCAGTTGTCCGGGCCGTAGTGGTTCGTTTCTTTCCGCGATGTATCCTGCTCGTAGCGCTGGTGGCCCGACTGGTACATATTGAAATCCAGCCACTTTTCCTGATGAAACCAGTCCGACGACTGCGTGCGGCCGCGTGGGTGGTAGGTTTCGAGGTGGTTGGGGTCCACGGCTTTTAAGGTGGCTCCAATGGTTTTCCACACCTTCAGCGAGTCGCTGCCGGCAATGTCGCCGCCGTTGAGCCAGATGATGTTGGGGCGGTTTTTATACCGTTCGGCTAGAAAGGTAGCGTAAGCTTTGGCTTGGGCCTGGTTCACTTTGCCGCCTTTCACATTGGTGCCCCACACCGGCACCATACCCATGTAAAGGCCCTTTTTGGCCGCCAGGTCCACGATGTAATCAACATGGTCCCAATAGTCGTACTGCGCGGCATCGGTGGGCGAGTTGCCGGGCGTGGTCAGCGGCCGGGCCACGTTGCCGTGTACCATGGCCGAGTCGCCATACACGTTGGCGATGGGCACTTGGTGCAGCACCATCACCTGAATGACATTGAAGCCTTTTTGGCGGCGGTCTTCTAGGTAGGTTTCGGCTTCTTCGCGTTTCAACTTACTGAACAACAGCCACCCAGTATCGCCCAGCCAGAAAAAGGGCTGGCCGCTGGCTGTCATTAGGTAGCGGCCGTTGGGCGAAACTTTAAGCTGGCCGGTGGGTGCGGTAGGCACCCACGCGGCCAGCCCAAGCAACAGAAACAGGAAGAGTGATGTGCGTTTAATCATGGTAGGTAGCGCGGACTTTTAGTCCGCGCATTAGCTGGCGGCTGACTCGCGGACTAAAAGTCCACGCTACGATTTGGATTTTCCGGCGCTGGGCCGCACGTTTTGCAAATCCACCACGCTGTTCAGATATTCCTCGATGTTGGCGTAGCCATCCTTATCACGGTCTAGCGTAGCATCGGCAGCATTTTTAGGATTGAGGCCGTGGGCTGATTCCCACTTATCGGGTATGCCGTCGTTGTCGGCATCGGCATAAGGCTGGCCTGCATACACGGGGTAGCCGCCTACCTGCGCGGGGTCGGTGATAATGCCGTTTTTATAAGAATCTTCGGGCAAGCGGCGCTTGATGTAAGGGCTTTTCGGCGTGGGCTGAGCGTCTTTGGCGTAGGTGATTTTGCCGGTGCGCACGTCTTGCACAATGCGCGCATCCACGGCATCGCGCCGGGGCAGGGTGCAGCCGGCGTTGGCCAGCACGTACTGGTAAGCCTCTTGGGCCGGCAGCACGGTGGTCATGCCGGGCAGCGTAAAGGGTTTGTCAGTTCGGATTCCAGCAACAATTTTCTCGGCATCGGGCTGGTCTTCTACCTGCACGCCACCGGCCCAGTTGTCCTGGGTCACTTTGGGGTTGCCATCTACCACATTGCCGGCCACATAGGCCTTGCCGAACAAATTCTTCTGGTCTTTATCGCGGCCCGATTCGGGCTTCAGAATGCGGTAGCTGATGGGCTGCCCGGCTGGCGTGATGGGGCCAGGCTTGTAGTAGTTGTTCACGAAGTTGTACTCCGAGTGGTTGTCGCCGCCATCGGCCGAGCGGTTCCACCAGTTGAACACCACATTATTGGCAAAATTGAAGTCGCCGTACATGCCCACCGAGGGATTACGAGCGATATTGTTCGCCCATAAGTTGCGGGTAAACAGGCTGTTCAAGCCGCCAATCGTGCTGCCAAACGCATGGTTGTACGTATCTAGCCCCTCCGAGAAAATGGAGTTCTGAATGGTCACATTCACCGTCGGCAGCTTGTCGGCTTTCCCCGTCTCAGGGTTGTGATATACGTGCCGGTAGATGGACATATTCTCATCCAAGCCCCAGCTAGCCGACACGTGGTCGATGCAGATATTGCCCACCGGGTTGCCGCCGAGGCCGTCGTCGCGGCGGGCCACTTCGGTAGCGCCGCGCCGGAAGCGCAGGTAGCGCACCACCACGTCGTGGGTATTAATCCAGACCGACTCGCCGGCCACGCAGATACCGTCGCCGGGCGCCGTCTGGCCCGCGATGGTGACGTAGGGCGCGCGAATTATAATCGGGCTTTGCAGGCGAATAATACCCGCTACGTTAAACACAATAATGCGGGCTCCGCCCTGCTCCAGTGCCTCGCGCAGCGTGCCGGGGCCGCTGTCGGCCAAGCTCTTTACTACAAGCACTTTGCCGCCTTGCCCGCCAAAAACGTGCGCCCCGCCACCTTCTGCCCCCGGAAAAGCCAGCCGGCTCGACTGCGGCAAATCGCTAGGCTTTGCCGCCCACGGAATGTAGGGCTTGCCTGCTTTGGCTTCCTTCTCAATAATGGGCAAGGCTTTTTGCCACGCCTCTTCCGAGCGCTTTTCAGCGTCAGCTAGGGCGGCATCGGCCTTGGCCTGCACCTCGGGCGGAATGGTGGGGTACTGTGCCCGTGCCACGGGGGCCGCGCAGGCCGAGGCGAACAAAAGGGCGAGTAAAGCGCGAGTCCTAGTCATGAGGCAGGTGGGATGCAGAATAGAGAAATAATTAGAAGCAAACAATCACTAATTCAATGCGGTAGCCAGCGCAGCTTGTGGCTGTGCCACTTCAGTCGTCAGGCCCTTTACATCGCCGCAGAAGTGCACTTCCACGCCCAACTCGGCCAATGCAGCGGCTTTGATGCGGCAAGCCTGGTGAGCTTTGGCAGCGTAGGGCGCGTAAACGACTTGGATGTGGTTGGCCTTGTGGCGGGCCATGAGCTGGTCGCGGCTCACGCCGCAAAGCACGGCGTGCATGATGGGCCATTCGGGGGTGGTTTCCTGCCAGCGGCGCTGGGTTTCGGCGGCGGGTAGGGCCACTACTTCGCCCACACCCAGGTCGCAGTGCAGCTTGCCATCCATCACGTAGATGCGGCTCCAGACCAGGCAGCCGGGCCGGCTCACACCTTTGAGCGTGCCGCCGCCCAGGCGGAAGTACATGGGCGTCTGGCGCTCGCTGCTGGCCCCGGCGTAGCCGTCGATGAAGTGGGCAGGCGGCGCGGCCCCCGAAATCAGGAACACCCATACAAACTCTTCGCCTTCGCCGGTGTCATAGGCCTGGCCCCAGCGAATATCGTGCAGCGTGGTTTCGCCGCTCATCCCCAGCTCGTTCCAGAGGCGATAGGTGAGCAGCGCATCGAGGCCAGCGCACTCATCTACCTCGTTGAAGTGGGGCAGCGCCTGGCCGGCGTACAGCTCCTCGCCGGTAGCGACTGAGTACACAGGCGGCCGGTCGGTGTTATTGAGCAGGCCCTCCACTAAGTCGCTGGCTGGCACCAGGTCTTTGAGACCCTGCTGGTACTGAATGCCGATGGTATCGCAGCCAAAATCAGCGGCCAGGCGCACGGCCGCGATGTACATTTTGCACTGCTCCAGGCTCTGGGCTTTCGTGAGCTGCGTAGCGTCATCGGTACCCCAATTAAATTTCATCCCCTTAGCCAGCAGCCAGTCAAGCACTTGCTCAGCCTCAGCATCCGCTACTTCGCGCATAGCGGCGTAAAGCGTCGATTGGCTCAGGCGCTCCTTAAACACGCCGGTGGCGTGCAACAGCTCGTCGGGCACAATGGCATTGTACATGCCCATGCAGCCCTCGTCAAACACGCCCATAATGGCCTTCTGCTGGCGAAACTGCCGGCCGAAGGTGCGGCCCGTTTGCTCATCGCCCGCCGGCAAAGTACTTGCGGCGAAGGCTTTTACATGGCTGTAATCCTGCGTGATGGTGCCCTCGCGCAGCCACTGGCCCAAGCCGTTTTCGAAGAAAGTATCGGTGAAATCTTCGCTCCACAGCGTGCTATAGGCCACGCCGGCTTTGGTGAGGCAGCCGTTCAAATTCAGCATCCCCACTAGGCCGGGCCACTGCCCGTTCCAGTTGGCCACTGTGAGGATGGGGCCCTGGTGGGTAGTGAGGCCGGCCAGCACGTGGTGCGAGTACTGCCACACGCTCTCGGCCACGATGAGCGGCTGCTGCGGGTCGAGGCCCCGAAAAACTTCTATCCCCATGCGCTGCGAATCGAGAAAGCCGTGCTGCTTCGCGGGGTCGTAGGCGTGGGCACGGCGCACCGTCCAGCCCTGGCGGGCGAGGGCGGCGGTGAGCTGGGCTTCCATAGCCTGCTGGGCGGGCCAGCATTTTTGGTTGGCAGCCAGGCGCAAATCGCCGCTGGCGAGCAGGAGTACTTCTCGGGTGGGAATAGATGCCACGGCCTAAAGGTTAGTGGGTTAGTAGGGAGATAACGGGGGCAGGGGCTATGCCTGGCCACTGTGCCGCTGGGCAGCTACCAAAGGCGCAAACCCGTGCATAGGTGGCAAAAAATGGCCAGACAGAATCCATAGCAAATATGCCAGCCGGCTTTTTGGCTTCTCTCCCGCTTATTGCCTACTTAATATAGGATATTAGCATGGCAGTATTTTGCTCGCCAGCGCGGCCTAAACCACCTTCGCCCAGCGTTAGCGCTGCTTCAATGGCCATTTTTTAGCAATTATTGCTTGTTTCGCGCTGCGAGCAGTAGAGGGCAGGAGAGTACAGAGAAAACTTTGCACTATATTAGTGACCACTTACTGACCATTTTATTCTAACTGCAGTATATTTGAAGCCCACCAGCCCAAGATAACATCCTAGAATATAGCTTCTCGTTTAGGTCCAGTTTCTTTCTTTTCCCACCCTCCACTCCCCTCATTCTCATGAAAGCTCTGTTTCATAAGGTACCGGTCAGTTTGCAAAGCTCCTTCAGCATTCGCCACGACCTAAAGCCCTACTTTGGCACGACCTGGCATTATCACCCTGAGTTGGAGTTGGTTTACACCATTAAGGGGGAAGGGATGCGCTTAATTGGCGACAACATCAGCAATTTTTCGCCGGGTGAAATAGTGCTGGTGGGTGCCAACCTGCCGCACGTGTGGCGCTGCAACGAAGAGTACTTCCAGGGCAACCCCACTGTGCAAGCCGAGGCTATCGTGTTGCAATTCATGCCTGAGTGCCTGGGCCGCTACCTGCTCAATCTGCCCGAGGCCTATCTCATTCCTAAGCTGTTTGAGAAAGCCAAAAGCGGCCTGCTAATCACCGGCGAAGCCAAAACCCGCCTGGAGTGCCTGATGCGCTCGGCCGTGCACGCCACCGACCTCGACCGCATTATTATCCTGCTGTCCATTCTGAAAATTCTTTGCGAAACCACAGAAATTCAGACTATTGCCTCGGAGCACCACGCCTACAAGCAGTCGAACGAAACCGACGTGCAGCGCATCAACAAAGTGTGCAACTACACGCTGTCGAACTACAAAAAAGAGATTACGCTCGAAGAAGTTGCCTCGATTAGTAACCTCAGTGTTACGTCGTTCTGCCGGTATTTTAAGCTGATAACCAAGAAGACGTACTACGATTTTCTCATTGAAATTCGCATCAGCCAGGCCTGCCGCCTGCTCATCGAAGACAAGCTGCTAACGGAGGTCATCTGCTTCGAATGCGGGTTCAACAACGTGTCGAACTTCTACCGACACTTCAAGAAAATCACCAAAATGACGCCGCTCGAGTACAAGAAAAAGTACTTGAACAGCAGCTACAAGGAAATGGCAATGGCCGCTTAGTTTTTTTTAGCGCGTCATAAAGCGTCTGTCATTGCGAGCAAAGCGAAGCAATCGCACCAAAACGAGCCTGTTGGGTGCCGTTTTGGTGCGATTGCTTCGCTTTGCTCGCCATGACAGACGCTTTTGCTTTTAAGCAGTGACCTAGTACGCCAATTCCAAGTGGCGGCTTAGCGTGGTATAGTCGCCGCAGAGCGTCTCCACCCCGTGCTGAATGCTGCTGGAAAAGTCACCCACCTTGCGGCGGGTGAAAGTGGAAATTTCCACGCCGCGCTGCTTGAGCGAGTATTTGGCCACTGTGGGATACACGTTGTGCATTACGCCCATATTCTTGACGAAGAACTGCTGCACTTCGGCGACCTCACTGGCTAGCTGCGGGTTATCGTAGTTTTTGCACAGCCACACGATGAGTTCGGGAAAAAAATTGCCCTGAATGCAGGAGAGCCCGGCCGCCCCGGCGCGGAGCGACTCTACGGCGTGGCCCATGTAGGCATCGTAGAGGCCAAACTGGTGGCCTTGGGCGGCGGCTATTTTAGCTTTTACCTGGTTGATATCCAGGCAGGTGTCTTTGTGGTACGTGACGCGGCCGGTGGCCACAAACTGCCCCAGCTGCTCAGCCGACAGCACGCGCTTGTAGGGCTCGGGGCACTCGTAAAAACCCATTGGGATACCGGGCGTCCAGTCGAGCAGGCGGAAAATGCGCTCGTTAAATATGGCATCCGACTCGTGCTCCTCGGCTAGCAGGCCGGTGATGGCGATGACGGCCTCAGTGCCGGCTTCGTACACTTGCTTCACAAAATCGGCCTGTTGGCTGAGCGGCCCGGCGAAGGTGCCGGTGGCCACTACGGGTACGGCACCGCCGGCCACGTCTACCACGTGGCGGATGCTTTGGAGGCGCTCCTGTTGGCTGAGCTCGAACATCTCGCTCGACAGGCAATTGGCAAATAAGCCAGCCGCGCCGGCTTCTATGTACATCTCCGTCAGGCGGGTAAGGGCCGGGTAATCGATTTGCCCATCGTTTTGAAAGGGCGTGAGCATAACCGGGATAAATCCCTTGGCTGGCGTTTCCATAGTGGTAGCTAGGCTTATTGGGCAGGAGCGGCAGGGCTCCCCGAATTAGTAAAAAGTAGGCTTAATAGGCAGGTTGCTTGAGGGCGGCCGGGGCGCTGGGTGCGGCGGCGCGGCGCTGGCGAAAGCGCGTAAACAGCAATCCAAGCAGGAAAATGGTGAGCGTACCCACCACAATTATCATGCTCTTGTGCAAGGGATTACGAAACATCGCGAGGCTGGCGGGCAAGTTGGGCGAGAAGGTCATCCAGAGAATGACAATGACGCCAATCATGGTAGCCAGTAGGGCCTCGTGGTTGCGGGTCTGGCGGCTGACGACGGCCAGCAGAAACAAACCCAGCATGCCGGCCGCGAAGATGCCCGAGAGTTCCCACCATACGTCGAGCACGCTCTTTACACCAATCATGGCAATGCCGGTGCCCATACCCATTAGCCCGACCACCACGGTGCCAATGTGCAGCACCCGCATGGTTTGGCGCATGCCCAGGCCGGGCTTGAAATACCGCTCGTAGATGTCGGCCACAAAGACCGTAGCCGAGGCATTCATGCCCGAGCTAATGGTGCTCATGGCGGCCGACAGGATGGCCGACACCAGCAACCCTACGAATCCCGGCGGCACCTTCGTCACGATGAAGTGCGGCATCACTTTGTCGCCATAGTCGGCGGGCTGGAGGTGGGCAGCGGCTTGGGCTATTTGGGCGGCGGTGGCCGACAGCGGCAGGCGCTCGGCGGCTACTTTCAGCTTCACGGCCTCAATCAGCTCGGGGTGAACTTGGTAGTAGGCATAAAGCGCCGAGCCGATAACGAAAAACAGCAGCGACGCCGGCAGATACACCTGCACGCACAGCCAGATGGACTTGGCCGCCTGCTTGGCCGAAGTGGCTGTGTGGTAGCGCTGCACGTAGTTTTGGTCAACCCCAAAGTTGTTGAGGTTGATAAAGAAACCGTAGAGCAGCACCACCCAAAACGTGGACTGTGTGAAATCGCCAGAGAAGCCGCCGAGGCTGAACTTGTGGTCGTGCTGACCGATTTCCACTACTTTGGCCAGCCCGCCGGGCAGATTGCTCACCACCAGATACAGAATGAGCAGCGCCCCCGCCGTTTTGATAATGCCCTGCACTACCTCGGTCCAGATAACGGCCTCGATGCCGCCCAGCACCGTGTAAATGATGATGGAAACGCCCGTAACGAGCATTATCATCTCCATTGAGAAGCCGGTGAGGGCCTGCAACGTGAGCGCAATGCCGAAGAAAATGGAGCCAATGCGGGCTAGTTGCGTCAGCAGAAAGCACACCACGGCGTAGGTACGGGCCCAACTGCCAAAGCGCTTTTCGAGGTGCGTGTAGGCCGATATTTCGCCCGTGGCGCGGTAGAAAGGCACGAAATAGCGCGCCGCTACCCACGCCGCCAGCGGCATCGAAATACTAAAAACCAGCGCATTCCAATTGGTACCGAATGCTTTGCCCGGCACGCCCAGAAACGTATTGCTGCTGAGGAAGGTAGCGTAGATACTGAGCCCGATGGCCCAGCCGGGAATCTTGCCCGAAGCGCTGGAATACTGCTCGGGGTTGCTGTTTTTGCGGGAGAAGTACACCCCCACGCCTATCATGCCCGCCAGGTAGAACGCAATAATGACGAGGTCGAGAATTCGCAGATTGTTCATGAGACAATAATTGCCGAAATACTGCGAATCTTCGCCTTTGGGAGGGGTTTGCTATGCTATAACAAACTTATTTACCAGGACATACGGCGTGGTGTATGATTTTCCCTTCCTATTGTAGCATCTTGGCTAAGCCGTGTTTTCGGGTTTTGCTACTGCACATCGAGGCCCGACACGCTGAGGCCGGCTGCATCGGTGGCGCTGAGTTGGATGCGATAGCTGCCGGCATTAATCATGGTGCCGGTCGAGCTGGTGAGGTAGTTCCACTTGCCGGGTTTGGAAGGCACTAGCTCCACCTGCTCCTCCTTAATCAGCAGCTTGCCATCGGCCCCCACGATGGTAAGCTTGGCCGCCAACGGCTTGGTGAGCTGGTTGGCGTAGCGGAAAGTAAGCGAATAAGTATCGGCCACGCCTACCTGGATAGTCCACTCCAGCGCCCCGCCGCGGGCTTCTTTAAACGTGATGCTTTCCTTGGTATTCACGGTTTCGCGCACCATGCCGGAGCCGGTGAGGCGGGCCGCAACGGGCTTGTAGCCCACCACGGCCTTCAGGTCGTAGGCCGGCTCGATGGTGGTGGCGCGCTGCACGGCCACCAGGTAGGGCGGGCCACCGGCACCCAGCGGCACCGCAGCCCCCGCAGCAAAGCGCCGCCGATACACGCGAAACAGGCGGCCGGCTGCCTCGTCAGTGGCGAGGGTAGTTTTGGTGTCTTCGTACTCCTTGAGCCAGGCAGGGCGGGCCAACTGCCTGGCATCGAGAGCCACGTAAACATCGGCGGGCACGGTAACTGTGAAGGTCGCCTCTTCTTTTGCCGAAGAGGCGGCAACCACTGGTAGCGGCCGGCGCAGCCACTCGGCTCCAAACAGCGCGGAAGGCAGGGCGCTAAACGCAATTGGCGAATTGGTATAAGGCTGATTGCCAGTGTCGAGCCAGGTTTGGGTTGACCACTGCGCGGCCTGGCTGACATCGGCCACGCGCAGGCTGCCGATGACAGGCTGCGGCGCGGGGGCCGGCCGGGCGCTGGCATCGAGGCTGGCGATAGCCAGGGCCGAAATCAGCGCCTGCCCCGAGGCTACGTGCGGAAACGACAGCACCAGCTCGCCGTTGGTCACCTGGACTTTTACCGTCTTTTTCAACGCTTGGTCGTGGCCGGCTTCTTTCCAGATATCTAAGTCGGGCAGCACGGTTTGCTGGTTGATGGCTACGTCGAACAAGCGCCAGCCGGTGCAGTCGAGGCCGCCGCCCGTGCCCAGCCACGGCTCCACAAAATAGAGCTCGACCAAGTACTCGCCATTCGGCACCGGGAAGGTGTAGCGTAGCTTTTCGCGCCCATAGCGGAAGTCCTGAAACAGCGGCCCGTCGGCCGTATTCCTGATGGGGTCGAAGGTGCGGCGCTGGCTGGCAAAAAAGGGCGAGAGGCCCGGAAACTCCCGCGTCCACGACTCCGAGCCCCAGGTTGCGGGGCTGGTGCGGGGCTGGTCGGCCAGCCAGGTTTGGCCTTGGCGGTCGAGGTAGGCGGGGCCACCGCAGTTCACCCGGTAGAGGTAGTTATAATTTGGCTGTGCAGTGGTAATCCGCTCGTTACCTCCCAGCTCATCTGCGTGCGGCGCTTTGGGCAAATGGTGCAGCGTGATGTAGTCCTTCGCGACGGCCTTGCCGCCTACATAACCCACGGCGTAGAGCACATTGTATTTAATATCCGCGCCGTCCCACTGAAAATGCGTACCAATACCCGTGCGGGTTTTGCGGCCCAATGAGGCGGCATTCACGTCGTTGAATAATTCGACCTCCTCGCAATTAGAGTACACCTTGATACTATCCTGTCGGCCGGGCGTTAGCCAGCGGTCGGGCCAGGTGTGCGAGGCGATATAAACCATCGGCTCCTTGTCCTTGGGCGCGTAGTTGGCCCGGAACATGTAAAACGCATCCGTCGGCTCTTCCCAGGGCGTTAATAAGCCTTTGTAATTCACTGGCCCGATGCGGTCTAGCTCGCGCTGGCCTTCGCCGCCCTGCACCCGGCCGGGGTTGTCGTGCGAGGTAAGCAACCAGAAAAACTGGCCCGCTGTGCGGTCTTTAGCCGATTCGGCGAGGCGCACTTTCAGCTCCATCAGCTCGGTCATACGGTCCTCGCTGAGCGGGCCGGCAGCTTTAAAGCCGCCTTCGGTATGCAGGTCGAGGGTACGCCAGGCACCGTATTCGCCAATGAGTACCTGGCGCTGCACGTCGGCGGCGTAGGCCTGGGGGTCGCCGCCGTAGGTGCCGGTCCAGTTCTGGGGCACATCCCAGTCGGTGCCCTGGCCGCCGTTGCAGGTCGTGACTTTGCGCTCGCGCGAGGCGGTGGGGTCGAGCTGGCGAATGAGGGCCGTGCACTCGCGGGCAAAGTCTGCCGGCAGCGTGCTTTCGTTTTCGAGGCCCCACAGCACCACCGAGGGCGAGTTGCGGCGCTCCTTTATCCAGTCAACGAGGAGGGTTTTAAAATTCTGGCGGAAGGCCGGCGTGTCGTACCACACGTGGGCCGCCAGCTGCGGCCACCACAGCACCCCCAGCGAGTCCCAGTTGGCCTGGTAGCGCAGGTTGTGCGGCTGGTGGGCATCGCGGAAGGCGTTAAAGCCGGCCGCTTTCACCTGCTGCACGCGGGTACTTATTTGGGCATCGCTGAAGGCGTGGCTTTGGCCTATCAGGTGCTCATATTCGGCAATGCCGTTGATAAATACGGGCTGGCCATTGAGCAGAAATTGCTTCTGACCCGCGGCTGCGGCCCGGCCAATGGGCCAGCTTACCCAGCGAATGCCGTAGGGCGTTTCCAACTCATCGAGCAGCTTATTTTTAGCGCTGATTTTAGTGACGAGCCGGTACAAATACGGGTCAGCCAGCGACCATAAATGCGGCTGCTTGAGCGGCGGCAGTTGCTGGCGAATCTGAGCGGTGGCTCCAGCCACCAGCTTTTGCTTGGTTGCGCTCGTGGCCACTACGCGCCCCTGCCGGTCCAGCAGTTGGCTCAGCACGGTAAGGGTCTGCCCGGCGTCCGCATAATTTTTAACTTCCGTTTCCACGCTCAGCTGCGCCACCTGGGCCGACAGCGTAGAATCGGCCCACACGTGCACCCCAAATGGCTCGACACGTACCGCATTGGTTATCAGCAGCGATACCGGCCGAAAAATCCCCATCGGCTGCGAGCCCTCCGAAAAGCCGCGCTCCTCGGAGCAGCCGCCGCACACCCAGGGCAAGTCCTGGATATTGGCCGGGTGGTCGGCACGCACGGCTAGCACATTGGGGCGGCCGTCGAGGCGCACGGCGGCGGTGGCATCGAGCGTGAAAGTGGTGCGGCCGCCGGCGTGGAAGCCGAGCTTTTGGCCATTCAGCCACACGGTGGCGTAGGAGCTCACGCCCTCAAAAAAGAGAAAGTAGCGGGCGTCTTTGCCAGCGGGTTTTAGGGCAAATGTCTTGCGGTACCAAGCATAACCGTGGCGGTTGCCGTGGCGCAGGCGGCGGTAGCCTTCGTAGGCATCCCAGTTGTGCGGCACGGCCACGGTTTGCCAGGTTTGGTCGTTGTAGTCGGGCTGCTCAAAGTTGGGGTAGGCTTGCGAAGTCTGGTCGTTGGCAATAGTGCGCCAATTCTCCAGTAACGGGATGGTGGTACGGGGTGCCTGGGCACGGGCGGCGCTGGCTAGCAGGAGACTAAGCAACAGGCTCGCCAAGCGCGGGAACCTCACCCCCCAACCCCCTCTCCAAAAAAGAGGGGAAGCCGACCGCAAATGAGCGTAAGTACTCGTCAGGCTCCCCCTCTTTTTTGGAGAGGGGGTCGGGGGGTGAGGTTCACCCACTCGGGTGGCGCTTAGTTGGCTATTCATTCGCTTTTAATTCTTTAGCACTTGCAAACCCGCCGATAGCCGGTAGGCTTGGCCTGCTTTTGTAGCCAGTCGCACTTGCTTATCGCCATACTTTACTACGCACTCCCGCCCGGCCTCCGACTGAATATCTACCCCAATCAACTTCCCCTTCTCCCATTTCAACCCAACGATAAAGCCACCCCGCGCCCGCAGCCCGCGCACCTCGCCCGCGGGCCAGGCGGCCGGCAGCGCAGGCAGCAAATCGAGCGCACCGCGCTGGCTTTGCAACAGCATTTCGGCTATGCCAGCCGCCCCGCCAAAGTTGCCATCAATCTGGAAGGGCGGGTGGGCATCGAACATATTTTTGTACACGCCGCCTTGCTCGCTGCCAGTGGCATTATCGGCGGGCGAAAGCAGTTTTGCGAGCAGGCGTAGGGCATGGTCGCCCTCGCGAAAACGCGCCCAGAGGTTCACCTTCCAAGCTAGGCTCCAGCCGGTGCCTTCATCGCCGCGCTGCGTGAGCGAGGTGCGGGCGGCCTGCATCGTTTTGGGGTCGGCCCAGGTGATATCGGTGCCCGGAAACACCCCCCACAAGTGCGAAACGTGGCGGTGCGTATCGGCTGGGTCGTCTTTGTCTTCGAGCCACTCTTGCAGCTGGCCATGCTTGCCGATTTGGTTGGGTGCTATTTGGGCGGCTTTGGCAGTTAATTCCTGCTGAAAATCAGCATCAGTACTCAGCACTTTTGCAGCGGCCGCCGTGGTTTTAAACAGCTCCCGAATAATCTGGTGGTCCATCGTAGGGCCGGCCACCAGGCCGCCGTGCTCGGGCGAATTAGACGGGGTGCTGATGAGCCAGCCAGTGCGCGAATCTTTGGTTAGAAAACTCGCATAAAACTCGGCCGCGGCCTTCAGCACCGGGTATTGCTGGCGCAGAAAAGCCTTGTCCTGCGTGAACTGGTAGTGCTCCCAAATAGGCTGGCACAGCCACGCCGCGCCCGTGACCCAAATGCCATGATTAGCAGCGTTAATAGGCGCCGTGCCGCGCCAGATATCGGTATTGTGGTGCAGCACCCAGCCGGGGGCATTGTAGTTGCCCTTAGCAGTGGCCTGGCCGGCCTGCGCTGCTTCGTCGATAAACTGCATGAGCGGCACAGTGCAGGCCGAGAGGCCTAGCACTTCGGCCGGCCAGTAGTTCATTTGAAGGTTAATATTTGTGGTGTACTTGCTGCCCCAGGAGGGCGTTAGTGACTCATTCCAAATGCCTTGCAGATTGGCTGGCAGCCCGCCCGCCCGCGACGACGCGATGAGCAAATACCGCCCATATTGCATATACAGCGCCAGCAGTGCCGGGTCGGCGGCGGGGCTGAATTGCTGGATGCGTTGGTCGGTGGGCAGCTGCTCGCCGGGGCCGTGGCCCAGGTCCACAGCGAAGCCATTGAACAGCGCCTGGTAGTCGCGCAGGTGCTCCGTCTTCAAGGCTTCGTAGGCTTGGCCCTGGCTGCGACGCTGGGTTTGTTCCGCCAGTTTTTCGGGCTGGCCCGTGGCATCCTGGTAGTTTTTGAAGTTGGTAGCAGCAGTTAAATAAAACGTTGCCTCATCAGCATTTTCGAGCTGAATTTGGGTGTCCGTCACTGTCACTTTGCCGCCTTGCGCAGCTACTCGCAGGTAGCTCACGCCGCGCAGCACCCCGTCGCGCATTTGCACGGCCAGGGCCAGGGTATGGTCATCGACGCGGTAGATTTTGGTTTGTTTATGCAGGCTTTGGAAGCGTGCCTTCAGACTGATTTTACCTTTACTGTCTGCCGCTAGGTGGCAAATAAGAGCTTGCGCCGGAGCACTGGAGAAATACTCGCGGGTAAATTTTACCCCGTTTTGCACGTAGGAAGTGCGGGCTATTGCCTGGTTGATATCCAGCTCGCGGCGGTAATTCGTTGCCGCGCCAGCCGCCGCAAAATCCAGCCATAAGTCGCCAAACGGCTGGTACGAAGCCTGGTAGCTCGGAAACAACGGCGGTTCAGCATCCTGCACCCAGTACTGCCAGGCCGGGCTCAGCGCCACGCCGGTGGCCGGGTCGGCCCCTTCGGGGTAAGCCACCAATACCGGCTGCTTTTCCTTGACCCCAATCAGCCCGCCCTTGTCGTAAAAATTGAGCACCTGAATGGCCACCTCATTACGGCCCGGCCGCAAAGCGGCGGCAGGCACATGGTAGCGCCGCTTCTTGCTGATGCCCTCGTCATTGCCAATCAGCTGGCCATTCACATACGTAAAATCCTGGTCCCGAATGCGGCCCAAGCTCAGGGTCAGGTCTTTGCCGGCCCAGGCAGCAGGCAGGTCAAACGTGGTCTTAAACCACACAGCCCCATCGAGGCCTTCGAGGCCGGCGCTTTCCCAACCGTTGGGCGTGGGGATGGCGAGCGGCTTCCAGTCGTGGGTAGCGGCGGTGGCCTGGGCCACGGGCACGGCGCGCATGCGCTGCAACCACGCGGCCTGGGCGGCGGCGTAGCCTTCCTCGTGGTCGCGCAGGCCCATAAAGTGCTGCTCAGCCAGGGCCTCGGCTTCGGCCTGCTTGCCCGCAGCCAGCAGTTGCTGAATCTGGGGCAAATACTGGGCAGCCCCTGGCCGGTTGTAGTTGCGCGGGCGGCCCGTCCAGAGGGTAGCCTCGTTGAACTGCACGTGCTCCTGCTCTACCCCGCCAAATACCATCGCGCCCAGGCGGCCGTTGCCGAGCGGCAGCGCGTCGGTCCACTTGGCGGCGGGCTGCTGGTACCACAGCTTCAGCGGCTGCTGGGCCAGGCAACGGCCAGCCAGCAGGCAGCAGAGCAAAACGAAGTAATAGCGCGGGTGGGACATGGAGAAGTAGCTAAGTAGCGAACGTCATGCTGAACGCAGGGAAGCATCTCGCTCGCTTCGTTGTTGGCGACTGAGTTTATTGCTGCACGCGAGATGCTTCCCTGCGTTCAGCATGACATCTACTAAAAGTCCGCGCTACGGGCCTACTACCGCCTCCGATACGTCCGTATCGCGGCTCACGGGCATTTTCACGTATTTCAAGTTGTTGTTTTGCAGCACAATGTTGCGCGTTTGCGCGCCTTTCAGCTTCAAAAATGTCTCGGTGCCCGCCGCCGGAAACGAGTTGTACACAAAGGCATCGGTAGTATTAGTCAGCTCCAACATGGGGGCGCCCACAGTGGTACCGCGTAGCCCATCGAGCCATATTTCGCGCACGTTTTCGGTACGCACGGCGGGGCCGGTAGTGCAATTTATTTGCACGTTGTGAAAGGCGATAGTGCGCGCTTCTTTCACCGTGAAGCCCTGCTTAGCGTCGAAATTTAGGTTGGAAAACGTGACGTTTTCGATAGGCATTTCGCTCAGGCCATTCAGCAAGCCGGCTTGGTTACCTTCGGCCGTAATGTTGCTGAAATGGATGTTGCGAAAGCGCGGCGTGCGCTCCGTCACCGGCTCGGGCGTGGTCTTGTCGTACTGCATATCCAGCACTATCATTTGCTCGCGGATATTCTTCATCACCACGTTATCAACCCGGATATCTTCGACCACCCCGCCGCGCCCGCGGGCAGTTTTAATGCGAATACCGCGGTCAGTACCATCAAAAATGCAGTTGGAAATCGTGATTTTCTTCACCCCGCCCGACATCTCCGAACCAATGACCACGCCGCCGTGCCCGGCTAGCATAGTGCAGTTGGTAATAGTGTAATTTTCGGCCGGCCTATTCATTTTGCGGCCCGCCTTATCCTTACCCGATTTGATGGTGATGCAGTCGTCGCCGACGCTGATGTGGCAGTTCGAAATGTGCACGTAGCGGCACGACTCGGGGTTGATACCGTCGGTATTCGGTGACTTCGGGTTGTTAATCGTCACGCCCGTTATCGTCACGTTTTCGCAAAATTCGGGGTTCACCGTCCAGAATGGCGAGTTGCGGATGGTGATGCCTTCGATGAGCACATTTTTGCAAAACATGGGCTGAATAAACGGCGGCCGCAAAAAGCCGCGCTCCATCACGCCGGGCACGTTGGGCTTGAGGTCGGCGAGCACCTCGGCATTCTGGCGGCGAAATTCCTGCTGCCATTTCGAATCTTCCTTCCGGCGCGATTCGCCTTCGGCAAAATCCCACCATTTCTTGCCCTGCCCATCAATAATACCCCGGCCTTTAATCGTGATATTCTCGGCCTTGTAGGCGTAGAACAACGGCGAAAAACCCATGATATCAATGCCTTCGTAGCGCGAGGCCACCAAGGGCAGGTAGTCGTCGAAATTATTACTGAAATAAAGCACCGCGCCCGCTCCTATCTCAATGGTAATGTTACTTTTAAGACGAATCGGGCCAGTGAGATACTTGCCCGCTGGGAAGTACACCGTGCCGCCGCCCGCCTTGCTAGCGGCATCAACAGCCTTGGCAATGGCCGCTGTCGAAAGCTTAGTACTATCGTTGCGAGCGCCGTACTTAAGCACGTTGTAATAGTCCTGGGCGCGGGCGGCGGGGGCAGCGAGTAGACAGAAAAAAAACAGCAGATATTTCATAATTAATGGTCATGCCGAGTGCAGCGAAGCATCTCGCGCAGCGCAGTAAATTCAAACGTTCGCAAACGTTAACATGCGAGATGCTTCGCGCTGCATGACGCTACTTAGTTTAAGCGTTTTATTATCCTGGCAACTTGGCTGTCAGCTTTTTCAACTCTGCAGCGTGCGCAATTTCCTTTCCATCCACCAGCACGCGCAGGCCCTGGCCCTTGCCGTATTTCGCGCCCGTTTTGTCCCATAGCACCGTTAGCAGGCGGCCGTGGTAGCGCACCTGGTCGAGGCAGAAATAATCCCACTGCCCGGCGGGCACCAGCGGAAAAACTTCGACCACATTATCGGGCCGCGGCTTGAGGCCGACGAGGCCGGTAATTATCAAATCGGCGAAGCCCGAGTGGTTGTAATAGCTGCTGCGCGGATTGTCGCCTTTCAGCCACTCGCCGGTTTTTTCATCTTGATACTCACCTAGATAGGGTATGCCATTTTTCTGGTGCGAAAGGGCGTATTTGTGCAGCTCGTCGTAGTATATCTGCGGCGTCATGGTGCCGTGGTTTTTGTAGTCGGTGAGCAGGTTAGCTAGCCCCTTGAGCGTTTGCGTAGTGGCATAAGGCCACACCGCGCCATCCCATTCGCAGCCGTGACCCGAGCCGTGGGTGCGGAAGCCGGGTGCCCGGCGTTCGGCCGTAGTGATGCCCCACGGCGCTTTAAACCCGCCTTCATCAGTGAGCTGAGTCCACTGCCGGGCGTACTGCGGCTTGTCGGCGGGCAGGTCAAAATACCACGGAATAAAGCCTAGCTCTTCCCGCGCCTCGCACAAGCCGCCTTTGGCGTATTGCACCTTGAAAAAATCGGCTTTCTCATCCCACAACGTCTTTTGCACGTCAGTGCGCAGCTGCTTGGCTTTGGCCGCATACTTGCGTTCGAGGCTGTCGTTTTTAGTCAGCTTGTACATGGCGGCCAGCGCCTTGGCATTGCCATACATGTAGCTATTTATGGTGGGGCGCACGTTCTGCTCTTTGCGCCCGCCACTGATGGATTCTTCCATCGCGTCCTTCACATCGTACTGCCAGAAGAGGCCGCTAGGCAGCTTGCGCTCCTTTTCCCATTGCCGGTAGTCGGCATTGAGCGCGGGTAACAACTCCTGCACAAACGCCTTATTATCATTTACTTCATACAGGCTATACACTGCATCGGGCAACCAGCTGCTGAAGCTGTGCAGCTTAGGGTTCACCTGCGGCTGCTTGGCTTGCAGCCAGAATTTGGTGTACTGGTCTACGTACTGCGGGTCGTGCAGCCAGCGGCCCTCGTTGAGGTGGTGGCCCAGCGCGCTGCTGATGGTATTGTAGGGCCCCGCGTGCTTCATCGGCGTAATAAACTCCGTGAACACGTAGCCATCGGGCGTCTGCTTGAGGTGCTTGCGAAACGTCCACCAGCGGTAATAGTAAGTCTGCTGAATTACCGTATCGGGGCACTCAAACAGCGGCACCTGCTGGGCCAGCCAGTCGGCCGCCTGGGCGTTGGGCACGAGGTTGATAACGTCCTCCTTGTCCTGAGCATTAAAGCGGGCCACGCTGGCCCGCAACTGCGCGGTGGTGAGCACAGCAGGAGCTTGCTGAGCGGCAGCAGCACCGGCAGTTAGCACGCTGCAAAGAAGAAACAGGCGGGTGGGATTCATATGAGGAGCGAGCGGTTTCCCGTAGCGTTTCGCAGGGTCAGGCGCAGGGTTGCGTAAGGGTTTTCTTCACATAAACTCTGCGAAACCCTGCGCCTAACCTTGCGAAACGCTGCGGGAAGTAATCTTATTCAAAAAGCCAGTCAATTTCCTTACCCGCCCCGCCCGCGCCGCCCAGCCCAGCGTTGTAAGTCGGCATAGGCTGGCTGGCTTCCACAAACCCCAGAATCACGCACGCACCGCGGCTTAAATTCAGCGTGTGGGTGCCGGGTTTAAAGGAATATGTATGCACGTTCACGGGCGGCATTCCGGCAATAACTAGCGCGTTAGAAATCTTGCTATCGGCCTGCCCGTAGTCATTGGCACTGGCATCAATTTCCAGCGTGGGCGTGGGCAAAAAACGCGGGCTTTTTTGATTAAAAAACCCGACTAATAATTGCACTGGCTTTTTAGTTGAGAATTGAATTTCCGTACCCTGCGCCACTTGCTGCGTTTTGCTAAACCGCAGGCCTTTCAGCCCAGCCAGCTCGGGTGCAAGGGCAGTAATCGCCGCTGTAGTATCGGCGAAAACCGCCTGGCCCACGCCGGCAGTGTACGAGTTGATACCTTTCGTTAATAACGTCACCGAAGCGTTGCGCAGCGCCACAACTTTCTGCGCAGCAGGCGCAGTTTTCACCGCTTTCAGCGAGTCGATATTATGCTGAAAATCGGCCAGTTCCTTTTGGTAAACCGGTAGCATTTCAACCCACGTTTTATAGGTGCCATTCACGCCGCGCATCGGAATTTTGCGCTGCGCAGTTTGCATACTGTTGGCGTATAAATACGTGTCCTTGGTCAGGTTGGTCAGCGTTTGCCAGTGGCTTACGCTGCGCTGCAAATACGGCACGGCAGCTTCCAAATCGGATACTTGGTGCGAGTATTTGTAGCGCAACGTCAGCAGCGCGGCCCGCGCCTTTTCGGCATAGAAATTGGCCAGCGCGTCGTAGCAATACATGTCATTTTTGAGTCGCCCAAATTCCGCCTGGTTTTGGGTAACGCCCGGCGCAGCCCGCTCAATGGCCGCCACTGCTTTTTGGCCATGCGCCACCACTTCGGTAGCTATTTGCGGCGGTGTTTCGCCGATGTGCGGCTGGCCTTTCGCTTCCTTCTCGGCATACTCGATAATCATCTCGCCCTCGGGCGATTCTGACTCATAAAGCAGCGTAAACAAGCCGTAGCGCTTGGGGTCGATGAGCTGGTTCATCAGCATGCCCAGCGTCAGGGTTTGGCGGTTGCCGTCGGTGATGCCGTAGCGGCGCAGCAGCTTAGGTGCTATTTCGCCCGCCTGCTCGTAGGCTTCCAGTATTTGCTTGCCAGCCGCTGCATCGCAGCCAAATTGCGCGGCTAGCTGCTGGCCCCAGTAGTTGATTTCGGCGGGGCGGGGCCGGTCGGCGCGCCACGCGTAGCGGCTCCACTCGGCATACCAAAGCCAGTCGCGGTCGAGCTGCAACTCGCGGCCAGGCGCGTTGTCGGCCGAGTAAGGCCAGTCCCAAAACGACGACTCGGGGTAGAGGTGCAGGCCGTTGGCCCCGTAAATAGTGTGCATGGCTTGCACCGATTTTTGAATAAAATCGGCCGAGCCGTAGCGAAACGGCTCCAGGTTGGCCAAGATGTGCACGTTCTCAATGTGCACCGAATTCATGCTGCTCAGCTGCCGGTGCAGCGCCGCCCACGAGCCGCGCGGCGTGTAGGTTGTCAGCGCCTCGCCGTTGAATTTGGCTTCGGTATACAGGTTTTTGTAAAGCGGTAGCGCCGCCGCGATAACCCGCGGCGCATCGGTGTCGTGGGCGCGCAGCACAATGGGCGGCTGCTCGGTGCGCCCGCCAGCCCTAAGGCCATCCTGCACGCCGGGGATAATGGTTTTCGTAAACCAGTCTACATCGTCCTGGCCCACGCCTTCCATAGCCTCGCCCAAGGCCACCATCAAACCCACATGGGGGTATTTCTCGACAAAGGCGGCAATGGACTTGCGCGTGTAGTCGGCAATGAGTGGCACGATAGGCCGGGCGCGGTCTTGGGTTTTAATGTTATAATGCTCGGCGAAGGGCTTGGAAACGATGATGTTGTAAAACATCTGGATAACCCAGATGCCGCGCTTATCGGCTTCCTCACTCAGGAAGCGGTACATCTCCTCATTCTTCTTGAAAGTGGCGTCGTCCACTTCCACCGCGAAGGGATATTCCTTGAGCTTTACCAGCGAGGCGAAGGGGTGGCCGCTCCAGAGGTAGAGCGAGTTCAGGCGATTGTCGGCTAGCTGGTCGAGGTATTTAATCCACAGTGCCTTATCGTAAAACCACGGAAACGTTTCGGGCGTGTACGGATACTCATACACCGTGCGGCCGGGCAGGTAGGTGGGTTTTTGCAGCCCCACGCAGGCGCCGCGCATCACCATTTCGGGCTGGTCGGTGAGGTGCAGATTTTCGCCGAGCTTGCCCTGGGTTTTTACTTGTTCAGCCAGTTCCAGGCAGCCGTAGAGCGCACCCGAGTTGTCGGCCCCGCTGATGATAATGGCGTCGTTTTTAGCCGAGTTTATCGAAAAACCTTCCTTGCCCGGCGCTTTGCCCGTGGCTGCCTGTGCCGCCGCAGTGGCCTGCTGAAGCAGCGCATCGGTGGGCCGCCCTACCAGTATCAGTCCTTGTTTGGCCAGCAGCTTATCCTGCTGCTGCACCTGCACGGTGTAGCCCGCTGCCCGCAGCGCCGTGGCTAGGCGCTCGGCCCCGTAGCGCAGGCGCGCATGGGCATTTTTGGGCAGCACAATAGTGCGCGCCAGCGGCGGCGCTACGCCCAAGCTATGCGCACCAATGGCCCGAAGCAAAAGGCAACTCAACAGTAAACAACTAGTGGCAAATTGCTTCCATAACCTTCGTTTCATTGGCGCGCGGTTTGTCTTCGGTAGCTCAAGTGAGAACACTTGTCCGGTACCAAAAGTAGTGGGCTTTTAAGCGCCCGATTTATAGCATCTTCTCTGGCTCTTATAAGATATTGCCATTGCCTGGCAGCTGGTTTTTGAGTGGTTTTGAGCGAGTAGCAGCGGCCCGTTACTGCGCCTTCGCACGTAAGCAACAGGTAGTTACTTTAGGCCCTCGCTGCGCCACCGCGAGGCGTCGCAGCTACCCTTAAGCAGCTATAATTGCGAACTGAAGCTGTTCTTTACCGGCGCTTTGCCCTCACCGAAAACCCAGAAGACCCGCCACTTTCCGGCCTTCCGCGCACCGAAATAAGCCCGGCTAGCTGGCCCCAGCTTTGGAATGCTAATATCCTACATAGGGTCGAAAAAATGATACAGGTAGCGGCCAGTTTCACCTGCTTACTTCGCTGCTCCAACTCCCACCTTTTCCATGAAAAAACAACTCGCCTCATTAGGCTCCCTGGCCCTTGTTTTTGCGCTGCCGCAGTTGGCGCGGGCGCAGTACCCGTCCATTCCGCCCGAGGTGCAGAAAGCCAGCGACGCCCTGATGACTGAGGAGCGGCGGCAGTCGGATATCGCTTGGAACAAAGCGTATCCTATTATTAAAAAAGAGGCCCAGCAGGGCAAGCCCTACATTCCGTGGGCGGCCCGGCCCATCGACTTGCCGCAGGCGCCCATCCTGGCGTTTCCGGGGGCCGAGGGCGGCGGGGCGCACACGTTTGGCGGGCGCGGCGGCAAGGTTATCGTCGTTACGAGCCTAGCTGACCGTGGGCCCGGCACCCTGCGCGAGGCCTGCGAGCAGGGCGGCGCGCGCATTGTAGTGTTTAACGTGGCGGGCATTATTCGCATTAAAAGCCCGCTCATTATCCGGGCTCCTTACATCACCATTGAGGGCCAAAGCGCGCCCGGCGATGGCGTGTGCATAGCCGGCGAATCGGTGTGGCTGAACACCCACGATGTGCTGATTCGCTACATGCGCTTCCGGCGCGGCGAAACCAACGTGGGGCGGCGCGATGATGCCATTGGGGGCAACCCGGTGGGCAACATCATGATTGACCACGTGTCGGCAAGCTGGGGCCTGGATGAAAACATGTCGATGTACCGCCACATGTACAACGACAGCACCGGCATTGCCGAGCAGAAGCTGGGCACGGTGAATATCACCATCCAAAACTCGATTTTCTCAGAATCGCTCGATACCTGGAACCACGCATTTGGCAGCACGCTGGGCGGCGAAAATTGCTCGTTTATGCGCAATCTGTGGGCCGATAATGCGGGCCGCAATCCGTCAATTGGCTGGAACGGGATATTTAACTTCGTGAACAACGTGATGTTCAACTGGGTGCACCGCTCGACCGATGGCGGCGACTACCGCGCCTTGTACAACATCATCAACAACTACTACAAGCCCGGCCCCGAAACGCCGACAGATGCCAACATCAGCCACCGCATCCTGAAGCCCGAGTCGGGCCGCAGCAAGCTGGGCTACCAGGTGTACGGCCGCGCCTACGTGGCCGGCAACATTGTAGAAGGCAACCCCAAGGTAACCAAGGATAACTGGGATGGCGGCGTGCAGGTAGAAGAGCTGCCCGATGCCGGCAAATACACCGCCGACATGCGTGTAAATGCCCCCTTGCCCATGCCCGACCTCACCATGCTGCCCGCCGACAAGGCCTACACCTACGTGCTCGACCACGCCGGTGCCACCTTGCCCAAGCGCGACCCCGTGGATGTACGCATTACCACCCAGGTGCGCACCGGCAAAATTGATTACATCAAGGATGTGAAGCTGCCGGAAACGCAGTTCAAGCACCGCCGCCTGCCCATTGATTCGTACAAAAATGGCATCATTACCGACCCCATCCAAGTGGGCGGCTACCCGACGTATGCCGGCAAGCCCTACGCCGACGCCGACAAAGACGGCATGCCCGACGATTACGAAAAGAAGAACGGCCTCGACTCTAAAAATGCGGCCGATGCTGGGGTAATTGCCAAAAACGGCTACGCCAATATCGAGAACTACCTGAACAGCTTGGTGAACGTGCAGGACGTGAAGCCCGTGGGCGGCGTAGAAATGGGTAGTGGACTGACGAAGATGTAATTCCGCGAGGAGTACTTCAAAAGCTACCATCGTCATGCTGAGCCTAGCGAAGCATCTTGCTCGTCCCGTTGAGTTACCCCTAACGCAACCTGCCAAGATGCTTTGCTAGGCTCAGCATGACGAACTGTTTTAGAGCCTGCCACTACCCCACCCACCCCGTGCTCAAACCCACTCTTTTTTTAGTTTTTCTGGGCCTGCTGGCCCTACCAGCTGGTGCCCAGCCCAAGCCGCCCAAACCGGTGCCACCGCCCGCGCCCATCGCGTACAAAGATGGCAAGCTGACCTACGCGCCCGACTCTTTGGGCAATCGGGTGCCTGATTTTTCGTACTGTGGCTACCGGGCGGGCGAAGTCGCCATTCCCACAGCTCCAATTAAAGTGCGGGTGCCGGTGCAGGCCGGCGATGCCACGGCGCGCATTCAGTCGGCGCTCGACTACGTGGCCGGGCTGCCGCTGGGCAAGGACGGGCTGCGCGGGGCAGTGCTGCTAGAGAAAGGGACTTATGAAGTAGCGGGCCGGCTATTTATCCGGGCGGCGGGCGTGGTACTGCGCGGCAGCGGCATAGCCGACGGGGGCACGGTGCTGGTGGGCACTGGCTTTAGCCGCGACCATCTTATCACCATCAGCGGCCGCGACGACCGCAAAATGGAGGCTGCCCAAGCCATTACCGCCGACTACGTGCCGGTAAATGCCCGCACGGTGAAAGTCGCCAATGCCACCGCTTTCAAAGTCGGTGACCGGGTACTAATCCGCCGCCCCAGCACGGCCGCCTGGATTAAGAAGCTGGGCATGGAAACCTTCGGCGGGGGCGTATCGGCGCTGGGCTGGAAGCCCGGCCAGCGCGAGGTGAGCTGGGACCGCCAAGTGGTGGCTATGGATGCCAGTGGGATTACCTTGGATGCACCGCTGACTACGGCTTTGGATAAAGCCTACGGCGGCGGCACGGTGGCGCGCTACACCTGGCCGGGTTTGATAACTCAGGTCGGGGTGGAAAACCTGCGGCTGGAATCGACCACTGACGCCGCCAATCCTAAAGACGAAAACCACCGCTGGGTGGCCATCGACCTCGAAAACGCCCAGGATGCCTGGGTGCGGCAGGTAGCTTTCCGGCACTTCGCGGGCTCGGCGGTACTGGCCCACGCCACCGTGCGCCGCCTCACGGTGGAGGATTGCAAATCGACGGAGCCAGTATCGGAAATTGGCAACGAGCGGCGCAACACGTTCTACACCCTGGGTTCGCAAACGCTGTTTCAAAGACTTTACGCCGAAAACGGCTACCACGATTTTGCAGTGGGCTACTGCGCCGCCGGCCCCAATGCCTTTGTGCAGTGCGAGGCCGAGCAGGCGCTCAGCTTCAGCGGCGGTATTGATAGCTGGGCTTCGGGCGTGCTGTTTGATATCGTGAAGGAATACGGCCAAGCGCTACGCTTCGGCAACCGCGAGCAGGACGGGCAGGGCGCCGGCTGGGCCGTGGCCAATAGCGTGCTCTGGCAGTGCACCGCCGCCCGCGTGGACTGCTACCAGCCGCCCACGGCTCAAAACTGGGCGTTTGGTACCTGGGCGCAGTTTGGCGGCAATGGCTACTGGGACCAATCCAACGAAAACATCAACCCACGCAGCCTCTACTACGCCCAGCTTACCGACCGGCTCGGCGACGCGGCTAAGGCGCGCGCCATCTTGCTGCCCGTGCCCACCGAGGCCAGTAGCAGCCCCAAAGTGGCCGTGGCCCAGGAGCTAACGCGGCTCTCCGTAAGCCCCGCGCCCACCCTCACGGCCCTCATCGATGCGGCGGCCACCCGTCAACCCATTCCCACCCAATCTGCGGCTCCAACCATTGATAAGCTGGGCGTGAAAGCGCCCGCCGCGCCCGCCAGTGCGCCCGCCATGCGGGTGGTGCGGGGCGTGGTAGTGCGCGGCGATGCCCTGGTGCTGGGCCAGCGCCAGGAAGTGCCCTGGTGGAACGGCAGCGCCCGCCCCTTCTTTTTGCCCCAGGCCAAGCCGCACGTGACGCGCTTCGTGCCGGGCTTCACCGGCCGTGGCCTTACCGACGATTTGGCGGCCATGACCGACTCATTGCGCCAGCGCAACGTGGTGGCCCTGAGCCATAACTATGGCCTCTGGTATGAGCGCCGCCGCGACGACCACGAGCGCATCCGGCGTATGGACGGCGAGACGTGGGCCCCATTTTACGAGTTGCCGTTTGCCCGCAGTGGGCAGGGCCAGGCCTGGGATGGCTTGAGCAAATACGACCTCACGAAGTACAATAAATGGTACTGGAGCCGGCTAGCGCAATTTGCCGACTTGGCCGACCAAAAAAGCCTGGTACTGCTCAATGAGCACTACTTCCAGCACAACATCATTGAGGCGGGGGCGCACTACGCCGACTTCCCGTGGCGGCCGGTCAACAATATCAACAACACCAGTTTCCCCGAGCCCGCGCCCTACGCCGGCGATAAGCGGATATTCATGGCCGAGCAGTTTTATGATGTCACCGACGCCACCCGGCGGCCTTTACACCGCGCGTTTATTCGGCAGAACCTCAACAATTTCGTGGGCAAGTCGGGGGTGATTCACCTCATTGGGGCCGAGTTTACGGGGCCGCTCACGTTCGTGCAGTTTTGGCTCGATACCATTAAGGAGTGGGAAACCGAGACGGGCCAGCACCCGCTCATCGCATTGAGCACGACGAAGGACGTGCAGGACGCCATCCTAGCCGACCCGGCCCGCGCCGCCGTGGTCGATATTATCGACATCGAATACTGGCACTACCAGTTCAATGGCACGGCCTATGCGCCAGCGGGCGGCCAAAACCTGGCCCCGCGCCAGCACGCCCGCCTCACGCCGCCCAAGCGCAGCTCGTTTGAGCAGGTGTACCGGGCGGTGCGTGAGTATCGGCAGCAATTTCCCGACAAAGCCGTGCTGTACTCGGCCGATGGCTACGACGCCTTTGGCTGGGCTACGCTGCTGGCGGGCGGCTCGCTGGCGAGCGTGCCCCGCGTGGCCGATGCCCGCTTTGCCACTGCCGTGGCCGGCATGACGCCGCTGGAACTACCGGGCAAGCCCGCCGGCCAATGGGCGATGGGCGACGGCAAAACCGGCCTGCTGCTGTACCGCGAAAGCGCGGCCTCGCTTGACTTGTCAGGCCTGAATGGCACGTTCAGCGTGCGGCACATCGACCCTAAAACCGGGATTGTGACGGACAAGAAGGAAACCGTAAAAGCTGGCCCGGCGGTGACGCTGGCGGGCAGCGGGGCGGAGGTGCTTTGGCTGGTGAAGAAATAATGCTATGAAGACCGGCTTGCTTTTTCTCTTACTGCTCACACTAGCTGGCTCGGCCCAAGCCAGGGTGGTGCTGCCCCGCGTGCTGGGCCACGGCATGGTGTTGCAGCGCGAAAAGCCGGTGGCCATTTGGGGCACGGCCGCGCCTGGCGAGGCGGTGGCGGTGCAGTTTGCTGGCCAGCAGCCCCGCACCGTGGCCGATGCCGCCGGGCACTGGCAGGTGCTGCTAACACCGCTCACTGCCTCAGCTACTCCGGCCGACCTCACCATTAGCGGCCGCAATACCATAGTGCTGCACAACATTCTGGTGGGCGAGGTGTGGCTGTGCTCGGGCCAGTCGAACATGGAGTACACCATGCGCAAAAACAGCAAGGTGACGCGCCCCAACGTGCCCGGCCAAAACCCTGTTGATGAGCTGAATTACGCCCACAACCCCGCCATTCGCATTTTTCTGGTCAACCGCAAGGAGCTGGCTAAGGCCGACTCACTGCACCGGGGCTGGGCCGTGGCCGAAGACTCGGCGTTGCGCTCGTTTTCGGCGGCGGCGTATTTCTTTGCCAAGGAGCTGCAAGCCCGGCTGCACGTGCCGGTGGGCATGATTTCATCGGCCGTGCCGGGCAGTCGCATCGAGCCCTGGGTTTCGGAGGCGGCTTTTCAGCAAGACCCCGCTTTTGCCGGGCAAAAAGTGGACGGCGAGCCGGGCAAGTTTTGGGAGCCAATGATTAAGCCGCTGGTGCCGCTCACGCTGCGCGGCTTTTTGTGGTACCAAGGCGAAAGCAATTGCTTTCTGGCCGAAACCACGACGTACACCGCCAAAATGCGCACGCTGATAACCAGCTGGCGCGCCGCCTGGGGCGACCAAAAGCTGCCCTTTTACTACGTTTCGCTGGCCCCGTTCAAGTACTCCGACACCCACGACAAAGTGGTGCTGACGCCGGAAACCTTGCCCCGCTTCCGCGAAGCGCAGGTAGCAGCGTTGCAGATACCGCACACGGGCATGATTGAAACCACTGACCTGGCCAACACGGAAGGCGGCATCCATCCCGGCTTTAAGTGGGAAATCGGGCGGCGGCTGGCCTTGCTGGCGCTGGCCGATACCTATCGGCAGCCTGGCGTAGTGGCCGCCGGCCCCGTGTTTCGCAGCCAAAAAACCAAGGGCAAAGCCTTGCTGCTGTCGTTCGACTCGGCTACCCCGCTAGTCAGCAAGGATGGCCAGCCGCTGACCAGCTTCACCATTGCCGGTGCCGATGGCGTGTTTGTGCCCGCCCAGGCGCAACTAAAAGGCCAGCAGGTGCTGGTGTCGGCCGAGCAAGTGCCCCACCCGGTGGCCGTGCGCTTTGGCTGGAGCGAGGTGGCACAGCCCAATCTATTTTCTGAGGCGGGGCTGCCGGCCCGCCCCTTTCGCACCGACCACTAACCTAATCATCCATCAAGTTTCCCACCCATGAACCACGACGTACTCTCCCGGCGCGATTTTCTCGGGGCCGGCTCGCTGCTACTCGCTAGCCTACTGCTGCCGCAAGCTGGTTTTGCCGGCACCCACGCCAAAAAGCTGGTATACAAAATTGCCGTTGTGGACTTGATGATACTGAAGCGCCAGAAGCTTGGCGCACTTCAGCTTACCAAAGATATTGGGGCCGATGGCGTGGAGGTGGACATGGGCGGCCTGGGCCAGCGCGAAACCTTCGATAACCAGCTTGCTCAGCCCGCAATTCGCCAGCAGTTTATCGACAAGGCCAAGGAGCTGAACCTGGAAATCTGCTCGCTGGCTATGACGGGTTTTTACGCCCAGTCCTTTGCCACGCGCCCCACCTACGAGCGCATGCTGCAAGACTGCTTCGACACCATGAAGGCGCTGAATGTAAAAGTGGCCTTCTTGCCGCTGGGCACGCAGGGCGACCTGCGCAAAAACCCCGAGCTGCGCCCCGCCATTGTGGAGCGGCTGAAAGTGGTGGGCAAAATGGCCCAAAAAGCCGGTGTGGTAGTGGGCATCGAAACCGCGCTCGATGCCAAGGGCGAAGTGGCTTTGCTGAATGATATCGGCTCGAAGCATATCCAGATTTATTTCAACTTCTCGAACCCGCTCAAGGAAGGCCGCGACCTCAACGAGGAGCTGCGCATCCTGGGCCGCAAACGCATCTGCCAGATTCACGCCACGGACGAGGATGGCGTGTGGCTGCAAAACAACACGCGGCTTGATATGCAGAAGGTAAAGCAGACGCTGGCCGACATTGGCTGGCAGGGCTGGCTAGTAATCGAGCGCTCGCGCGATGCCAACGACGCCCGCAATGTGAAGAAGAATTTCGGGGCTAATGCGGCGTATTTGAAATCAGTTTTTCAGGGGTAATATACTTCGTCATGCAGAGCGCAGCGAAGCATCTCGCGTGGTGCAGTAACCTCTTACATGAGTAACGAAGCGAGCGAGATGCTTCGCTGCGCTCTGCATGACGACCGTTTTCTTTACTTATCACCAAATGGAACGCATTACCGCCACTTACTACATCGAAACCCCGTTTCGTCCCGAAGACGCGGCCGCCGTGCTGGCCGGCGAGCAGTCGTCGGGCACGTTTGTGGCAGTGCCAGGCGAGACGGCCGAGCTCAAGCAGCGTTTCGCCGCCCGCGTAGAGTCGGTAGAGCACTTGGAAACGGTGCTCGAGCCAGCCATTCCGGGGGCGACGAGCCCCACCGGCACCTACCAGCGAGCGTTGGTGCGGGTGTCGTGGTCGGTCGAGAATTTTGGGTATAATCTGCCGCTGCTGGTATCTACGCTGCAAGGCAACCTGTACGAAATTAGGCAGTTCACTGGGCTGAAATTGCTGGATATTGACGTACCGGAATCGTACGCGGCGCATTTTGCCGGGCCGGCCTTTGGCGTGGCGGGCTGCCGGGCGCTCACGGGTGTGCAGGGCCGCCCGCTCATCGGCACCATCATCAAGCCCAGCATCGGCCTCACGCCTGAGCAAACGGCCGGCCTGGTTGGCACGCTGGCCGAGGCCGGTATTGACTTTGTGAAAGACGACGAGCTGCAAATGGCCGCGGCCAACTCGCCTTTCGAGGCCCGCGTCGATGCTGTGATGGCTGTCATCAACCGCCACGCCGACCGCACGGGCAAGAAGATTATGTACGCCTTCAACATCAGCGGGGAAATCGACGAGATGCTACGGCGCTACGAGTACGTGGTGCGCAGCGGCGGCACCTGCGCCATGGTCAGCATCAATAGCGTGGGTTTGGCGGGCACCCGCAAAATCTGCGACCAGCGCGCCCTGGTCATCCACGGCCACCGCAATGGCTGGGGCATGCTCACGCGGCACCCGCTGCTGGGCATTGATTTTCGGGCCTACCAAAAGCTGTGGCGGCTGGCTGGCGTCGACCAGCTGCACGTCAACGGCATTGAGAACAAGTTTTGGGAATCGGACGACAGTGTAGTGGCATCCATCGAGGCGTGCCTAACGCCGCTGCTGGGCGGCTACTCGGTGCTGCCGGTGGTGTCGTCGGGCCAGTGGGGCGGCCAAGCGTTTGAGACGTATCGCCGCACCCACACCACCGATTTGCTGTACATGGCGGGTGGCGGCATTTTGGCCCACCCGATGGGGCCGGCGGCCGGCGTACTGGCCTTGCAGCAGGCCTGGCAGGGTGCGGTCGATGGCCTCAGCCTGCCCCAGGCCGCCGCGCAACACCCCGAGTTTGCGGCCTCGGTCCAAAAATTTGGTGGCAAATGAGCCAGCCGCTACTCCTTGCTTATTACGGCGACGACTTCACTGGCTCGACCGACGCGCTCGAGTTTCTGAGCCGGGCCGGGGCGCGCACGGCCCTGTTTATCGAGCCGCCCACGCCCGCGCAGCTCGCCGCCTACCCTGGCCTCGTGGCCATTGGGGTGGCGGGCCTCACCCGTGCCATGCCGCCCGAGGCTATGCAAGCAACGTTGGCCCCGGCTTTTGCGCAGCTACGGGCGCTGGGGCCGCGGCACGTGCATTATAAGGTGTGCTCCACTTTCGATTCGTCGCCCACCGTGGGTAGCATCGGGCGGGCTATTGAAGTAGGGCGTAGCATTTTCAACAACTCGTTTGTGCCGCTGCTGGTGGCCGCGCCGCCCCTGGGCCGCTACTGCGCCTTCGGCAATTTGTTTGCGCGGTTGGGCATAGGCAGCGCGGGCGGCATTTTCCGGCTCGACCGCCACCCGTCGATGAGCCGGCACCCCGTCACGCCCGCCGACGAGAGCGACTTGCGCCTGCACCTTGCCCGGCAAACTGACTTAAAAACCGGTTTGCTGGATATTCTGCAAGTCACCTGGCCACTGGCCGAAATACGGGCGGCCCTGGCTGCGCAGGTGCGGGATGGCGCGACAATTATTCTATTCGACGCGCTATATGACGAGCAACTGCTCGCCATTGGTGCCGCCATTGATGGTTGCGTAACTGCGCCGGAGCCGCTATTCTCGGTGGGCTCGTCGGGCGTAGAAATGGCGCTGGGGAAGCTCTGGGCCGAGAGTGGCACGCTCACGCCCGTGACGCAGTGGCCTACTCCCGGCCGGGCGGCGCCGCTGCTGGTGGTGTCGGGCAGCTGCTCGCCCGTGACGGCGGGGCAGGTAGCCTGGGCCACAGCCAATGGCTTTGCCGAAGTGGTGCTGGATGCGCAACAACTGGCGGCGGGCGACGAGCAAGAGCTGGTTTCTTACCAGCGGCAAACCATTGCGTTTCTGCTTCAAGACCAAAGCGTAGTTGTGCACACCAACGGCGGCGCAGCCAGCCCCACTCAAAACTTATCGGCCGAGAAGCTGGGCACCGCCCTAGGGCAAATTGCCCGCGAAGCGGTGCGCCAAACGGGCGTGCGGCGGGTAGTGGTGGCGGGCGGCGACACCTCCAGCTACGCCGCCCGCGCTATGGGCATTGAGGCCGTGGAGATGGTTGCACCGCTTTACCCCGGCGCGCCGCTGTGCCGCGCCACCGCGCTTGGCTCGCCGCTGCACGGTGTCGAGGTCAATTTTAAGGGCGGGCAAGTGGGCGCGCCGGAGTATTTCGGCGTGCTGCGCGAAGGGCGAATGGTATAAGTCCTGTCCTTGCGAGCGCAGCGAAGCAATCGCACCCAAACGGCCTCGTCCTGATGCGATTGCTTCGCTGCGCTCGCAATGACAACCACTCTACAAGAACTACTCATCAGTTTATTAAGCAATCTCAAATACCCAACAACTATTATGGCAATCAAAACCCTCGGCCTCATTCATACCTCCGCCACGCTGGTACCGGTTTTTCAGCAGCTTTGCGCCGAGCATTTGCCCGGTGTGCAGGTATTCAACATCGTGGATGACAGCTTGGTAAAAACCATCACCCGCGAAGGCGAGTTGACACCCGCAGTTGCCCGCCGCGTAGTTGGCTACGTAAACTCAGCCGAAGCGGGCGGGGCCGATTACGTGCTCGTCACCTGCTCGTCTATCGGCGCGGCCGTGGAGATGGCGGCCGACCTCACCGGCGTGCCCGTGCTGCGCGTAGACCAGCCCATGGCCGACCAGGCCGTGCTCACTGGCCGGCGCATTGGTGTTATTGCCACGCTGCCCACCACCCTCGGCCCCACCAGCGACCTGGTGCGCCGCCGCGCCGCCCTGGCCGGCAAAGACATCGAGCTAACTTCGGTGCTCTGTGAAGGCGCTTTTGAAGCACTGATGAGCGGCGATGCCGCCCGCCACGATGCCCTGGTGACCGCCGCCCTCAAAGAACTAGTAACTAAGGTAGATGTGATACTACTAGCCCAGGCCTCGATGGCGCGGGTGGTCGATACCCTCGATGCCGCCGACCGCGTGGTGCCGATTTTGGCCAGCCCTGGCATTGCCATCCGGCACCTGGCTACCGAGATGGCGTAGGCAAAACACAGCATAACGTCCTACAAGACAACGTATCAACATACCGTTGTCATTGCGAGCGCAGCGAAGCAATCGCATCCAGACGAGCCGTTTTGGTGCGATTGCTTCGCTGCGCTCGCAATGACAGGCGTTTTTATTAAAGCTAACCTCCCCACCCTACTTCCCACCCAACCGATGAATCGACTTTTTCAGCTTTGCCTGGTAATAAGCGGCCTCGCAGTAGTCACGCTACTGCTTGGCATCGGCTGGCACGAGGCGGCGCTGTGGCAGCCCGCCGCTGTGGTGGCGGTAGTGGGGTTGGCACTGGGTATCAAGGTGGTGCCGCAGTTGCGCAGCTACCAGTACACGGCCTGGATTATCGTGGCCGTGGTGCTGGGCATGGTGTACCCCGAGGCGTTTAAGCACTGGGGCGGCGTTGACCTGCGCAATAAGTGGCTGATTCTGGTGGTGGTGCAGCTAGTGATGTTCGGCATGGGCATTCAGATGAGTATCCGCGATTTCACGGGGCTGGCTACTACCGGGCGGGGCGTGCTCATCGGCCTGTTTTGCCACTTTTCGGTGATGCCGCTGATGGGCTTTTTGCTCACGCGCATTTTCCATTTTGAGCCCGAAATCGCGGCGGGTATTATCCTCATTGGCTCGTGTTCGAGCGGGCTGGCTTCTAATGTGATGGTGTACCTGGCGCGGGCTAACATGGTGCTTTCGGTGGTTGTCACGGCCATGGCTACGCTGGCCGCGCCGTTTCTCACACCTTTGCTACTGAAGCTGTTGGCGGGCACGCTCATCGAAGTAAAGTTTATCAGCATGATGATGGAAATCATCAAAATTGTCATTGTGCCCATTCTGGCGGCGCTGCTGCACGACTACCTCAAAACTGCGTTGCCACAGGGCCGGCGGGTGGTTTATAGCTTGGCTGGGCTAGCTGCCGTGTGGCTAGTGGCGCTGCCACTAGGTTTGTGGGCTTTCTTCGAGCGCACGTTTGCCAGTGCCGAACTGCTGCAGGCGATGGAGATTTTCAGCTTTTTGCTGGCCGCGCTGGTGGTAGGTGTGCTTTATCATCAGTTAACAAAAAGTGCTCCCAAACTCGATGGAATAATGCCCTATGCGTCGATGTTCGGCATCATTTACTTCACGGCCGTGACTACGGCGGCGGGGCACGACAACCTGCTGCGGGTGGGCTTTCTGCTCTTTTTGGTGGCAGTGCTGCACAATGCGGCGGGCTACTTTTTTGGCTACTGGCTGGGCCGGCTGTTTGGGCTCGATAAGAACTCGGCCCGCACGGTGGCCTTCGAGGTGGGGCTGCAAAATGGCGGCATGGCCTCGGGCCTAGCTGGCAGCCTGGGCAAGCTGGGCACAGTGGGTTTGCCGGCCGCCGTATTCAGCCCCTGGATGAATATTTCGGGCTCCATTTTGGCCAACTACTGGCGGCGGCACCCGGTGGCCCAATCAGTTGCCGGGCCATCCCAAACTACCGAGGATATTCTGTCAGTGGCTCATAATTAGCTCTGTCTGTTCCTGCCTTTCTCAGGCAGCCTGGGGTGTAGCATCCTAGCCGTTTTGCCAAAAAGCCTGCTCTACGCAATCGGCAAGGCATTAACGATTTTTGCGAAGCTGCCTCAAGGGCGGGAACGATTTAGTAGGCTGATTGCTTGTGCGGTAAAAAATGAGGAAGCACTCACTTTGCACTTTAACAAGCTTAATATTTTGATGATAATTTCCTACAATAACTTGGCAAAAACGAGTATCACCTCCCCTTCATCAGGGTCCTAAATTCGTGTCGTAATCCTGGTAGTGTCTCCAACTGCCCAAAACCTTACGCCACGCATGTTTTTCACCTTTCGCAGCCTGCTACTAGCCACCCTGCTCGGCACTGCCAGCGCGACCATCGCCGCCGCGCAGGAGCCGCAGCCTACTGAAAGCAAAGAAGCCGCCTACACCCGCACTATCACTGAGCGGGCTGCCAAGATTGTGGCCACCCTCGGCATCACCGACCAAGCCAAGAGCACCCAAGTACGCGACATCATTGCCGGGCAGTATCGGGAGCTCAACGATGTGCACGAAGCCCGCAAAGCCCAGCTGGCCGCTCTCAAGGCGCAGCCGCAGGACGCTAACACGCCCGTCGCAACCAAGAAAATAGAAGACCAGACCACCGCCGCGCTCGACAAACTGCACGGCAAATACCTCAAGCAGCTCGGCCGCAAGCTGACGCCCGCCCAGGTAGACCAGGTGAAGGATGGCATGACCTACCGCGTGCTGCCCATCACGATGACAGCCTACGAAGACATGCTGCCCAACCTCACCGCTGAGCAGAAAACCCAGATGCTGGCCTGGCTCACCGAGGCCCGCGAGCACGCCATGGACGCCAGCACCTCCGAGCAAAAGCACGCCTGGTTTGGCAAGTACAAAGGCCGCATTAATAATTACCTCTCGGCCGCCGGCATCGACATGAACCAAGCCGGCAAAGACTGGCAAGCCCGCATCGCGGCCCGCAAGGCCGCTCAGGCTCCAGCCGCCAATTAGCCTTCTGCATTAGATACACACTTTCTTCAGTTTCACCCACCAAACTGCTATGGCCCGTTTTTTACACCCTCATCTACCGCTTGCCGGTGCCACTCCTACCCGCCTAGCTGCTGCGCTGCTGGTAGGCGGCGCACTGCTCGGGGCAGCGCCCGCTTCGGCGGCCTCCACCGCCAAGCTGGCTTCGCCCACTGATATCAACGTTGGCTTTACGGGCACCGTGAAAGATGCCAAGGGCAATCCGCTGCCAGGTGCTACCATCATCATTCGGGGCACCAAGTCGGGCACGGCCAGCGCGGCCGACGGCACGTTCCACTTCAACCTGCCTACCGGCAATGAAGTCTTGATTATCAGCTCGGTGGGCTTCAAGACCCAGGAGATTGAGGTGAAAGGCCGCGCCAGCATCGAAGTGCGACTGGAAGAAGACAATGCCTCGCTCGATGAAGTGGTGGTGGTGGGCTACGGCACTCAGACCAAGGCGCACCTGACGGGGGCCGTGGCCTCGGTGGACATGAACGCCATTCAGAACCTGCCGGTAGGTACGCTCTCCACGGCTATTCAGGGCCAGCTGCCGGGCGTATCGGTGTCGGGTGGCACCGGCCGCCCCGGCGACCCCGGCCTCATCACCATCCGTAACCCTAGCCTGCTGTCGAAGGACGGCGGCACGGTGCAGCCGCTGTACGTGATTGACAACGTGGTGCGTACGCAGGACGACTTTAACTTGCTCGACCAGTCGGAGGTGCAGGCTATTTCGGTTCTGAAAGACGCCGCCGCCGCCATCTACGGCGCACGGGCCAACCAAGGCGTAGTGGTCATTACGACCAAGCGCGGCCAGGTGGGCTTGCCCAAGTTCAGCTACAGCGGCTCGGTGGGCTCGTCTACGGCGGCCATGCTGCCCAAAATGATGAACGGCGTGCAGCAGGCTACCTACCTCAACGACCTGAACTACGCGGGTGGCAAGCTGCCTACCGATGCCTCTATTTACACGCCCGACGAGCTTGCGTCCTTCGCCGGCAGCAATACCGACTGGCTGCGCCTGGCCTGGAAGCCCGCCGTCCTCACCCGCCACGCCCTGAACATGAGCGGTGGCTCGGAGCGCGTGACGTACTTCGCCGGGGCCTCGTACCAGTACCAGGATGCCAACTTCGACGGTATTTACAACAGCAAGTGGACCTACCGGGCCAGCACCGATGTGCAGGTGGCCCGCGGCCTGAAGGCGGGCCTCTCGCTCAGCGGTAGCTTCAGCCAGAAGCAGATGTACTACCTCAAGCAGGGTGGCGAAAACGCGGAAAACGACATGCGCAGCCTGTTGTACACGCCGCAGTGGGCCCCGCCCTACATCAATGGCCTGCCGGTGCTGCTCAACCCCAGCAGCAACCCCAGCAACGACTTTGGCGCGTTCCACTTCTTTGCCGTTCAGAACTCGGACAACTACACCAACACCCGCTACAACGGCCTCAACCTGACGGCCAACATCAGCTACGACCTGCCGTTTATCAAGGGCTTGTCGGTGCGGGCGCTGTATAGCCGCACCCTCGACAACAACTTTGGCAAGCAATACGGCACGAAGTACAACGTGTACCAGTTTGCCATGCAGGGCGACCACAAGCACATCTACGGTGGCGATGTGATTGCCTCGCCGCTGCTCAACAACGGCGACCGGGTGCGGATTAATCCCTCGTACTTCGATAGCTACCAGCTGAACGCCTACGTGAACTACAACCGCACGTTTGGCAAGCACGCTATATCGGCCCTGGCATTCGTTGAGCAGTCAGAAACCTCTACTGATGCCGTAGCGGCTATGGCCGAAGGCGTTATCGTGGGCGGCCTCGACAACATGGGCTTCGCTACCGGTACCCAGACCACCTCCGAAATCCAGACGGAGGCAGGCCTGCTTTCCTACGCTGGGCGTGTCAACTACAGCTTTGCTGATAAGTATCTGCTCGAAGTAGCCATTCGCTACGACGGCTCCACGGCCTTCGCGCCGAAGTATCGCTGGGGCTTGTTCCCGTCGTTCTCAGCAGGCTGGGTAATCTCGGAAGAGCCGTTTTTCCGCAACAACATTTCGGGCGTAAACTTCCTGAAGCTCCGCGGCTCGTTGGGCTTCTTGGGTGGCGATGCTACTCGGTCGTATAACTGGCTGACGAGCTACGCCCTGGCTACGGGCAAGGCCCCCGTGTTTGGCGGCAACGGCGACCGCGGCCTGACCATTACGCCTAACAACGCGATGGCTAACCCCTACATTCGCTGGGACGATGACACCAAGTACAACGCCGGTATCGACGCGCAGTTCCTGGGCAACCGCCTCTCGCTGACCGTGGATGCGTTCTACGACCACCGCTACAACATGCTGACGCAGCTGACGGGCTCGGCCCCGCTGCTGATTGGGGCCACGCTGCCTTCGGAAAACTACTCGACGGTAAACGGCTTCGGCTACGAAATCTCGCTGGGCTACAACAACCGCATCACCAAAGACTGGGCCTTCCGCATCAACACGTTCCTCTCGTGGAGCGACAACAATCAGGTGAAGGTGGATGTGCCCCGTGGCCAGCTCGGCACCTACCTCGACCCCACCGGCCAGTCGAGCGACCAGGGCGTATTTGGCTACCACTATGCGGGCATGTTCCGCACGCAGGGCGAGATAGATATCTACAAAGCCGCGGTTAAAGCTGCTACCGGCAACGCTGACCCGCTCATTCTGGGGGCCCGCCCCGCCCTGGGTATGCTGTACTACTCGGACGTGCGCGGCATCAAGCAGGCCGATAATAACTACGCTGCGCCTGATGGCAACATCACGGATGCTGACCAGGACTACCTGACCAAAAAGTCTAGCAATCACTACGGTATCGGCTTCAACCCCCAGATTACCTATAAGTCGCTGACTATTTCGGCCACGATGGGCATGTCGTTCGGCGGCCAGGCGCTGGTAGAGTCGTCGGCTCGCTCGCAGGGCACGGCTACCGCCAACCGCCCCGAGTTCTGGGCCGACCACTGGACGCCGACCAACACCGGTGCCTCGATGCCCAGCCCTTATTACAAGGACCAGTACAATGTGGCCTCGTCGTTCTGGTTCCGCAGCTCGCTGCAGGCTGGCATGCGCAATGCCAACATCTCCTACGCCTTCCCGACTGCCTTTGCTAACCGCCTGCACATGAACTCCTTGAACGTGTTCTTTGTAGCCACCAACCCGCTCAACTTCTACAATCCTTACAGCTACAAAACCTACTCGGGCAGCTACGATGCTTATCCCACCCTGCGGTCGCTCTCGCTGGGCGTCAACGTAGCACTGTAATCCTCCTCTAGCCCACCCTTCCCCATGAAATCCCTAAAATCGGTTTATCTGCTGGCCTTGGCTATTGGCGCGGGCCTGGCCCTGAGCAGCTGCGAAAAAGTGCTGGATAAAAGCAACCTCCAGTCAATTGACGCGGGCTTGATATACAGCGACTCGACGCTGGCCAACCTCAACCTCAACTACATCTACGAAAACAACGTGCCGGCCTGGTTTGGGCAAAGCACCATCGGCATTGGCAGCGTCAATCCCGGTACCCTTTCGGAGGAGTATTACGCCGAAAATAACTTCTTGTATGGCCTGCTGCAGCCGAGCGATGTCACCGACTTTGGTACTGCGCTGGCCCCCGCCAACAACTACGGCCGGATTCGCTTCGTCAACGCCTTTTTGCGCGACGTGAAAAACGGCACGCTACCCGGCAACACTAAGGCCCGGCTGCGGGCGCAGGCCCAGTTCTGGCGGGCCTGGCGCTACTTCGATTTGGTGCGGGTATACGGCGGCGTGCCGCTGGTATATGTGCCGCTCGATGCCGTGGGCGACGATGCCCGCGCCAAAACCTACCTGCCGCGCAACACCACCACCGACTGCTTCAAGGCCATCGTAGCTGACCTCGACTCGGCCATTGCCACGCTGCCCGCCAAGTGGACGGCTAGCGGCGACTGGGGCCGTATCAACAAGGGCTCGGCCGCCGCGTTTAAGGCACGGGTGCTGCTCACGGCGGCTAGCCCGCAGTTTAACCCCAGCGATGATGGGGCCAAGTGGACGTCCGCCTACACCGCCAGCCAGCAGGCCCAAACCCTGCTGACGGGTGCTGGCTACGGCCTGCACGCCTCGTATGACCAGCTGTGGTTTCAGGAGGTAAACAACCCCGAGGCGGTGCTTATCACGGGCTTCAACACCGCTACCGGCGACCAGGTAAAGAAAAACAACCAGTACGACAACTCGACCCGGCCCTCCTACACCGGCACCGGTGGTGGCTCGAACCAGCCCACCTGGGACATTGTGCAGGCCTACCCCATGCTCGATGGCAAGAAGCCCGGTGCCTCGACCAAGTACACCTACACCGACCAGCTGTTTTACAAAAACCGCGACCCGCGCTTCGATAAAAGCGTTGCCTACAACGGCTGCACCTGGCCCCTGAACGGTAACACTTCCTACAAGCTGTGGACCTACCTGACGGCCCCCGGCAAATCGGTGGAGTCGAAAGCCAGTAACACCGGCTTCTACACCCGCAAGGCCATTAATTCTACCGCCGGCATTAGCGATGCGCAGTACGTGGGCACCGACTGGATAGAGCTGCGCTACGCCGAGGTGCTAATGAACTTAGCCGAATCCGCCTGCGGCACCAACAACCTGAGCGTAGCCATGGACCAGCTAAAAGCCATTCGCAAGCGCGCTGGCATTGAAGCCGGCACCGATGGCAATTACGGCCTGCAAGCCGGCATGAGCCGCAGCCAGATGTTCGACGCCATTCTCTATGAGCGGGAAATCGAGTTTGCCTTCGAAGGCAAGCGCTTCTGGGATTTGCGCCGCTGGAAGAAAGTGGAGAGCACCCTCAATGGCAAGCGCCGTCGCAAGCTCATTGTCACGCTGAAATCGACCGCCATGGGCGTGCCGCCTGACTTCGCCACCACCCGCGACAATCTGAACCTCGACAACGTGTACACCAACTACTTCACGTTGGATTACACCTCTAGCACGGCGATACTCGATACCAAGCAGGCAATTAACTGGATGGATAAGTATTACTTCTTCGCCATTCCGCAGCCAGCCCTCGACAACAACACTAGCCTGATACAGAATAATACCTGGGGCGGGAGCTTCGACCCGCTGCAATAAGCAACCAGCAGCCTAACATAACTTCCTGTTTCTTAATGCGTCGCTACCCAACTAGGGTGGCGGCGCATTAGCATGTAAGGGCCTGGCCCCGGCACTGCCATCACCTCGCTCATCCTCCCCAAAACGACTATTCGCAATGGCCGCCAGCTTGCTGCCGGCTCGACAACCCCACTTAGTTCATGTTTAGCTTAACCGGAAAAAGCGCCGTGATTACCGGCGGCGGCAGTGGCATTGGCCGCGCCATTTCGCTGCTTTTTGCCCGCCAGGGGGCCGAGGTCCACATCATTGAGTTGAGTGCCGAAGCCGGCCAGCAGACCGCCGATGAAATTCGGCAGGCGGGCGGCACGGCCCAGGTGCACGCCGCCGACGTGAGCCAGCAGGCGCAGGTGGTAGCCGCGTTCCAGGCCATTGGCCGGGTCGATGTGCTGGTCAATAATGCCGGCATCGCGCATGTCGGCAACGTGGAAACGACCCACGAGGCCGACTTCGAGCGCGTATACCAGGTCAATGTGAAGGGCGCGTATAACTGCCTTTTTGCCGCCGTGCCCTTGATGAAAGCGCAGGGCGGCGGGGCCATCGTGAATATGGCCAGCATTGCGGCGCACGTCGGCCTCACCGACCGCTTTGCCTACTCCATGAGCAAGGGGGCCATTTTTGCCATGACCTTGTCGGTGGCCCGCGACTTTCTCAGCAGCCACATTCGCTGCAACAGTATTTCGCCGGCGCGGGTGCACACGCCCTTTGTCGATGGCTTTCTGGCCAAAAACTACGCGGGCCAGGAGCCCGAGATGTTTGCCAAGCTTTCGGCCAGCCAGCCCATCGGCCGCATGGGCCAGCCCGACGAGGTGGCCGCCCTGGCGCTGTATTTATGTTCGGACGAGGCCGGCTTTGTGACCGGCTGCGACTACCCGCTGGATGGCGGGTTTATCAAGCTGAATACCTAATTGTCATTGCGAGGAGGAACGACGAAGCAACCTTTCCTTCACGCATTGCGGACGTTTGCCACCAAAAAGGAAAGGTTGCTTCGTCGTGCCTCCTCGCAATGACAAACGCCTTACTTATCTAATCAGACCCTATGAAACTAATTCGCTACGGCCAGCCCGGCCAGGAAAAGCCCGGCGTTATCCTGCACGACCAGCGCTACGACGTATCAGCCTTCGGCCAGGATTATACCGAAGACTTTTTTGCCACCAACGGCCTGCAACGGCTGGCCGATTTCCTGCAAGCCAACAAGGGCAGCTTGCCCCTGCTCGCCGATGGCGAGCGCCTAGGGCCACCCGTGGCGCGGCCGTCTAAAATCCTGTGCATCGGCCTCAACTACGCCGACCACGCCCGCGAAACCGGGGCCACGCCGCCCCCCGAGCCGGTACTGTTTATGAAATCGACTACGGCCTATGTAGGGCCGAATGACGATATTATCATTCCCAAAAACTCGGTGAAAACCGACTGGGAAGTGGAGCTGGCGGTGGTTATCGGCAAGCGCGCTTCGTATGTAGAGGAGGCCGATGCGCTCGAATATATCGCCGGCTATGTGCTGCACAACGACGTGTCGGAGCGCGAGTTTCAGCTGGAGCGCAGCGGCACCTGGGACAAGGGCAAGGGCTGCGATACGTTTGCACCCGTGGGGCCGTTTATGGCCACGCCCGAGGAAATCGGCGACGTGGATAACCTGCGTTTGTGGCTGACGGTGAACGGCAAAGCCATGCAAAACGGTACCACAGCCAACCTCATTTTCAAGATTCCCTTCCTCATTTCGTACCTCAGCCAGTTTATGACGCTGCTGCCCGGCGACATTATCTCGACGGGCACGCCGGCCGGGGTAGGCTTGGGCATGAGCCCGCCCGTGTACTTGCAGCCCGGCGACGTGGTAGAATTGGGCATCGATGGCCTGGGTACTTCACGCCAAGTAGTGAAAGCGTATGCCCAGAATTGACGCCCACCAGCATTTCTGGCAGTTCGACCCCGTGCGCGACAGCTGGATAACCGACGACATGGCGGCCATCCAGCGCGACTTTTTGCCGCGTGATTTGCAGCCGCTCTTGCAACGCCACGGCTTTGAGGGCTGCGTGGTGGTGCAGGCCAGCCAATCGGTGGCCGAAACCGAGTTTCAGCTGCGCAATGCCAACGACTACGACTTTATCAAGGGCGTGGTGGGCTGGGTCGATTTGCAGGCCGACAACGTGGCCGCCCGGCTGGGCTACTACCAGCAGTTTGCCAAGCTCAAGGGCTTTCGGCACGTCTTGCAGGGTGAGGCCGACCGGGCGCTGATGCTGCGGCCAGCGTTCCGGCGCGGCATTGCAGCGCTCGGCCGCCACGGCTACACCTATGACTTGCTGATTTTGCCCGACCAGCTCGGCTACGCTACTGAGCTGGTAAAGGAGTTTCCCAACCAGGCTTTCGTAGTAGACCACCTGGCCAAACCGCTCATCAAAACGCAGGAAATCGACAGCTGGATGCAGGACATCCGGCAACTGGCCGCCCACGAAAACGTGTGCTGCAAGGTGTCGGGTATGGTGACGGAAGCTGACTGGCAGCACTGGCAGCCGCAGGATTTCCGGCCTTACCTCGACGTGGTATTCGCGGCCTTTGGCCCCGCGCGCGTGCTCTACGGCTCCGACTGGCCGGTGTGCAACGTGGCGGGCGGCTACTCGCGGGCACTGAGTATTCTGGAAGAGTACATGCAGCCGTTTTCGGCCGCCGAACAGGCGCAGTTTTGGGGCGACAATGCGGTGCGCTTCTATGGGTTAGAAACGTAACGCAGTTTTCGATTTTTGGCTACGGCTGTCCTTGCGAGCGCAGCGCAGCAATCGCACCTGAGCAACTCGTATTGGTGCGATTGCTTCGCTGCGCTCGCAAGGACAGCCGTCCTTAATCTGCTCATTGCTCATTGTTAATTGCTCATTCAAAAATGGATTTACAGCTTCAGGATAAGATTATTATTGTCACGGGCGGGGCCAAGGGTATTGGCGAGGGCATTGCCCAGGTGCTGGCCAAGGAAGGCGCGATTCCGGTAATTGTGGGCCGCAAGGCGGCCGACAACCAGCAGGCCGTGGCCACCATTGAGGCGGCCGGTGGCCGGGCCTGGCAGGTAGTGGCTGAGCTGGCCGAGCCCGCCGAATGCGAAAAGGCAGTGCAGGCCGTAGTGGCGCACTTTGGCCGCATCGACGGCCTGGTAAATAACGCCGGCGTGAACGACGGCGTGGGCCTCGAACACGGCAATTACCAAGATTTTATGCAGAGCCTGCACCGCAACGTGGTGCACTACTACCTTATGGCCCACCACGCCCTGCCCGAACTAAAAAAGTCGCGCGGAGCCATCGTCAACATCACCTCTAAAACGGCCGAAACGGGCCAGGGCAATACCTCGGCCTATGCTGCGGCCAACGGTGGGCGCAACGCCCTCACCCGCGAGTGGGCCGTGGAGCTGCTCAAATACGGCATTCGGGTGAATGCCGTGATGGTGGCCGAATGCTGGACGCCTGCCTACGAAACCTGGATTCAAACCCTGCCCAACCCCGAGGAAAAGCTGCGCGAAATCACCAGCAAAATCCCCCTGGAAAACCGCATGACTACGGCCGAAGAGCTGGCCAACACCACGGCCTTTTTGCTTTCGCAGCGCTCTAGCCACACCACCGGCCAGATTATCCACGTCGATGGCGGCTACGTGCACCTCGACCGGGCGCTGGCTAATGCTTGATTAATGAGTGAATGAGTGAGGGGCGAATGAGTGAATTGCTGGCTCATACTTCCCATTCCTTCATTCATTCACCAACTCACTCCTTGAACTTATGAACACCTTAGTCTGCACTGAGCCCGGCCATTTCACCTACGAAAACCGGCCCGCCCCTACCCTGGCCAGCGGCCAGGCATTGCTTAAAATAAAACGCATTGGCATTTGTGGCACCGATTTGCACGCCTTCGAGGGCACGCAGCCGTTTTTTGCCTACCCGCGGGTGCTGGGGCACGAGCTGGCCGGCGAGCTGGTAGATGCGGGCGGCGCGCCGGACTTTGCCGTGGGCGAAGCCGTGACGTTTATCCCGTATTTCAACTGCGGGCACTGCGTGGCCTGCCGCGCCGGCAAGCCTAATTGCTGCGTGCACATGCAGGTGGGCGGCGTGCACGTAGATGGCGGCATGACGGAGCTGCTGGCCGTGCCGGCCACTTCGCTGGTGCACGGCGAGGGCCTGAGCTACGACGAGCTAGCCCTCGTGGAGCCGCTGGCCATTGGGGCGCACGGGGTGCGCCGGGCTGATGTGCAGCCCGGCGAGTTTGTGCTGGTGGTGGGGGCCGGCCCCATCGGCCTGGGCGTGATGGAGTTTGCCCGCATTGCCGGCGGCCAGGTTATCGCGCTGGATATCAACGAGCAGCGCCTTGCTTTTTGCCAGGAAAAACTGGGCGTGGCGCACACTATTAATGCGCTGGCTCCGGATGTGTTGGCGCAGCTGGCCAGCATTACCAATGGCGATATGCCCACGGTGATTATCGACGCGACGGGCAGCCAAAAGGCCATTCTCAATGCGTTTCAGTACCTGGCGCACGGCGGCCGGTTTGTGCTGGTGGGCTTGCAGAAGGGCGAAATCAGCTTTTCGCACCCCGAGTTTCACAAGCGCGAAGCCACGCTGATGAGCAGCCGCAACGCCACCCGTGCCGACTTCGAGCACGTAGTGGCCGCCATGAAACGGGGCGACGTGCAGCCCACGACTTACATCACGCACCGGGTCGATTTCAGCGAGGTAAAAGCGGAATTTGCGCAGTGGCTCGACCCGGCCAACGGCGTGATTAAAGCGATGGTGGAGTTGGATAGGTAGCTTCGGAAGCAAGCGGGCAATAATCGAGCAGCAAAAGACGCTCGTCATGCTGAACGCAGTGAAGCATCTTGGTCGGTTCGTTGGAATAGTACTTCTCACGTAACCAGCCAAGATGCTTCACTGCGTTCAGCGTGACGGACGTCTTTTTATTACTTCTGTACTGCTAAACAACTACCCTAAAGCTTTTAAGAGCTAAGCCAGGCGTACAGCGTCCAGCAAAGCTGGCTGCCCATCATGGCCGTCATTTGCCGCATCATCTTAGCATAAGGCTGCGCGAAAGGGGCCCGCGCCCACTGCCAGCTATGCACCGCGCTGAACACAACCAGCAGCAGCCAGCTTCCCCAAAGCGCCTGGGCCACTGCCGACGCCGTGCCCAAACGGGGCAAATCGAGCGCGGCCAGCACGAGTGCGTGCGCGGCAAAAAATCCGCTGGCTAGTTGCAGCACCCGGTGGCCGCTGAGATAAGCGGTGTAGTTGGGCACGGTGGCTACCGTATCGGTAGGCGAAAGCTGGAAAATCTGCGATGTAGGCATGCCGCCCCAATACGCCAGCGTAAACCCCGCGCCGTAGAGCCAGACGGCCGCCGTGAGCGGCGCAGGCGTGAGGCAGTAGCCCACCAGCAGCGAGCCCAACCCAAACCCACCGGCATTAATCGCCATATCGAGGCCCGGAATATCCTTGCCCCGCGACCACTTTGGCGCTTGCGGCGAGCGGCCCGAATAAAACACAGAGGCCAGCGCCGCCGCCAAAAACAACGCCCCCAGCCGCAGGCTGACCAACGTAGCCCCCACCACCGCCAACGCCTTCACTACCAACCCAAAGGTTGATAAATGCGCCGGCACTGGCGGCGGATTGGGCAGCATGTTTAAGGGCCCGGCATCGCCGTCCTGGCCGGAGTTGTAGGCATTGGTGCCGCCCCAGAGCAGCACGCCGTACAGCACAAAGAGCAAGCTCAAATCGGAAACCAGCGCCCAGCCATGAGTACGGGCCGGACTAAGCGCATACCCCGTGAGGGCGGCCAGAAAGGCCACTGGAAATACCTGGGGCCGCAGGTGCAGCACATACGGGCGGGCACGGCTAAGAAGTTTCATAGCAACTACTTAGCGAGTTAGCGAGCGGCGAAGTCGGTAGCAATGGCCCCGACTTGCTCCACGTAGATTTTGTAAGCGTTGGTGCCGCTGTGCACCCCGATGTTGCCCGCCACGCGTAGGTCGGGGACCGCGAGCAGCGCCCGGCAGATGGCGGCCAGCCGCCCCGTGGGCGGCTGCCACGAGGCCAGGTCCACATCGGGCAGGTAGTATTTGCAGTCGGGTTGCACCGCGCCGGCCTCGATGCGGTAGGACACGAAGCCGGGCGTAGCTGCCGACACGTGCGCCGGAAAAAACGCTTGCAAGTCCTGAATAACGTAGGTTTTCAGCACCACTGCCGCCTGCCCCGTGAAGCCCAGGCCGTACAGCACCGAGTTGTGGCGCAGCGTCTGGCGCAGGCTGCCGGCTTCTTTCACGGTCAATACCTGTTGCAACAGTGGCAGCGCAGCCGCGATGGTTTCCTTGGTGCGAACGTAGAGCGTGGGCATCGTGCCAGCGGGCTCCAGCGCCAGCTTCAAGCCTAGCATAGCCTCGGGGTAGTGCGCGGCCAGTGCCTCGAAGGCGGCCACGGCGCGCGGGTGCAGGCCGTAGCAGGTGGCCAAGTCGGCCAGCGCCTCGGCTTTGGCCGGCCCGCAGCCGCCGGTTATCAGCTCAAAGCCCGTTTCGCCGAACACGAACTCGGCGTAGTCGCCCAGGTGCGGGGCAAAGTCGAGCGCAGCCTGCTCGATGCGGCTGGCTAGGGCCGGGTACAGCGCGGGGGCCACGGCCAGCGCGCTCAGCTTAGGCGGGGCAAGCAGCGTCGGCAGCATACAAATATTCCTGATAGTAACGGTCGCCGCCCTGGCCAAACATCGTCGTGAGCGCATCAAACACCTCATCCACCACCTGCTTGTAGTAGGCCGAGTCAGAGTCGAGCACCTCGTGGGCCACTTCGTGAATCTGGGCTACCTGCCGCTTTTCTACGTCGATGTGCTTCTGGCCGAGGTAGCCCGTTTGGTCGAGCAGGCCGTGCGCGGCCACGTAGCCGAAGAGGGTGCCCAGCGTCACGTCGCCCGCGCTTTCCAGCGCGGCCAGGATTACCATGCGCTTCTCGGGCGTTGCCTCGTGGCACATCGCCAGGATGCGGGCCATCTGGATGCGGGTGGGCAGAAATTCCAGCTGGAAGAAGTCGTCCGTTGTCATGGGCGGCAAACCGAAGTTGGCCAAATCCTGCTTCATCCAGAGGTGGTGGCCGCTATCCATGCGGCGGTGCCGGGCAGCGAAGGCAGCGTAGGGCCCTTCCTTAATTTCTGTAGTGGCCCAGATAAGGTCTTGAAACAAGCGCGCCGCCAAGTACTGCTCCTTAAAGAAGTCAGCGAACCGCGCCACCGGAATTTTATCCTGGCGGAATGCCTCGAAGAGCGGCAGGCGGCCGTAGGCGGCGGCCTGGTAGTCGATGTGCTCAGCAACAGTTGCCATACTGAAAGAAGGGTTAAAGGGTAATTTTCAATACTTTGGTAAGCGCCGAAAACAGCCAGGTTTCTTCGGCCTTGTATATCACTTCGATGGCGCGGTCGGCCCGGTTGGCCACCTGGTGGATGCCTATCACGGTGCGCATAAAGGCCTGGTACTGCGGGTCGGTAGCATCGCCTTCGGTTTGCAGCAGCGGTTGCAGGGCTTCCAGCACGGGCTCTAGCTCGCGGCGGCGGCGCTCCTTCACAATGAGGGTGGCCACTTTCCAGATTTCCTTTTCGGCGGAGTAATAGTCTTTGCGGTCGCCGAGGCGGTGCTGCTTTTCCACCAGCCGCCAGCCTATCAGGTCGTGCAACACGGTGTTGGCGCTGCCCCGGCTTATTTGCAGGGCCTCCATCACATCGTCGGTCGTGAGCTGGTCGGGGGCAATGAGGAGCAGCGCGTGCACCTGCGCCATGGTGCGCGTGACGCCCCAGGCGCTGGCCAGGCCGCCCCAGAGCTGAATAAATTGGCTGCGTGCGTCGGTCAGGTTCATGATGCAAATGTACACAATTTATTTAATTTTCAAAATTTATTGAAAATTAAATTTACTACTGCACTGCCGACAATCTTTCTCTTATTCTTTGCTGGCCAACGAGTACTATTGCAAGATGAAAACGCTACTGCTTTGCGGATTAGGGGCGCTGCTGGGGTCGCCCGCGTTGGGCCAAACCATACGCCCGGATAGCAGCTTGCTAGCCGCTAGCAATGGCCTGCACCAGCACTACGCCCAGGCGCTACGCGATAAGTCGAGCCTATACAACGGGCCCGAATACACCAACTACGTGCGGCCAGGCACCCAGGGGTACCGGTTTTTCAGCTCGAATGACTGGCAGCCGGCCGTTATCACGTATGGCGGCGAAACCTATGCGGGGGTGCCCGCCCGCTACGATTTGGTGCGCGACCAGCTCGTGCTCAGCGCCCAGAGTGGCACCGTAGACCTGATTTTGAATAGTGAGCGGCTGGCGAGCTTCACGCTTGGCGGGCACACGTTTGTGCGGCTGGCGGGCGACTCCGCAACCGGGCTCCCCGAACGGCCCGCGTTCTACGACCTGCTGGTGGAGGGGCCGATGCGCGTGCTGGCCGCCCGCCGCAAAAAATACGAGGAGGGTTTGGAATCCAGCCGCATCGTGAGTGAGATAACCGCCCGCACCGACTATTTTCTGCAACAAGGCCGGCGCGCCTACCCAGCCAGCAAGCTGGGCGACGTGCTGCGGCTGTTTCCGCAGCAGCGCGCGGCGCTGCGCAGCTACGCGCAGGCCAACCAATTGGAATTTGACGAAGCTGGCCGGGAGGCGGCGCTGGTGGCACTGGTGCGCTACCAGGCCACGCTGGGCACGGCACCCAAGTAACGCGCATAGTTGAGGCAGCCTGACCAGCGGGGCCATTGAGCGGCAAGGCAGCTAGCGCGCCTCGCCTGGGGCGGGGTAAAAGCAAGAAAAGCAGGTGACTACGGGTAAGTAAAAGATTCATCATAACTTTACTTTAAGGCCTATTTCCCACCCGCTCTCCTGTTCGCATGAAGGTTTTTTACCGGCTTGTGCTGATTTTACTGTGCGGCAGCGGCAGCTTGAGCAGCTACGCCCAAAGCACCGAGCCGCTCGTCAGTGGCAGCTTTGCAGGCCTGAGCCTGGAGCAGTTTGCGCAGCAGCTAGCGGCCCAGACCAGCTACCGTTTTTTTTTCGATTCGGCGGCTGTCCGTGGCGTTTCCATCACGGTGCAGGCCCAGCAGCAGCCGCTAGGCAGCGTGCTGCGGCAGGCGCTGGCGCCTAGTGGGCGGCACTTTGTGGTGGATGAAGAGCACAACGTGTTCATTTATACCGGCACCGGGCCTTCGGTAGCATTGCCAAGCAATTTCTTCCAGGCCGGAGCGGCGGCCACCGCAACCGCGCAGGCGCCGGCTGCCCCGCCGCCCACACCTGCCGCGCCCCCGGTGCGCGCTACCAGCGCGGCCCGGCTGTATGAGATAGGCCGGCCCGGCGCGGGCGCGAGCCGGGCCACGCTGGCAGGCGTGGTGCGCGAGGCCCGCACGGGCGAGCCGATAATTGGCGCTTCGGTAGCGGTAGAGTCGCCGGCTATTGGGGTGGCTACCAACCAGTTTGGCTACTACTCGCTCACCTTGCCCACCGGGGCGCACGTGCTGCACGTGCGCGGCCTGGGCCTCAGAGCTACCCAGCGCCGCCTGCTGGTGCACGCCGATGGCCGGCTCGACATTGAGATTGAGCAAGACCAGACTACGCTGAAGGAAGTGGTGGTGCAAGGCAACAAGGACCGCAACGTGGCCGGTATGCAAATGGGCGTGGAGCGGCTCGATATTCGCACCATCAAGCAGGTGCCCACGGTGTTTGGCGAAACTGACATCTTGCGGGTGGTGATGACGCTGCCGGGCGTGAAAACCATTGGCGAGGGCAGCACGGCCATCAGTGTGCGCGGCGGCGGCACCGACCAGAATCTGATTCTTTTTAACGATGCGGTGGTGTACTCGCCTTCGCATTTGTTCGGCTTCTTTTCGGCGTTTAACCCTGACTTGCTGAAGACGGTGGAGCTGTACAAAAGCGGCATTCCGGCGCAGTACGGCGGGCGGTTGTCGTCGGTGCTCGACATCCGGACGCGGGAGGGCAACCGCAAGAAATTCAGCGGGGCGGGCGGCATTGGGCTGCTCACCAGCCGCTTGACGCTGGAAGGGCCGATTGTTAATGATAAAACATCGTTTATCATCGGCGGTCGCACCTCGTATTCGGACTGGCTGCTGCACCGGCTGCCCGACCGCAGCATCAGCCAGAGCGCGGCGTCGTTCTACGATGTGAGCGCCCACCTCAGCCACGAGCTGGATGCCAACAACTCCTTCTACGCCACCGGATACCTGAGCTACGACCGGTTTAAGTTCGCGGCCGACACCTCGTATACCTACCACAATCGCAGCGCCAGCCTGAAGTGGAAGCACAGCTTCTCGAACAAGCTCTACGGGGTGCTCACGGCCACGGGCAGCCAGTATGAGTACCGCATTGCGAGCGAGCGCAACGCCACCAATGCGTCGGCCCTCACGTTTGGCATCGCGCAGTTTGGCGGGCAGGCCGATTTTACCTATTACCACAGCGCGGCGCACACCCTCGATTTTGGGGTAAGTAGTTTGCGCTACCGCACCTCGCCGGGCAGCCTGAGCCCGCTGGGCGACCAGTCGCTGATAGTGCCCGACGCGCTGCCCCGCGAGCAGGCCCAGGAAAGCGCCCTCTACGTGGCCGACCAGTGGCAGCTGACGCCCCGCCTGGCGGCCTACCTGGGGCTGCGCTACTCGCTGTACCAGGCGCTGGGGCCGCGCGACGTAAGCCAGTACGCGCCGGGCGTGCCGCGCACCGTGGGCAACATCACCGACACGCTGCGCTATGGCGCGGGGGCCAGCGTGGCCACCTACCACGGCCCCGAGTACCGGGTGTCGCTGAAGTACGCGCTCACGGGCAATTCGTCGGTGAAGGCCAGCTACAACCGCACGCGCCAGTATCTGCACCAGCTTTCCAATACCGCCTCGGTGTCGCCGGCCGACACCTGGAAGCTGAGCGACAACTACGTGCGGCCCCAGGTGGGCGACCAAGTGGCGCTGGGCTACTACCACAATTTCCGGGGCAACACCATCGAAACGTCGGTGGAGGGCTATTATAAGAAGCTGCGCGACTTTGTGGACTACACCAGCGGGGCGGTGCTGCTGCTCAACCACCACCTCGAAACCGACCTGGTGAACGCCGAGGGCCGGGCCTACGGCGTGGAAGTTTCGCTGAAAAAAACGGCCGGCAAGCTCAACGGCTGGCTCAACTACACCTACTCGCGCTCGCTGGTGCGGGTGCCGGCCGGCACCGCCACCGAGCTGGTAAACGGCGGGGCCTGGTACCCCAGCAACTTCGATAAGCCCCACGACGTGAGTTTGGCCGGCAACTACCGCTTTTCGCGCCGCATCAGCACCTCGCTCAATGTCAACTACAGCACCGGCCGGCCCATCACGCTGCCCGTGGCGCTCTACGACTACAACGGCGTGCCGCGGGTGCTGTACTCCGACCGCAACCAGTACCGCATTCCCGATTATTTTCGCATCGACCTGGGCATCAACCTCGAAGGCAGCCACAAAGCCCACAAGCTGGCCCACAGCTCCTGGACGCTGTCGGTGTATAACCTGACCGGGCGGCGCAACCCGTACTCGGTGTATTTCAAGGCCCAGAATGGCAAGATTACGGGGTATCAGCTTTCCATTTTTGGTTTGCCGATTCCGACGGTGACGTACAATTTCAAGTTTTAAGCTTATGCGAATGTGAGGCGCGCCCGCCAAAGCAGCCCATTTAAGCAGCTCTTCTTCCCACCCAGCTATGCTCAAACGCCTTCACTTCTTCGCCCTGCTGCTGCTATTGAGTGGCTGCGTCGACCAGTTTCAGCCCGAGGTTGCCGCCTCAACGCAGCGCTACCTGGTGGTAGATGGCCTCATCAACCTGCGGGGCGTAACCACGGTGCGCCTCTCACGCACGCGCAGCCTGAGCACGCCCGCCCCGCTCGTCGAGCCCAAGGCCACCATCACCATTCGCGACGAAGCCGGCACCAGCTACCCGCTCACCGAGCAGGCGCCGGGCACCTACACCTCGGCCGCCCTCACCCTCGACGCCACCCACCGCTACCAGCTGCGCCTGCGCACCGCCGCCGGCCGCGACTACGCCTCCGACCTGGTGGCCGGCAAGCTCACGCCGCCCATCGACCGCCTCTCGTGGGCCCTGGAGCCCAACGGCGTGCAGCTCTACGTGGATACCCACGACGCCACCAACAACACCCGCTACTACCGCTGGACCAACCAGGAAACCTGGGAGTTTCACACGCCTTATTACTCTGAATTTGAGTATGTAAACGGGGCCATGCAACGCCGCGCCGACAACATCCAAGTCTGCTGGCGCACCGAAGCTTCGACCGACATTGCCCTCAGCAGCACCGCCCGGCTTAGCCAGGATGTGGTGTCGAAATACCCCCTGCTGTTGCGGCCGGGCAATGACGCCCGCTTTCGCTTCAAGTACAGCCTGCTGGTGCAGCAGTACGCCCAGTCGGCCGAGGAATATGCCTACTGGGAAAAGCTCAAGAAAAACACCGAAAGCCTGGGCACCCTCTTCGACCCGCTGCCCACCCAGCTCACTGGTAATGTGCACTGCCTCAGCGATGCTGGCGAGCTGGTAGTAGGGTACGTGGGGGCCAGCTCCATGGCCGAGAAGCGGTTTTTTATCGACCACACCGAGTTTCCGGCGAACTCTACTTTTCTCACTGGCTACGAAAACCAGTGCGGCCGGCTCGACACGGTAAAGCTGGGCAACTTGGCCCTTGGCTTCACGCCTGAGTACCTGCCGCTCTACGAGGCGTTGGACCAAGACTCCAGAACCCACATGTACTTCTTGATTGGCTACGTGCGGGGGCAGGCCTTGTGCGCCGACTGCCGCCTGCGAGGCACCAACGTGAAGCCCAGCTTCTGGCCCTGAGGGCTCGGCTTGTTAGCTGCTTTCTATCCTTCTTCAATGCCCTGCTTCTGCCCGATGCGCGACCTACTGCTTGCCTGGTTTTCTGACTGCCGCCGGATGTTGCCGGTACTGGCAGGCCTGCTCGGAGCCGCCCCTGCCTTCGGGCAGGTCGATTCGCTGGCGGGCATTGGCCAGCGCTTTGCCGCTTACAGCGAGCGCTACCCCAGTGAGAAGCTTTTTGGGCACCTCGACCGGCCGGCCTACGTGAGCGGCGAAACCATGTGGCTGAAGCTCTACGCGGTGGAAGGCACCACCCAGCAGCCGCTGGCGGCCAGCACCGTGGCCTACGTTGAGGTACTCGATGCGCAGCAAAAGCCCGTGCTGCAAGCTAAAATAGCCCTGCGCCAGGCCAGCGGCCAGGGCTCGCTGGTGCTGCCGGCCACGCTGCCCACGGGCCGCTACACGGTGCGCGCCTATACCAGCTGGATGCAAAACTTCGGGCCGGAATATTACTTCCATAGCCCGATTACCATCGTCAATACCCGCGCGCCGCTGGGCGCGGCGGCCACCCCGCCCGCCCCTACCTACAGCGCGCAGTTTTTCCCGGAGGGTGGCTACCTGGTGCAGGGGCTGGCCAGCAAAGTGGGGATTAAGCTAACCGGCCCGGCCGGCCGGGGCGTGGCCGCCGAAGGCGTGGTGCTCGACGCGGCCGGCGCTACGGTGGCGCGGTTCAAGACCTTGCGCTTTGGGCTGGGCAGTTTCTCCTTCACGCCCGCGGCCGGGGCAGCCTACCGGGCCGTTGTAAAATTTGCTGACAACCAAACCATCAACCAGCTCTTGCCCGCCGTGCGCACGCAGGGCTACGTGCTGCGCCTGGAAGACGCTGGCCCCGAGCAGCTGCGCGTGGTGGTGCAAGCCCAAGGCGCTGCCCTGGCCAATGAGCGGCTGTATTTGCTGGGGCACGCCCGGCGGCAGGTGGCTGTGGCCCAGCAGGGGCAGCTAGTGGCGGGCCAGGCGACATTTACGGTGCCCCGGCGGCAGCTGGCGGCGGGCGTGGCCCATTTTACACTCTTCAACAGCCGCCGCCAGCCGGTGTGCGAGCGGCTGTATTTCAGTCCGCCTGCGGCTACGCTGGCCGTGCGCGCCCAGGCCGACCAGCCCCAGTACGCCGCCCGCGAGAAGGTGACGTTGCGCCTGGACGCCGGCGCGCAGCCAGCCAACTTATCGGTGGCCGTGTACCAGCTCGATTCGCTTTCGGCGGCCGGCGGGGCTGACATTACCAGCTACCTCTGGCTCAGTGCCGATGTGAAAGGCCCCATTGAGCACCCCGAATACTACTGCGCTACCCCCGACCCGGCCGCCGCCGACAACCTGATGCTGACCCAGGGCTGGAGCCGCTTTGAGTGGGCGCAGGTGCTGGCCCCGCGGCCCGACTCGCTCGCGGCCTTCCCCCCGAGCTGCATGGCTCCTTGCTGCGGGGCCGGGTGCTAAACCGCCGCACGGGCGCCCCGGCCCCGGGCTTATCGGTGTATCTGGCAGTTCCTAGCCGCCGCATCCGGCTTTACAGTGCCGTCAGCCAACCCAATGGCAACCTGACGGTTGAGGTGCCCGATTGGTACGGCCCGCAGCAGGTGGTGGCCCAAACGGATACCCGACAAGACAGCCTGTACCAGCTGGAAATTTTCAGTCCTTTTTCTAAGCGCTATGCTGCTGAGGCAGTGCGCCCGCTCACCATTTCTGAGCGCTGGGCGGCGAGCTTGCTGCGCCGGCATGTGCAGGCCGAGGTGCAGCAGCGCTATGCCGCCCGCCCGGCGCGCTACCTGGCCCCGCTGGCCGACAGTAGTGCCTTTTATGGCAAGCCCACGGCCCACTACCAGCTCGATGAGTACACGCGCTTTGCGAACCTGGAAGACGTGCTGCGCGAATACGTGCCGGGCGTATTGGTGCGCAATCGCAAAGACGGCTTTCACCTACTGGTGCCCGACGACAACCGCCGCGAAGTGATGGAAAACCCGCTGGTGCTCCTCGATGGCGTGCCCGTGTTCGACACCAATCGCATTATGGCCTTTGACCCGCTGAAAGTGCAGCAACTCGATGTGATGATGAACCGCTATGTCGGCGGGCCACTCACGTACAACGGCATCGTGAGTTTGCGTACGTACAAGGGCGATTTGGCTGGTTTTCCGCTCAATCCGCACGCGCTGCTTCAGGAGTACGAAGGCGTGCAGGGGCAGCGCGAGTTTTACGCCCCGCGCTACGACCCGCCGGCCACGCCCAGCCGCCAGCCCGATTTTCGCAACCTACTCTACTGGAACCCGGAGGTGCGCACCACTGCCACCGGCACCACCCTGACCTTCTACACCTCTGACCAGGTAGGCAGCTACCGCGTGGTGGTGCAAGGCCTCACCCCCACCGGGCTAACCGGCAGCACCAGCCTTACGTTTGGCGTGAAAGCGACGCTTTAAAACAAGTAAATACCTTGTCTGAAAGCTTATTAAGCAACCCAAGTTGCGAAGCAGGCGCGTAGCGCCGGTATGTCTATAGGTTGCAGCAGAAGTCCGCTAACTGAGCCGCAGCGCGGCGGCACCAAGGACGAAATGCCGCCGCTTTGCGGCTTGGAGTACCGGCTGCGTTTTGGCTATAGACATAGCGGCGCTACGCGCCTACTCCGCAACTTAGAGCGATTTCCAGGTTCGTGTACAGTTACTGGTCCTGGTTGAAAGCTTGGTTTAAACAGCGCATTTGCCGCCAGGTAACCGTTCTGATGACTCGCGGCCTAAAAGCTGGCACTGCCCCAGGCCAAAGTCGTTTTGCATCTCCGGCCTGGGGCAGCGCGCCGAGTCGCCACTCGGCAGCCTTCAGTTTGGCGCGGGTAGGCTAAAAAACATACATTTACGCCCTTCCACTCCCTTTCCAACCATGCCCGAAGGCACCATTTTACTCATCGACGATGAGGCGAGCCTGCGCCGGGTGGTAGCGCGGGTGCTGGAGTTTGAGGGTTACACCGTGTGGCAGGCCCCCGATGCCCAGCGCGGCCTCGAAGCGCTGCGCCAGCACGCCGGCGAGGTGCTGGTGGTGCTCTGCGATGTGAAGCTGCCCGATGCCCACGGCGTCGATTTGCTGCCCCGGCTGCGCGCCCTGGCCCCGCTGGCCGAAGTGGTGCTGCTTACCGCCTACGGCACCATTGCCGATGGCGTGCGGGCCATGAAGGCCGGCGCATTTGACTACCTTACCAAGGGTGACTCCGACGACCAGCTGCTAGTGATAGTGGCGCGGGCCGCCGAAAAAGCCCGGCTTCAGCAGCGGGTGGCCGAGCTGGAAAAACAGGTGGGCACCCAGCACAGCTTTGCCTCCATGATTGGCACTTCGGTGGCCTTGCGGCAAGCCAAAACCCTGGCCGAGCGCGTGGCCCCCACCGAGGCGGCCGTGCTGCTCGAAGGCCCCACCGGCAGCGGCAAAGAGCTGTTTGCCCAGGCCATTCACCAGGCCAGCCCGCGCCGGGGCAAGCCCTTTGTGGCCGTCAATTGCAGCGCTTTTCCGAAGGACTTATTGGAATCGGAGCTATTTGGCTACCGCAGGGGCGCTTTTACGGGGGCGCTGGTCGATAAGAAGGGCTTGTTTGAGGAAGCCAACGGCGGCACCTTGTTTCTGGACGAGATTGGCGAACTCGATATTGGCCTGCAAGCCAAGCTGCTGCGTGTGCTCGAAACCCAGGAGTACCACAAGCTCGGCGACCCGAAACCCAGCAAGGGCAACGTGCGGTTGGTGGCCGCCACCAACCGCAACCTGCGCGCCGAGGCCAACCAGGGCCACTTTCGCGCTGATTTATACTACCGGCTTTCCGTGTTTGTGGTGCCCGTGCCGCCGCTCAGCGCCCGGCGCGAAGACATTGAGCCGCTAGCCGAGTATTTCCTCCACTTTTACGCCGCCAAGCTGCGCAAGCGGCTGCGGGGCATGGATGCCGACTTCCGACAGCTGCTGCACGCCTACGACTGGCGCGGCAATGTGCGCGAACTCAAAAACGTGCTCGAGCGGGCGGTCATCCTGGCCGATGAGGAGCTGCTAACGCCCGATACGTTACCACCCGAATTTCAAGCCCTGGCCTTCCAGCAGACCAGCGAAGACGACGCTGGCAGCCGCAGCCTGCGCGCCCTCGAAAAGCGCCAGATTCGTCTGGTGATGCAGGAAGTGGCCGGCAATAAAATGGAAGCCGCCCGGCAGCTGGGCATCGGCGTAAAAACGCTGTACCGCAAGCTGCAAGAGTACGGCTTGTAGCCGCCGCCACCGCCGGGTGCGCTGGCGGCGGCATAGCTATTTTCTTGCTGTGGAATAGGGCGTTATCGCGCTTCGCTGGCAAATGCCCGCAGCTTGGCGCAGCGTTGGCAGCACATAGCCCGAAGCGGCCAAACTCAGCTGAACCTTCGCGGTATGCGCATCAAAATTTCTACTACTCTGGGGCTGCTGGTAGGCAATGTTGCTAGCGCAGAAGGTGTGGACGCCAAGGAGTGCGCCGCGCCCCACTAGCTTCTTCCTCTTCGCGGTCGGTTTTCGCTTGTAATTCCGTTTCATCTTCTTCAATAAAGCGGTTGGCTGCCGTGGCCAACCACTTTTCGCTTTTACTTTTTGCCGGTATGAAACCCGTTTTTACTCTTGGTATGCTGCTGAGCTTGGCGCTGCCCTTGGTGCCAGCCCGCGCCCAAACCGCGCCAGCCCCACCCGCGCCCACCAGCACTACTACGACCACTCTCGCCGCCGCACCCACCACCGTGGGGGCCGCGCCCACCGCGGCCGCCGTAGCCGACACGACGGATGAAAAGCTGAAGCCCGAGTTTTTTGGCTACGTGGGCGTGTACTACGGCTACGATTTCAACAACCCCGCCAGCCTCACGCGGCCGAGCTTTGTTTATTCCGAAAACCTGCACAACCAGTTTGCCGTGAACCTGGCCCTGCTCGGGGCGCGCTACACGGGCCAGCGCATTCGGGGCACGTTTGCCATCCAGACCGGCACCTACCCGGACATCAACTACGCCGCCGAGCCGGGTATTTTCAAGAATATCTACGAGGCTTGGGCGGGCGTGAAAGTCACCAAAAATATGTGGTTTGATGCGGGCATTTTCGTCTCGCACATTGGCCTGGAAAGCCCCAATTCGCGCGATAACCTCACGCTCACGCGCAGCATTATGGCCGATAACTCGCCCTATTATGAGGCGGGGGCCAAGCTCACCTACGACAAGGGCCAGAAGTGGCTGTTCTCGCTTCTGGCCGTGAACGGCTGGCAGGTTATCCGCGACCGCAACCAGAACGAGGCCATCGGTACCCAAATCCAGTTTCGGCCCAGCTCCAAATGGCTGCTCAACTCCAGCACCTTCCTCGGCGAGGGCCGCAACGTGCCCGACTCGGTGGGCATCCGGCTGCGCTATTTCCACAACTTCTACGTGACCTACGACCCCTCGAAGCAGTGGAAAATCGCGGCTGCCTTCGACACCGGCTGGCAGGAAAAACTCGACGGCCACGGCGGCTACGATGCCTGGCAGGGCGGCTCGCTCATTGTACGCCGCCGCCTCTGGGAGCGCGCCGGCCTGGTGGGCCGCGCCGAGTTTTACCACGACCCGGCGGGCGTGCTGGCTCCCACCCGTTTCGGTGGTTTGCGCACCACGGGCTACTCGCTGGGCTTCGACTACCTGCCGGTGCCCCGCGTCATTCTGCGGGCCGAGGTCAAGGAATTTATCGACCAGAACCAGGTCTACCAGAAGGAAAAATCCTACGTGCGCACCAACGGCGTGGCCACGCTGATGATGGGCTTAACCTTGTAGTGCTAGTTTTCTTACTTACTGCCCACACCTTAAGGCACGGCCACGTACCAGAAGTCGCCAAAGCTGCTGAGGTGGTCGCCCGTGACCTGGCCCCGGGTGGCATTATCGCCGGCAAAATAGTAGAGCGGGTGGCCTTTATAGGTGAGCTGCTGGGTGCTGCTGGTAGTGGTGCCATACGGCCCGGTAGTGGTGCTGGCCGCGCGCGTAATGCTGCCAAAATCGCTGGCCTTCAAGGCCGAAGGCGTGGCCGGTGCGCTCTGATACAGGGCCGGCCAGGCCGTGGCGCAGCCACCGGTGCAGTTGGTGGGCTGGGTGGTGGGCTGGGCATCGTCTTTGGCGAAGTAATACAGCGTGCGGCCTTGGTCATCAACCAGATACGACTTGGTAGTGGCGGTCTTGGTGGTTTGGTCCAGCACGCTTTTGCGGGCTAGGGTTACGCCGTAGCTGGGGTTCACCACAAACCACACGCCGCCGATGCCATTGCCGCCAGTGAGGCCGGCGGCCTCGCGGGTATTCACACCGCTTACTAGCGGGGCGTAGTAGTACAGTGGCCAGCCTTTATAGAACGTCTGCGAGCGGCCATCGGCGGTTTTTTTGGTGCTGAAGTCGGTGGCATTCATGCCGGCCGGCACCCGAACGGTGCCCCCGAAATACACCGGCCACATGGGGTTGCAAGCGGCGCTGGTGCAAGTGTTTACCCCATCGGCATCGAGGGCAAAGGCGTAGAGCGAATTGCCGACCGAGTCGGTTAGCATCGGGCCCAGCGTGGCCGAGGTGGCGAGCTTTACATTGGCCGCCAGTGCTGGCGTGGGCGACGAGTCGTCTTTGTGGCAGCTGGTGATGCCCAGGCTTAGTGCGCCGCCCAGGGCTAGCCCCAGCCCTACCCACCAAGTACGAACCGACGGTAAACGAAGTATTTTGAGCATGGCGGGTGAAAGTAAATGAGTGATTAAAAGAATTTTGGGAATACATTCAGCACCCCGAAGCAGGGGCTGGCCGCCCGGCAGGCAGCATCACTTGGGTACTCGCAGGGCTGCGGCGAATGGTTGCCTGCCAGGCAGATAAATTGTACTGATTCAGTATTCAATAGCAGGCTCAGGAATTATTCTCCATTTTTTCCACGAATCAGGCAACCCTTTCGCCAGCTCGTCCGAGTTACCCAATACTTCCCTTCTTCTGCGCCGTGCTTTCGTCCGATTCCCAATCTGCTATGCTACATGCGCTGCTTGCCGGATGCCGGCGAGCCGACCGCACTATGCAGCAGCGGCTCTATGGCTTGTACTACAGCTATGCGCTCAGCATTTGCCTGCGCTACACCCGCCAGCGCAACGAGGCCGAGGAAGTGGTAAACGATGGCTTTTTGAAGACCTTCCGCGATATTGGCCGCTTCGATGCCGACCGCTTTGAGGTGACCAGCTCCTTCCGGGGCTGGCTTAAGAAAATCATGATTCGGACGGCCATCGACTACTTCCGGGCCCACGAAAAGCACCACGCCCAAGACGACCTCGACCACCTGCCGCACGAACCCACCGACCAAAGCCTGACGCCCCTCGATTCACTCGCCTATGACGATTTGCTACACTTAGTTCAGCAGCTACCGCCCGCGTATCGCACTGTCTTCAACCTGTTTGCCATCGATGGCTACACGCACGAGGAGATAGCGCAGCACCTGAGCATCACGGTGGGCACTTCCAAATCCAACTTGTTCAAGGCCAGAGCTTGCCTACAGCATCTTCTAAAAAAAACTAACCCCCATGCCTACGCCGCTTATGCCGGATGAAGAGTTCGACGCCCAGTTTCGGCAGGGCCTCGAGCACTACCCCGAGCAGCCGGAAAACCCGGCCGCGTGGCACCGCATGGACTTACTCCTCGATGCCGACCTGCGGCAGCAAGCCCTGCGCCGCCGGGTGCTGCGCCTGCTTGGGGCCGAGGCGATTATACTGTTGCTCGGGGTGTGGGCTACGTTTTCCTTGTTGCTGGAGAAGCTGCCGATAGACGGTGGTCAGCCGCCGCTGGCTACCATTGGCCGGGCTACAAGTTCGGTTTCGTCCGCTGCTGGCGCAGGGCGCGGTGTCGCTGTCGTCGCCTCAAGAAGAGGCACGGAAAAACTGAGTTTGTCAACTCCTAAGCCGTTGCTGGACAAGCAGCCTGCACAGACTGAAGAAGCTTCCCAACTCACCAACCAAGCTACTACTGCGGCCACTAAGCCTTCGATAATTGGCAAAAAAACGCTTCATAGTCAGCCTGTTATCTCATCCGCAGCTGGAGCGCTGGTGCAGCTTGAGGTAGCTTCCCATGCGCATAAAGCGGGCAGCACTAATGGCGCAAAGCAGCTTGTTAGTCAACGCAGCACCCTACTGGCGGCTGCCCACTCACACCGGGCGAACCACTTGGCTAGCAACGGCGAGCACGCTGCTCCTGAAAAAAATACCATCATTACCAATGGGTTAGCTAAGACAACCCTTAAGAAAGCAGCTTATTCCGGCAAGCATCGGCTGCATCAGTCGACAGAGTCCAATGCTCAGAAACTGGTAGTTGCTGCCGGCCGCAAAAAGACACTGTATAACACAGTAGCTTCTTCTCCCGAAAAGGCAATACATAAAGCGCCTCGCTCGCTCACCCTCAGCAATCGGCACGTAACAACACCCAAAACGGTAGGTAACCATACCGTCGCCTTGGCTAATACTGAAGTAGTTGGCCAGCCCATCGACTTGCTAGCGCCCCGGTGGCCAGCCAGCGGCTTGCATTTCCAACTGCCTGATTCACTGGCGCTGCTATCACTAACATCCACCCATCCAGCCGATTCGCTAAACCAAAAGCCCCGGCCGCTGCTGAGTGCCTACCGCTTCCGGGTGGGGCTGGTGGGCGCGCCCGAATTCAGCACCGTGCGGGCCGACCGGCTCGTGAAGCCGGGCAGCAGCCTGGGTGTGACGCTGGAGTACCAACTGGGCCGCCGCTGGCGCGTGAGCGCGGGCTACCTCTACACCAATAAGCTCTACGCGGCGCGGGGCACCGACTACACGCTACCGGCGGGCTACACCATGCCCCACGGCTACGTTATCAGCAACGTGGACGCCGCGTGCCGCATTGTCGATATCCCGTTCAATCTGCGCTACGACTTGTGGCAACGACCACGCTACCAGCTATTTGTTAGCGCTGGCTTGTCCTCGCTACTGATGCGGCGCGAGCAGTACACCTACGACTACGACCTGGTGTATGGCAAGCCCGTGGCGCCCTACTCCTGGGAGCTGGACAATGGCTCGCAGCACGTGCTGAAAGTCCTCAACCTATCGGCCGGCTACGAGCGGGCCGTGGGCCTGCGCTGGACCGTGCAGGCCGAGCCCTTCGTGAAGCTGCCCCTGGCCGGGGTAGGCTTCGGAGCCGTGCGCCTGAGCAGCGCCGGCGTGTTCTTCTCGCTCAAATACGGGCTGCTGCCCGTGCACCCGGCCCCCGCCCCGCGCTAGCCATTCGGCGGCCACTGCGCCGCTTTCACTTCCTTTTCTCATGCGAATACTTTTACCATCGCCGGTTTGGCGGCTGGCGGGCACCGCCTTGGCTCTGCTGGCCGGGGCCTACGGGTGCACCTACTCGCACGGCAGCGAGCCCAGTCCCTGCAACGACCCCAACCCCGCCACCTACGCGGCCGTGGTGTCGCCCATTTTCGACGCCAACTGCCGCCGCTGCCACGGGGCCAGCGCCTACAAAACGGCGGGCGGCGGTACCGACCTCAGCAATTACCAAGGCATTAAAAACGTGCCTACCAGCCTCTTGCTGGGCTGCATCGAGCAGCAGCCCGGCTTCGATGCCATGCCCAAAGGCGGCAGCAAACTCTCGGATTGTGACATCGCCCGCATCCGGGCCTGGATAACGGCCGGCCAGCTCAACAACTAGCGCGAAGTAGCGCGGGCTTTCAGTCCGCGAGTACCAGCCGCAACTATTCGCGGACTGAAAGTCCGCGCTACATCGGCCTTTTTCCTTTCACTCCTTTTTCCTAATTCGCATGAAAACGCGGTTGTTTATTATGCTTCTTTGGCTGTCCGCCCTGCCCTTTCTCAGCCACGCCCAAGGCCGGTATATGACCAAGGCGGGGCACGTTAGCTTCTTCTCCAGCAGTATTATGGAGGATATCGAGGCTACGAATACGGCCACGGCCGCCGTGGTCGATTTGGCCACTGGGCAGCTGGCATTTTCGGTGCCTATCCGCGAGTTTCAATTCAAGCGCACGCTCATGCAGGAGCACTTCAACGAGAACTACATGGAGTCGGACAAGTACCCGAAAGCCACGTTCGCAGGGCACTTTTCGGGGGCCGATGCCACCGCGCTCAGCAGCGCCGGGCCGCACCAGGTGCAGGTAGCCGGCGACCTGACCATCCACGGCGTGATGCACCACGTGGCCGTGACCGGCACCCTCGAACTAAAAGGCGGCCAGCTGCTGGCCACCGCGCAGTTCAACGTGGCTTCGGCCGATTACAAGATTGAAATTCCGATGCTGGTGCGCGACCACATTGCCAAGGTCGTGAACGTGCGGGTGGCGCTCAGCTGCGATGCGGTGGGCGGCAGCATGGTGCCCATGTCGAGCACCACCCCTGGCCATTAAAACC
>JBPBQK010000122.1:0-50592 GCA_050954845.1 Janthinobacterium lividum
GCATACCGTGGCTGGGCTGACGCGCCCGTTAAGCTGGCACTCGGCACAACAGGGCTGCCTGGCTAACTGGGCGGCGCGAGCAGCCTGCCACCGAGCAGTACTGTACTCGGGGCTACGGGCAGCGTGCTGCTGGTACACCTTCTTCGCCGGGGCAGGTTGCCAGGGGCGGGGCTTACTGGGCGGCAGACTGGGCATGGGTTGGTTGCAGGGTGTAGATGCCGGGAATAGCTGACTCACCAAGGCGCAACTCCAGCGTGAGCGGGCGGCCAGCCATAACCAAGCCATCGGGCAAGGCAAGGCTGGTAATGCGGGGGCGGGTATCGGTGTACCAGTTAATCCGACGCTTGGCTTGGGGGCGCAAGTCCAGGTGCCAGTAGGGGCTGCCAGTAGCCGGGGCAATCAAATCGATGGGTTGGTTGGGGCGCAGATTGAGGTACTGCGCCAGGGCCGTACTCAAATACACGCGGCATTGTCCCTGGTAGCCCCGGCCTTGATGGACTACCCGCAAAGTCGGCTGCGAGTCCACGGGTAGCGGCAGGTGCTCTATGGGATTGTAGGCAGGAAGATGGGCAGAGCGAGGGGTCATTTTTACAGAAGTAGCGTGCGTGCGTAAGTTACGAAACAAACTGATAACCTGAACTATTAGTGCGGCTTACTCTCAGTAAGAAAGCTGCTGGTATCGGTCGGGCGGTGCCCATGCTTGCGGGCCACGGCGCAGAGCTCGATGGCGCAGGCCTCGGTCGCGCCCCACACCACGATGCGGCGGCCACGGCCATCGGTGGGCTCGATAACGCCGTAGCCAGCATCGCGGGGAGGCGGTGCCGGCTGGGGTTGGGGTGGTTGGTCGGGTATCTTCGTGGCCATGAAAAAACTCTTGTTCTTGGGGGCGTGCCTGGTGGTATTGGCTTCGTCGCCAGCAATGGCGCAGACTAGCGGGGCAGAGGCGGATGTAACGGTGGTGCGCGTGACGGCTAACTATGCTCGCACGCTTGTCACAGTTACACGCCCTGGGGGTAAGGTGGAGGAACTCGAATTTGCCAATGGGAGCGGAAGTGAAAAGCGGCAGCCAGTGGGAACCGGCTTTCAGCAGCTAGTCGCCGGCTTGTATCAGCAGGGCTACCAGCTCCAGTCCACCTTTGACACGCAGATGGGCCCTAACGCCTCAGCCTCTATCCTGCTCTTCATTCGCAAAAAGCAGTAGGTCAGCTTGGCATCGACTTGGGGAGGCGGTACGGCGAGTCATTTAGGCAAGTGTCCATCCTTATGGCAGGTTCTTTGTTGAGAGGGAAGGCGGCTGTTTTTAGGTCGCCTATTTCTAATGAGTTTTATTGCCAAACTGCTGACGCGCTTTCGAGCTAAGCCAGCGCCCGTTGCTCCACCTGCGGTCTATCTGGAGTCAGAATTTACCGTAGCTATGCTGGAGGTAGCTCGTAAACGAACGGCTGCCGAGCAGGCGGCGCGTGAGGCGGCTGAGGCTAAGTCAGTGTAGCCGCGTAGTATCAGAAGGGCGGCCCAGCTAACTTCCCGTCACGCACGTCACGCAAACGGTCGAGCAGAAATTGGTAAGAGTCCACGGCCTCGGTGGCGAGCTTTGGGAAGCGGCGGCCCAGCTCGGCGCACATTGCCAGCGTGGTGTCGAAGCGCCGCACCAGGTCGGCGCTGCGGATATCCTCGTTCATCTCGTCTTCGATGTGGTCGGCCAGCGACATGGGGGCTTGGGTGCCATCCTCGGCCACGCGGGTAATCATGACTTCCTGGCCGAAAGCACCCGACAGCATCTTGCGGAAGGAAAAGGCGCTCTGCTGCTCCACCATTGTGGTGTAGGGGTAGAAATCGCCGGGGCCGCTGGTGCCGATGTGCTCACCCCGCGTTTCGGTGCCGAAGTAGTGGCCTAGCTCAGCATACAGCGTGTAGTGCTTGAGGCTTTCGTTGTCGTCTTTGTACACGACTTTCCAGGCTTCCTTTTCGTTGGCCTCGTCTTCGCGGTACCAGTCCGATTCGTCTTCACTGCCGTACTCGTCAATGTTGTGCATCCGGTTTTCGATGGCGTAGCGCGTCAGGTCGCCTTCGTACTGAGTGAAGAAGCTTTCCAGCAGGCCGATGGCGTCGATAACGTGGTGGTGCAGGTCGTGCAGGGAGTTGCGCAGCACCGTCAACTCGAAGTAGCGGGTGGCGCTGTGGCGCAGGTGGTTGCGGTCTTTGGCCTTGCCGCCCTTGGTGTAGAGCGTGCGGACCTCATTCATGGTCACGTAGCTGGGTTCGGCCATGATGGCCAGGGTGGAGAGGCCCTTGAGGTACTGGTTGAAGAGCTGAGCCAGCGGGTCGGCGGCGTCGATTTTTTTAAGCAGGTCGTAGCGCATGGGATTAGGAATAAGGGGTTGGGGCAGCAGGCTTGTTAGGTGGGGCGGCGCTATCCAGCCACGCCTCGGGGGCGGCTGCTGGCTTGAAGGCGTCGGGGTTCATGGGCTGGATATGCTTGATATCCATCATGGCTTCCTCCGTGAGCATGTTCAGGGCGCGCAGCAGGGCTGAAATGGCGTGCGATTTCTGTTCAAGGCGCAGGTGGTTTTTGCGCGTCTCCGTGGCATGGTCCCATTCCTTCACCCAGCCATCCAGCTCGCGCCGCTCTTGGGTAAATCGAACCGAAAGCCGGTGGAGACAGGCATCCAACTGCTGCACCTGCGCAGCGACCGCGGGCGCAGTTTCGGGGTCATGCAAGAGGGGGCGCAGCGGCTCGTGGCCACGGGCGCGGCTCTGGCGAAAGGGACTTAGCAGCAGGGCCAGCTCGTCCACGGCGGTGCGCAGGTGCAGCACGCGGGTTTCGCCCACGGTCAGCGGACGCAACACCCAAGGGCGGCGGCGCTGGGCTTGGTGGTGCCAGCGGGCGCGGCGGCCGGGGGTACGGCGCAGCAGGGCCAGCAGCCAGCGGCGGGCTGGGCTGGGGGCGGCCTCGGGCGGGTAGTGCTTGCGATAGGGAAGTGACATAGTGGTGTTGGTGAATTGGTTGCGGAGTGGCTTACCGGGTAGGCAGGTCAGCGCTGGTGATGGTGCGGGGGCCGAAGCGCTCGGCGGGTGCTTCGCTGGGCTGAGCCTCGGCCTCGAAGCCTGCGCCGGGCGCGGTGCTGGCGCGCAGGCCCTGGCCCTCGGCGGCCGGCGGGGCGGGTAGCCCGTTGCCGGTGAATAGCTGCGGAGCCGGGATAGCTGGCGGGGCTGCGTAGAGTTTGGCTACTTTCTCATTATCCAGCGGGCTCCAGCGCTCATAGCCCCAGCGGTAGCGGTTGCTGACTTCGTCCCAGTTGATGGGTGCCATCGGAGGCAGGCCGTCGGCCATGTAGCCGATGCAGCCGCGCTTGGCTACATCGCGCTCATCCTTGCATTTGTGCGAGAAAAAGGCGGCTTGCGTATTGCCCTCGATGAAGTCGAAGGGGCGGTGCATGGCCCCGAGGTAGTGGGCCATATTCTCAAAGGTTTGGCCACCCGAGATAGTACCCCCGGTGGGCACGGGGCGGGTTTTGCCGTAGCCCATGTTTTCGTCGGCCCGGCGCGGGTGGGCGGTGAGTACCAGGCACTGGCCGGTGTCCATGCTCCATTTAGTGCAGAGGCCGAGGGCGTGAATCAGGTAGGACTCGTCCCCGCCCATCTTGACCTTGGCGGTGTGGTCCTGCTTGTTCCAGGGGTCGAGCATGCAGTGCGCCACGCCGTGCTTGGCAATGGCCGCCTCGCAGTAGCCCAGCATGTGGGCGGGCGTGTAGGGCATCCCGGTAGGCGGGTCGAGCAGGATGATGTGCTCGCGCACGAAGTCTTTGGCCCGCCCGTACTCGGCCATGCTCAGAGCATTTTCCACGCTTTTATCAGTGGGGCGGCCGGTCAGCGTGTGAATCAGCCCCTGGTAAAAGCGCTTGGCCGGCAGGTTCTCGCTGGGCCAGATGACCGACTTTTTGCCGGTGAAAACGGCTCTCAACAGCAGTAGCTCGAAAAACAGCTGGCTCTTGCCGTGGCCGGGCCAGCCGGTTATCACGTTGGTGTAGCCTGGCATCCACTTGAAGTAGGGGTCGAGGTACTTGTTGTGGGTGGTCTGGCCTTTTTCGCGGCCCTTTTCGTACTCGTGCTGCATCTGCGCCCATACCTCTTCGTCGAGCGTAACGAGAGCTTTGTCGGCGTCGGGTAGCTGCGGCACCACGCCTGCCCGACCTTTGCTGGCGGCCGTGGGGTCCACTTGCTTGCGGGCAAATTTATCAGGATTGAGCATTGGGGGAGAGGTCGTTAGCAGTGATGGCTGCCAGCGCCTGGCGCTGGTCGACGGGTTGGGCGGCGCGGGCCTGCCCGGCGGGGCTGTGCAGGTGGGCATTCACGCGGGCCACCAGGGGCGAGTGCGTGTAGCCGGGTGGGGGCACCAGAATGGCGTACTGGGCGTAGAGGCTCACCACGCGCTCGTAGTGCTGCTGGGCTTTGTGGTAGCCGCGGACGTAGCCCAGGCGGTACACGGGGTCAGCTTCGCGGTGGGCCAACAGGTCGGCGGGATTGAGCTGGCAAAGAATTGCGCGCTCCAGCGAGGGCACTTGCTGGGTAGCCTGCTGCTGGGCGTAGGCCAGAGCTTCGCGGTAGTGAGTCAGCAGCTGCTCGGTAGCGAGGTCGTAGCGGCCGACCGCGGCAATGAATTCGCGCAGCTGGTGGGTGTGGGTGAAGTCGGTCAGGCTCTGGTTGTCGTCGGCCTCGCTCCGGTCGCAGTACTCGCTGACCGGGTGCAGGTAGCTTTCCAACTGGCTGGCCAGCTCCTGGCGCTGCGTCTCGGCTATGGTGGGCGTGCTCAGCGGGGAGCGGGTAAGGCCGGCCTCGGGAGTGTTATCGGGCTGCATGGGGAGAGGGAATTAGGCGACGGCGAATCGGGCGAAGTGGGCATCTTCTGCTTCCTCGGCGGCGGCAGTCTGCTGGGCGAGGAAGGCGGCGTTGAGCTTGGGAGCCGGGAGGGGGGCGGCCGGGGCGGGCACTGGCTGGGCGGCGGCCCCGTTGCGGGGGGCGGGCAGCTCCTCGTCGAGCCAGCACTTGCCGTTGAGGTAGGTCAGCGGGTCTTTGCGGAACTGCTTGTCGGGAGTAGCCGCGGCGAAGAGCGGGGCGTGGGCCAGGGCGGCGGCTTGCTCGTCGGCGGTTAGCTGCTTCCAGCGTTCAGCCGTTTTGTGGCGACCAACCTTTTTGCCGTACGCCTCCCAAAACGCCTCAAAGGGGATGGACGCTGCCACCTCAGATTTTGAGGTGATTGAGCTATTTTTTCTTTTAGTTTTAGTTTGTTCCTTATAGGGGCTAAACTCAGTTGAGCCTTCCGTTGAGCCTTGCGTTGAGCCATCGGTACTTTCGGTGCCTGAATGGCTAAACTCAGTTGAGTCTTGCGTTGAGCCTTTGGCTGCTGGTTGGCTAAACTGAGTTGAGCCTTCCGTTGAGCCTTTGGGGCTTGAATGGCTAAACTCAGTTGAGCCTTGCCCCGTGAACTGGTAGCTGGTGGGGGTGCGACGGTTGCCGGAAACGAAGGCAATCAGCCCTGCTTTTTCCAGGCGCTGACGAGCCTTTATTAGCCCTTGCTCCGAGCAGCCCAGTGCCGCCTGTAGCACCCCATTGGAGGCGCTGAACTCAGCTGGCCAGCCCTCGTCGTTGCAGATGGCTACCAGCTCAAAGAATAGGTAGGCCTCCAGCGGCGAGAACGGCTCGCGCAGCCGCAGCTTGCGGAAGTAATTGGTGAGGGCGTAGCCATTTAATGCAGGGGCAGGCATGGGAAGGGTAGGTAAGCAGTGGCGGCCTGGGGCGAGGGTATCGCATTTCACGATACCCTCGCAGAATGGGTGCTAGGCGGCCTGCAGCTCCCGACGCTGTTGGCGCTGCCCGCGTAGCTGCGGCTGGTGCAGGGACGCGGTAGCCACTTCGGCTACCGGCTCGGCGCTACGGGTGGTGTAGTGCATGACGCGGAATACCTTGAGCATGGGGTTATTCCATTCGAGCGGCATACTGAACGCGCTAGAGCGGTCGTCGCACTGAAGCGTAATGCTGCCGCGGGAGCGGTCGGCCAACCTGGCCCGGCCGAGAATCATGGTGGCGTCGGTCGCGCTCCACTTGCATTCATAGAAATACACGGCCCCTTCGACCAGCTCCCGCGAACGATGGATTGGCTTCAGGGAAATGCCCGTGCCCGCAGGAAAAGCAGCCTCCATGCCAGCGTCGGCGGGCACTGCCCAGTAGCTCAGCCCCAAGGCCCGGCGCTGCTCGTCGCTTAGGTTCAGGTCGCCCAGGAACGGCACCCCCGGCTCATCCACGCGGGCGGCGGTAGTCAGCGCCTTCTCGGCTCCGCGCCAGTGCCCTTTGCGCAGGTCAGCTTGTTCTTTAGCAGTGGCTTCTGCAAGCTGCTGCTGGTGGTAAGCGCGCAGCTGGGCCTCTAATTTCTTGGCTTGCTTGCGGCGTTTGCGGCGAATCGAAGCGATGCCGCGCAAAAGGATTTCGAGGTCTTCTTTACCCGCGAAGCACAGGCCAGCCCGCGTTTCAATGTCATTCTCAGGGGTTTCATCACGCCGCCCATAACCCATCACGGAGACGACTAGCACATCTTGCTCTGGCACATCCTTGTGCAGGCGTGCGACTGCTTCTCCAGGCCACCCCGGTATCTGGCTAAGCATCCAGTCGGCGGCACGCTTCGTGAGGGTCTCAGAAAGGAAGCCGCCCGCCCTGTCCCCGACGTCGTTCTTGTAAGTGTAGCGCTCACGGCGGTTGACGTAGCTTGCTTCAACTTGGTAGCGCCGGCCATCTTCGCTCGTTACGCGGGCCTCCCGCAGTACGTGCTCCATTACTTGCTGCGTGAGGGTGGTCGAAGGGTCGAAGCTGGGAAAGCGCAGCAGCGTATTGAAGATGGAATTGGCGTAGAGGGCAGCGATTTTAGGCGTGTTCATGGCTAAATGAAGTTTAGATGAAGATTAAATGAGAAGCAGTACCTACCTTTGCGCCCGCAGGCGCTCGTTGTGTGGAAGCGTTTGCTTGGATTAGAAGCCGGTCGGGATGACAGCCCCTGACCGGCTTTTTTGTGGCCTAAGCGGCCCGTCGCAGCCGGCTGGTAGCGGGCAGCGTGGCGTAGAAGTCGCGCACGGCCTGCTCGCAGACTGAGTAGCGGTTGCCCAGGTACTGGTGGGCGATGCGCCCGCTGCTCACCAACTCGCGGGCCAGGTCGTCGCCGCAGCCCAGGCGCATCTTGAGGCGGTCGTCGTAGCCCCGGCCGGGGGTAGCCTCGGCCCCGAGGTGGTAGGTGCGGGCCAGGCGGTCGTGGTCTACCTCGGCCTGGGCCCGGGCCGCTTCCTGCCGGGCCGCTATCTCCATGACGATGGCCCGCTGGGTAGGTTCGGAGAGGATGAGGTGGACGGCCCCGTCTTCAAATTCCAGGGTGCCGGTGAGCGTGCGTTTCATGGGCAGTAGAGCGGGGAGCGTATGTTTGCGGGTGAAGAGAGCTGAAGACTATCCGGGATTCGGTTCAGTAGAATCCCTCGGTCTGTTTTATGGTCGGGGGATTTTCTATTGTTAGGCGGCCCGGCGCAGCTCGCGCTCCCGCTCGGGGTACATGGCAATCACCAGGGCTTCGCGGCGGCGCTCCAGGGCCAGCTCGTGGGCGTGGTCGGTGAGGTCGATTTCCGAGAAGTAGAGCTGAATGCCCCCCAGCCACCGCTCGCGCTGGCCGGGCTCCGGGAAGCGGGCGGCTTCGCGGCCGGCGTAGGTGGTGGCGTACTCGGGGCAGAGCGGCACGTAGGCCCGCAGGGCGTAGGGCTGGCCCTGGGCATCCACGCAGAGGCAGTAGCCCAGCACCGGCAGCACCGTGCCCTTGGGGCGGCCCGCTACCGGGGCTTTGAGGTGGAGCAAATCGCCTTCGAGCAGGCCCTCGGTGAGCGGTATCGGCTTCTCGCCCTTGAGGGCGGAGACCAGGGGTGGCAGCAGCGGCTTTTCCATAGCTGGAAGTGAAAGAGAGGGGTGAGGTGTGAAGAGAGAAAGGGTAGGGGAGTGACTAGGCGGCCTGCGCCACGGCGGCGGGTACCTTGTCGGGGTTGGCGGCGGCCCAGATGGCAAAGCTGGTGGGGTTGGTTTCCTCGGCGAGCTTGAGCACGGCGGGCCAGAAAGTTGAGCGGTGGTTTTCGAGGCTTACCACTTGGCTCATGTTGGAGAGGTTGGCGCTGCTGGTGCGTTTGCAGAGCAGCGGGAGGAAGCCGGGCGGCATCAACTCCCGAATCGTGGGGATTTTCATTTGTGTTTGTGTTGTAGGTTTGGGGTGAATCTTACTTGTTTGAACTATGGCCATTGAAGCACGCATCGCAATGAGCGAGCAGGAGCAGCGAAACTTTATGTTGAGCACGTTGGCTAGCACTCAGGCTATGCTTGCAGTAGTGCTGCGTAATCAGGCTACCTTATTGGCTAAGGCTAATGGGACAACTCCAGCAGCCGAGCGCAAGGCAATCGCTAGCGCAGTGGGTGAAGCCGAGCGCGGCATCCTAGAAGAACTTCAGACCCCCGCAGCACCAGTCGCACGGGCAACTGTTCGGAGGCTTGGGCGTGGAGCCGCGCCGTCAACATTGTAGAGGTTGCCTCTGCCACTTCCTGAATGAAGGCCGCCCGACGAGCGGCTTTTTTCTGTACCCGTTGCTCGGCTTGTCCACTTTTTTCGGCGGTCGCTTCCATAAGTCTTGTGTACCTTGCTTGTGTTGTTGTTTGTGTTGGCAAAGGTATCCGACAATACTTGTCAAATACAAGAACTGTTACCATAATAATGTGACAACTCTTGAGAAATAGTGTTAAAGAGCTGAATTTCAGTGAGAAAATTTCAGCCATAAGAAAGCATTTTTCACTTACGCAAGATGCATTAGCCGCTAAAATAGGGGCTTCTGGTTCTGCTATTGGCCTAATCGAAAAGGGTCGTTCCAAGAGTCCTAGTGCAGAACTCTTGTCTAAGCTCACAACAGAACTTGGCATAAACCCTCATTGGCTTCTCACTGGTGAAGGTCAAATGGTGCAGTCAGACGCATACACCCAAAAAGTTTCTTTGTATCCTCCCAGCCAGACCAACGTGCATGCCGTTGGTCTGCTCTCAGATATACCAGTAATTGAATTGCGCCGAGTCAGCTTTAAAGCCCGCGCTAGCTTCGGCTATGCCCAGCTTCAGCGCTATAAGGACTCAGACATTTTTGAGACGGTACTTTTTCGCTTACCGCCCGGCCGCACGGAAGAAGACTACCAAGACGCCTTAGTATTCGATATAGATGGCGACAGTATGGAGCCTAGTTTGCGCGACGGCCAGCAAGTAATTGCCTGGCCTATTGCGGACGGTAAATGGGAATACTTACACAACACTATTTGCGTCGTGGCCTACGACGAACAGGTGACGGTGAAGGCCATCCTGAAAAATGACCTTAATAATACCGACGGGCTGACGCTACACGCCACTGGCGGGCTAGGCGGCTCTTTTACGGTAGAGCGCAAGGACATTCACTCTATCTGGGAGGTAAGGGAGTTCTACGGTGTCGTGCCGGTGCGCCTTCTTCCTTAATGAAAACTGAAGAACTTCATGTGGTAATGCCGCTTTGATTAAATTGATGAGCTATCACCGATTTAATTATAAAAGTTTACAAAAATAGTCAAAAAAAATAAACAAAAGTCATGCGGCAAGAGACAAAAATAACTTCTGATGGAATTCGCAAAGTTCTAAAGAATTATACTTATACTACTGCTTTTGTGGAGTATTTGTGGAATGGTTTTGATGCTAAAGCAACAGAAATAGATATAGCATACAAAGCTAACGAATTAGGTGCGATAGAATATGTAACTATTCAGGATAATGGCACAGGTATTGACATAGCGAGTTTAGCTAATAAATTTGAGAAGTTTTATGATTCTGAAAAAGCCGTAAAAGCTGTTAAAATAAAATCTTCTAAACATTCTTCTGTAATGCATGGCAAGAATGGTATTGGCAGATTGACTTTTTACCTATTCGCACATAATGCAGAATGGTTGACAACGTACTTAGATAAAAATAATGTTTTAAAAGGAGGTAAAATTATTATTGATGCATCAAGTTTAAAGTCCTATAATTCTTTTAGCATAGAGCCCCCTTTCCTAGTTCAGGGTACCAAAGTTATTTTTACAAATATTTCTATATTAGAAAGTGTATTTCATCAAGAAATCGTCCCGTATTTAATTAGGGAATTTGCATGGTTTTTAGAGCTTAATCAAGGACAAGCATCAATCAAGTTAAATGGAGAGCTATTGAATTATGATTTCTTAATCGAAGAAAACGAATTATTAAACATAGACAGTGAAGGCAATGATTTTTATGTTAAATATATCCGTTGGGCAGATGGATTAAATAAAGAGCAATCAAGGTATTACTACTTAGATGGATGGGGTAAGGAAGTGTATAAAGACTTTACGTCATTGAATAGGCAAGGAGATAAGTTTTATCATAGTATTTATGTGCAAAGTGAGTTCTTTAATGACTTTCGTTGGATTGAGGAACAAGGCGAAAGTCTCTTTGGAGCAACAAATACTAAGAGTGGCAAAGTATTTAAATCATTACTAAGTCAGTTGAGTAGTTTTTTGCGCGCAAAGAAACGTCCTTTACTTCGTGCTCATGGGGAAGAACTAGTTGAATCATTTGAAGCTTCTGGTATATTACCTAGCTATAAGAATCAATGGGAAGTTATCAGGTTGAATGAGCTAAAAGGCGTGTTGGTTGGGTTGTATGAGGTGCAGCCTAAAATATTTATTAATCTAAATATCGAGCAAAAAAAAGTTTTTGTTCGATTCTTGAACTTGCTATTAGATTCCAATGAACGCGAAAAAGTTTTTTCGGTTTTAGATGATATTACTAATTTAACCTCGGTAGAGTTAGAAGACCTGGCTACTATATTAAAGTCTACTACATTAAGCAGAATTGTATCAACTTTGAATTTGATACAAGAAAGATATAAAGTTTATTACCAATTAAAAGAGCTTGTATTTAACTCTGATTTGAAGGCAAATGAAATTTACCATTTGCAGAAAATGATTGAAGCACATTACTGGATTTTTGGTGAGCAGTACAGCTTAATAAGTGCTGCTGAGCCCACGTTCGAGGATGCATTAAGAAGGCAAGTTCACTATTTGCAGAAAGAGTATAAAGAGGAAGGGTTAGAGCATCCTTATAAGTTGATGCAAATGGATATATTCATGTGTCGCCAAGAAAGGCTACTTGATAAAATTCACAATGTAGTCGTTGAGCTAAAGCATCCATATATTAATCTCGGAGAGAAGCAGTTGGCGCAAGTCAGAAAATATATGAATGTTATCTCTAGGACGGATGAATTTAATGCCGCAAATATGAGTTGGGATTTTATTCTTGTAGGAAATGGATTTAATAATATTGGCGAGATTGAAAATGCTAAGGGGCATGGTGAGCGTTCACTTGTCTACAAGGCTGGTAATGTAAAAATATATGTTAAAACTTGGAGTGAGATTTTTACCGAATTTGAAATAAGACACCAGTTTATAGATGTTAAGCTTAACCTAGAAAGAGCCAATTTATTAAGCCAGGGTAAGTCGGCAAACGACATTGCTTATAATGCGATAGATAGTCCCGCTGCCGGTGCAGGTGAATACACGCTAACCGAATAGCCAATAAAAAAGCCCCGTTAATACGGGGCTTTTTTATTGAGCAATATCTGTTGTTAGCTACTTTTTGTACCGGGCATCTAGCCAAGTGTTTAAGTCCTCACGCATAATAGTCCCACTGTGGGGGTACTTGTTCATGAGGTCGTGCAACGCTTTCCGATTTGCATCAGTATCAGCGTGGCCCCTTGTTTTGAGGTACTGACCTACATAAAAGTCCACCTCATAATGTTCCGACGTTGAAACACGGACACGGTCAATCTTGCCGACGTACTTCTTATTATCACTCATCTGTATAGGGCTTTAAAGGGTATGGATTGGTCTACTTCCGCTTACGGTAGTGGTCGTGAGTAGCCTTATTCTTGTACGAGCCGCCTTTGTGCGAGGAGCCGTGCCCACCCTTGTAGTGGCCCCGCTGGGCGAAAGCAGGGGAGAAGGGCAAACCAGCCAGCAGGCTGAGCATTGCCAAGGTGAAAAATAGCTTTTTCATGGGGTAGGCAGGGAATGGTGAGCTGTAAACGTACAGCATTCTTCGCTGCTTCATTGATATATAAATAAATTTATTTTTATATAAAAATTGGCTTCTTGCATAATCGATTGCTAAGCAGGGTAATAGGTGTAGATTCGCCACTCCTGTAACTCTTGACTCTATGGTCGGCGAGCAGGATAGCCCACAAAAAAGCCCCGCCTCAACGGGGCTTTTTCTATCTTTGCGCTGTCTGAATAGCCTTACCCATCCTGTCGCCTCCTGCCGTGAACGACCTGCCTACCAAGCCAGCACCAGACCCTTACCACGAGCAGGTACTTGCCCTCGATGCAGTGCTAGCCGCCGCCCAGGGGCGAGGCGTACTGGCTGGGGCCGACATTCGGGAGACCTCCAACCGCTCCAATCGCGACTGGCCGTGGTGGAGCGTCGAGGTCAGCCACACCTACGCCAACGGGCCGGAAAACTATCGCCTCGCGGCCACGGTGCGGCAAGCCTGCACGGCCGAGTTAGGCATTGGCGAAATGGAAGGCAGCTGGCGCACCGAGGTGTGGCTGGATGTGGGTGCCAATCGCCTCGACCAGTCCGGCCGGCAATTACTCGTCTTCGGCGACCTCGCCACGCCAGACGCTTTTCTAGCCTTAGTAGAAGCCCTGCTCGGCCACGCCCGCACGGCGCTGGTGCAGGCTGGTCGTAGCCTATCATAGCCCCCACGCAAACCCTACACCCGCAAACCCCGCAAGTAGGGGCGAAGATAGAAAAAGCCCCGCCTCAACGGGGCTTTTTCTATACCCCACGCACACCCCGAACGCCCCGTCAATTAGAGAGGAAGCACGATTACTGTGGGGCTTTTTTTGTATCTTCAACCCATGCAAAAAATCACGTTCTACGGCTGGCAGGTAGGCATGCAGCAAATACCCTTCTCCTACTTGTTGCGCGATGAGGTCGGGCTGAGCCTGAAAGAAGCCCAGGTGGCCACGCTGCGCGTGCTGGACGAGCAGCCGGTTACCATCAATGTACCGAACGAAATGGCGGCGCGGCTATTCACCCAGGGCACGGCCCTGGGCGTTCGGTGCCGCCTGGAACTGCCCCTTGCGCCGTAGCCCCACGACTAGAAGAGTGGCCCCGCTCTTCATTCTTAAAGACTGAAAACTAGTTTTCTTCTTACCTGTGTGGTTGGGTTTTTGTGCGCTTATTGTAGCTTCGCCCCATCCTGGAGCTTACGACCGCTATTTTTCTCACCATGCTGCTCAACCTCAACACCGACCCCGCTGACAACAGCTACTGTGCCCTGACTTACGAGGAAGCCAATGGCTGGCTGCGCGCCACCTGGCAAGGGTACGTAGACCCGCTCGAAGCCCGGGAAGGGGCCGAGGCCTACCTCCAGCACGCCGCCCAGCAGCCGTGCGCGCTGCTGCTCAACGACAATTCTCAACTGCACGGCCCCTGGTTCGATAGCCTCGACTGGCTCGGCGAGGTATGGGTGCCGCAAGCCACCCGCCTGGGCCTGCGCTACGTGGCCCACGTCGTGCAGGCCGACCGGCCGACCGATACGCTTTCTATCCACTTTCCCTTGTCGCTGCCCTTCGAGCTGCAAATCTTCCAGGACTTGGCCGCTGCCCAGTACTGGCTGGGCCAGTGCCGCGCTACCGTAGCCGCCGCGTAGGTCCCGGCTACCCACAAAAAAGCCCTGCTGGCCTAACGCCAGCGGGGCTTTTTCGCAAACAGAAATTCCTGGGATAACTGGACGACGAAATAAAAGGACAGCCGATAGAGGAAATAGGATACCTGGACGACTGCAAAGCACGCGCTGAAATGGCTACTACAAAAGGACACTGTGCTGCTTTTTAAGACATTAGTGTTCGCTAATATGGTGCCCCTAATGTCCAGCTTAGTATAGCTTAAATACTGCCTGACAAGCAGGAAAGCCTGCAAAAGCCTTTTCTGCTTGCGAAGAATCGGCAAAATCCAGACAATGGCCCCCGCCGTAGCTTACCCGAACCATCTGCTCAGGAACACGTGTTTGCCGCGCACCTCGTGCGCACTTACCTATTTCTTGCGCACCAGCTTCCATGCATACCTTATCTGCGGCGCTTGAGTGGGCTATTGCCGTTGCCCGGTCCCCCAAGCCGCTAGAGCCAGCCACCGGGCCCATGGCGCATGTGCTGTATTGCAGCAAGGCCCAGCACCCCTTCACCGAGGACGAGCTGGCCGATTTGCTGGAGCAAACCCGCACCAACAACGAGCGCTGTGCCATTACGGGCTTGCTCTGCTACAGCTATGGTCGCTTCGTACAAGTGCTGGAAGGTCCCAGCTCGGAAATCAATCACCTCTACACGTTGCTGGAACGCGACCCGCGCCACTACCAGCTGCGGCTGCTTAGCCAAGGAGAAACCCCGCTACGCCAGTTTCCGGATTGGCGCGTGGCACTGGCAAATGCCCCCCACGATTGTTACTGGCTCATTCCCTGTTTCGAGGCGCGCCTGCACCATTTGCTCAAGCCCCAGATTCCCATTCCGGAACCGCTCCTTTGTTCCTTACTCCATACGTTCGGCAACTTGGGCGCGCCTCTCTAACGGCCCACTGAAGTACTGCTAACACTACTAGCAGCCGGTGCTAACTTGCCGGCCTATGGAATACACCTTCCGCCAGGTCCTTTCGCGCCCCGATAAAGAAGGCCGCTGCCGCATCGTGCTCGATGTGACCTGGGAAGGCCAGCGCCAGAAGATGCCCACCGGCGTGAGCTGCCTGCCCGAGCACTTCCACCCAGGGGCCAAGCGCATCGTCAGCCCCAAAGACCCCCAAGCAGCGGTGAGCAATGCCAAGCTCGCGGCCCTGGTCAACAAGGTCGAGAAAGCCCAGCTGCAAGCCGCTGCCAACGAAGAAGCCTTCGTGCCGCCCATAAGGCCCAAGCGCGCGAAGGTCGAAGCCCCCAAGCTCGTGACGCCGGCCGACTTCCACGCGGCCTGGCTAACCGAGAATCCGCACCAGGGAGCCAGCGGGGCCCGGCGCTACAAGCAGGTAGTCACCCACCTCGAAGCCTTCCGGGCAGATTGGGCCATCACCACCCTCACCCGCAAAGACTACCTCGACTATATGGCGCACCTGGCCGGCCTGGGCCTCGTGGACAGCACCACCATCAAGCACGTTAAGTTTCTGCGCGAGTGCTTCCGGCTGGCTGGCCTGGCCACGCCCAGCTGGCTCAAGATGCAGGTGCGCTACGGCCGCTCGCCGGCGCTCCAGGCGGCCGAGCTGCGCAAGCTCATTAGCCTGCCGCTGTTCGACGAGGAGGCGCTCGCCCAGGAACGCGACATGTTTTTGCTGCAAACCTTGCTTATGCTGCGCGACTCGGATTTGCGCCAGCTGAAAGCCCACCACGTCACAACCCTCGACCTGCCGGGCGTGGGCCCCACGCCGGTGCTCAGCATCCGGCAAGTGAAAACCGGCGACGAGGTGCGCCTGCCGCTGCCCCCGCTGGCGGCCGACATCTGGACTAAGTACCAGGGCCAACTGCCCGTCAAGGTGCAGCAGCACCGCAACCGCTACATGAAGCTGCTCATGGAGCGGGCGGGCCTCACGCGCGACTTCGTGCGGGTGCGCTACGTACAAGGCGAGGCCACCGAGGAGGTGGTACCGCTCTGGCAAGTAGTCACTACGCACACGGCCCGCCACACCGGGGCCGACATGCTGATGCTGGGCAGCGGGGGCGACACCAACCTCAAGGAAAAGGCGCTTGGGCACGCCGGCGTCTACGGCCACGACGCGCTCGAGCGCTATGGCCCGGCGATGCTCAAGGCCTGGCAAACGGTGTTGGGTGCAACCGAGCTAAATGCACCCAAAAAGCTCCCCCGCAAACCCCGGAATGCACCCAGGCTAACGGGCGGCGGCATGCTGATAAGGCCCGTTAAAAGGGGCTAGGGTGGGGTTTTTGTAGGATATGCTGGGTAATACCCCTAGACCAAGTGGGCCCACTGAAAACCCCGTTTCCGTGTTGGAAATGGGGTTTTTCATTTTTGGGGTACGGCTGGGGGTATAGTGATTAGCAGTTTATTCTTTAGTCCCTTGTCGGCAATCTTCTACTATAAAAAATAACTGAGTAACTAATCATTTTGCCGAGTCACACTTCGTTAGCAGCAGGCATAATAAAGCTGCGCTGATAGATGGTAATCTGCCCAATTAGCCGGCGGAATACGGCGTGTGAGCGTGGCTGTATACATGAAAAGCTTAGATTGGGGTGGTCCGGTAAAAATGGACAGTGAGCTAAGATAGGGTGGTTTGGAAGTCGCGTTTGAATTGATGAGGGGAGCGGTAGCCGAGCGCGGAGTGCAGTGAAAGGGAAGGCTCGCCACGGTCTGGTTTTACTCGACCACTTCACTTCTAGCTGTCTCTCTAGCATAAGTCAGCCCAACGAGCAACCGCGCTGGGTTAACTGGATAAGTCTACCCCAGTTGGTCGGGAACCGTTGGTTGGCGGCCGTGCAATTACTGCGTGCGAAAACAAGAAAAGCGCCAGCCTCCCGGCCGGCGCTTTTGCCTGATTCTTTGGGTAAGCGCCAGGGCAGCTACGCACTCACGCTTCGGTATAGGTAGTAGAATGGCCAGGTTGCAGGAGCTACTGGCTGCCAGCAAATGGGCGGCCTACTGCTTACTGATGGTCGTGCGCCACGTGCCGCTAGTATCGGTATAGTGCACCAAGTAAGTGCCACTGGCTAGCTGCTGGAGCGGCAGGTGAGTTTCCTGACTGCCCGCCGCGGGATAAAGGCGGGCTACCTGCCGCCCGTCAAGGCTGAAAATAATTAAAGTAGCCCCGGGGCTAGCGGCAGGGTGCACTACGGTTAGCTCAGTAGTGCCAGGGTTGGGGTAGGCTTGCAGCTGGTTTGCTCCGTTGCCGGCGCGGGTGGCGGTTACCACGCTGGCTTCCCCCTTCACTAGTACATTTTTGAGCAGTGCAAAGCGCGTGGTGAGCGTGCTGCTGCCGCAGCTAAAGTAGAGGCGGAATGTCAGCGTCTGCCCATTCTGGATGGTGAGGCCGCCCGAGCTTAGGAAGTTGAAGCGGTAGGTGTTGCTGGTGGTCAGCAGTACCGGCGTGGTAAAGCCGCCGTTAGCCGACGAAGGCAGCACGCCCGTTGGCCCTACGCCGCCGCTCACGTTGGTCGAGTCGGTGCGGAAGTTGGAGCGCGAGTATACCACGGCCAGCTTGGTATTACTGACCGACTGGTTGACATAGGCAGTCAGCAGCAAGGAGTCGAGCCGCACCTGGTTTCCTGCGGTGGCCGTCACCGTAAACTGCTCGTAGTACGTGCGGCTGAGGTTGCCGCCGTTGCCACCCACTGCGCTGGTCCAGCCGCCATCGGGGTGCGGGGCAAAGGCCTGGCCGTATTGCTGGGAATAGGGCGGCAGGGTGGCGGCCGCCGAGTTGCTTGATACCTGAAACTTGCGCAGCGTGGCGGTGCTGCCCAGCAGCTGGGGCACGCGCACGGCGGTGCTGTCCTGGGCGTTGCGGGCCATTGGCCACCACTGCATTGTCCCGGAAGTAGGTTGGGCCGTGGCCACTCGGGTGCCCGTCACGGCCAGCGCCACGGGCGCGGCGGGCGCGCTGGTGTGGGTGATGGAGCCTGCGTAGGCGCCCAGCGTGGCTGTGTTCAGCCGCACGCTGATGGTAGTAGCCGCCACGGCGTTGTTGGTGAGCGCGAGTACCAGCGGCGCGGCGCTCCAGGTGCTGCCGCCGTTGCTGGACAGCTCCACGCCGGCCGGGGGCGTAATGGTGAGCGGACTGGTGAGGTTATCGCCCGCCACCGAGTAAATGCGCGCTGCCGACGGGCCGTTGCTATACTGCGTGAAACTGCCCAGCGTGCCGGAAACGGTGATAGCCTGCGTCCGCGCAATCTCCAGCGTGTCGGTCAGGTGCGTCGTGAGGCCAGCTTTGGAGCAGCGCAGGTAGTAGAAGTAGCTGCCGCCGGGGGCCGGCAGCGCATCGGTAGCACGGAAATTATAGGTCGTGTCGTTGGGGGCCGTGAGCTGGCTCACGCTGGTGTAGGTGCCCTTGCGGGTGCTGCTGCGCAGCAGCTCATACTGCACCTGCGGCACGGCCCAGCACGCATTCCAGCTAAACGAGGTATTAGTGCTACCCTTGCTGGCCAATAAGTTAGCCACCGCAATGCCCGGCACAAACGACGTGCATACGCCGGGCGCAGCCGCGCAGGGGTTCCAGGTGCCCAGCACCGTGCTGGTCTGGTACTGGGCCGTGTCGGCGGCCGCGAGCTGGCTCGACCAGCTCACGCGCTGGCTCACATTGAGGAGCTGGCCGCGGAAGTCGCGCGGCTGGTACTCGGCGTAGGTAATCAGACTTACGTCGGTGCCCGTGTCCCAGGTACTCCAGCCCTCGGGCCGCACCACGCCCGCGCCAATTTTGGTTTTCAGAAACACCACCTTGTTGCGCGACTTGGCCACGGGAATCGTGCTGGCATCATTTTGCCAGGGGCGGCCCAGCGTGTAAGTGGTGGTGCCCTGGTTGCCCGCAATTACGCAGCTGCGAAACACGTACCCGTAGGCCTGGCCCGGCGGGGTGTTGGCGGCCGTGATGTAGCCGCTAGTGCCGCCGTCATTGCGGGTTTTGGGGTAGATAACGCACTGCTCGAACACGGCAATGGTCGGCCCAAAAATGAAGTCCGTATTCCCATCAATGTAGCAGTTGCGGAAGTACTGCCGGGTGGCATTGCCGCCAGTATACACCGTGTCTTGCCCGCCCAGAAAACGGCAGTTGCGAAACGTCGCCCGGTCGGCGGTCACGTTGATGGCCAGCGCCTGCGGGCCGGGATTCACGCCCGTGGTGTTCTCAAACGTGACGTTGAAGGCGCTGAAATCGGCCGCCAGTACCGTCACCGAGGCCGAGTTGCTGGTGCCAAACGTGCCGCCCGCCGGGTTAGCCTTGCCCGAGTAGTCGTCGTAGCTAAGCGTGACGCCCCCCACGCTCTCGCCCACCAGCTGCAAAAACGGCTTGTTGGCCGGCACGTTGATTTTCTCTTTGTACTTCCCGTTTTTGATGTAAATAACGTAGGGCGTGGTGCGCCCCGCCGGGGCAGCACTGATAGCCGCTTGCACGGTCGTAAAATTGCCGGTGCCATTGCTGGCCACCGTCACGTCGGGAGGGCTGTTTTGGGCCAGAGCCGCCCGGCTGCTCAGCAGCATAACTAGCCAACACAGCGCGTAGCCCAGGCGCTTCCTGGTAAAGGTTAAGTTCATGTAAGAAAAAGGTTGGGTGGGAGATGGATGGAAACTGCTGTTGAAGTTTCTTTCCTGGCACTCCTGGCACTCCTGGCACTCCTGGCACTCCTGGCTGCTTGCGCAGGAAGCGCCAGGAAAGAAACCTGCCTACGCCGCTACTCTTTTGTAAAGCGGGTGGTAAATTGCTGCTGCGGGTCGGCGTAGAAAATCAGGTAGTTACCGGTGGGTAGCTGCTGAAGCGGCAGCGGCGTGCTGGTAGCACCCACGGCCACGGGCAGCGCGGCTACTCGCTGGCCGAGGTAGCTGTACACGGCCAGGGTGGTTCCGGCGGGGGCCGCGGGGTGCGCCACCGTGAGCCGGTCGTGGGCGGGGTTGGGGTAGGCCTGCAGGGCCAGCGAGGCGGCACCGGTTTTGGCGGCCAGCACCGTGGTCAGGGCCAAGCTGTTGAGGTATTCCTCCAGGTTGGTGTAGCCGCTGGCCCCGATGCCGTTGCGGTCGGCCGGGTCGTTGAGGTTCAAGCTGTGGCTGGTTTCCCAGGCATCGGGCATACCGTCGTGGTCGGTGTCGGTGGGGGCAGTGCCGGCGGCGTAAGTGGGCCAGCCGCCCACCTCGGTCTGGGTGTCGATAATGCCCTGGCCAACGCCATACGTGGTGCTGCCAGCGGGGCTGCCGCCGGTGGCGGTGCCCGTGCGCGTTTCATTCACAATGCGCGTGTCAAGCGGGTCGCGCTGCGGCACGATGGCCCCAGCGCCGGCCAGCACGAGGTCGTAAGCTACCTGGGCGGTCTGGGTGGTTACAGGGGCTAGGTTAGGGGTTGGGGCCAACTGCTTGAACAGCGCCACGTTGGCCGGCGTATTGGGGTAGTTGTGCAGTCTAATACCCGTCCAGTTGTCGGTCAGCACGCCGGGGTAGCCTTCGGTCGAGTTACCGCTGGCGTACACGGTGGCCACTGGCTTGTTGGGCGTGGCGGCGTTATAGGCCTCCGTGATGTCGAAAATAACGCTCGCCCGCGAAGCGGGCGTAGCGGGGCCGCCCTTGTAGTAGTTGTTCACCATGTTGAGCTGCCCCGAGCCGCCGTTCACCTCAATCTCGTTGCCATAGGCCGCGTTGGTGTTGCCCCAGTTGTAAATCACGTTGTTGCGGTAGTCCACCACGGCGGTGGTGTCGTGCGCTCGCGACCCATTAAAGCGAATAGCGCGGCTATGGTGGTGGGCAATTAAATTGTGGTGGTAGGAGGCATACTGCCCGCCCCATACGCCCGCGTAGCCGTGGTCGCCTTTGCCATTAAACGACGAATTCAGGCTCTCGCTCACCAGGCACCACTGCACGGTCGAGTACTTGTCGTCGTAGAAGGTGGCCGCTTCCTCAATCGACCAGCTCATTGAGCAGTGGTCAACGATGAAGTTGCGGCAGTTTTCCATGTTCATGCCGTACACCCCCGATACGTTGGCCCCCGACGTGTCGCCGGGCCGCGAGCGCACGTAGCGCACGATGATGTTATTGCCAAACAGCTTGAAGGTGTAGTTCTTCATGCAGATGCCTCCGCCCGGCGCCGTTTGGCCCGCAATGGTGACGTCGGAACGGGTGGGCCGCAGGGCTGAGTTCAGGCTAATAAGCCCGCCCACCCGAAACACAATCGTAATTGGCTGCCCCGGATACTGGTTGAAGGCATCGCGGAAGCTGCCTGTGCCCGAGTCGTTGAGATTAGTAACTTCGACGACCTGGCCGCCCCGCCCGCCAGAAGCAAAGCGGCCGTAGCCTTCGGCCCCCGGAAAGGAAACTAATTGGGCGTGAGCGGTGCCGGCCGCCAGGCCTAGCAACAGGCCCAGTGGCCAGCTTCGTTGGAAGCGAGTTGTAGAAAGTAGCATAAAAGGGGGTGGGAAAAGGATAACCAGTCCGCTAGGGGCGGCCATCTGCTTGCGCAAGCAGATGGCCGCCCCTAGCGGACTGGCCACAAAATTTTGCCCCAACCGACCATGCTTATTGTACAATCTTAACCAATTCGTGCGCAATACATGCAGATAATTGATTATCAAAGTGTAAAGCAGAACTGTATAAGATGGTCGTCTTGCAATTATCTGTGCTATAGAATAGAGATGCTAGGGTGCCTGTGTAGCCCATTCGCCAGCACTAGGCAGAGTTCATACAGGCGGGGCAGCCCACCCGCTCGCTCACGTTTGTGACGCGGGGCTGCGTGCGCACCTATGCCACCGATGGCCAGGGCAAAGAAACCGTGCTCGGTTTCGCCTGGGAAGGCTGGTGGTGTGGCGACGCGGCCAGTGCCGTGGTGGGCAGCCTGGCTAGCCTCACCGCTCAGGCGCTGGAAACCACGGAGGCTGCATTTGAGCCTGGAGCGGCTAGAGCAGCTGTGCACCCATATCCCCGCCTTCGAGCGCTTTTTCTGGCTCTTGTTTCAGAACGCCTTTCTGCTGGAGCAACGGCAGCGGCTAGCGCTGCTGCACTGGCCCGTTGCCGAGCGCTACGCCCGCTTTTGCCGCCAGTATCCGCGCCTGCGGCAGCGGGTAGCGCAGAAATACATCGCCTCGTACCTAGGCATGACGCCCGAGTTGTTGAGTGCGCTGCGCACCCGTCAGGGGCAGGGACTATTTCTTAACCTAGCTCAAGATTTTGGGTCCCTGAGGAGGCGTGCTTTGTGAGCAGGTAGGGCAGCCTAACTGCTTAGCCCGTTGGCACCCGCCGTGGGCCTACTATTCTACGTCACTCCTTCTTTCTCTTTTACGATGACTCCCCTGGTCCTCATTCCGGGCCTGCTCTGCACGGCCGAACTTTTTACGCCTCAGGTAGCCGCTTTATGGCCATTTGGCCCCGTCACGATTGCCTCCACTCTGGAAGGTGAAACCATGGCGGAAATCGCGGCCGCTATTCTTGCCACCGCGCCCCCGCGTTTTGCGCTGGCCGGCCTCTCGATGGGGGGCTATATCTGCTTTGAAATCATGCGCCAGGCCCCGGAGCGCGTGGTCAAACTAGCGCTGCTCGACACCTCGGCCCGCCCCGATACCCCGCAGCAAGTAGCCCAGCGGCAGGCGCTGCTGGCGCAGGCCCGGCAAGGCGACTTTGAGGCCGTTGCGGCGCGTGGCCTGACGGCGGTGCTGCACCCGGCACACCAACAAGATGCGGCGTTGCGGGCCATCAACGAACGCATGGGCCAGGCGGTGGGCCTGGCTGGCCTAGAGCGGCAGGTAGCCGCCGTCATCGGCCGCCCCGACAGCCGGCCGGACTTGGCCGCCATAGCAGTGCCCACCCTGGTTGTGGTGGGGGCCAACGATGCCGTGACCCCGCCTGACCAGGCCGAGGAACTAGCCGCCGCTATTGCGGGGGCCCGCCTGGTGGTCGTGCCCGAGTGCGGGCACAGTGCTACGCTAGAGCAGCCCGAGGCTGTGAATAGGGCCTTGGTTGAATGGCTGCGGGCCTAAAGCGACCGGCCCAGGACGGAATTGGCGGTTTGCCCCTGTTTGATTTATAACACCCTTTATAACAATTGCTGCCCCGGTCGACGACAAAAAAGGCCAATTGACTTCCTGAAAAGGCCGCTTTTATGGGGCCCCTAGGTAGTCGCTCAGGGGCGCATACTACCTTTGGTTCCATGCGTATCGGGTGGCCTACGTCGTCGAATCGGGAAAAGTCCGCGCTGGTTACGGGGCCGGTCATTGCGCTGGCCTGGCTGCTGTTCAGCGGGTTTATGGTGCTGCTGATGTTCGGGCAGAACCTCTCGGTGGGCACGCCCACCCACTGGGTCGAAACCTTGGGCGGGCGGCTGTTGCACGGCCTGCTCTGGGGTTTGCTCACGCCAGTGGTCTTTGCCCTGGCCACGCGCTTCGACCTGACGGAGCGCCGCCACCGCCTGCCGTATTTGCTGGTGCACGCGGCCGCCAGCTACGGGCTGGCGCTGGTCTTCCGCCTGGTTTACGCTGGGCTGATGACCGTTTTTGGGGCCCAGCCGGGGGCTTTCTCGCTGCCCACGGTCATTCTAAATGCTAATAATTGGGTGCCAGTTTACTGGATGCTGCTCTGCGTGGCCTACGCGGTGCAGTACCGCGAGCGGTTTCGCCAGGGCCAGGTGCAGGCCGCGCAGCTGGAAACGCAGCTAGTGCAGGCGCAGCTGCAAGCGCTGAAAATGCAGTTGCAGCCGCACTTTTTGTTTAATTCGCTGAACGCCGTGTCGGCCCTGATGGGCACCGATGTGAAAGCCGCTCGGCGCATGCTGGCCCAGCTCAGCCAGTTTTTGCGCCTGGTGCTCGATGGCAGCGATGCGCAGGAAGTGACGCTGGCCCAGGAGTTGCACCTGACTCGCCTTTACCTCGAAATTGAGCAAACCCGCTTCCCCGACCGCCTGACCGTGGCCTACCACATTGCCCCCGGCACGGAGGCCGCGCTACTGCCCGCCCTGCTCTTGCAGCCAGTGGTCGAAAACGCGGTGCGCCACGGCTTGGCCCCGCAGGCGGGGGTAGGGGAGTTGGCCATCAGCGCCCGGCAGCAGGCGGGCCGCCTCTTGGTGCAGGTGCAGGACAACGGCCGCGGCAGCGCCGACACCGCCGTGCGGGGCATTGGGCTGCGCAACCTCGAAAGCCGCCTGGCTACCCGCTACGGCGCTGACTACGCCCTGACCGTGGAAACCGCGCCGGGCCAGGGCTACTGCCTCCAATTATCGCTGCCCTTCCAGGCCGCAACGTCCGCCAGTCCAAACCCCCTGCCCGCATGAGTACGAGCCTGCGCACCCTGCTGGTAGACGATGAGCCCCTGGCCCGCGGCCTAGTGCGCGAACTGCTCGCCGACTTCCCGGAAATGACCATCGCGGGCGAGTGCCAGAACGGCACCGAAGCGCTGGCCGCCCTGCAAACCGGGACGTACGACGTGGTCTTTCTGGATGTGCAAATGCCCGACCTCGACGGCGTGCAGGTGCTGCAACGCCTGCGCGCCACGGGCCAGCTGCTGCCGCTGGTGGTGTTCGTGACCGCCTACGACCAGTACGCCGTGGCGGCCTTCGCGCTGCACGCGGTGGATTATCTGCTGAAGCCGCTCGACCCCGACCGGTTTGCGGAGTGCGTGCGCCGGGTGCAGCAACAGGTGGCGCAGCGCCATAGCCAGGCCGCTGGGGCCGACCTGGCCGCCCTGCTGCGCGCCTGGCCCGGGTCGGCCGCCCACGCCCCGGCTCCCCCGGCCGAGTACCAGGACCGGTTTGTGGTGAAGCAGCCTGAGCGACAGTTTTTTGTGCCCGCGGCCGAGGTGTGTTACCTCGAAGCCACCAGCAGCGGCGTGCTGCTGCACACGGCCCGGGTGGCGCACCCATTGCGCGCCGCGCTGGGGCAACTGGCCGAGCGGCTCGACCCGGCCCACTTCCTGCGCATTCATCGCTCATTCGTTATCAATACCAGCCACATTGTGGAGTTCAAGGCGTGGGCGCACGGCGAGTACCTGTTTCGCATGGCCAATGGGCAGCACGTCAGCTCGTCGCGCAGCTACAACGCGGCCATTCAGCAGTTTTTGAAGCGCTTCGCCTAGCCACCGGCGGCCCAAAAAGGCCAATTCAGGGTTGGAAAGGGCCACCTGGCCGCGGGGGCCTAGTAGCCGCCAATTAGCACTCGTAAGTTTGATTATCAAGTAACTAGCCCTCTGGCTGGCTGGTGACGGAGCGAGTGCTCCGTCAATCTCACGCAGTCTAAACTTTCTCCTAAAACCACATGGCACCCTCTACCGCCACCTTCTCGCAGCCAGCCAACCCGGTCCGGGACTTACGCCTCCTGTATGTCGTGCGGGCGGCTTTTGCCTTCGTTTGGGCCGGCTTGCTGGCCGCCAAACTCCCGGCCCTGACGCCGGTGCTCCTGCTGCTGTACCCTACCTGGGACGTGGCGGCCACCTTTGCCGACCTGCGGATTAGCCGCCGGAGTAGCCTGGCCGCCAATGGGTCGCGCTACCTCAACATCGTGATTGGCCTGGTTACCACGGTCGCCGTGGCCGTAGCTCTGCAACAGAGCACGGCAGCGGTGCTTGTCGTCTTTGGCACCTGGGCTATTTTGACTGGCTTGATTCAACTTGTGCTGGCCTGGCGGCGGCACCGCGGCGTGGGCGGCCAGTGGCCGATGATGCTGAGTGGCGCGCAATCGGCCCTGGCGGGCTGCTTGTTTATTGCCCACGCCCATTCACCCGAAATGGGTCTCAACACCTTGTGGCGGTATGCTGCGTTCGGGGGCTTCTATTTCCTACTCTCGGCTTGGCGGTTGCGGTCATCGGCGCTGGCTACGTCGTCGGAGCCTGCCTCCTAGCTGCGGGCATGCTGACGTTCTCTTTCACCTATCTAGCTGTTTAATAAGCACTAATCCCTTGCCATGCGAAACCTCATGTCCCCGTTCGCTCGAATCGCCGCCTCTATCCTAATTGCTGGCCTGCTGCTAGCAGCCAGTGCCCCCATTGCCCAGGCCCAAACTGCGCCCACTGGCATCCGTAACATCGTACTGGTGCACGGGGCCTATGCCGACGGCTCGGGCTGGAAAGGGGTGTATGACATCCTCGTCAAAGACGGCTACGCCGTGAACCTGGTGCAGGAGCCCCTTACCTCGCTAACCGACGATGTGGCCGCTGTAAAGCGCGTATTGGCCCGGCAGACGGGCCCCGTTATCTTAGTGGGGCACAGCTACGGCGGGGCTGTCATTACCGAAGCCGGTACCGATGCGCGGGTGGCTGGGCTGGTCTACATTGCGGCCCACGCGCCGGACACGGGCGAGAGCACCACCTCCAACAAGAATAAGCTGCCCGGTGCCACCAAAGCCGTGGCCGCCACGCCGGATGGCTTTCTCTTTATCGACCCCGCTCAGTTTGCCGCCGACTTCGCTGCCGACCTGCCGCCCGCGCAGGCCGCCTTTATGGCCCACGCCCAGATGCCGGTTGCGGCGGTCGCCGCGGCAGCCCCCATCAGCGTGCCCGCCTGGAAAACCAAGCCCAGCTGGTACCTGGTGGCCGGCGCCGACCGCATGATAAACCCCGACCTGGAACGCATGTACGCCACCCGGGCCCACAGCCATACCATCGAGATTGCGGGGGCCAGCCACTCAGTATACATCTCCCACGCCCAGGAAGTCGCCGCCCTGATTGAAGCCGCCGCCCAGCAGGCCGGCAAATGAGACCCTGGCCGACGTGGGCAGGATTGTGGCCTGGAAAAGGTCGCCTTCATCGACTGTTCGTGGGAGGGAGAACCAAAATGCAGTAGTAAGCGGCGGCCTACTTTTACGCCGCTGGAGCACTTCACGCACCGGCTTGCTTTGGGTGCCTCGCTCCTCTTAGGGCGGGGTGGGCGAAGGAAGAAAACCCCTTCTTCTGGTCATTATACCCTTCCTTACTCCTAGGTCCTCACGTAATTAACGTCATGTTTGAAGCCCTGCAGCAGCACCTGCGCCAGACCGTCAAGCTGCCCGAAACCGAATGGGCTTTTGCCGCGCCGCACTTGCGCCAATTGCGCCTGCGTAAGCATGAGGCCTTTGTGGTGCCCGGGCAGGTGTGCCGGCACCTGGCCTTTGTGGAAACCGGGGTGTTGCGCTCTTTCCTGACTACTACCGAGCGGGAAGTAACCAATGACTTTTTTCTGCCGGGCTCCTTTGTGAGCGCCTTTACCAGCTTCATTACCCAAGTGCCCTCGGTGTGGACGGTGCAGGCCCTGGAAGCGTGCGAATTAGTCGTTTTCTCGCAGGATTTCCTGCAAACCCTTTACGCGCGGCACAGCGCCTGGCTGTACTTCAACAAGGGTTTGATGGAAACCGAATTCATCAAAAAATGCCGTCGTGAAAGCTCGTTTCTGCGCCACGCCGCCGACCAGCGTTACCAAGCCCTGCTCCAGCAATATCCTACCCTAGAGCAACACGTGCCGCAGTACCACATCGCCTCTTACCTCGGCATCCAGCCCGAAACCTTGAGCCGGCTACGCGCCCGGCCGACGCCCAGCGTCCCTTTTTCTTGATGTACATCAAGGCATGGCGCGCCGCGGGCCCAGACCTTTGGGGAGTTGTTTTTCACCCCCTAACCCCTTGGTCTCATGCCCATTTTGCAAGTCAAAATCAGCGCCCACCCTACGCCCGAACTCTCCCGCCAGGTCGCGGCGACGCTTGTCGAGATTACCGTTCGTATTCTGCATAAAAGAGCGGACCTCACGTCCGTCGCCGTGGACTATGTGGCGCCGGAACATTGGATAGTTGGGGGCCAGAGCTTAGCCGAACACGGCAAAGCCAGCTTTTTCCTAGATATCAAGGTAGTCGATGGCACCAACACCAAAGACGAAAAAGCGCACTACCAGCAAGAAGTATTTGCCCGCATGGGCGAGTTGCTGGGCGACCTGCACCCCGAAAGCTACATCTACGTGCACGATGTGCGGGCCGAGGCCTACGGCTTCGGCGGCCTGACGCAGGAATTTCGCTACATCCAGGCGAAGCTCTCGGTATAAGCAAACGAAGTAACTGCCTAGCGAGTGCATCCTGATGGGCGATTTCGTGGTGCTGGAGGTCGCCCCGGGCGTGTTCGCGCACTATGCGCACCTGCAACCCGGCAGCCTGACGGTGAAGGCGGGCAACCGGGTGCAGCGGGGCACCGTGCTGGGTTGCCTGGGGCAGTCAGGGCAAGCCCCGCTGCCGCACTTACACTTTCAGGTTAGCAACGCCATCACATTTGAGGAATCGGAGGGCCTGCCGTTCGTTTTCAAAACATTCCAGCGTATGGGGTCGGCCACGCTGGGCGAGGTGCTGGACCAGAAGGCCAACGTGCTTGCTACGCCGGCTTTAGCAAAGCCTCGCCAGCAGGAGCTACCCCTGGACGGCGATGTTGTCGTACTCAAATAAAACTGCGCTGGCTCAGCACTGCTGGCCGAACGGTTGCCGACGAGCCGGGCAGTTGAAACGGCTACCCAAGACCTGGCCTTGAACGAAGCGGTAGCCATACTAAAGGACGTTCAATAAGCGCAAGAGGCTAGTGTCCGGCGCGGCCTTCCTCGTCGGCGCTGCTGTTGGTGCGCGTGGTGTGCGTTTTGCCGCCGCCCAGCTTGTAAGTAAAGCTCACCGTGAGCCGGCGGCTGTCGTAGCGGTTCACCCAGTCGGTGTTGATGTTCTGGTAGTGCAGCGAGCTAAACCAGCCGTTGGTGTAAAAGAGGTCGCTGACCTTGAGGCTAAGCACCGCCTTCTCCTGCCACAGCTGCTTGCGTACGCCCAGGTTCACGCTGCCGCTGGCCCGCAGCGTGAACAGGCCGTTGACGCTGGGGCCGCTGTAGTCGCCCCCCAGCAGCAGCTGGTAGTGCCGGGGCAAACTGAAGGTGTGGTTGGACGAGACGGCCGCTCCCCAGCGGTGCAGCACTACCAGTTGGTCGGCCACCTGGGCGCGTACCTCGCCGTAGGCTACCTGAACCTGGTTGTCCATGCCCCAGCCCTTGGTCAGGTCGGTGTGCCCGCCCGAGCTCAGGGTGAGCGTTACTGCCTGGTCCAGGTTCATGGGCCGGGTGGTGGTCACCTTCGTTTGGTCGTTCTGAGTGGCTACGTCGTTCACAACATTGGTTTCGAGCAAGTAGCTGAGGGCGAGCACCTGAAAGCCGAGGTGCAGGTAGTTTAGCTCGAAGGAGCGGGCCAGCGAGGGGGCCAGAAAGGGGTTGCCCTGCATGACCGTGTAGGCATCGGTGTAGTTTAGGAAGGGGTTGAGGCTCTGGTAGGACGGCCGGCTGATGCGCCGCCCGCCCGATAAGCTCAGCTGGTCGTTCGGGCCGAACTGGTAGCTGGCAAACGCCGTCGGAAACAGCTGGAAGTAGTCGCGCGCCACGCGCTGGCCGGTCGTGGGCGATTCGCCGACCGAGTGCGTGTGCTCGCCGCGCAGGCCGGCCTTCAGCTCCAGCTTTTTCCAGGTAGTGCTCAGGGTGAGGTAGCCCGCCGTGATGTTTTCGTCGTAGCGAAACTGATTGGTGCGGGTGGAGTCGAGCTGCCACTCGCCCGCGCTCCCCAGCCGCTCAAAATCGATGCTACTGCGGGTGGTCACCCAGCTGGCCTTGGCCCCAGCCTCGGCCCGCCAGTGGCCGGGCAGCGGGTGCACGTAGTCGGCCTTGATGGCCCGGATAGCCACGTCCGAGGCTTCCGCGCTGCGTTGCCGGCCCTGCAAGGCCCCGGGCGCGCCGACCGGCGGGGCAGTGAGGGGCAGAAAGTCCTGGCGGCCCGCATTGGCGCCCTGCACCCAATCGGCATCGGCCGTCAGCTCGCGGCCCAAGGTGTCGAGGGCCAGGCGGTAGTTCAGGTTCAGGGCCACATCGCGCGAGAAGTCGCTTTTGGGGTTGCTCATGGCCAGGCGGCCGGTTTGCTGGCCATCGGGCGCGGTGGTGATGGACTCGCTGCTGACCTGCGCGTCGCTGGTGCCGTAGCTGCCGCGCACTTGGCCGCCCAGGGTCTGGCGCTTGGTCAGGGCCACGTCGGTGCCGGCGGCGTAGCTTATGCTGCGCGTAAGCGGGTGCCAGTAGTTGTGCTGGGTAAAGGTGGTATCACGAATCAGCCGGGTAATTGTCAGCGCATTATATGAGTCGGAATACCCGACGCCGGCGCGGGCGAAGCTGCGCACCTTTCCTACATTGTACGCTAAGTTGGTGCTGGCACTGGCCCGGTCGTAGCGGGTTTTACCCGCCGTACCGGTCACGGTGCCCGTCAAACCCAGCAGCGCGCTACGCTTGGTGCGGATGTTGATGACGCCCGCCGTGCCGGCCGCATCGAGCGAGGCGGGCGGGTTGGGCAGCAATTCTACTTGGCTAAGCTGTGCCGCGGGAATGCTTTTGAGGTACTGGCTCAAGGCCTCGCCCGTGAGGTAGCTCTGCTTGCCATCAATGAGCACTAGCACGCTGCCGCTGCCCCGGTATTGCAAGTGCTCGTCCTTGTCGAGGGTAATGCCGGGAATTTTTCTGAGCGCTTCCAGTGCGTTGTCGCCGGCCGTGTTCAGGCGGTCCATGTTGACCACGGTGCGGTCGGCGTGCTGCTCCATTACTGGCGGGCGGCCCTGCACCACCACTTCGCCCAGGGCGCGGGTCTTAGCAAGTAGCCGTAGGGCCGGCACCTGTACCGCTTGGCTACCCACGGCTACCGCCACGCGGCCCGGTGCGTAGCCTAGGGCCAGAGCCCGCAGGCAGTAAGGCCCGGCGGCCACGCGCTCGAAGTGAAAAGTACCCTGCTCGGTGGTCGTTTGCGAAGCGGCCACGGCCGAGTCGGGCAGGTGTAGCAGCACGGCGATGGCGAAGGGCAGCCCGTGGCCCGCGGCGTCTTGCACGGTGCCACTGACGGGAGCTTGGGCGTGTGCCGCACCAGCCAGCGCTAGCAGGAAAATGAGCAAGAAAATCCGGGGGAAAGTAGCGTTTTGCATGAGGGAGCAGCGGTGGCGGAGGAGTGGGTCAAAGGTTGGCCCCCACCTTGCCGGGCCGGAAAAACATTATTTCACTGCCCCCGAATGCCGGGTGAATCCAGTTCAGACGGTTAGTCCAAGGTGCAGGCTGATTTACCCGCCAGCCAGGCCTATTGCCCCCGCCAACTAAGGCGTTGACATAATAAAAATGGCCGGCAATAGGGTAGGAGGGTAGCTTTGACTTGTTCTTTTCCGGTGCCCTGACTTATGCTATACCTGAGAAAGTTTTTCCGCTGGCACGTGCTGGCCTGGACGGCCTACTTTGGCTACGTGGTGCTGGGCGGCCTGCTTTTTCCCACAACGGCCGGGCATAGCCATCACCTTAGCCTCGCCCAGAACCTGTGGCTCGACGCTTCCTTTCAGGCGGCCCGCATCGCCACGTTCTACTTCTGCTACTTGCTGGTGTTTCCGCGCACGCTGCGGGTGGGCCGGCTGCCGTGGCTGGCGCTGGGGCTGGTGGCGGCCGGCGTAGTGTCTACCGGGGTGCGGGCGGCGCTGGAAGAAGGCCTGTACCCACTACTGCTGGGCTTTCAAAACTACTGGCCCGGGGTCGCGCTCAGCACCTACTTTTTCGACGGCTTTTACTACGCCATCCCCAACGTAATCCTGGCGGCCGCGCTGTGGGCGGGCGAAGCCGCCCTGCGCCGCGAGCGCGAAAACCAGCAGCTCACCGCCGAGAAGCAGGTAGCCGAGCTGGCGTTTCTCAAAACGCAGCTTAATCCGCACTTCCTCTACAACACCCTCAACATGCTCTATGGCCTGGCCTACGGCGTGGATAAAACCCTGGCCGGCGGCCTGCTCAAGCTCTCGGAGCTGATGCGCTACATGCTGCGCGACACCCCCGATGGCCTGGTGGACCTGGCCGAAGAAGTCGAGTACCTCGACAATTTTCTGGACTTGTACCGCTTGCGCTACCCCGGCCGCCTGCACGCCGAGCTAACCGTGGCGGGCGACCCCACCGGCCACCGCGTAGCCCCGCTACTGCTGATTCCATTTGTGGAAAACGCCTTCAAGCACGGCGTGCTCGACGACCCCGCCACCCCCGTACGCCTGCACCTAGCGCTGACGCCCGACGCAGTAGAGTTCACGGTGGAAAACCAGCGCCACGACTATCAAGCTGACCGCAGCAGCGGCATCGGGCTGACCAACCTGCGCCGCCGGCTGGAGCTGCTTTACCCCAACCGCTACGCCTGGCAGGTAGGGCCGGTGGGTGGGCAGTTTCGTGCCCACTTGCGCCTGGAAGTGCCGGCCAGCCCCGCCGCCGCAGTAGTTGCCGACCCGATGGATACCATGCTGCCCGTGCTGGCCACGGTAACGGCTGCCTAGCCCTACTGCCCCTAGCTTTGCCCGCCATGATACGCTGCGTAGTAATTGACGACGAGCCGCCCGCGCTGGCCATCTTGGCCGACTATATTGGCCAAACGCCCTTCCTAACGCTGGTCGGCACCACCACCGACCCCATCGAGGGCCTGACCTGGGTGCAGCAGGGCCGCGCCGACCTCGTGTTTCTCGACATTCAGATGCCCCGCCTCACGGGCCTGCAATTCCTCAAGCTAGCCGGCCACAAAGCCCGCGTGGTGCTCACCACCGCCTACCCCGAATATGCGCTGGAGGGCTACGAAAACGACGTAGTAGACTACCTGCTCAAGCCTATCGCTTTCGAGCGCTTCCTGAAAGCGGCCCACAAGTCGCTGGCGCTGCTGGCTCCGGCAGTTCCCATGCCCGTGGCTACTAGCATGCCGGCCCCGCTGGTACTCCCCGCGCCGGTGGTGCCCGTGCTGCCGCCCACCTCGGGGCACCTGTTTGTGAAAGGCGACACCAAAAACAAGTACCTGCGCATTAACTACGCCGACATTCTGTACGTGGAGGGCCTCAACAACTACGTGCTGCTGCACCTGCCCCACGAGCGCATCGCCACCTACCAGACCCTCAAGGAGCTAGCCGACACCCTGCCGCAGCCGCCGTTTATGCGGGTGCATAAGTCCTACATCGTCAGCCTCGACCACGTGCGCCTGCTCGACGGTAACACGCTCTACGTGCAGGACAAGCTCATTCCCGTCAGCGACACCTACCGCGAGGCCCTGTATCGGGTGGTGCGCGGCAACTGATTTTTGCTTGTTTATTCTGCTTAAGAAGGCATAAATAGCTACCTGAAATATACGCTAAATAGGATGGTTAGCTACCCTGTAAAATCAAGGTAGGACTACGAGGATGACAGATAAAAGCGGAGGGGCGGCAAACATACGAGGCGTTTCGTATGTTTGCCGCCCCTTAGGATTATGCTACCTAAAGCCTGTCTGTCTGCATGATGAAACTACTGCTCGCCCTCCTGGGTTGGCTTGTGCTTAGCCTGGGAGCGTTGGCTCAGCCTACGCCGCCGGCCGCATACGACCCGGCCCAACGCTACTCCGTGGCGCAGCTGCAAGCCGATTTCGGCTATGTGCGCCGGGCGCTAGAGCAAGCCCACCCCGCCCTGTACTGGTACACGCCCAAGGATTCGCTCGACCGGGCATTTGTCCGCACGGCTGCCGCCCTCACCCACCCAATGGGCGAGCCCGAGTACTGGCAGCTGCTGCAAACGCTGGTGGCGCGGGTGCACTGCGGCCACACGCGGGTGCAGCACTCGCCGGCCTACCGCGCCTGGTTTCGGCGGCAGCCCTACCCGTATTTGCCCTTCACGGTGGCTGTGCGCCAAAATCGTCTCTTCATTGCTGAAAACCAAAGCCTAGCCGCTGAGTTGCGCCCGGGTACCGAACTCTTGGCTATCGACGGGCACCCGGTTGCCGAGGTACTGCCGCGCCTGCGCGCGCTTATATCGGGCGATGGCTACGGCACTGGTTTCCAGGACCGGGAGCTTGAAGTGGGCTTTTTTGATTCGTATTACTGGAGCTTTTACGAAGCCAAACCCGTGTACCCGCTGCTGGTGCGCGACAGCACCGGCCGCCAGCAGTTGCTCACGCCGCAGCCCCGGCCCGCCAAGGCCCGGCCCGCCGCGCCACCCCTGAGCGCGGAGCAGGAGCACGCCCGCCAGCTGGCCCGGCTGCATACGGTGAGCTACCCCGCCAGCTTGCCCGCCACGGCGGTACTGCGCATCCAAGGGTTTAGCTACGACGAGCTGGAAGACTACCAGCAGTTTCACCGTCAGCTATTTGCGGAGCTAACCCAGCGCCATATTAAGCGGCTGGTGCTGGACTTGCGCGGCAACGGCGGCGGCAACAACTTGCTGAGTGTGGACCTGCTGCGGTACTTGCTCAAGAAGGACTTTATCCTGACTAAGAGCGCCCTGGCCCCCGTGTCTGCGCCCTTTTTTACGCAGGCAGATTCGACCAAACCCGCGTACTTCGACACCACGCACGTCAAGCGGCTACCCGGGGGCAAGTTTGCCTTTGCCAATAGCACCGTGGGGGTCGAGCACCCGTACCGGGACCGCTACTTCCGGGGCCAGGTGGTGGTACTGGTCGATGGGGGCACGTTCTCGGCGGCTTCCAACCTGACGGCCAGCCTGCGGGCGCAACGCCGTATTTTGGTCGTGGGGGAGGAAACCGGTGGGGGTGAGGCCGGCTGTAGCGGCGGCAACATCTCGGAGCTGGAACTGCCCGAAACGCATCTGGTGCTGCACATACCGCATTTTCAGATGCTTACGGCCTGCCGCCACCCGCAGCTCGGGCGCGGCGTGCGCCCCGATATAACGGTCGTGCCCACCCCCTGGCAGGTGGCCTCCCATACCGATGCCGTGCTAGCGCAACTAGCCACACTGCTGGCCCGGTAGCACCCACGCCTTTGTAAACGCTCCCTAGCAATAGGTCGTTTGAAGGTGAGAAAAGTACGCTTTTCGCCATGTTAGGCTTAGCCTGGTTTTCCGGTAGCAGGTCATCGGTCAAGCGCGGGCATTTATTGGATGCTTTTGACGAGGGCATTTGCGGCACGCAGAGGTGCGATGACGGGCTCGTTTGGTCCTAGACCTCTTATCCATCTTACTCCTTCCTGTTGCAGCGAGACCCAGGTTTAAGTCACGGCTCAATTATAGGAAACGTTAAGCTGAACCGCCTCAGTATTTTATTATTGGCAGCATGGTACAGGAGGGTATGCAAAAAGGAGGCGCGTAGGTTTGAGCTACACTCTTTTCCCACCTATTTATGCTCAAGCACTACCTGTTAGCGCTGCTGCTGGCGATTAGCTTTCGCCCAGCATTTTCGGCCGTTTTTTACGTGGCCCCCACCGGCAATGATGCCAACAGCGGGACGATTACCGCGCCCTTTTTCACCATCCAGCGGGCCCAGACGGCCGTGTCGGCCGGCGACACAGTGTACGTGCGCGGCGGCACGTATATGATGCAGAACTCGAATATATCGGGTCACATTGCCTCCGGCAACTATGCCTGCATAACGTACCTGACGAAGAGCGGTACGGCGGGGGCGCGCATCAACTACTGGGCGTACCCCGGCGAGCAGCCCGTGTTCAACTACGCTGGCGTCGACCCCAGCGTCACTGACCCCAACCCCACTACCAACCCCAATGCCTACGCGGCCCCTTACCGCCTCAGCGCGTTTGAGGTCACGGGCGCGTATATCTACCTGCGGGGGCTGGAAATAGTGGGCTTGCGGGTGCCTTTGGTTGACCGCACCGTCAACACGCTGTCTATCTGCGTCTCGCAGAGCGGGGCGGGCGGCTACAACATCTACGAGCGGCTGAGTATGCACGACGGGCAGGCCATCGGCTTTTACCTGACCCGGGGGGGCAACACCCTCGTACTCAACTGCGATGCCTACCGCAACAACGACAACGTGAACGTCGGCAACATCACTGGCACCGCTAGTGGCGGCAACGTAGACGGCTTTGGCCACCATCCTAACCTGGCGACCTACACCGGCAACGTGTTTCGCAACTGCCGCGCCTGGCAGAACAGCGACGACGGCTACGACTGCATCAACTCCTTTGCCCCCGTCACGTTTGAGAACTGCTGGGCGTTTTACAACGGCTACACGCAGCTATTCGTGAGCCGGGGCGACGGCAACGGCTTCAAGACGGGTGGCTATGGCACCGGGGCCAACCCGAGCGTGCCGGCTACCATTCCGCGCAACGTGGTGCAGGGGTGCGTATCGGTGCGCAACAAGTCCAACGGGTTTTATGCCAACCACCACCTGGGCGGCCTCACCTTCGTCGACAACACGGCCTACCGCAACGGCGGCGGCCCGAGCAGCGCCAACTTCAATATGGTGAACCGCACGTCCGTCGCCTCGGCCGCCGACGTGCCCGGCTACAACCACATCCTGCAAAACAACATCAGTTACCTGCCCGGCCTGGCGGGGGCCGACCTCACGAACTACGACCCCGCTACGTGCACCATCGACCACAATACGTATGCCCCCAACAGCGTCGGGGTCACGGTGAGTGCCAGCGACTTCATCAGCCTCGATACTACCCTGCTGCGCTCGCCGCGCCAGGCCAATGGTAGCCTGCCCATCATTCAGACGCTACGCCTGGCTTCAGGCAGCGGCCTTATCGACGCGGGCACCACGGCCAACTACCCCACCAGCTTCACTTATACCGGCACTGCCCCCGACATCGGGGCCTTTGAGTATGCCAACCTCTGGGCGGGCACCGTGAGTACTGACTGGTTTACCGGCAGCAACTGGACTGGCGGCGTGCCGGTGGCGACCATCGATGCGCTTATCCCGAGCGTTGGCGTCACCCGCTACCCGGTGGTCAGTGCCGGCGCGGCCGTGGCCCGCGCCCTTACCGTGAGCACAGGTGCCTCGCTCACGCAAAGTAGCGGCACCCTAAGCCTAACGAGCAACCTGACTAATAACGGCACCTGGACGGCCACCGGCGGCACGTTGGCAACCATCGGCACCACCAACCAAGTATTGGGCGGTAGCAGCCCACTGCCCGTGCAAGACCTAAGCATTGGCGCTGCCGGAGCTACGCTGGGCACGCCCACTAGCTTCCAGGGAGCACTCACGCTGCTGGGCAACCTCGCTACCAATGGCCAGCGGCTGACGCTGCTTTCCAGCGCGAGCGGCGGCGCGGCCCGCGATGGGCTGGTGGTGAACAACGGCGGCGTGGTAACTGGGGCGGTGACCGTGCAGCGGGCCATCGACCCGAGCCTGAATACCGGCTTGGGCTACCGGCACTACGCGTCGCCCGTGCAAAGCACTACGGTGGCCGACCTGACTACCAGCGGCTTCACGCCGGTGGTGAACCCTGCTTACAACACCTCGACCACGCCGGGCACTATCACGCCGTTCCCAACCGTGTATGATTACGATGAAAGCCGGGTACTGAGCAGCCCGGCTACCGGGTTCTCGGATTTTGACAAAGGCTGGCGCTCGCCCGCCGCCCTTACCGACGCGCTGGTGCCCGGCAAAGGCTACACCGTCAATATTGCGGCTTCGCAGCTGGTGGATTTTGTGGGCACGCTCACCAACGGCCCCATCACCCAATCGGTAGCTCGCAACGGGGGCACCAACGGCGGCTGGCAGCTGCTGGGCAATCCGTATCCCGCGCCGCTCGACTGGCGCCAGGTGACGGTGCCAACCGGACTAGACGCAGCCCTCTACGTAGAACAAAGCACCTCGCAGTACGGCAGCAGCTACCGCAGCTACGTCAACAACGTGGGCAACCCTGTGGTGGCGCTGGGCCAGGGCTTTTTCGTGCGCGCCACGGGCCCGGCCACGGTCAGCTTTACCAACCAGGCGCGCCTGACTACGGCCAACGCTACGTCCTTTCAGCGTAAGGCCGAAACCCGCCCGCTGGTGCAGCTCACGCTCCAGGGTAGCGGCAGCCCATTGGTAGATGGCACCTATGTGTACTTCGAACAAGGAGCCACCGACGGCTTCGAGCCGGCCTACGACGCCGTGAAGCTGCCCAACTCAACCGGCCTGAACCTGAGCAGCAGCGCGACCAGCGGCAGCAGCCAGCAGCTGGCTATTGCGGGATATTCCCCGCTGGGCACCAGCGAGCAGGTAGTTCCGCTCAACGTAGGAGTACCCGCGGTAGGCAGCTATTTCCTTAATGCCGCCCAACTGGTGAACCTGAGCACCGTGCCCACCTACCTGCGCGACCGGCAAACCGGGGCGCTCATCGACCTGGCGCAGCAGCCCAGCTACCAATTCACGGTCAGCAATGCCTCGGCCCTCATCACGGGCCGTTTCGAGCTGGTGTTCTCGCCCCAGCGCGTGCTGGCTACGGCCCCGGCCGCCTTGGTGCAGCAAGTAGCCCTCTACCCCAACCCCGCCACGACCAGCGTGTCCTTGGCGCTGCCCGCCAGCCTCGGCTCCCAGGCCATGACGGCGACGCTGCTTGATGCCGTGGGGCGTGAAGTGCGCACGCTTACGCTGCCCGCCCAGGGCACGGTAGCCCACCAGCTCGACCTGCACCAGCTTGCCGCTGGCGTCTACGCCCTGCGCCTAGCCACCAGCGCCGGCGTAGTGGTCAAAAAACTGGTAATTAACTAATTGGTGCAGCTTCCCTGGCTGCTCAGATGGGCAGCCAGGGAAGCTGCACCTCATGCAATAACTGCTTAGCACTTCTTTGATATGACTCGTCTTTTCTTCATAAGTAGCTTGTTTTTCAGCATCCTGGCTAGCCATGCGCAGGCTCCTGCAACGGGCGGCCCCACCCAGCAGGCCCCAGCCGCCGTGCCACTCGACGGTGGCGCGGGCCTGCTGCTAGCCAGTGGGGTAGCCTATGGCCTCAAGCGCCTGCGCCGCAAGCCCCAGAGCTAGCCTCTTTATTCTTCATCAGCATTGTTTCAAAAGTCCCGCGCCCACGTTGGCCGGGGCTTTTTGCTTTATTTATAGCTCACTCCGTTGTTCAGTGCTGCTTTGTCAGCACATTGCAAAATTTCCCTGCCAGGCCCTCGCTTTAGCGGCCGCAACCGCTGCCAGCATACCTAACAGTACAGGAAGGTTCCAGAGCCGCATTAATGATTCTTGCGGCCCGAAAACTAGCAACCAAAGCCAGCGGCAAGGGCAAACGAATGAGTGTAACCGGCAACCTGTTTCTGTTGAGCCTGCTGGTGGCCCCGCGCCCCCGGCCCGTGCCCGACCGGCTGGTAGCCCTCACCTTCGACGATGCTGCCCTCAGCCACGCCACCTACGTAGCCCCGCTGCTGCGCAAATACGGTTTCGGGGCCACCTTCTTCGTGGCTGAGTTTCGGCAGCCGCCCTTTGCCGACAAGAGCAAGTACATGAGCTGGGCGCAAATCCGTCAGCTGCACCGCTGGGGCTTCGAGGTTGGCAACCATACCCTCACGCACCGCCACGTCAATAAGCTGACGGAGAGCGAGCTGGCCGCCGAACTCGATTCCATTGAAAGCCGGTGCCGGGCTTATCATATTCCCCGGCCCGTCACGTTTGCCTATCCCGGCTACGACACTGCGCCCAAGGCGCTGCCCGTGCTGCAAGCCCGGGGCTACCGCCTAGCCCGCACCGGCGGCAGCCGCCCCTACGCCCCCGCCACCGACGACCCGCTGCTCATTCCGAGCTACACCACGCTGGCCACCAACCGCCAGGAAATACTCGATGCCCTGGCGCTGGCCAAAGACGGGCGCATCGTAGTGCTCACCATTCACGGCGTGCCCGACTATGCCCACGACTGGGTCACGACCCCGCCCGCGCTATTTGAGGAATACCTCAAGTACCTGCACGACAATCACTACCGCGTGGTAGCACTGCGCGACTTGGCGCGCTACGTGCCGCCCCGGCCGCCCGCCACCCCGCAATAACCCCGACCTCGTTCTGCCATTTCCCACCCAACTCCCTCGCTTTATGACTAAGCATCTGGCGGCCGCCCTGCTAAGTGTGGCGCTGCTGCCCGGCCTGCGCGCCCAGGGCCAGGCCCGCCTCGAAACCGGCGGCCCAAAGCCCATGCCCGCCGCCGAATGGATAGACCAGGCTACTAGCCATAAAGTGGTGCGCCTCACGCCCCTCGACGGCAACAATGGTAGCTTTTACTTCCATAATAACCCTTTTATAAAGACGGCCGCCGGCGACGAAATGGTGTTTTACCACACCGACGACAAAGGCCAGCAACTGCGCCTGCTCAACCTGCAAACCCGGCAGGTACGCCCGCTCACGGGCTACTACAAGCGCATCAGCGGCGAGATAGTGGGCCGCCGCAGCCACAACGTGTACTATCAGGTTGAAAACCAGGTATACGTCGTCAATGCCGACACCCGCAAGGAGCGCAAGGTGTACACCTTTCCAGCTGATTTTCCGGGCAGTATCTCGTCGTTGAATGCCGATGAAACGCTGCTGGCCGGCTCGCTGGGCGGGGCCGAGGCGCGGGATATTCTCAAGAAATACCCGGCCAAGAGCGACTTTTTCAACCGCATCTACGACGCTAAGGTGCAGCACATTCTGTTCACTATCAACACCAAAACGGCGGCGCGCAAGGAGATTTATCAGGAAAATACCTGGCTGGGCCACGTGCAGTTTTCACCTACCGATGCCGACCTGCTCATGTACTGCCACGAGGGCCCCTGGGGCAAAGTCGACCGCATCTGGACTATCAGCATCAAAACCCAGCAAACCAAGCTCATGCACCAGCGCACGGTGGAGGGCGAAATTGCGGGCCACGAGTTTTTTAGCCCCGATGGCCAAACCATCTGGTTTGATTTGCAGCAGCCGCGCAGCGTCACGTTTTACCTGGCCGGCGCGCCCGTAGCGGGCGGCCCCGAAAAGCGCTACCAGCACCAGCGCAACGAGTGGTCGATTCACTACAACATTTCGCCCGACCAGACGCTCTTTGCCGGCGACGGCGGCGACCCCGGCCAAGTGGCTAAAGCCCCCGATGGCCAGTGGATTAATCTCTTCCGCCCCGACGGCGACCACTTCAACGCCGAGCACCTGGTGAGCATGGCCCACCACGGCTACAAGCTGGAGCCCAACGTGCATTTCTCGCCCGATGGCAAGTGGGTAATCTTCCGGGCCAACTTTGAGGGGCAGGAGCAAGTGTACGCGGTAGAAATTGCTAAATCGGCTTCGTAAAAGATGAAAAACCAATTGTTTGCTACTAAGAAATCAAGCCGCTGGCTGGCGCTGGCCGCCGCGCTGCTACTAGCTGGCTCGGCCACCGCCCAGCAGCTTCCTAAGAAGAAGGAAGTGCTGCAAAAAATGACGCTGGCCAACGCCTACTTCATGCGTACCTGGCCCGACCCTGGCAAGGAAATCATGACCAATAAGCTGCGCCCCAGCCACATCTGGACGCGCGGCGTGTACTACGAGGGCCTGATGGCGCTCTACAGCATCGACAAAAAGAAGGCCTACTACGACTACGCCGTTGACTGGGGCCAAAAGCACCAGTGGGGCCTGCGCAACGGCCCCACTGGCCGCAACGCCGACGACCAGTGCGCCGGCCAGACCTACCTCGACCTGTATCGCATCGACCCCAAGCCCGAGCGCATTCAGGAGCTGAAAGCCAACATCGACAACATGGTGCACAGCGATAAAGTGGACGACTGGTGGTGGATTGACGCGCTGCAAATGGCCATGCCGGTGTATGCCAAGCTGGGCGTGCAGGAGCACAACCCCGTGTACTTCGAGAAGATGTACCAGCTCTACGACTTTGCCAAGACGCAGCAGGGCGGTCACGGCCTCTACAATGCGCAGGACAGCCTGTGGTGGCGCGACAAGGACTTCATACCGCCCTACCAGGAGCCCAACGGCCAGGACTGCTACTGGAGCCGCGGCAACGGCTGGGTGGTAGCCGCGCTGGTGCGCGTGCTCGACATCATGCCCAAAGATGCCCCCCACCGCGCCGAGTACGAGCAGATGTACCTGGCCATGATGAAGGCGCTGCCCCGCCTCCAGCGTCCCGACGGCTACTGGAACGTGAGCCTGCACGACGCCACGCACTTTGGAGGTAAAGAGCTGTCGGGCACGGCGTTATTCACCTACGGCATGGCCTGGGGCGTGCGCCAAGGCCTGCTCGATAAGGCTAAATACCAGCCCATTATTGCCAAAGCCTGGCAGGCAATGGCCACCGAATGCGTGCACGCCGATGGCGCGCTGGGCTACGTGCAGGGCACCGGTAAGGAGCCCAAAGACGGCCAGCCCGTGAGCTACACCAGCAAGCCCGACTTCGAGGACTACGGCTTGGGCTGCTTCCTGCTAGCCGGCAGCGAAGTGTATAAACTGAAGTAATCGGACTTAGGCAAAAGCCGTCTGTCCTTGCGAGCGTAGCGAAGCAATCGCACCCGAACGGCTTACAACCAGCTCGCCCTGATGCGATTGCTTCGCTACGCTCGCAATGACAGACGACTCCTGTCTAAGTTCTAAATAACTAAAGAAGAACGTCATGCCGCGCGTAGCGCGGCATGAATGTTAAATTTTATGAAAAAGCAACTCGCTCTTCCGCTGGCGCTGGCGGCCGCCCTGGCCCAAAGCCCCACCCACGCGCAAGCCCCCGCCTGGCCCACCATCACCCAGCAAAACCGCCCCTGGACGCGCTGGTGGTGGGAGGGTAGCGCCGTGAACCCCCAGGACCTGACCCACCTGATGACGCAGTACCAGCAAGCCGGCCTGGGCGGCATGGAAATAACGGCTATCTACGGCGTAAAAGGCGCTGAAAGTCAGTTCATCGACTTCTTATCGCCCAAGTGGATGGACATGCTCGGCCACACCCTCAGCGAGGGCAAAAAGCTCGGCTTGGGCGTCGATGTGGCGCAAGCCTCGGGCTGGCCCTTTGGCGGGCCGTGGGTGACGCCCACCGACGCCTGCAAATACGTGGCCTATCAGACCTACGCGGTGCAAGGTGGGCAGCAGCTCACCGAGAAAATCAGCTTCACCCAGAAGCCCATCGCCACGGCCATCGGCCATCGGGTCGATATCAAGCAGCTGAAAGACCCCGTGGCCACCAACGCCAACATGCAAGCCCTGGCCCTGGAGCAGGTGCGCTATGAGAAGCCGCTGCCGCTGCAAGCCCTCATGGCTTACCCCGAAAAAGGTGCCGCTATCGACCTGACCAGCAAGGTAGATGCCACTGGCAAGCTCACCTGGACGGCCCCGGCCGGCAGCTGGACGCTCTACGCCATTTTCCAAGGCTGGCACGGCAAGCAGGTGGAGCGCGCCGGCCCCGGCGGCGAGGGTGACGTGGTAGACCACTTCTCCAAAACCGCCACCGAGCACTATTTGCAGCGCTTCGACCAAGCCTTCAAAGGGCGCGATGTGAAGGGCATCCGGGCGTTTTTCAACGACTCGTATGAAGTCGATGATGCGCAAGGCGAAGCCAACTGGACGCCGCTGATGTTCAGTGAGTTTCAGCGGCGGCGGGGCTACGATTTGCGCCAGCACCTGCCCGCGCTTTTCGCCAAAGCCAGCGCCGACGAAAACCAGCGCGTGCTCACCGATTACCGCGAAACTATTTCGGAGCTGCTGCTCGAAAACTACACCCAAACCTGGGCCACCTGGGCGCACGGCTACGGCGTAAAAATCCGTAACCAAGCCCACGGCTCGCCGGCCAATATCCTTGACCTCTACGCCGCCACCGACATCCCCGAAACGGAAGGCGAAAACCTGACCCGCATTAAGTTCGCCTCGTCGGCCGCGCACGTCACGGGCAAGCCGCTGACCTCGGCCGAAACCGCCACCTGGGAAAACGACCACTTTCTCTCGACCCTCAGCGACGTGAAAAAGGCCGTGGACCGGATGCTGCTGGGCGGCGTAAACCACGTTTTTTACCACGGCACGGCCTATTCACCGCAGGCGGCGGCCTGGCCGGGTTGGCTGTTCTACGCCGCGGTAGAGTTCAATCCGCAAAACCCCTTCTGGCAGGATTTCGGCCAACTGAACACCTACGCGGCGCGCTGCCAGAGCTTTCTGCAAGCCGGCCAGCCCGCCAACGATGTGCTGCTCTACCTGCCGCAGTACGATGCTTACCAGCGGCCGGGCAAAGTGCTGTTGCAGCATTTCGATGGCATCGAGCACGGCTTCAAGGATTTGCCGGTCGATGCCACCAGCGAGCTGCTGCTCAAGCAGGGCTTCGGCTACGATTTTATTTCCGATAAGCAAGTGCAGCAGGTGCAGGCCGTGGGCACGGGCCTGCGCACCAGCGGCGGCGCGCAGTACCGCACCATTTTGGTGCCCAATGCCCACACCATGCCCCTCGAAACCTGGCAGCACCTCGTGCAGCTGGCGCAGGCCGGGGCCACGGTAGTAGTGCAGGGCGCGCTGCCCACCGACGTGCCTGGCCTCGGCGACTTGCCACGTCGCCAAGCCGCCTTCCAAAAGCTAGTGGCTCAACTGCAATTCAAGCCCGTTGCGGGTGGGCAGCGGGCCACTTTGGGCAAAGGCGCTTTCCTACTGGGCAACGATGTAATGCAACTGCTAACCCAAGCTGGCGTGCAGCGTGAAATATTGGTAGACAGTGGCTTGCAATTTGAGCGCCGCCGCACGGCGGGCGGCCACACGTATTTCCTGACTAACTGGAGCGACAAGCCAGTGAACGCCTGGGTGCCGTTGGCCACGACCGCAAAGTCAGCCAACCTCTACGACCCTATGACCGAGCAGCTGGGCGTAGCCGCCATGCGGCAATCGGCGCAGGGCCAGCCCGAGGTATACGTGCAGCTAGCGCCCGGCGGCTCGTGTCTTATTGATACCAAAGAAGTAGTTTCAGCGGGCGGTGCTGCTTATGCATACTACCGGCCGGCTGGTCCGGCACAGCCAGTAGCCGGCACCTGGGACGTGCGCTTCGTATCGGGCGGCCCCACGCTGCCGGCCCCCCTGAAAACCACCCAGCTTGACTCGTGGACCAAGCTGGCCGGCGAAGCCGGAAAGAAATTTGCCGGCACAGCTACCTACAGCACTACACTCAAGCTGCCTGATGGTCCTGCTGATGGCTACTTACTCGACCTGGGGCAGGTGGGCCAGAGCGCGCAGGTGAAGGTAGGTGGGCGTTTGACTACGCTTATTGGACCAGTATATCAGTTATATATCCCCAAGGCGGCAATGATAAATACTAATTCTCTTCAGGTCACAGTAAGCAACACAATGGCCAACCGCGTGGCCGATATGGACCGCACGGGCCAGGAGTGGAAGAAGTTTTACAACGTGAACATGGCCGCCAAGCTCAAGGAAAACCGGGGCGCCGACGGCCTCTTCACGGCCGCGCAATGGACGCCGGTGGCCTCCGGGTTGCTCGGGCCAGTCACCCTGACGCCAGTAGCGGTAGGGGGGCCACCTTTGTAAAACGGAGCGCTGCTTCGTTTTACACTACTCACGAAATGGTCTGCGGAAGGTCATGCAGCACTGCGCGCTGCATGACCTTCCGCAGACCACTTTGCAACGAGTACAAGTTCAGCTTGAACCGCTGCGCCTGTTTTTAGAATCGGCAGGTAAGTGCGGGTAAGTAGCCCCGTCTCTGTTTCGCAATTTTGAATTGCCCACTCCGCCACGCTTGGCGGCGTGGCTGGTTTTCTGCTCCATGAAGTTTCATCCCACCCAGCTTCTGCCGCTACTCTTGGTAGCGCTGAGTGCCTTCGTGCATCCATTCGCCCCTGCCGCCGACCCCGAATGGGTAAAGCAGGTTGGTGCCCGGACGCTGCCAACCGCCAAAACCGTGTTCACCGCCGCCAAGTACGGCGCAGTGGGCGATGGCAAAACTCTGAATACGGTGGCATTGCAAAAAGCCATTGATGCCGCCGCCAAGCAAGGCGGCATCGTGACGCTGGCCCCCGGCCAGTACCTCACCGGCTCTTTATACCTGAAAAGAGGCGTTGAGCTGCACCTCGATAAGGGCGTAACGCTGCTCGGCAGCCAGGACCTCAAGGACTACCCCGACCGTATGACCCGGGTGGCCGGCATCGAGATGGTGTGGCCATCGGCCTTGCTCAACATCCTCGACCAGGACAACGTCGCTATTACCGGCGAAGGCACCGTGGATGGCCAAGGCAAACCCTTCTGGGACAGCTACTGGGCTTTGCGCAAAGAGTACGAACGCAAAGGCCTGCGCTGGATAGTTGATTATGATGCCAAGCGCCCGCGCTTGCTGGTAACGGCTAATTCCAGCAACGTGACAATTAAAGGCGTGACGCTCCAGCGCTCCGGCTTCTGGACGGTCCACATCCTGTACTCTAAAAACGTGACGGTGGACGGTATCACCGTACGCAACAACGTCGGCGGCCACGGCCCCAGCACCGATGGCATCGACCTTGATTCGAGTAGCTACGTGCTGGTGCAAAACGCTGATATTGATTGCAATGATGATAACTTCTGCCTAAAATCGGGCCGCGATGCCGACGGCCTGCGTGTGAATAGGCCCACCGAATACATCGTCATTCAAAACTGCGTGGCTGGGGCTGGGGGCGGCCTTTTCACCTGCGGCTCCGAAACGTCGGGCGGCATACGCCACGTCATTGCCCGCAACCTAAAGGCCAAAGGCACGAAGGTGGGCATCCACATCAAGTCGGCCCTCACGCGGGGCGGCACCGTGGAGGATATCAAAGTTGACAATATCGAGATGAGCGACGTGGGCACCGCCATCTTGCTAAATATGAACTGGAACCCCGCCTACAGCTACTCCACGCTACCCGCGGGCTACACCGAAGCTACCATGCCCGCCCACTGGAAAGCCATGCTGACTAAAGTGGACCCCTCAGCCGGCCTGCCACACTTCCGCGATGTAGTCATCAGCAACGTGCGGGTGCAAAATGCCAAAACCGCCATTGCAGCCGAAGGCCAGCCCAACTCGCTGCTCGAAAATATGACCCTCGCCAACGTAACCATGACGGCTGCCACGGCTGGCAGCCTCAGCTACGCCAAGGATTGGATTATCAAAAACGTCACTATCACGGCTCAAGACAACAAGCCGATAGCCGTCCAGAATAGCTCAAAAATCAATTTTTGAGTTGCAAATACTGAAAAGTGGATAAATACGAAGAAGCCGTTCCCAATGGGAGCGGCCTCTTTTTTTGTGGTACCTGTAGCTTAGACGTTGCGAGTCCGAGCGCTCGCGTAGCGAGCATCTACGTTTGGTTAGTCATCCAGCACAAGCCGCTCAAGCGCAGGATGCTCGCTGCGCGAGCGCTCGGACTACAAAGTCCAAGCTACTTCTGCTCAATACACCAGCACCACCAAGCTGCGCGCCCCGTGCGCCCCAATCACCAGCGACTGCTCAATATCAGCCGTTTTAGAAGGCCCGGCGATGAACATGCCGTAGCCGCCCGGCCCATCGGTGAGTTGTGCATATGCTTGGTGCATGGTAGCCACCAGGCGGCGGTGGTCGAGCACCAGCGCCAGGTGCTGGGTCACGGTGGGTAGGGCGCGGTGTAGCATGTTGGTTTCGGGCAGCCACACGGCGCCATTTTCAGCCACGCCGATTTCGCCTGGTAACACGGCTAGGTCTACATCAGCCAGCACATCGGTTGGGGTATTGACATTGATGTTGAGCGTAGGCTTAAAGAGGGGAGAGGCGATGAGCTTCGCGGCAGGCCAAAGCTCATGCACCGTATCTTCCAGAGCATCTAAAGAAGTTAGCTGCATCACCTCGCCGCCAATGCTGGCCAGCACCGTGCTGAAGCGCGCCAGCGAATCATCACCCCAGAAATTGGGCACGGTGGGCAGCTCGGTTTCGGCGGGTTTGTTGCTGCGGGTGGCAGACAGGATACGTTCGCGGGCGCTGCTCATGCGTCGGGTTGGTTTTTGGCGAACCACTCGCGGAAGCTTTGCTTGGGTGGCTCGGGCAACTCGCGGGCGATGGCCCAGGCGTTCACGGTTTTGTTGTGGGTGAGGCCATGGGGGAGGAGCCGTAGCGCCTTACGCCCCAGCAAGCCGCTGAATTTGAAAGCCGTAGGGCTGGCCAGCAAACTGCCCATAAACCGGAGCCCTATTTTCTTGGCTGTGGGCAAGTGGTTGGCCTCCGACACGATTTGCCGCCACTTGTAGAGTTGGGTGTGAATGTCGATTTTCACCGGGCACACGTCGGAGCACGAGCCGCAGAGCGTGCTGGCAAAGGGCAGCGTGCTGTGCTTCTTAAGGTCGATATTGGGCGAGAGGATGGAGCCAATCGGCCCGGGCACCGTGAAATCGTAGCTGTGGCCGCCGCTGCGCCGGTACACCGGGCAGGTGTTCATGCACGCCCCGCACCGAATGCACTTGAGCGAGGCCCGAAAATCGGGTCGGCCCAGCTGCTGCGTGCGCCCATTATCGACGATGATAACGTGCAGCTCGCGCCCCGGCATAGGCTTGGTGTAGTGCGAGGTATAGGTCGTAACGGGCTGGCCCGTCGCGCTGCGCGCCAGCAGCCGCGTAAATACGCCCAGGTCGCTCAGGCGCGGAATCAGCTTTTCGATGCCCATGCTGGCCACGTGCACCGGGGCCAGGCTCACGCCCAGGTCAGCGTTGCCCTCGTTAGTGCACACCACTACCGAGCCGGTTTCGGCAATGGCAAAGTTGACGCCCGTCAGCGCCACCTCGCCGGCCAGAAACTTGGCCCGCAAGTGCTGCCGGGCCGCCTCCGTGAGTTGCTGCGGGTCGGTGAGGCCCTTGGCCGTGCCCAGGTGCTTATGAAAGGTATCGCCCACATCCTCCTTCTTCAAGTGGATGGCGGGCAGCACGATGTGGCTCGGCGGCTCGTCGCGCATCTGAATAATGCGCTCGCCCAGGTCGGTGTCAATCACCTCAATACCCTGCTCGATGAGGTACGGGTTGAGGTGGCACTCTTCCGTCAGCATCGACTTGCTTTTGACCACCCGCGTGGCCCCCCGCTGCCGGATAATGTCGAGCACGATGGCGTTGTGCTCGGCCGCATCAGCGGCCCAGTGCACGCGCACACCGTTGGCCTGGGCGGCGGCCTCGAATTTCTCCAGATAATAATCGAGTTGACTGAGCGTGTGGTCCTTAATGGCCGAGGCCAGGTTGCGCAGCTCCTGAAACTCGGGCACGGCGTACACGGCCTTGTCGCGCTTCTGGCGCACAAACCACAGGGTTTCGTCGTGCCAGCTGGTGCGCTCGTGGTCGAGCACAAAGGCTTCGGCCCGGCCGGCGTGGGTTAAGTAGCTCATGGTTAAGGCGTAAGGCCGTTAAGGATTTCGACCGCGTGCAGCACGCGCAGCGGCAGCTGCTGGCGGCGCACGATGCCTTGCAAATGCATCAGGCACGACATGTCGCCGCCCGTGAGCACCTGCGTGCCGTTGCGCAGGTGGTCTTGTACGCGGTCGTGGCCCATGCGGCCCGAAATGGCGGCCTCGCTCACGCAAAACGTGCCCCCGAAGCCGCAGCACTCGTCGTTACGGTCGAGCTCGGTGAGCTCGATGCCGTCGAGGCCGGCCAGCAGGCGGCGCAATTGGCCGTCGCGCACGGGCGTCATTTCCGACTCGTTGGCCTGGTGCAGGCCGCGCTGGCCGTGGCAGCTCAGGTGCAGGCCCACCTTGTGGGGGTAAGCACCGGGTATTTCCTTAACCTCTAGCACGTTCGTGATAAAGTCAATCAGGTCAATCGTGGTGGCGCGCACGTGCTGTACCTCAGGCGTTTGCTCGAGCTTGTCGAAGTGCTTCTGCACGTGGTACACACAGCTGCCCGAGGGTACCACGGTGTAATCGTAGCTGTGGAAAGTATCCACGAAGTGCCGGTAAATGGGTAGGGCCTCACGCTCGCAGCCGCTGTTGGCCAGGGGCTGGCCACAGCAGGTTTGGGCCGCCGGGAAGGCCGCTTTTACCCCCAGCTTTTCGAGTAACTGGAACGTAGCGATGCCGACTTGCGGATAAAACTGGTCAACGTAGCACGGTACGAATAGGGCGACTTTCATAGGTAACGTATCTCAGTAATGGCGCGAAGCTCTGCTTCGCGAGCCAGCGTTAACGTGCATCTTGCGGGCCATCTGTCCGACCCCGTCTGCTCGCTGCGCTCGCCCGCGAAGCAGCGCTTCGCATTGCTTTTCAACTAAATAACAGCTGCGTTTTCTTCCAGGCCTCGCCTTGCTCTAAGTGCACCAGTGCGCCGAGGGCCGTGGCCTGTGGCACCTCCAGGGTGCGGATTTCGGCCTGCGGAAAATTCCAGCTCAAGGTTTGCATAAACAGTGGGTTGCGGGCAAAACCACCATCGACGTAGATGATTTTTTCGCCCTGCCAGACCAGCCTCATCGAGGCGAGCAAGATGGTAACCAACCCGTGGATGAGATGTTGGTAGGCATCGTTGGCGGTGCGGAAGCCGGTGAGGTCCCACGCGCCCTCGGGTGCATCGGGCAGGGGGCCGCCGCCGGCCAGGCAGGCGGGGCGGAAGCTGGTCGAGGTCTCATCGTAGGGCCGGGCCAGCACCAGGGAGCGGTAGAAATCGGGCTTTACGTGGAAGTGCTGGGCGATGCGCTCGACCTGGTAGTCGTGCTCGCGGCCCAAAAAGGCGCGGGCCGCCCGCATGGGCTGGCCGCGGGGCGTGAGAAAGCTCACCACGTCGCGCCGCAGCAACTCGGGCGTGAGCGCCTGGCTGTTGAAGGGGTTGATAGTCACCCACCAGGTGCCCGTGCTCACGAGCATAAATGGCTCATCGACTTCGAGCAGATAGGGCATGACGGCCGCCGAGCTGTCGTGCAAACCTACGCCCACCATAATGCCCTCCACCACCGAGGCAATCGAGTCTTTGGTGAGGGGCGCCAGCTTTTCATCCAGCCCTTCGCGGTACACCCAGTCGTGGTACTGCCCGCGCGCAAAGTCCCAGAGGGCCGTGTGGCAGCCTACGCTGGTGTAGTCGCTAAACTTCTCACCCGTGAGCAGATACGACAAGTACTGCGGCAAGTGCAGCGAGGTGTGAATCTGGGCGTACTGCGCGGGCTTGGCGTACTTGAGCCAATAGAGCTGCAGGCCCGAGTTGAGCATGCCCAGCTGGGGCG
>JBPBQK010000123.1:0-48591 GCA_050954845.1 Janthinobacterium lividum
GGCAATGTAGCCCAGCGGATGCCCCACGTGCAGGCCCGCCCCCGAGGGGTAGGGGAACATGTCGAGCACGTAGTACTTGGGCTTGCTGGAGTTGTTGTCGGCGCGGAAGGTGTTGTGCTGCTGCCAGTGGTCTTGCCACTTTTTTTCGAGGTCTTGGGGGCGGTACGCGGGCATTTCTTGGCTGGTTGAATCAGGCAAAGTTAAAACAACCAGGGCAGGGTAAGTAGTTCGGGGGCTGTTGGCGCGTGTTTAGTGTCGCGTACTGCACGCCAGCTAGGTCACAACCAGCTTTTCAGATGGGCTTTTATTCCTGCGGTATCGCCATCGGCTGGCCCGAACGAGCGCCGTTGGTAATAGCATTGAGCTCAGCTGCTTTAGGAATTTTATTTCCCCTGAATCGGTGCGCGGCGGCGGCGCTATCGGCCGCCGTCAGCAGATGGCCATCGGGGTGTTTGGCAGGATTAACTCCGTAGGGAGTGCCATCGGACTTCTGGCCGCAGGCTGCGAGCAACAGCGCGCACAAGCCAGCATAGAAAGAAGCAGGACGCATAGCCAAGTCAAGTAATGAAGAAAAGATGAATTTCATCTTTCTACGATTAGCTTGGCAATAGGATGCGGGCACGCAGGCGGCTAATATGAGCTATAGCTGTCCATACCAAATTCGCACTGTCGCGAGTTACGTTGCGCTAAACTCGCGCCAGTTGAGAAAGCGTAGCGCGAAATTTTAGGCCGTGAGTCGTTGCCTAAAACCGATTGTCATTGCGAGCGCAGCGAAGCAATCGCATCCGAACGGCCTCGTCCTGATGCGATTGCTTCGCTGCGCTCGCAATGACAATCGGTTTATTTTGTATGGAGAACGTAGCCTAATTGCGTGGGTCGGGCTGGGGCATCATTTGGTAGTCGTGGGGCGGCTGGGCACCGGCCAGGTTCTGCACAAAATAGTCCCAGCGGCGGCGGGTCATGTAGGGCGAGTAGGCACCGTAGCCGTGAGCGGCGTTGGGGAATACGACCAGGTCATAGCTCTTGTTGGCTTTGGTGAGGGCTTCGATTACCAGCAGCGTGTTGGAGGGGGGCACGTTGTCGTCCATTAGGCCGTGGGCCAGCATCAGCTTGCCTTTGAGGTTTTTAGCAAAGGCGGCGTTGGCTTGGTTGTCGTAGTTGGTGGTGCCGTCGGGGTTGGTTTTGAGCAGGCCGAGGTAGCGCTCGGCCCAGTCGTCCTCGTAGTTGCGGTTTTCGTGGTTGCCCGATTCGGAGATGCCCACTTTGAAGAAATCGGGGTAGCGGAACATGGCCGCCGCCGTGGCGTATCCTCCCCCCGAGTGCCCCCAAATGCCCGCCCGCTCCAGGTCGATGTACGGGTATTTCTGCGCCAGCTGCCGCATCCCGGTCACCTGGTCCGAAAGGGTGTTTTCGGCCATGTTGCCATAGCAGGCATCGTGGTAGCTTTTGGAGCGCAGCGGGTTGCAGCTGCCTTCAATCACGACTACTACAAAACCCAACTCGGCCAGCGCCTGGTGGTCGCCCCGCGCCGCCGAAAACGACCAGCTGCCCACACCGCCGCCCTGCGGGCCGGGGTAGATGTAGTTGATAATCGGGTACTTCTTGGCCGGGTCCAGCGTGGTAGGCGTGAACATGAGGCCATATAGGTCGTCCTGCCCATCCTGGGCTTTCACCGTGATGGGCGTGGGCGCTTTCCAGCCGGTGGCAGTGAGGCGCGAAATGTCGGTTTTCTCCAGCGTCGAGATGAGCTTTCCATCGGCTGCGCGTAATACGGTCACGCCGGGCTTATCAGGCTGCGAATAGGTATCGACAAAATAGCGGCCCGAGGGCGACGGCGTAACCTGGTGGTTGCCGGGCTCGGGCGTGAGCAGGGTCAGGTTTTTGCCATCGAGCCCGATGCGGTAGAAGTGGGTGAAATAGGGATTGCCCGGCTCGCGGCCATCGGCCAGGAAGTAGAGTTGGCGCTTCGCTTCGTCCACTTTCAGCAGCTGCGTCACCACAAAATTGCCCTTCGTAATCTGGTTTTTTACCTTGCCGCTGGTGGCGTCGTAGAGGTACAAGTGGCCCCAGTTGTCGCGCTCCGAGTACCAGATAATCTCCTTGCTTTTTGGGAAATAGTGCCAGTTGATAGCGTGCTGGCCCGATTCGTACTGCGTGGGCACAGTTTCCGAAAACACCTCGCGCACGGTGCCGGTAGCGGCATCGGCTACGCGCACTTTTTCCTCTTTGTGGTCGCGCGAGGTCGATACGAAAGCCAACTGGCTGGCATCGGCGCTCCAGTCCACATCATCGAAAGTGCCGCTGCTCGAAATATCGTCGGACAGCGAGCCCCGGTGCGGGTCGGGGGCCACTTGCAGGCGCACTACTTTAGGGGTTTGTACCTCGATAATCACCCGCTCGATAGTAGCAATGTCCTTGTCGCCGGGCAGCGGGTACTTCCAGGCTTTGAGCGTGGGGTGGCCCACATTAGTGGTTACCAAGTACATATCGCCCACTTGGCGCTGGTCTTGGCGGAAGGTGGCGATTTTGCGCGAGTCGGGCGACCAGCGCAGGATGGCCTGGTCGCTGTGGGTCCAGCCGGCGTTGTCGGTGGCGTAGCCGTAGTCCTTGGCCCCGTCGGTGGTGAGCTGGGTTTGCTGGTTGGTTTTGGTGTTGCGTACCCACAGGTTGTAGTCCTTGATGTAGGCGGCCAGCTTGCCATCGGGTGATTCTACTTCGTTGCGGGCATTGGGGCTGGGCTGGGCGGCGGGCGTCGCGTCGGGGCTCACCTGCCCGCTGGCTAGGTCGTAGCGCCAGTCTTTGCCCTGCGCCGCGAAGGAAATTGCCTTCCCATCGGGCGAAAACGTGAAGCTGCGAAACGGCAGCCGCGTAGCCTCCACCGGTTTGCCGCTGGCTGCCGACAGCGCGGCGGCCAGCTTCGTATGGTCGAAAGCCGGGGTGCGGGTTTTGCGGGCCGGGTCTACGAGAATAAACTCGCTGCCCTGGGCTGTGAGCACGCGGTACCAGAACCGGTCGCCAGGCAACCAATTGGGCGGGCCGGCGCTGTGGTCAACCAGCGCCTGGGTGTTGTAGCCCATAAAGCGCTCGGCGCGGGCATAGTCCTGGGTGGTGCGGGCGGGCTGCTGGGCCGAGGCCACCGTTCCCGAAACAAAAAATGCGGCTGCCGCGAAGGGCAGTAAATACTTAGGCATAGGCTTGGCCGAAAACTGGCTAATGGGCCAAATTTCGGGGAGCGCAAGGTATTACGAAACGAGTGACTAGCGCGCAACTGCCCAGGGGCTCCGAAGCCGCGCCAAGTGCCCGCCGCAGATTGCGCCCCGGCGCGGACGTAAATTTGACTGCTCTAACTCGTACCCGTGGCCCGCATCCCCAAAGAAACCGTTGACCAAATTATCCACACCGCCGACATTCTGGAGGTGGTGGGCGACTACGTGCAGCTCAAGCGCAACGGCCAGAATTACTGGGCCTGCTGCCCATTTCATAATGAAAAATCGCCCTCGTTTTCGGTAACGCCGAGCAAAGGCTTTTACAAGTGCTTTGGCTGCGGCAAGTCGGGCAACGTGGTGGGCTTCGTGATGGACGTGGAGGGCAGCAGCTACCCCGAGGCCCTGCGCCAGCTCGCCAAAAAGTACGCCATCGACATCCCCGCCGAGGAAGAGCGCACCCCCGAGGAGCAACTGCGCCAAAACGAGCGCGACTCGCAGTACATCATATCTGACTGGGCCAAAAGCCACTACCACCGCCTGCTGCAAAATACGGAGGAGGGCATGAGCATCGGCTACGGCTACCTGAAAGAGCGCGGCCTGAACCTGAACACCATCCAAACCTTCGAACTGGGCTACTCGCTCGACCAGTGGGATGACCTCTTGAAATCGGCCGAAAAAGCGGGCCACCAACTCAAATACCTCGAAAAAACCGGCCTCGTAGTAAAGCGCGAGGATGACCAGGGCCACGACACCGGCCGGCGCTACGACCGGTTTCGGGGCCGCGTGATGTTCCCGATTCACAACGTGAGCGGGCGTGTGGTGGGCTTCGGGGCGCGCACCCTGAAGCGTGACGACAAGATGGCGAAGTACTTAAATTCGCCCGAGTCAGACATTTACCACAAGTCGGATGTGCTGTACGGGCTGTTTCAAGCGCGGCAGCCCATTCGGCAGGAGGAGCTGTGCTACCTCGTGGAAGGCTACCTCGACGTGCTGAGTTTGCACCAGGGTGGCATCAAAAACGTGGTGGCCTCGTCGGGCACTTCACTCACCGAGGGCCAGATTCGCCTCATCAAGCGCTACACCGACAACGTGACGGTGCTCTATGATGGCGACGCGGCGGGCATTAAGGCGAGTTTGCGCGGCATCGACCTACTGCTGGAAGGTGGCCTGAACGTACGCGTGGTGCTTTTCCCCGACGGCGACGACCCCGACAGCTACATCCGCAAAGTGGGCGACCAGCGCTTTGCCACCTACATCGACCAGCAGAGCCAGGATTTTATTGCCTTCAAAACCACCCTCGTAGCGCGCGAAGCCAGCCACGACCCAATAAAAAAGGCCGAGGCCATCCGCGACGTGCTACACAGCATTGCCAAAGTGCCCGACGGCCTCAAGCGCCAGGTGTTTTTGCAGCAAACGGCTAGCGTATTCGGCTTTGACGAGCAGGTGATTATCACCGAATACAACAAGCTCCTCAAAACCAGCACCCCGCCCAAAGCTCGGCCCGACGAGAGTCGGAATAATAGCCCGCGCCCGGCCAGCAGTCCAGCCAATACCCCGTCGGCATTGGCCGCTGCCAACCCCCAGCCACTCACGCCCGAGGAGGAGATTGAGATGGCCATGTACGGGGCCACGCACGGCTCGGAAGAGGAGGCCATGCAGCTCGCTGGCCCCTTCGCCAGCCAGGAAGAGCTGGCTGCCCCGCTCGATGTGCTGACCCAGTGCGAGCAGGCCGTGCTGCGCCTGCTGGTACTCTACGGCCCGCACGAGGTGCAGGAAGGCGTGTCGGTGGCGCACTATTTATTGAGCCAGCTCGAAGGCACGCCGCTCCGCAATCCGCTCTATGCCCAGCTTTGGAATGAGTGCCGCGAGGCTTTTTTGCAAGGCCAGCTGCCCGATTTGCGCCTGCTGGCGCACCACGCCGACGCGGCCATTCGCAGTTTGCTGGCCGACTTTGCCACCGAGCGCTACGACCTCAGCCCCAACTGGCGCATCAAGGATATTTACGTGCCTACCGAGCTGAACCTCATTCAACTAGCCTGCGACAACGCCATTCTGCGCCTCAACAAGTGCCACGTGCAGCGCGAGCGCCAGCAGTGCCTGGCGCAGCTGCAAGACGCGCAGCTCGACAGCAACGAGCAGCTGAATGTGCTGCTGCGCTACAATGAATTGACCAAGCTCGATGGCCAGCTGGCCAATTTGCTCGGCACGGTGGTGGCGCGCAATTCGTAGGTTTTATTTTGTCATTGCGAGGAGGCACGACGAAGCACCCTTTCCTTTTGGGTGAGCGAACGTATGGGATGTGTGAAGGAAAGGTTGCTTCGTCGTGCCTCCTCGCAATGACAACTGGTAAATATGCTCAAACAACTCAATCTTTCCCGCTTGTGGCTGGCGCTGGGCCTGCTGGTCTTCAGCTTTGGCGTGGGCGTGGCGGGCTTCATGGGCATCGAGCACTTCTCGTTCATCGATGCGTTTTACATGACGGTTATCACCGCTTCCACGGTGGGTTTTGGCGAGGTGCACCCGCTGTCGGACATGGGGCGGCTGTTCACGTCGTTTTACATTCTATTTAACTTGTTAGTGGTCGCCTACCTTGTGTCGGTGCTCACTACGTACATTTTCGATGGCGAATTGCGCCACCTTTTTCGCATGATTCGGGCCGACCAGGAAATCAAAAGCTTTCGCAACCACGTCATTGTCTGCGGCTTTGGGCGCAATGGCTACAAGGCCTACGACGAGCTGCGCCACAGCGGCACCCGCGCCGTGGTGGTCGAGCAAAACCAGCAGCTGCTGGCGGCCGCCAACGAGGCCGGCCACACCCAGATTCCGGTGGTGTACGGCGATGCCACCCTGGAAATTACGCTGCGGCAGGCGGGCATCGAGCACGCCCGCGCCCTCATCACGGCCCTGCCTAAAGATGCTGATAATGTGTTCGTAGCCCTCACGGCCCGCGAGCTCAATCCGCAACTCATCATCATTTCGCGGGCCAGCGCCCGCAGCAGCGTCAGCAAGCTCATTTCGGCCGGGGCTAACTCGGTGGTGATGCCCGACGAAATCGGGGGCTCGCACATGGCCAACCTCATTATTCGCCCCGAAGTCATTAAGTTTCTGGATATGATTTCGGGCCTCGACCCCAATAAACTGCGCCTCGAAGAATTACCGTTTGCCGAGCTAAAGCCCACGCTGCGCGGCCAGAGCATCCGTGAGCTCGATGTGCGCTCGCGCACCGGGGCCACCATCATTGCCTTGCGCCGGGGCGAAAGCGGCGAGCTCGAAGTGAGCCCCGCCGCCGACTACCGTACCGCCGCCGGCGACGTCCTGCTCGTGCTCGGCAACGAAACCCAGATTCAGGCCCTGCACCAGCAGTTTAAATAGTTGATTGGTAATAGTAAAACGACCGTCATACAAAAACGTTCGTCATGCTGAGCGGAGCGTAGCGGAGTCGAAGCATCTTGGCCGCTTCGTTGCTGACGTTAGAAGTTAGTACCCCAGCCAAGATGCTTCGACTCCGCTGCGCTCCGCTCAGCATGACGGGCGTTTGTTTTTACATGACGGTCGTTTTCCCAATGCAATACGATGCAAATAGCCGTTACCACTAGATTCCTTCTCCCCGGCGGCCACCTCGAAGGCCTGGGCCGCTACACCTTCGAAACCCTGCAAGAACTGGTGCGGCAGCACCCCGAGTGCACGTTTCACTTCCTTTTTGACCGCGCCTACGATGCGCGCTACCTCTTCGGCCCCAATGTGGTGCCGCACGTGCTATATCCACCCGCCCGCCACCCGCTGCTGATGCTGGCCTGGTATGAGGGCGCAGTGGCGTGGTGGCTGCGGCGGCACCGCCCGGCCGCGCTGCTCTCGCCCGAAGGCTTCACGGTGCTCGGCACTCGCGTGCCCCGCGTCATGGTTCTGCACGACCTAGCCTACCTGCACCGGCCCGACGACGTGGCCGGCCTCATGCAGCGCTACTACACGCACTTTATGCCGCGCTTTGCCCGCGCTGCCGAGCAGTTGGTGGCCGTGTCCGAAGCCACCCGTGACGACCTGGCCCAGCAGTTTGGCCTCGCTGCCAGCGCTATCAAAGTGGCGTATAATGCGCCCGCCGCGCACTTTCAGCCGCAGCCCACCGAGCGGCAAGTATCGGTGCGTCAGCAGTTTAGCGAGGGGCGACCGTACTTTCTATTCGTGGGGGCCTTGCAGCCGCGCAAAAATCTGGGCAACCTGCTGCGGGCGTTTGGCTTGTTTAAGGCCCAGGGCGGCGACGCCGAAACGCTGCTGCTGCTGGTGGGCCGCGAGGCGTGGCGCGCCGGGCCCATTTTTGAAGCCTACCAAAGCCTGCCGCCCGCCGTGCAGGCGGCCGTGCGCTTTACGGGCCGCGTGAGCGAGGCCGACCTGGCGGGCCTCTACGCGGCGGCGCTGGCCACCGTATATGTGCCTTTCTTCGAAGGCTTTGGCCTGCCCGTGGTGGAGGCGCAGGCCAGCGGCTGCCCGGTGCTCACGTCCAATTTGTCTTCCTTGCCCGAGGTGGCGGGCGGCGCGGCCGGGGCCTTGCTCTGCAACCCCAACCAGCCGGCCGCCATTGCCGAAGGCTTGGCGCAGCTAAGCCACGATGCCGCCCTGCGTGAGCGCCTGCGTGCCGCCGGCCTGGCCAACGTGGCGCGCTTTGCGTGGGCGCGCAGTGCCGAGGTGCTATGGCAGGCCGTGCAAGAGGCCATTGCAGCGGGGCCGGCGGGCCAAGCCTAGCCCGCGGTTTACATTTGCCTTCGATGCACGTTTTACAAGTATGCTACCGAGTGCCGTACCCGCCCCACGATGGGGGCGCCATCGGCGTGTACGAGATTATAAGGGGCGTGAGCGAGGCCGGCCACCAGGTAACGGTGCTGGCCGTGAACACGCCCAAGCACTACCAGCCCGCCACCGCCCTCGACCACCTGGGCCCCAATGTGCGCATGCTCACGGTGGATGTCGATACGCGCCTTTCGCCCTGGAAAGCGCTGCGCAACCTGCTGGGCACCAATAGCTCGTGGGGGTTTGGCGCTTTTCCGTACAATGTGGAGCGCTTTATCAGCCGGGAGTTTGCCGCCCGGCTAACCGAGCTGCTGCGCACCGAGCGTTTCGACGTGGTGCATTTCGACGGCACGTTTGTCGCGTTTTATGCGCGCTGGCTCACGGGCGAGGGGGCGGCGGGCCGGGTGCCGGCCTGGCCAGAATTGCCGCCCTTCATCCTACGCGCCCACAATGTGGAATACATTATCTGGCAGCGCCTGGCCGCCAGCGAGAAAAATCCGCTAAAGCGCTGGTACCTGAGTGTTTTGGCCGAACGCTTGCAAAAGTTTGAACGCTGGATGCTGCACGGCTTTGATGCCATCGCCGCCATTACCGCCGAGGACGTGGCGCGGCTGCAAGAGCTAAAGGGCCATATTAACGGCCCGGTGGCCGTCATCCCGGCTCCGGCCAATATGCGCCGCTTTCGCCCCGACCCGGCCCGGCAGCCCAAGCCGCGCACGGTGTTTATGCTGGGCTCCTTGAACTGGCTGCCCAACTTGGAAGGCGTCGACTGGTTTTTGCGCGAGGTATGGCCCCAGGCCCACCGCGAGCTGCCCGAGCTGGAGCTGCACCTGGCCGGCACCGACCCGCCCGCCTACCTTACCAGCCGCCCCAAAGGGCAGGAAAACGTGTTTGTGCACGGCTTCGTAGAGTCGGCCGCCGACTTTATGCAGGCCTACGAGCTAATGCTGGTGCCGCTGCTGAGCGGCGGTGGCATGCGCATCAAAATCGTGGAAGGCATGGCTCTGGGCAAAGCCATTTTGAGTACCACCATCGGGGCCGAAGGCATTGAGGCCCAGGATGGGCAAGAGCTGCTGCTGCGCGATGGAGCCGCCGCCTGGCTCGATGCCCTGCGCGCCTACTACCACGGGCAATTGCCGCTGGCCGCCATGGGGGCGGCTGCCGCCCGCACGGCCCAGGCCCGGTACAGCACCGAGGCCGTGGCCCAGGGCTTTGTGGCCCTCTACCAGCAGGCAATAGCGGCCCGGCAGCCGGCGCCCGTGGCGTCATGAATAGCCTGCTGGCCCTGGTGGTGCTGCTCGGCGGCGGCTTGGTGGCGTATTCCTACGTGGGGTTTGCGGTGCTGCTCGAGTGGCTGAGCCGGGGCAAGGTTTTGCCGGGCCCCACGTTTGCCCCCGACGCGGCTGACTTGCCGGCCGTCGATATCCTGCTGGCCGCGCACAACGAGGAGCTGGTAATTGAGCAGAAAGTGCGGGCCACCTTCGCCACTACGTACCCGCTGGCGAAGGTGCGGCTGCTGGTCGGCTCCGACAATTCGACCGACCAAACCAATACCCTCCTGACCCGCTTGGCCACCGAGTTTCCGCAGCTGCACGTCACGGCTTTTGCCGAGCGCCAGGGCAAGCCCGGCGTGATGCAGCACCTCTCAGCCAAGGCCACCGCCCCCGTGCTGGTGCTCACTGATGCCAATGTTTTCTTCGAGCCCAACACCCTACATGAGTTGGTGAAATACTTTGCCAACCCCCAGGTGGGCCTGGTGGGCGCGGGCGTGGTGGCCCCACCCGCGCCACCCGGCCCCGGCGCGGGCGTCACGGCCCAGGAAAGCGCCTACCTGGCCCGCGAAAACCATTTTAAGTACCAGGAAAGCCTGATTTGGGGGGCCGCCATCGGGGCGCATGGCGGGGCCTTTGCCGTGCGGCGGGCGGCCTACACGCCCGCCCCGGTGGGCTTCGTGGTCGATGATTTTTTTATCTCAATGGCGGCCTTGCGGGCGGGCTACCAGGTGCTGCTAAACCCGGCCGCCCGCGCCACGGAGGACGTGGGCGACCACGCCGCCGAGGAGTTCCGGCGCAAAGCCCGCATTTCGGTCGGCAATTTTCAGAATGTGCACGAGTTTCGGGGGCTGCTGGGGCCGGCGTGGGGCGGGGTGGCGTTCGCGTTTTGGTCGCACAAGGTGCTGCGCTGGCTCACGCCGCACCTGCTGCTGCTGGCGCTGGCCGCCAATCTGGTATTGGCCGCGCGGGGCGGCGGGCTGTTCTGGGATTTTACTTTGCTGGGGCAGCTAGCCTTGCCGCTCCTGGGGCTGCTCGACTGGCAACTGCGGCTGGTGCGGGGGCGGGGCCTGCGGGTGTGCGGCTACGTGCGGCATTTTTACTTGATGAATGCAGCCCTGCTGCTGGGCTGGTGGCGCTACGTGCGTGGGCAGCGCTCGGCGGTGTGGCAACCCACAGTGCGCAATCAGCGGGCCGTTGCGCGGACGTTGTAACCTGAAGTTGCGACGTACAGGCGCGTAGCGCCGCCATGTCTATAGTCAAAAGTAGCTAGTACTCAGAGCCGTGTAGCGGCGGCATTACGGGCAGAAAATGCCGCCGCTACGTGGCTCAGTTGCCGTTCTGCTGCTTTTTGCTATAGACATAACGGCGCTACGCGCCTACGTCGCAAATTCAGGTTACAACGTCCGCGTTTTGAAATAGCAGTTCGGAGCAAGCAGCTGAAACAAACGCGGATTACCAAGACCGTGCAACGACTAGTGCCGACCTTTGTGGCGCATTTGCCCGGCGGCCCAAAACGAAGTCGGCGCTGGCTGGTTATTCTCTATTCTTATTTACCGGCGAGCTGAAGCTCGCCCCACAGTATATGCTTGACACTATCGAAAGTGCCATCGAAGACATCCGGGCCGGCAAGGTCGTGATTGTGGTCGATGACGAAGACCGCGAAAACGAAGGCGATTTCATTTGCGCCGCCCGTTGCGCCACGCCCGAGGTTATCAACTTTATGGCCACCTACGGGCGCGGCCTTATCTGCGTACCCCTCACCGCCGACCGCTGCGACGAGCTGGGCCTCGACCCGATGGTGGGCCGCAACACGGCCCTGCACGCCACGGCCTTCACCGTATCGGTCGATTTGCTGACCAATGGCGTGACCACCGGTATCTCGGCCTCCGACCGCTCGAAAACCATTCTGGCGCTCATCGACCCCGAAACTAAGCCCGAAGACCTGGGCAAGCCCGGCCACATTTTCCCGCTCAAGGCCCGCAAAGAAGGCGTGCTGCGCCGCGCCGGCCACACCGAGGCGGCCGTGGATTTGGCCCGGCTGGCGGGCTTCGAGCCGGCCGGTGTGCTGGTTGAAATTCTGAAAGAAGACGGCGAGATGGCCCGCCTGCCCGACCTCGAAAAAGTGGCCGAGCAGTGGGGGCTGAAGCTGATTTCGGTGCAGGACCTCATCAAATACCGCCTGGCGCAGGAAAGCCTCATCCACCGCGAAATCACGGTGAAGATGCCCACCGAGCACGGCGACTTCGACCTCTATGCCTATACCCAGCGCTCGAACGGTGCGCAGCATTTGGCTTTGGTAAAGGGCGACCTCAGCGGCTCCGAACCGGTGCTGGTGCGCGTACATAGCTCGTGCGTGACGGGCGATATTTTTGGCTCGTGCCGTTGCGACTGTGGCCCCCAGCTACACCAGGCCATGGAGCAAATAGACCGCGAAGGCCGCGGTGCCATCATCTACATGAACCAGGAAGGCCGGGGCATTGGCCTGCTTAATAAGCTGAGAGCCTATAAGTTGCAGGAGGCTGGCCGCGACACGGTGCAGGCCAATGAAGACCTGGGCTTCCGGGGCGACGAGCGCGACTACGGCGTGGGCGCGGCCATTATCCGCGACCTGGGCATCCGGCAGATGCGCCTGCTCACCAATAACCCCAAGAAGCGCACCGGCCTGCTCGGCTACGGGCTGGAAGTAACGGAAACCGTGCCGATTGAAATCGCACCCAACCAGCACAACCAGACCTACCTCACCACCAAGCGCGACAAGATGGGCCACGATATTTTGCAAGGCATGAAGCCCGAGGCGGCGGCGTAGGGTTTACTAAAGCCGTCAACCGTACAAAAAAATGATGCGCTTGCTCCTGGCTACTTGGCTGGCTACCACTTTCATAAGCCAGGCCCAACAGTCGAGCAAGCCCGCGCCCACACCAGCCACCCTGCAACGCGACCTGCGACGCATTGCGGCTTATCAATATTACTACGCCCCCGACTTCGACATTGTGGGGCTGACTGATAGAACAGCGCGTCGGTTGGTGGCATACCTGAAGACGCACGATGTATCCAGGGCGGCGGCCCGGCGGCTGGGGCTGGGCAGCGTCGCGGCCCCTGCCGATGCAACCCGCCTGCGGGTGTATGGTATTACGTTCGACTCGGGCGGCACGCGGGGCCAAATCACCATTCCGATACTGCAATGGCGAAATGCGGCCGGCCGGCGCTTTGCCTACCGGCTGCCGGCCGAGGATGGCTTCTGGGACGTGTACCGGCTGGCCGCGCCGGGGCGCCGCCTCTACCTGCTGCTGGGCGAGTTTATGGGCGCCAGCCCCATGCTGTGCGACCATGCCTACGTGCTAGAGCTGAAAGGCGATTATCTGCTAAGCAACATACCTGCGTTTGGCAAGAAGCCGAGCTTCTGCCTCTGCAACGCGCGCCTGAATTTTGACCCCGCCCGGCAGCTGCTGCACCTCGACTTAGCCGATATGACCGCGACTACCGCGCCCGACTACAACGACGAAAACCTGGCCAAACTGGGCTACCACCGCCCCCGCGCCAAGCGCCTGACCCTAAAATTCAGCGGCGGCCGCTTCGTCAAAAGCGAGTAGCCGGCCCGGACTACCTCTGAAAAGGCTACCCCGACCGGGTAGCCTTTTTGCTGGCGTTATTTTGCCGGTGCACTTAGCTTACCCATGAAAAACGCCCTACTATACCTGGCCCTGCTGGGCGGCCTGCCCGCTACGGCCCTGGCCCAAACGCCCGCCCGGCCCGCGCCCACGGCCGCCGAATTAAAGAAAAACCTGGCCTTGGTAGCTGGTTGCATTGATGGCGAAAGCGATGCCACTGACAACCTGATAAGCAAGACGGCCCACCAACTGCTCACCTACCTCAAGACGCACGAGGTGACAGCGACGGCCGCCAAAAACATGGGCCTGGGCTACCTCGACTCGAAGGATGCCGCCCACCTCAAGGTATTTAGCTACACCTACTCTTCGGGTGGCACGCGGGGCGACATCACGAATAACGTGTTTCAGTGGAAAAACCCGGCCGGCCAACTCTTTGTGTATGCGGCGCACGAAGAGGGCGGCCTAAACGAAATCTATAAGCTGGCCAGCCCCGGCCGCACGCAGTACTTGTTGCTGGGCACTGAGCAGGGCAGTAGTATTTGTATGCGGGGCTTGGCCTGGCTGGTCGAGCTCAAGGGCGACTACCTGCTGCTAGACGACAAAGCCTTCGACAACAAGCCGACGGTGGACATCTGCAACGTGAAAGCCACCTACGACGCCCGCCGCCAGACCCTGACTATGGCGGGCGACAGCGATTGGGGTACCCCCGATGTGTACGCCGCTCATCTGGGGCACCCGTTCAAACCGTTCACGCTGTATTTTTCGCAGGGCCGCTTTGTCAGGAAGAAATAGGCTAGGCCGGGGGCGCAAACTATTTGAAGGCTTGGTTGCGTATAGGGGGCTGCTTTTTATGAGTTTGCCCCGCCTATGCTCGCCCCCCAGCCGCTCTACCAGATTATTTACCACAGCCTGGCTGCCGACCCCAATGGTATGGCCCCCGAAGCCCTGGCCGCGCTGCTGCGCCAGGTCCGCGGCCACAACCAAGACCACCGCCTCACGGGCCTGCTGCTGTATGCCGACGTCACCAAAGAGTTTGTGCAAGTGCTGGAGGGCCCCCGCGATGAGGTAGAAAAAGTGTACCAGCGCATATCCCGCGATGCCCGCCACAAGCACGCCTTTGTGCTGCACGAGGGGCTGGCCGAGTACCGTATGTTTCCCGACTGGCGCATGGGGTTTGCCCACGCCGTTGCGCAGGACTTGCGCGCCACTACCGGCTACTTCCCCCTGGTGGCCGAGCCGGGCTACCAGCGCCCACCCGGCCTGGTGGTGCACGCCCCCGAGCGGCTGCGGCGCTTCCTGGCCGATTTTGCCATTCCGCTGGCTAAAGATGAGTAGCCACCACCAAAAAAGCCGGCCTCTCGCAGCAAGAGGGCCGGCTTTTCTTGGCCTAGCGCTGGGCGGCGGGCGATGAGCCAGCGGCCCCGGAGTAGGGCAAGGGCTGGGTGTAGCAGCACGCCCGGCACAGCGGCACCGGGCCGGTAGCCGGGTGCGATGAGTAGGGGCGGGCACTAGCAGAAGCCAGCCATTGAAAAGAAGTAAAGCACGTTTTCATAGCAAAAAGAAAGAGAATGATTCTCGCCAGCCAACCTGGCAAAAGCCAGCCGTGTCCTGGCGGGAACAATACAAAATTCAGCTATAAACCCAGAAAATGCAATACCTGATTTTAGGTATTTTTAAAAAATGTTTTGGCGGGGTGTTGGCCGATGGGCACCAGCCAAGGAGTCACTAATAAGTAGCTAGTATACCCCATCTTGCCTACGGACGCGACGGCACCTCGCCCAGCCAGCGCAGCACCGGGTAGCGGCGGTAGCCAGGCTCGGCGTAGGGCGAGTGCTGGTACACCCATTCGAGCTGGCGGGGGCCGCTGGCGGCCAGGGTGGGGTCGGCTTGTTTGGCGGCTTCGAGCTGCTGGCGCACGGTGGGGTTTTTAGTCAGAAATTCGGCGGCCAAGTCTTCAAATACATAGTCAGAGTAATGCTCTTTCTGCTGCAAAATGCTATCGAAAAAGCCCCAGGCGAAGAATGAGTCGGTGGCCTGTGGCTCCAGGGTTTCGACGAGGTAGCGTTTGGCGGGGCCTTGCAGGGCCAGATAAGCCACATAATCGCCTACTTGGGTCACAGCAGGCTCCTGCTGCGTCGTCAATTTCACTTGGCTATGCAGGTAGTGACCCTCGTAGGGTTTAGGCGTGGTTTTGTAGTCGTCGATTTTATAATACGCATCATTTCCACCACGTTGGTAAAGGTGCCATAATTGAAGTACCACTCCGTTGCGCTGAAGGTTTTCAATAATTTCGGTATAGCGGGCCGGAATGATATAGGCCACCGGAGCTTCCACGCTGGCGGTGGGCCGGGCCGTATTGTAGTAGGGCACGGGCCGGGTGTAAGGCCGCGCTCGGTCGTAATACAGGCGCGGCTGCCCGCTCACGGCGCTGGGCTTGTGCCCGGCCTCGTAGCCCCGAAACTGGAGCGTCTCGGTCACGGTATCGCTCACGGCCCAGGCCAGTGGGAAATGCGTTTGCGCGGCCAGTGCCCGGTCGGCCTCGGCGCGGGCGGCCAGTAGGGTGGGGGCCTGGGCGGCCACGGTTTCTAGGTAGGTTACGAGCAGGTCATAGGTGGCGCGCACGCGGGGCCCAAAAGCTTTCAGCATATGCGTTTCGGGCATGAAGCCGATGCTGTTAAATAAAGCCGCGTAGCCGGTCGAGTAGCGCGGGCTTTCCAGAAAGGCGCGCAGGCCACTCTCGGGCGTTTCACCCTCAAAATCGACGTAGGGCGTCATAGGCCACTTTTTCTGCTCCATGCCTTTATAAAGCGCGGGCAGCATTTTCTCCTGCAAATAGCTGCCCAGCGCCGGGGCCAGCTTGTTGTGCTGGGTGGCAATAAGCGTCATGGTGTATTGGTAGTCGGCCCCGTTGGAGGTATGGGTTTCCACAAACACTTCCGGACGCCATTTCTGAAACAGCGCCGCAAACGAGCGTGCATTGTGCGAGTCCTGCTTCACATAATCGCGGTTTAAATCGAGGTGCCGGGCATTGCCCCGAAAGCCGTAGGCCTGCGGCCCGTTTTGGTTGACGCGGGTGGTCGAGTTGCGGTTCAGCATGCCATCCACGTTGTAGACGGGAATGATGACTAGGGTGACTTTACTGAGCAGCGGCAGCAGTTTTTTATCGCGCAGCAGGTCGCGGGCTAGCAGCATGCTGGCGTCGATGCCTTCGGGCTCGCCGGGGTGGATGCCGTTCTGAATGAACAGGATAGGCCGCCCTTTGGCCCGGCTGGCGGTGGGGTCAAAGGTGCCATCGGCCGAGAGCACTACCTCGTGCAGGGGCTGGCCGCTGTCGGTGGGGCCGGCCTCGCGCAGCTGCACGGTGGCGGGGTTGGCGGCGGCCAGCGCCTTGTAAAAGGCGATGCACTCGGCGTAAGTGGCGGTGGTGTTGTGGGCCGGGTCGCGCTCGAAGGGCGTGGTGAGCGGCGGGGTAGGGGCAGTGCTCATAAGCGAGGCAGCGAGGAGGAGCGAGGCAAGAAACATGGCCGCGAAGGTCGGGGCGGGCGGCCGACCTTTGCCAGCAGCGCTGACTTTTAGTTGGCGCTTGCGTATCGCTTGCTTTATCCTTCACTCGCGGAATAAAAGTCCGCGCTACATCTGTCAATGTCTGCTCGCCCGCTCATTCTTGTTTCCAACGACGATAGCCTTACGGCCCCCGGTATCGCGCATTTGGTGCGCATTCTTCAGGAATTAAATGCCGAAATTGTCGTCGTTGCGCCCAGCGCTCCGCAGTCGGGCATGGGCCACGCCATCACCATCGGCCACCCGCTGCGGCTCGATAAATCCGCTATTTTCGGCCCCGACGTGGAGGCCTACGCCTGCTCGGGCACGCCCGCCGACTGCGTGAAAATCGCCAAGCACTACGTGCTCAAAAACCGCCGCCCCGACCTCGTGGTGTCGGGCATCAACCACGGCTCCAACTCGTCGGTAAATGTGCTGTACTCGGGCACCATGTCGGCGGCCATTGAGGCGGCCATTGAGGGGCTGCCGGCCATCGGCTTTTCGCTGTGCGAGTACGGCGACCACGCCGATTTTTCGCACGTGGGCCCCTGGGTGCGGCAGGTGTGCGAGCACGCGCTAACCCACGGCATCCCCAAGCACACGGCCCTCAACGTGAATATCCCTAAAAACGCGGCCGGCCCTATCCAGGGCATCCGGCTGGCGCGGCAGGCCCACGCCAAGTGGCAGGAAGAGTTTGAGCGCCGCCTCGACCCCTACCAGCGCCCCTACTACTGGCTGCTGGGCGAGTTTGAAAACCACGACCGCGGCCTCGACACCGACGAAGCTGCCCTGGCCGAAAACTACGTGTCGGTGGTGCCCTGCAAGTTTGACCTCACCAACTACGAAGGCCTGCAACAGCTGGCCACCGCTTGGCAGTTGCCCCTGCCCCCCACCGAGAAGGCCCCCACTCCGCCGCAGCCCCTGGCTGGCGAGGACTACGGCCCCGCAGCAGGGGAGGAGGTTGGGGCCAAGGGGTAAGGGCCGTTTGAGTTAACTAAAAAACGTCTGCTAGTGCGATTGCTTTGTTGCGCTCGCATTGGCAGACGTTTTTTAGTTAACTCGAACAGCCGCTAAGGGCCGCGCTCCCGGCGAGCCAAACTACCCCTTGCCGTGCACTGGCCGCACGGATTTAGGGGCGTGGGCCGCCCAGGGCGAGCGAATGACCTGCACCGGGGCCCCGTGCGCGCGTAGCTGCCGGGCGGCCTGAGCCCGCTGCCGCGCCCGGTGCCCGGCTGGCGTCAGCAGCGTGGCCAGCAGCAGCAATAACCCAATCAGACCCAGCAGTTTCATGCGACGTTCAGTTGATACCTCAACTTAGTGCCGAGCCGGTGAAGTCGGTATGAAATGGGTTAGGCGCGTACTGGAAAGCAGGGCGGCTACCGTTCTGCTAAAGCTCCTGTTGTGCCCAGTTGTTAGTCGCTACTCAGCCAGCCCTTGCGCCAGAAATAATAGAGCTGCCCGACCACGATAAGCACCAGCACCCCTATCAAAATAGGGTAGCCCAGCGGCGAATACAGCTCGGGCATATTCAGTGGCAGCACGTGGCCGTGGGTGTCTTCGTGCTGAAAATTCATGCCGTAGAGGCCCACCACAAAGCTCAGCGGGATAAAGATGGAGCTGATGATGGTCAGTACCTTCATCACCTCGTTCATGCGGTTGCTTTGGTCGGAGAGGAAGAGGTCGGCCAGCGACGAAATGTTGTCGCGGTAGCTTTCGGCCAGGTCCAGAGCCTGAATGGCGTGGTCATAGGCATCGCGGTAATACACTTTTAGCTCTTCGGGCACTACCTCGTCGGGCAGGCGCAGAATTTCCGAAATTTTATCGCGCTCGGGGTACACCAGGCGGCGAAAGCGCACCACGTCTTTTTTAATGCGCAAGATGCGATTGAGCAGCCGCCGCTCGCGCCGCTCGGTAAAAATGTGGTCTTCCAGCTCCTCAATGTAGTCGCCGATGGCGGCCATCGTGGGGTAGTAGTGGTCGAGCACCACGTCGGTGAGGGCGTAGGCCAGGTAGCCGGTCGACTTGTGCCGCAGGGGGCTAGTTTTGGCCCGGATGCGGTTGCGCAGCACCTCCAAGCAGTCCTCGTAGTCGTCCTGAAACGTCAGCACGTAGTTGGCCCCGGTGAAGACGGACAGCTGGTCGTCGTTGATTTCGAGGGCCGACGTAAAGTCCGTCATGCGCGACACCAGGAACAGGCGGTTTTCGTCGAAAACCTCCACCTTGGCCCGCTGGTAGTCGCCGAGCACGTCCTCCAGCTGCAAAGCGTGCAGGTCGAAGTCATCCATCATGCGCTGCATCAGGGGCAGGTCGCCGTAGCCGCGCACGTCGAGCCAGTGCTTGAGGTCGGGGTGGCCCCGAAAAAAAGTTAGCATCTCGTCGTAGCGGTCGGTGTACTCCGTTTCGAGGCAGCCCCTAGCGTCGTAGGAAATCAAAAACAAGCGCGGTTTCAGCGCATCGGGGCGCACGCGCAGGGTGCCGGGGCGCTGGCCCACGTCCTGCTCGCGGGCCTGGCGGGTAGCCTCGCGGTCCGTAACAGTCAGGTTGGATTGGGCGTCGCGCGGCTCGGTGGCCGGGGCCGGGGCAAGGGTAGAAGCGGAAGAATCCATAGTCGAAATGCTGATACGGAAAACCAGGGGCCTAAGGCTCAACCGTGGCGCTGACCCCGGCCGTGCCGTACTTTGCCGGTGACGCTTAGCTTTCCTCATTTGGCCTCACTCCCCGACTTTTCTGCGCCGGCTGCCCGGCACGTGCACGTGGCGTACACGCCCGCCGACCAGCCTCCGGCCGCGCCGCGCCTGCCGCTGGCCTTCGAGCCGCTCTTATTTCTGCTGCCTGCCCACCAAGCCTTGCAAACGCACGGCTGCCCTACGCTGGCGTTTTTTCTAGAAGACGAAGCCACCGGCCACACCGTGGCCCAGCTCTACGTAGTGCTCGATGCCGACGGCCAGGGCCTGGCGCGCTCGCCGGGCCAGGCCAGCTTTGGCGGGGTGCAGCTGGCGGCGGGCCTGCCCGCGGCCGCCCTCCAGCCGCTGCTCGACGAGGTAGAAAATGCTTTGCGCCAGCACCAGCAGCACCAGCTGCAAGTCCGCAGCTACCCCGCGTTCTACGACCCCACCGGGGCCGCCGCACTGGCCGAAGCCCTCGAGCAGCGGGGCTATCAGGCTAGCTTCACCGAGCAGAATTATTACCTCGATACGCAGCTCGACTACGCCGCCCACCTCTACCCCGCCGAGCGCCGCCGCCTGGCTAAGTGCGGGCGCGCCGGCCTGGTAATAGAGCAAGAGCCCCTCTTTTTACTGTCGGCGGCCTACGAGTTTATCGCCGCCTGTCGGCAAGAGCGGGGGCAAACTCTGTCGCTGCCACTGGCGCGGATTCAGGCGTTGGTGCAGGCGTTTCCGCGCCAGTATTTGCTTTTTTCGGTGCGCAAGCCGGGGGGCGACTGGGCCGCGATTACCCTAGCTATCCAAGTGAGCGAGCAGGTGGTGTACAATTTTTACCCCGCCAGCCGCCTGGCCGACAATGACTTGAGCCCCATGGTATTGCTTAATGCCGGCTTGCACGCGTATGCCCGCGCCTCGGGGGCAAGGGCGGTCGACCTGGGCACCTCCACGCTACCCACCGGGCAGCCCAATAGCTCGCTGCTTCGCTTCAAGCGGCACCTAGGTGCAGTCGATAATCCGCGCATTACCTGGCAAAAAAGCTTGTGAAAACACCCCCTGGCCCCCAGCCCCCGGCTGCCCCCGGCCGCCCGGCCTCGCCCACCAGGGCCGTGTGGCAGCAGTTTGTGCGGGGCTCGGTGGGCACGGGGGTGGCCATGGTGGCCCGCACCGTGGGCGCGCTAGTGCTCAATAAACTGGTGGCAGTGTACGGCGGGGCGGGCGGCCTCACGCAGCTGGCGCAGTTTCAAACCCTGATGGGGCTATTCGGGGCCCTGCCCGCCGATGGTATTCAGGTGGGGGCTACGGCCCGCCTGGCCCCGCTGCGGCAGGGCACGCCGCGCTACCGGGCTTGGCTGGGGGCGGCCAGCGCGCTCACGCTGGGCATTATGGTGCCCGCGGGCCTGCTGCTGGCGCTCACTACCATGGCCGCCTGGGGGCTGGGGGCCGTGGTTTTGTTCACGCTGGGCATGGCAGCGGTGGCCGGGCAGGCTTTGCTGAGCACCGTGCTGCTGGCGGCCGGCCAGCGGCGGGCCTACATCGGGCAGGCCGTGGTGCTGAGCGTGCTGAGCACGGCTGCGGTGGGGGTAGCGCTGTGGCTGCGGCTGCCCGTGCCCTGGGTGCTGGGCAGCTACCTGGCCGGGCAGGCGCTGGCGCTGGTGCCGGCGCTGGGGCAGGCGCACCGGGCGGGGCTGCTGCGGGGCTGGCGGCTGCGCCCTCTCAGCCGGGTGGCCACCCGCGGCTTGCTGCGCTTTGTGCTCATGGCCGTGGGCACGTTGCTGTTTGGCCGGGCTGTCGATTATGCTGTGCGGGCCTACCTCATCGGGCATTTCGACCCGGCCAGCACCGATTTGTGGCAGGCGGTGGCCAAGCTTTCCGATAACTATTCACTGGTGGTGACGGCGGTACTTGGCACAGTATTTTACCCGCGGCTGGCGGCGCTGGCGGGGGCTCCCGCCCAGGCCCGGCACTACCTGCGGGCCGTGCTGGGCTTGCTGGCGGCGGGGCTGGCCGGGGGGCTGGGGCTGGTTTTTGCGCTGCGCGACTGGCTGCTGCCGCTGCTGTTTGCCCCGCGCCTGCTGGCCGCCCGCGAGCTGCTGGCCCCGCAGCTGCTCGGCGACTGGGCCAAGTTTCTGGTTTGGGTATTTTTGTATCAATTGCTGGCCCGTGCCCGGCCGCTGCCCTACTTGGTGGTGCAGGCGGCGTCGGCGGCGCTGTATGCCGGGTTGCTGGTGGCGCTGCTGCCGCGCCTAGGTTTGGCTGGGGTGGTGTGGGCGCACGCCGTGCGCTACGGATTGCTACTGCTGGCGTGCGCCAGTAGTCACTTACTAATGAATAAGAAAGGTTGAATGAAGGTTATGCTTTTTATTTGCAAAGCCGCCGGCTACTGAGCTGCTACTTGCTCATTGATACTTGCTAATTGAGAGTGCTGCCCCTCGTCACCATTATTGCCCTGTGCTACAACCACGCGCGCTTTCTGCGCCAGGCCCTCGATTCCATCTTGGCCCAGGACTACCCGCACCTCGAAGTGTGGCTGGTAGACGATGCCAGCCAGGACGGTAGCCCAGAAATATTGCGCGAGTACGCCGCCGCTCACCCCACCTGGCACCTGCTACTGCTGCCCCACAACCTGCGCAACTGCCGCGCTTTCAACCAGGCTTTTTTTCAAAGCACGGGCGAGTTCGTAGTCGATTTTGCCACCGACGATGTATTGCTGCCGCACCGCATCAGCCAGCAGGTGGCGCTCTTCGAAAAGCTGGGTTCCAGCTATGGGGTGGTATATTCTAATGCCGAACTCATTGACGAGCAAGATACTATAGTAGGCCTGCACCACTGCCCCGATGGGCGCGGCGGCCTGCGGCCCCGCCCCGCCAGCGGCTGGGTGCTGGCTGATGTGCTAGCCCGCTACTTCATCTGCTCGCCCACCATGCTCATGCGCCGCGAAGCTCTGGCCCGCCTCGGCGGCTACGACGAAACCCTCAGCTTCGAGGACTTTGATTTTTGGGTACGGGCCAGCCCCGACTGGCAGTTTCACTACCAGGATGAGGTAACGACGCAGCGCCGCCTGCACCCGCGTTCCATGTCCACCCGCGCCTACCAGCCCAACGACCCGTACCTGCTCTCCAATATCGCCGTCTGCCGCAAGGCCGTGGCCCTCGTGCGCACCCCCGCCGAGCGCGCCGCCCTAGGCGTGCGCCTGCGCTGGGAGCTGTTGCAAGCCCTGCGCCACCGCCAGTGGTCGGCCGCCCGCGACCTCGCCGATTTGCTGCACCAGGCGGGCCGGCGCCACGTGCTGGACTACGTGTATGGCCTGCTGGCTAGGTGAGATAGTGAGTGGTGAGTTAGTAGGTTTTGTCGTCTGTCATTGCGAGGAGGTACGACGAAGCAATCGCATCAAAACGAGCCATCGAAGAGCCGTTCGGGTGCGATTGCTTCGTCGTGCCTCCTCGCAATGACAAGCGTTTTATACCTCACTTCACCACTCATTATCCCACCAATTCACTACTCAGCTTCTGCCCCTGAATAGCCGCCGCCATCAACTCCGGAAACTTCGCCGGGGTGCAGGCGAAGCTAGGAATCCCCAGCCCCGCTAGCTGCTCGGCCACGCGGCGGTCGAAGCTCGGCGAGCCTTCATCGGAGAGGGCTAGCAGCACGATAACCGTGACGCCGGCGGCCTTGAGCGCAGCGGCCCGCTTTAGCATTTCGCGCTCATTGCCACCCTCGTAGAGGTCGGTCACGAGCACCAGAATCGTATCGGTGGGGCTGGTGATGAGTTGCTGGCAGTAGCTGAGGGCCAGATTGATATCGGTGCCGCCGCCCAGCTGCACCCCAAACAGCAGGTCTACCGGGTCGCGCAGCTCGGTGGTGAGGTCTACCACGGCGGTGTCGAAAACCACCATGTGCGTTTTCACCGCTTTCAGCGACGCCAGCACCGCCCCGAACACGCCGGCGTACACCACCGAGGCCGCCATCGAGCCGCTTTGGTCGAGGCAAAGCACGATTTCCTTGAGGGCTTGCCCGCGCCGGCCGTGGCCCACCAGCCGCTCCGGGATGACGGTGCGGTAGGCGGCCTGGTAGTGCTTGAGGTTGGCTTTGATGGTAGCGCCCCAGTCGATTTCGTGGTAGCGCGGGCGCGGGTTGCGCACGGCCCGGCTCAGGGCCCCCTGCACGGCTTGGCGCAACGGCTGGGCTAGCTTTTGCTCGAGCTCGCGCACTACGTTGGCTACCACTTCGCGGGCGGTGGACTTGGCCTTTTGGGGCATCACGCGGCTCAGCGAAAGCAGGGTGGCTACCAAGTGCACATCGGCCTGCACCGTGCGCATTATTTCGGGCTCCAGCAGCAATTGGTTGAGGCCCAGGCGGTCCATAGCATCCTGCTGCATCACGGCCACCACTTCGCTGGGGAAATACTGCCGAATGTCGCCTAGCCAGCGGCTTACGCGGGGGGCCGAGCTGCCGAGGCCGCCCCGGCGCTCGCCGTCGTAGAGGGCCGTGAGCACCTGGTCGAGGTTGGCATAGTCGGGCGGCATGGCCACGGCATTGTCAGCGTCGGCGGCCGCGCCGAGCACGAGTTTCCAGCGGGGGGCGGTAGAGTTCATGATATTAAAGGGCGCTACTTAAAAAAGTCGCTTGGGTCCGTCTGGCTTAAGTACTTTTTTAGCTTGCCCACGTTGCCGAAGTACGGTAGTACCCAATCCATAAACTGACGCACCGCGTCGAGGCTATCGGCGTAGGCCAGAAAGACGTTTTCGGTTTCGTCGAACTCCAGATTATCGAGCAGGCTGGGCTGGTATTCCTCGATAATGGTTTCGATGTGCTCGCGCCATGAGAGGCCAGTGCCCCCGTAGCCAAAATTCTCGAAAAGGTTGTGGTATTCATCCATCGTGCCCACCTCGGCCAGAATGACGAACTGCCGGGCCGGGTCGGCAGGAGCGCGGGCAGCAGCGACTTTGAAGGGAAAGGTCGGGGTCATACGAGAAAGGGAAAGTACCAGCTTATTGCACAAGGGTCACGGTGCCTTTTAAGGTGCGCTCTACGGGGTCGCAGTCGGTCGAATAGCGCCAGTAATAATAATATACGCCGGCCGACGCCCCGGCTCCCGTCCAGAAATCACCGTATTGATTGGTGCTGAAAACCTCGTGGCCCCAGCGGTTGAACACCTGTAACTGAAAGGTACGCGGGGCCGTCAAGCGCAGCTCGAAGGCATCGTTGAGGTGGTCGTTATTGGGGGTGAAAATAGTGGGGACCTCGTAAGTCAGCGCCGTTACCGGGCGCACTTCGGTGGCCGCCGAGGTGGCCACGCAGCTGCCCTGGGTGGTGCGCAGCCGGTACCGGCCCGCCTGGGTGGCTGAGTAGGTGGGCTGGCCGTTGCCGGTGGCTAGTGCCTGCCAGGGTGCCCCGGCGGTGGCGGCGTACTGCCACTCATAGCGGGCGCTGGCGGGCTGGCTCGGGTGCCCGCTCAGCAGCACCGGCAGCTGGCCGCAGCTCACGCTGGCTACCCCGGCCGGGGTGACGGTAACGGTTGTATCGGCCGCCGAGCAGGTGGGTGCGGGGGCCGCCGCTCCTTGGTTGAAGCCGATGCGCACCACGGACGTGGTACTAGCACCCGGCACGCCGGTTACAAAGTCGATATCCTGGTCGCCGTCTAGGTCGCCCACGGCCAGGCCCGAGGTGCGGGTAGTGCTCATTACCACGTTTGAGCCCCCGCCAAACACGCCGGCCGTGTTCAGCCGCACGCTCACATTGCCGCTGTACACGTGCCCCACCAGCAGGTCGAGGTCGCCATCGCTGTCGAAATCGGTGAGGCGCAGCTCCCGCGGGTAGTCGCTTACTGCTACCGAAGTGCCCGTAGCAGCAAACTGGCCGCTGCCGTTGTTAAGCCGGGTTTCGGCGGTATTGGTGCGGGCGCAGCCCACCACTAGGTCGAGGTCGCTGTCCCCGTCCACATCAGCCAGCGCTACGCTGGCGGGGCTATTGCCAATTAGGTAGGCCGTGGGCGGGTTAAATGTGCCATTGCCTGGGTTGAGGCAGGTATACAGGTAGCCCGAGGTGAAGCCGGCTGTCACCAGGTCTAGGTCGCCGTCGCTGTCTACGTCGCCCAGCGCGAGCGCGCCGCTGCCCCCCGCTACCGCCAGCTCCGAGCCGCCCGCAAACGTCCCATTGCCTTGGTTGAGGCGAATGCTCGCCACGGTTTGGCCGTTATTTTGGGTGTAACTGAGCAAGTCGAGGTCACCATCCGCGTCCAGGTCGCCCACGACCAGGTAAGTGGCATTACCCAGCACCGGCACATCTGAGCCCCCGCCGAAGCCACCCTGGCCGTTGTTGAGGCGCACGCTCACGACGTTGGCACAGGCTGCCAGCAGGTCGAGGTCGCCATCGCCATCCACATCGGCCAGCGCTAGTTCATTAGGCGCCGTGGCAGTGCCCACACTTACATCGGGTGCTGCGCTAAAATTTCCCTGGCCATTATTCAGGCGCACCGCCACAAAGCGGGCCAGCGTGCCATAGTTGCTACCCTGCGATACCAGCAAGTCAAGGTCGCCATCGCTGTCAATGTCAGCCAATGCCTGCTGCGGGTAGTTGTAAGTCATGGGCACGTCGGTGCCCAGCGCGAATGTGCCCCGGCCGGGGCCGCCAACCGCCGCCGTAAACTGCACCACCTGCGCCCGCACGGCTAGCCCGGCGGCACTGCGCACGGTGGCCGGGATTGTCAGGCTCACTTGTTCGCCCGGGCGAAAGCCGGCATTGGCCGTGCCCGTGGTCAGCACGGTCGGCGTGAGGGAAACCGCTGCGCCGTTGGTGCTGACCGTGGCCAGGCGCCGCCCGCGGTACTGCGCGCCAAAAAGCCGGATGTTGCCGGCCGTAGCCGGGTCTATTGCCTGCGAAAAAACCAGGCTTACCGGCATTGCCTGCGGCGCGGCCGTTGCATTGCGCAAGGGGTTTTGGGTAAGTAGCGTGGGGGCTTGCGCCTGGGCTGGCGCAGCGAGGCTAGCCCAGCCAGCGAGCACCAGGGCGACCTTGGTAGGGGGGGTAAATAATTGATGAAGAGTAAGGGTGTTCACAAAAGCAGAAAGTTCGAAAATAAAAGCTCGTAAGTTCGGCAAGTTACACTACGTTAAGGCTATAATCAGCTTCAGTAGAAACCCACCAGCCCGCGCAGCACGGGCAGCACCCGGGCCCCGCGGCCCCAGTCAAAGTCCGCCTCGGTAGCGGCAGCCGGCGGCCCCGCTGGCCCCGCCGCGGCCAAGTCCAGCAGCTGGCGGCGCTCGGGCGGCGAAAACTCCGCAAGCGCCCGGCGCAGCAGCGGCACCACCACCCGAAACGTGGCTTCGGCCAAGCTGCCCAGCCAGGTATCGAGCAGGTCGAACAGCTCGCGGTGATGGATGAGCACCAGCCCCGAGCCGCGCAAAAAGCCCTCAATCCAGGCCGTGGCGTAGGCAGTGGGCTGGGCGGGCGCGAGGGCCAGGCCCAGAGCGGTGGCCGTGGCGTTGGCATCGGCCTGCTGGGTGTCGAAAAGCAGGCGGGCGGCGGCCCCGGCCAGCAGGCCATTGCTGGCGGCGCTGCGCTGCACAGCAGCTAATGCCGCGTACCAATCGGCTTCGTGGCCAGCGTCTTGCAGCAGCCGGATGGCGGCGTGGGTGGCTTCGATACGCTCCAGCAGCGGCCGGGCGGCATCGAGGTCGAGGCCCGCGCACACGGCGGGCAGCCCGATGCAGAGGCGCGGCACCAGCTGCTGCACCACTTGGGCTACCTGCTGGGTATCGGTGCGGCGCACGTTGCCATAGCGCAGCACCTGCACCAGCGGCGGCAGGGCGGCGAGCAGGTGCGTCACGTCGCGGGTGTCGGCCCCCAGGGCTTCGAGCCGCGCCACCAGCGCACCGATGGCCGGGCCGAGGTCGGCGCGCAGCACTTCTTCGAGCAGGCTGCTCACGGCTTCGAGGGTGGGGGTTTCGGCGGCGCGGGCAGTGGCGCGGGCGGCCGCGGCGGCCAGCACGGTATTGCCCCAGCGGCCGGCGTCGAGCACATCGAGGGCCATTTCAGGTGGCCAGGCTAGTTCCCATTCTTCATGGAAAGTGCCGGCTTTGCCGCCCGCCACGCGTTGGGGTTTGCCCCAGTTTATATTCAGTAAGCGCAAGCGGTGCAGCAAGTGGCTGCGCTGGAGGTGACTTTCCTGGCGCAGGTCGAGGGCTAGGGGCTTGCGGGTAGGCTCAGGCTTGAGGCGCAGGGCTTTCTGCTGCTGGGCCAAGTCCTGCTGCAAGGGCGTGGCGGGCTGGCCGGGCGGCACTTCGCCCAGCTTTTCGCCGATTATCAGCTCGCGCTCTATTATTGATAAGCTTTCCGAATACCCGCCGCCCAGCAGCGCCACGGCCGCCTCGCGCAGCTCATCTATGCCCGGTAGGCTAAGGCCGCGCACGGCGGCCAGCGTATCGGCCAGCCGCACGGCCTCGATGGCGTGGGCCGAGGAGGCATCCAAATCCTGCTGGCGCAGCAGGCGGGCGGCGCGCACCATCCATTGGGTAATGACCTGTTCGCGGGGCTGGGTAAACAGCAGTTCGTACCAAGCCGGCGACAGCACACCCGCCCCGTAGCCCGAGCTAAACGACAGGCGCTCATAGGTCCACGGTATCCAGGTGGCTTCGACCGGGGCTTTTTTCAAGCCTTTCAGCCGGGCTTTGTCTTCCTTTTTTTGGAAGCTGGGGTCGGTGAGTACGGGCGCGTGCCAGGCCCCGCACACCACGGCCACGCGCGGGTAGCCCTGGGCGAGGGTGGCGCGCAGAGTTTCGCGCATGTAGGCCTCGCGGAGCAGCGTTTCATCGGTTTCGGGGCGGCGCAGCTCGGTGCGCAGGGCCGTCATCATCTCCAATACCACTTGGAAGGTGCCGGCGTGGCCGGGGGCTTGTTCGAGGTGGGTTTCCCACCACTGCTCCGAGTCGGTGTAGCCGGCGAGGCGGGCGAGGTAGGCCACAGGGTCGGCTTCGATTTCGGGCTCGGTTTGCTCGTCCAACGTAAGCGCCTCGCCGGCCGTGGCAGCCTCATTTCCCGATTCTCCTTCTTTTTTGGAGAGGGGGTCGGGGAGTGAGGTTGCCACGGCCGGCGCACTTTCTGCCGCATTATCCAACCCAAACCGCAAGCTCATCGGCAAATCAAAACACCGTACGTGCGCCCCCTCCCGAAAGCACCACTGCACCGCCTGCCACTCAGGCGAAAACTCGGCAAACGGCAGAAACGACGCCTGTCCCTGCTGCTTAGGGTTGTAGAGCAACAAGGCCACAGGCGGCACCAGCGCCGCATCGCGCAGGGTGGCGAGGGCAGCTTCGCCATCGGCGGGGCATTCGAGTAGCACGATATCGGGCCGGAAAGCATCGAGGGCGGCCACAAGGCTGGCGGCGCTGCCGGGGCCGTGGTGGCGAATGCCGAAGAGGCGGAGGTCGGTGGGCATGGGCGAAAAGGGACGAGCGGCAAGATACTCGGCCGGCAATCTAAGGCAAGCGCAAGTTGCGTAGCTTTAGCCCCCGCCCGGCCTTCCCACCCATGCTTCCCGACCAGTTTTCGACCGACTTTCTGCAAGTCGCCTACCGCCCTGACCTCGGCCAGCTCACGGGCCGCTGGCTGCGCTCGGTGTCGGAGGCCGAGCTGCACCAGGGCTACGCGGCCCTGCGCCAGGCGGCCTTGCACCACGCCTGCGGCTACTGGCTCATCGACTCGCGCCGCCGCACCAACCGCAGCCTCAACGGCCCCGAATGGGTAACCACGCAGTTTTTGCCCGCGGTGCAGCGCGAGCTAGGCACGACGCTCTGCGTGTGCTTTCTGGTGCTGCCCGGCTACCTGGGTAGCCTGCCGCCCAGCGCGCACGAGGCTGCGCCCAGCAGCGCGGTGCAGTTTGCCCGCTTCGTCGATGAGGGGGCCGCTAATACCTGGCTGGCTGGCCGGCAAATCGGTGCGTAAGGCCTTGCTTAAAAGATAGCTGCTGACCAATTTACCTCAGAAGCCCGCGGACCGGCTACGGCTGCTACTAGTGCAGCAACGCCAGCAGCTTGTGCCAAAAGCCAGTGGCTACTGCCAGGGGTTGGCCAGGGCTGGCCAGCCCCGAAGGCTTACACCGCAAATACGCTTCAATAGCTTTTAGGGCTTGCTGCGAACAGATGGTTTGTTCTGCAAGCGCAGCCGAGTTAGTGATGAGAGGGGTAGTGGATGACTGCATATTACGCAGGAAAAATTGGATTTCGGGCAAATATACACCAAAAGACCTTTTGCATTATAAAACGCAGAAAATTTTGTACTTAACAAAAAGCATGGTTGAGCTAATAAAGGTGCATTATTGAATGGCTCAGCCTGTTTGCGCACATCAGGCATCAATAGCTTCTACCCGGCTCACGCGGTAGCTAGCCTGGCGCTCAAGGGCATCGGCCAGTGCGGGCAGTGCCGCCGAGCCATAGGCATCGCCCAGCCGCAAATCGCCCACGCGCAGCTGCACGTTGCCACTGCCTTTGGCCGGGTGCAGAGTTATAAGCTCCACCGCTGCCAGGGTGTCGGCCGCGAGCAGCACCGTGTCAACCTGCGTCGATACGGCCCACGCGGCCTGGCCCGGCACTGCCCACAGCGCCACCTCATAGGCTGAGAGCTGGGCCTGAAGGCGGGCCGGCGTTTCGCACAAGCCCTCATGGTAGAGCGCCCGCTGAGCCTGCCGCAGCCGGGTGGCCTCCTGGCTGGGGGCAGCCGTAGAGGCACCGTTAGCGGGCATTTTGAAGGCCGTTTGCTGCTGTTGCAAGCGGAATACTTGTGGGGCGGCCGCCTGCTCAGCCGCCGCCGCCAGGACTAGCGCCTGGGTTTGCGCCGCCGCCAGAAAGGGCCGCGCCGCGCTCAGCTCATCCTCCCAGTGCAGGTAGAGCCCTGCCGCCGCCAGCCCACCAGCCTGCTGCCGCACGCCCCCAAATACCGACAGCCCCACCTGCACCAGCCCCACCTGCCAGCGCGCCGCGTACACCACCTGGCCCGCGCCGCGGCTCCAGGGCATGGTATAGGCCTGCGCCTGCGTAGGCGCGCCCAGCAAATCGGTCAGCGGCTGCTGCCACTGCGCTGCCTCCTGCGGCTGCCCCCCAAACTGCGGCGGCGCGGCCAACTCGTAGCTCACTTGCAGCACGGGTTTGTGCAGGGCCGGCGCCCGCAGGTTAGCCTCGATGGCGGCCAGGCCGAACACCGAGCGGCAGGCCACGCGCAGATTGGGCCAGCCGCCGTAGGGCGGCAGCTGCGTGCGGGTTTGCAGGCGCTCGGCGGTTTCGGCCAGGGTGAGGCCCCAGGGGAGGGCGAGGCCGTCGACGGGGTAGGTGGCGGGGTCAACTGTCATTGTTAAACAATCGCTTGGGAGGCTGCGCCCCGCTCGGTTAGTAGTTCCTGCGCAGCTGTAATGGCATCGCCAACTAGTTTGCGCTCCTGCACAATCTGCTGTAAACTATCGTTGCTTTTGCGGGCGAATGTTTCCTTGAATTGGTCTATGCCTTCCCGCCGTAGCTGGGCAACTCGCGCCGGTGTCGGGGCTGGAATAAGGTATTTGCGAATGAACGCGTTGGCTGCTGAGCGATTTATAAAGTAAGAAAATACGAGCAGAAGCAACGAAAAGGGCTGTATCGCTAGGCGTAGGTCGCCAAAATTGAGGCCAAAGCTCGTGGCGTCAGGCATAAAGTTGGCGACGTTGAAAAGCCCTAGTAGCAGGGTGCCGATAAGAACATATTTGAATCTTGGTCGCCAGGCGAAGTAGCAAATGATGCAACTGGCAACTGTGGCGAAACCAACGTAATGGGACCAACCAAATGCCCGCTCGTAGTATTCACCATCAACTAGCACAGGATTGGTGAGGGTGACAATTAGTGTATAGATGCAAGCCAGCAACAGCAAGCTGAGTGGCAACAAATTTCGATATTGTCGTAGCTGAAAAGATTTCACGGATTCTTCTTGAAGTAATTAGCCAACCGTATCTCTACTATTCGTTTCACCTCAGTATCGTTGGCAAGTAGTATGGCTTCTTGCAACTCTTCCGCAGATAGTAAGTCTACGGTATGTATCAGCGACCACTCCACCTCCAAGCTACCAGTATCAGGTGGTGGGCCTAGATTGATAAGTTCAATAGCGTGAGCCTTAGAAAGAGGCGCAGTAAGTTGCTGCACCAAGTCGTCAAATGCCAAGAATGGGAAAGAATCGACAGCGGCTGTGGAAGCATCAGGTAGCGGCCCCATCTCACAGAGGCGGGCTATAACGGTAGCGTTATCCATTACTCCACCACCTCGCGGCACGCCCGGTACAAATCCTTCCAGCCCTCGCGCTCCTTCACCACGGTTTCCAGATACTCGAGCCACACCACGCGGTCGGGGGTAGGGTCTTTAATGACGGCCCCGGTGAGGCCGGCGGCCAGGTCGGCGGCGCGCAGGGTGCCATCGCCAAAGTAGGCAGCCAGGGCCAGGCCGCTGTTCATCACCGAGATGGCCTCGCCGGTGCTGAGGGTGCCGCTGGGGCTTTTAAGCTTGGTTTTGCCGTTGTCGGTGCGGCCCTGGCGCAGCTCGCGGAAGATGGTAACGAGGCGCTGAATCTGCTCCAGAGCCGGGGCTTCGGCCGGAATCTGGAGCGATTTGCCTTGCTTGGCCACGCGGGTTTGCACGATTTCGACTTCCTCGGCCAGGGTGGCGGGCAGGGGCAGCACCACGGCGTTGAAGCGGCGGCGCAGGGCGCTGCTCAGCTCGTTCACGCCTCGGTCGCGGTCGTTGGCGGTGGCAATTACGTTGAAGCCTCGCGTGGCGGCGATTTCAGTGCTTAGCTCGGGGATGGGCAGCACCTTTTCCGAGAGCATAGTAATGAGCGTGTCCTGCACGTCGCTCGGGATGCGCGTCAGTTCCTCAATGCGCACCAATTGGCCCTGGGCCATGCCTTTGTAGAGCGGGCTGGGTACGAGCGCAGACAGCGAGGGGCCTTCGGCCAGCAGGCGGGCGTAGTTCCAGGAGTAGCGCAGCGAGTCTTCGGCGGTGCCCGCCGTGCCCTGAATGAGTAGGTTGGAGTGCCCGCTGATGGCGGCCGTGAGGTGCTCGCTCACCCAGCTTTTGGCGGTGCCAGGTACGCCTAGCAGCAGCAGGGCGCGGTCGGTGGCCAGGGTGGCCACCGCGATTTCCATCAAGCGCCGCTGGCCGATGTACTTGGGCTCAATTTCGAAGCCGTTATCCAGTTTGCCACCCAACAAATAGGTGACCACGGCCCACGGCGAAAGCTGCCAGTTGGTGGGGCGGGGGCGGTCGTCGGCGGCTCGCAGGGTGGCTAGCTCTTCGGCGTAGGTGGTTTCGGCGTGGGGGCGTAGCAGGTCCATTTTTTCAATTAGCAATTAATAGTGAGCAATGATTAAGGGCTTTTTTGCCCGTCATGCTTCGACTGTGCTCAGCATGACAAGCACTTGATTGTTTCTATTTCAATGATAAGCAGCTTAACCAAACTCCGTAAGACTAGCCGCCAAATCAGCGCGAAAGCGCAGCGTATCACTAAAAACGCGGAACTGCTCGGCGTAAAACGCGTGCATCTCGGCAATGGCGGCTAGCTGCTGCTGGGCGGCGGCTACATCAGCTGGCGCAATGGTATCGAGCAGCGTCTGGCTGACGAAGTAGCCGAACCGGTGGCGCTCATGGGGTAGCCAGGGGAGGGTGGCCGTGCCGGCGGTGTGGCGGGCCACTACGGCCAGCGCAGCCTGGCTGAGCGCCCACGGCCAGGGGCCGGGCAGTGCGCGCATCTGTTCCAGCGCCTCCCAATCGACTTCCCAAGTAGCACCGGGCTGCTGCAGGCGCCGAAGCAGCGGAGGCGCGAGCAGCTGCTGTTGAGTGGCGGTGGGCAATAGCGCCACCAATTCCCAAAGGCTCAGCGACACGCCAAGCTGCTTGAGGCGCGGCTCTTGGGTTAGCCACAGCCGCACAAAAGCGGCCGCCATTTCCGCATCTTGGTGAGTAGCTGCGCTGGTAGCCCAGGCCGATAGCAGCGGCACGGCCCACTCATTAGCTAAGGCTGCTGCCAGCAGCTCATCGGCCGAAAGCTGGAGCTGCTCCAGCCAGCGGCCAACTGGCAGCAGCGTCAATAGATTAACCAGGCGAGCGGCCCCGGCCCCAATTGCGGGCGCGGCTTTATCGGTGCGGGCTGCATAAGCATATCGGTCGTTTTTCTCCTCAATGCCATCGGCCAGCCAGCTTTTGTCCCAGGCCGTGGGCAAGGTGATTTCCAGCGTGGGCTTGCCCAGGCCCAGCAGCTTGCGCTGGGCAGTAATGAGCGGGGCAGCCCGCGCCCACAGGCGCTCGGTGAGGGCCGCGCCGGGCAGGCGCACCAGCAGCGCGGCAGCCTGGCGGCGCACCTCCTGGCCGCGCGATTTTAGCAGCGCCTCCAGCGTCGGCTCGGCGTCGGGGTGCGGGTGCTCGGCCAGCAGCTGCAACAGCGCCTCCTGCACCTTGGCCGGCTCGGTGGGCAGGGCCGCCAGCAGCAGGGCGCGGGCGGCATCAGCAGCCTGGGCAAAGCGCTGGCGCAGCCACGCCAGGCGCTCGGGCAGCAGCCCGGTTTCCCAGATGCTGAGGTCGTTGGGGTCGGTAGGAGTGCTGGCAGTGAAGAGCTTAGCCCACTCTGGGTTGAGGGTAGCCAGCCAGCGGCCCCGCGTGCCCAGCACGGCCCCCAGGTGAGCACGAATGGCTACCGACTTAGTGGCGTGCTGCAACAGCGGCACTAGCAGCGCCTCGGGCACGCGGCGGCCAGCGGCCGCCACGCGGGGCAGGTAGTCGGGCAGCAAGTCGAGGTGCGCCGCGCCAACGAGCATCTGGTGCAGCGCCTCGGTGCCCAGTTGCCCCAGGGCCGGCAAAGAATCGGGCGGGGCCGACGCGGGCGCGGCGGTGGGTGGGCTGGCCGGCATATAGCCCGCCTTGCGCATCAAGGCCAGGGCGCCGGCCGAAAGCAGTAGCTGCGGCTCGCGGCCAGCGGGCGTAGGCAGAGTAAGGAAGGCCGGTAATACCTCAGCACTCTGGCGGGTGCCCAGCAGCGCCAGGCGCAGCAGCTGCGGCCAGGTGGGGGCATCGGCAGCGGTTGGCTCAGGCTCCAAAGCCAGAGCGGCCGTGGCTTCAGGGGTAGCCGCAGTGGCTGGTAGTTCTGAGAGAGCTAGGGCTCCGACCAGCTGCCCCGCGCGGGCGCTCGCCTCAAAAAAATCGTCCAGCAAGAGCGGATTTCCCGCTTCGTCCACGTCCTCACCCCAGCTCACAAACGGCGTAAAGGCCTGCCCATCCCACTCGCCAAACAGCGTGAGCGGCCGCCCGCCGCTAAAAGCCAGCCATTGCCAGGCCACGTCTTCATCCACAATGCGCAGGGGCAGCGCCAGCGCCTCGGTGGCGTGGTGCAGCAGCCAGCGGCCATCGGCCTGCGGGTGCAGCAGCACCGGGCCCAGCGCAGCGGGCCACTGCCGCAGCCAGGGCTGGCGGGCCAGGGCGGTGGCATAGCTTTCCAGCAGCTGGCCGATGGACTGGCCGGGCGGCGTGGCGTCGGCCGCGCTGCCTTGGTAAGTGAGGGCCACCGGCGCCGCGCGTAGCGGCAGCAAGCTGGGGTAAAACACCAGCTCGCCCGCGTATTTGCCCTGTGGCACTAAGGCTGTGGCAAAAGGCTGGCTGCCAAAGGCAAATTCCAGCACCAGGGCCGTACGCCCCGAGTTCTGGCCAAAAAGCCAACTACGGCGGCCCGTCACGCGCTCCTCTTCCCAAGTATGCTGGCCCAGCACCAGCCAGGTATCGGCGACGATAACGGCCGCCGGGTCGGCCAGTAAGGCGTCTTTTTTGGGCGTAATGCCTACTTGCTGCCACACGTCTTGCCGGGCAGCGAGGGCCAGGTTTTCGCGGTTCAAAAAAGCTCGCACCAGCACGTACAGCTCGCCCAGGCGGCCCAGCAGGCGCTGCGCCCAGTGCGGCCCAGCGGTGGGGTACTCGGCCAGCTCGCGCAGCACGGCCGCCAGGCCGGGCAGCTGGTTATCGACCAGCCGGGCGGCCTGGTTTTCCCAAAAGCTGGCGGGCTTTTTTTCGAGGTCGGCCAGACCGGCGCGCAGCAGGTCAAGCAGCCAGGTTTCGAGGTCTTCGGCCCCGGCCTGCATGCGGGCGTGGCGCTGGGCTTCGCGCTTTTGTTGAGCGGCGGGAGCGGCTGAAGCAGCCTCGGCCGCGGCTGGGCCGGCGGTGGCTTCGGCGCTGGGTGCTCTTGTAGGGGTTTTAGCAGCGGCTTTGTCGGCTTGCTCCTCGCTTTTGGTTTGGCGCTTTTCCAGCCACTCGGCCAGCCAGGCGGGCGGCGTAGCAGTGGAAAACAGCGCCGGCTGCCGCGCCAGCAGCAAGAGCAGCCCAGCCCCGTGCTTGCACGGAAACACCCGGCTCGGGCACGAGCATTTGAAAGCCGGCTCGGTGAGGTCGATGCCCACCAGATAGGGCTTGCTGCCGCTGCCGGCGCACTCGCCCCAGGCGGCGGTATCGGTACGGCCTAAGTTGTTCCATTTGGCGGGGCCGGCCAGCTCGCGGCCCCGCTTCAGGGTGCCAGCATCGGTAACAAGGGCCGCGGCTTGGTCTTCGGTAAAGGTTGTCATGGGGGCTGCGCCGCCAATAGCGGTTTGGGCTACCAAGGTAGTACCAGTCGCCGGGCTTGCCTACCGCCGCCGCCGCCGCCAAAAAAACAGCCCTGCGCAAGCCAGCGCCAGCCCCGCAATGAGCGCATCGCGCACGGTGCGGCCCTGCTGGGCTTCCTGCAAGTCGGCCGCCTGGGTGCGCAGGCGTTCGGTGGCCTGGCGCTCGCGCTGCTGGGCGTTTTGCAAGTCGTTTTGCAGCTCGGCCAGGCGCTGCACGGTGAGGTTGCGGTCGCCGCGGCCGGTGTTTTGGAGCGTAGTAGTAGTGGTTTGTAGCTGGGCGGCAGTGGTTTGGGCCTCTTGGGTGGTTTGGTTGAGCACGGCCACTATCTGCTCATCTTTGTCCACAATGCCTTGCAAGGCATCCACTACCGTTTGCAAGTCCTTCTTACTGGGCTTGTTGCTGAGGCCAAACAGCGCGTGCCGCTGCGCATTAGCGGCGGCGTACTGCTGCGTCAGCACCCGGCGCTCGGCCAGCAGGCGGGGTAGGGGCGAGGCGGTGGGCAGCTGGGCCAGCGCCACGGCCGGAAGCAGTAGCAGTGGCGAAAACAAGCGAGCAAAATGCGTCATCAATAAAAGAGCGCGGCCAGCTGTAAGGCGTATGAGTGGGGGCCAAGCGCAACCGTTGTTCGCAAAAAGCCCAAGTACGGTTACGCACCAGCCCCTAACCCGCCAAAACCAGCTGAGCGCAGCCACCAAATAACAGCCGGGACGCGAGCAACGCAAAAGCTTGCCTTGCCCGCGCCCCGGCTGCCATGCTATACTAAAGTAGTGCGCCAGCCGTTGCTAGCTCATCACCCGCGACAGCACGCGGATAATGCGGCTGGCCCGCGATTTTACCGTGCCCAGCGGCCAGCCTAGCTCATCGGCGGCCTCGGTCTGGGTGTAGCCCTTCAGGTAAAGCAGCTCCAGCAGGTTGCGGTCGGTGGGCCCGAGCAGCTCGAGCCACTCGCGCACCCCAATGTGCTCGGGCCGGAAGGTAGCCGGGGCCGGCTGGTCGGCAGTGGGTTCCGAACTCAGCGAGTAGGTGCGCTGCGAGTCGCGGTAGCGCTGCTCGCGCAGGGTATCGATGGCCAGGTTGCGGGCAATATTCAACGCCCAAGTAAAAAGCCGCCCTTTGCTGGAGTCGTATTTGGGGAACGCCAGCCAGAACTTGACCATGCATTCCTGCAAAATATCCTCCGCTAGCTCATCGTGGCGCACAATGCGCCAAATGGTATAATAAAGGGCTTTGCTATAGTTCTGATAAAATAGAGACATGGCCGCCTCGTCACGGGCATACAGGCGGCGAACAAGCTCATTCTCAGATTCCTGTTCAAGCAGTTTCATTAGCTGGCAGTGGATGGAAAGCCGCCTACCTACGCCCTGTTTTCGGCACTGGATTTAGCTATTCTAAAGAATAAATAAAAAATTTTCAGGAACTTTTCAGCATTCCTTTTTTCCCTTTAGAGGCCTATCAAAAATGGAACCATATAATCACCTTCTACGATTATAGCCAGTTTCACAAGCCCCAAAAAGCCCGTTACCTAGCAGCTTAAGGTAACGGGCCCTGCAAGTTAGGCAAAAATATAAGCTAAACCATTGCCTCGGCTGGCACCGCGGCCAGCTCGGCCGCCACCGTGCGGCCCGGATACGCCAGCAAGGCCTGTTCTAGGCAGGTGAGGGCGGTTGCCAGGTCGGTTAGATTTAACACATAGGCAATACGCACCTGCTGGCTGCCCAGGCCGGGCGTCTGATAAAAGCCGTTGGCCGGCGATAGCATCAGCGTCTGGTTTTCGTAGGCAAAATCCGTGAGCAGCCACTCGCCAAAGCGCTCGGCATCGTCCACGGGCAGGTGGGCCATCACGTAGAACGCGCCGCCCGGCACCGGGCACTGCACGCCGGGCATGGCTTGCAGGCGGGCCACCGCGAGGTCGCGCCGGGCCTGGTACTCGGCGCGGTTTTCGTCGAAATAGCTTTCGGGCAGCTCGGCCGCCGCCTCGCCCAGCAGCATACCCAGGCCGGGCGGGCTGATGCGCATTTGGGCAAAGTGGAAGGCCGCCTGAAACACGTTTTGGTTGCGCGTAACGAGCGAGCCCACGCGGGCCCCGCAGGCGCTGTAGCGCTTCGAAATGGTGTCCATCACCACCACGTAATCCTCGCCGCCCGCCAGGTTGAGGGCGCTGGTGGCGCGGGCCCCGTCGTAGCAATATTCGCGGTAGGCCTCATCCGAAAGCAAGTACAGGCCGTGGCGCTGGCACAAATCCAGGATGTCTTCTAGCTCGCGGCGGGTGTACACGTGGCCCGTCGGGTTGCTGGGGTTGCAGAGCAGCACCGCCTTCGTGCGGGGCGTGATAACTTCTTCAAAGTCAGCCAGCGGCGGCAAGGCAAAGCCGTTGGCGATGGTGGCCGTCACGGGCACAATAGTGACCCCCGATGCGATGGCGAAAGCCGTGTACGTGCCGTAAAATGGCTCCGGCACAATGATTTCATCACCGGGATTGAGGCAAGTCAGCAGGGCAAACAGAATGGCCTCGCTGCCGGCCGTGGTTACCAATATCTCGTCGGTCGTCACCTCAATGCCCGCGCGGTGGTAGTAAGCGGCCAGCTTCTGGCGGTAGCTGTCGGTGCCCGCGCCGTGACTATAAGCCAGCACCCGAATGTCGGCGTTGCGCACGGCCTCGAAGAGGCTGGGCGGGGTCGCGATATCGGGCTGCCCGATGTTGAGGTGATATACTTTTTTGCCTTGGCGCTTGGCGGCCTCGGCAAAAGGGGCCAGCTTGCGAAACGGCGAAGCCGGCATATCCCGCCCGCGCTGCGATATTGATAATGACATAATTGCTTGCTTAAAAACCTACTATAGCAGATAAGGAAAAGTCCCGGCTGAATGACCAACCAGGACTTCTACTCACAAAGTTAACTAGGAAAACTACCCGTTGCGCTTGTTTAGCTCATCGCGGATTTTGGCAGCCCGCTCATAGTCTTCACGTTCCAGCGACTGTTGCAGCATTTTGCTAAGCTCCTCGACCGGTACTTGGCCACTCGGTTCTTTGGGCTCGGTGGGGCGCGGCGCGGGCGTGGGGCTGTCGTCGTCCTCATCGTCTTCGTCGTCGCGGTCCTGGTCGTCCTCATCTTCCTCCGCGGCCTCGTCGAGGTCCGAAAGGATGATGCCGGCTTCGCTAAGCACGCTTTCGACCGTGAAAATGGGCACCCCAAAACGCAGCCCGATGGCAATGGCGTCGGAAGGCCGGGCATCAATCTCGAACGTGGTGGCCCCGTCGGAGCACACGATGCGTGAGTAGAAAACGCCCTCCTTGAGGTCGGAGATAACTACTTCGATAATAGCCACGTGCACGTGCTCAGCAAACGACTTGAACAAGTCGTGGGTGAGCGGCCGGTTGGGGCTGATTTTCTCAATTTGAATGGCAATGCTCTGGGCTTCGAACATGCCGATAATAATCGGTAGGCGGCGGTTGCCGTGCTTTTCACCCAAAATGAGGGCGAACGAGCCGGATTGCGACTGCGAGGAAGACAGGCCCAGGATTTCGAGCGGAATTTTTTTCAAGGGTCGCGGGGACGGATTAGGTCCAGGAAACGGGTAGTGGAGTTCTGTACGACAAATAAAGCGATTGTGGCCGGAATGGCTTCGCAAAAGAACGCCGGGGCAGTACTAAAGTTTAAAATAAAACCGCCATGCTGAGCTTGCCGCAGCATTCTGACCGATTACGCAAAGGCAGGTAAGCCAGCGCACTCAGCCAAGATGCTTCGGCAAGCTCAGTATGGCGGTTCGGGTAGCTAAACTAGCTTAGCTCCTTTACGGCGGCCGTCAGCTTGGGCAGCACGTCGAACACGTCGCCCACAATGCCGTAGTCGGCCGCTTTAAAGAAAGGGGCTTCGGGGTCTTTATTGATGACTACAATGACCTTCGACGAGTTGACACCCGCCAAGTGCTGGATAGCCCCCGAAATGCCGCAGGCAATGTACAGGTTAGGCGAAACCGTGATGCCCGTTTGGCCAACGTGCTCGTGGTGAGGGCGCCAGTCTACGTCGCTCACCGGCTTCGAGCAGGCCGTGGCCGCGCCCAGCGCCTTGGCGAGGTCTTCGATGAGGTTCCAGTTTTCGGGGCCTTTCATGCCGCGGCCGCCGCTCACTACGAGCGCCGCCTCGGGCAGCAGAATGCCGCCGGCCTGGTCCTGCATCACCACTTGCTTGGGCGCATCGGCAAAGTCGGTATCGCCGAGCTGGGCCGAGAAGGCCACCACTTCGGCCGTTTTGCCGGCTTCGTGCTGGGCTTCGAGCGAGTTCTTTTTAACGGCAATAATCTTGCGGTCGCCGCTCAGCACCACATCCGAAAACGCTTTGCCCGAAAACGCACCGCGCTTTACCGTGAACTGGCCGCCATCGGTTTTGGGCAGCTCGACCACGTTGGTGGCCAGCGCGGCTTGCAGCCGCACCGACAGGCGCGAGCCCACCGAAGCCCCGATGTTGCTGTTGGCCAGCACAATTACTTTCGAGTCTTCCTGCTGGGCCGCCGTGGCGATGAGCTTGGTATAGGCGTTGTTCACAAAGTCCTTGAGGCGGGGCTCGTTATCGTACAGCACCTTCGCGATGCCCTGCTCGCCGAGCTTGGCAAGGTTGGCCTCGGTGGCTTCGCCCACGGCGATGGCCGTGGCGGTGGTGCCCAGCTGGGCGGCCACTTTGGCGCCATAGGTGGCTACTTCGAGCGAGGATTTTTTTACCTCGCCTTTGTCACATTCAACTACTACTAAAACAGACATTTTATTTGGTTTTATAAGTTAAAGCGATTGTCATTGCGAGCGCCGCGAGGCAATCGCATCCGAACGGCTTGCAACCATCTCGTTTTGATGCGATTGCTTCGTCGTTCCTTCTCGCAATGACAGGCAAGGGTTAATTAAATGACTTTTGCTTCGTTGCGCAGCAGCTTAATCAGCTCGCCAGCGTTGGCCGCATCGATGAGCTTGACGCCCTGCTTTTTGGGCGGCAGCGCAAACTCGGCTACGGTGGTGCGGGCCTCGCTGGCGGTGGCGGGCACTACTTTCAGGGGCTTGGTGCGGGCCGTCATAATGCCACGCATGTTGGGGATGCGGGGCTCGCACATGGGCTGCTGGCAGCTGGCCACGAAGGGCGTGGTTACCTGCACGATTTCCTTGCCGCCTTCAATTTCGCGCTCCAGCGTGGCAGTGTTGCCGCTCATATCCAATTTCATGGCGGGCGCTACGGTCGGGATACCGAGTAGCTCGCCCACCATGCCGTGCACCTGAAAGCCGTTGTAGTCAATGCTTTCCTTGCCCATCAAAATCACGTCATAGCCGCCTTCTTTAACGATGGCCGCAATTTCCTGGGCTACGAAAAAGGCATCTTTGGGGGCAGCGTTCACGCGGATGGCGTCGTCGGCACCGATAGCCAGCGCTTTGCGGATATTGGGCTCCGTGTCGGCCTCGCCCACGTTGAGCACGGTTACGGTGCTGCCAGCGTTGGCTTCCTTCAACTCGATGGCGCGGGTGAGGGCGTATTCGTCCCAGGGGTTAATCACGAACTGCACACCGGCTTTGTTAAACTCCTTGTTGTCAGGAGTGAAGGCGATTTTGGTGGTCGTGTCGGGCACGTTGGAAATACAAACCAGAAACTTCATCTAAGCAAGAGTAGGGTGAGAAGATTTTTGCAAAAGTAGTCGGCTTGCATAACATTCACCAAGCCCAAAAAGGTCGGGCGGCAAGCGTATAAAACCGGAATGCGGCGCGGCGGTCGCAATTTCGCCTCAAATATAGCCCTAACTATCGCCCCACTTCCCGCTTATGAACCCCGCCGCTCCCAGCCGTCTCCAGCAACTACTCGCCTTCTACCAAGACGACCCCAACGACGCCTTCACCATCTACGCCCTGGCCACCGAATACCGCGCCGACGACCCCAAAAAGGCCTGGGAATATTACCAAAAGCTGCTCACCGAGCACCCCGACTACGTGGGCACCTACTACCACGCCGGCAAGCTGCTCGAAGGCTTCGGCAAGAAGGATGAAGCCGAGCAAGTGTACCGCAAAGGCTTGGTAGTAAGCCGAAAGGCCGGCCAAATGCACGCCGCGGCCGAGTTACAGCAGGCGCTAAATAGTTGCCTGGGGCTGGACTACGAGGACGAATAATTGTCATGCTTCGCTACGCGCTGCATGACGAATGTTTTTGCAGCTTGGTCGAATATCCCAAGGATAGGGCTGCTTATTCACTTGATAAGCTGCGCTAGTTTGGCTTGCAGCTCATCGCCGTGCAGGTTGGCCGCCACGATTTTGCCGGTGGGGTCGATGAGGAAGTTCTTGGGCATGCTATCGACCCCGTAGAGCAGGGCGGCTTTGTTTAGCAGACCATACTGGTCGGATACCTGCGTCCAGGGCAGGTGGTCGTCGGCGATGGCTTTCAGCCATTTATCGTGGGCTTCCTCTCGGTCGAGCGATACGCTGATGATGTCAAAACGGCGGGCTTTAAAGGTGTTATAGGCGGTGGTGAGGGTCGGGTTTTCCTGGCGGCAAGAAACACACCCGCTAGACCGGAAATCAACCAGCACGTACCTGCCCCGGTAGTCGCTGAGCGATACAGGTTTACCTTCGGGAGTATTCTGAGTAAAATCGGGTGCCTGGGCCCCGATGGCGGTAGCTTTGAGCCCCTCCAGTATATTACCGTAAAAGCGGCCGGGAGGACTGTTTTTCAGTTCCGGGTTGAGGGTAGCGTAGACCGGAGCAACCTCCGAGTAGACAGGTGGTGCTATCATTTTGAGCTGACCTAATACTTCCAGGCCGGCCCAGGAGCTGGGGTTGGCCTTGATGAAGGCCAGGATGGTTTGGGAATACTCTTGGGTAAGCGCATCGTTCTCCGTCTTGCTGGGGCTACTCCGCATTCGCTTGTAAAGAGGCTTCAGCGCAGTTTGCAAGCGTTGGTAAGCAGCCTGTTGCGAGCCGCCCGTAATGTGGGCGTGGGTCAGTGAATCGGGGCTGGTCACTACGACCGGGCCGGGCTCCAGAAAGAAAGAGCTACGGTCGCGGGCCTGGAAGTAAGCCCGCCCTGCATCCCCCAAATTGCCTTGGCGCGCTACCACCAAGGCGGCCGAGTGCAGCCATTCGACCGAGCCCTTAAACTCAAATTGACCGTTTTTTAGCGTAGCCGAATCCAAGACCTGGGGGCCAGACAGCAAGTAAATTTTGGCTGGGGCATTAAGCTGGCCGATTTTGCCTTTCACTAGGTACGGGTAAGTGGTTTGGGCCTGGGTTAGGCCTGGGGCAAGTAGCAGAAAGCCAAGTAAGTATCTTTTCATGAGATGGTGCGGGGTGGCAAGGGAAACCATTAAACGTACCCTTGGCCGAATGTATTATTGTGCAGCGGGCTCCAGGGAAGCTCCGGGGTTAGCATTGTTACTTTGCAGCGTATGGCGACCAAAATTTTAGTAGTCGAAGACGAGCCCAAAGTATCGGCCTTCATCCGGCGCGGGCTAGAGGAGGAGGGCTACGAAGTGCTGGTGGCCTACGACGGCACCTTTGGCCAGCGCCTGGCTTTGAGCGAGGCTATTGACTTGCTAATCCTCGACGTAATCTTGCCCGGCCAGAGCGGCCTGGATGTGCTGAAAGCCGTGCGCGCCCAAAACCAGGACTTGCCCATCCTGATGCTCACGGCGCTGGGCACTACCCAGGACAAGCTGCTGGGCTTTGATGGCGGAGCCGACGACTACCTCGTCAAGCCCTTCGACTTTGCCGAGCTGCTGGCGCGGGTGCGCGCCCTCACGCGCCGCCGCGGCCACCCCGAGGCCAAAGGCCACCAGCTGCGTCTGGCTGACCTGGTAGTCGATAATGCCGCCAAAACCGTGGTGCGCGCCGGCCAACCCATCAAGCTCACCGCCCGCGAGTTCAACCTGCTCGAACTGCTGCTGCGCCACCAGGGCCGGGTACTGAGCCGGGGCGAAATAGCCGAGCACACTTGGGAAGAATCGTTCGATGCGGGCTCCAACGTGATTGACGTGTACGTGAACTACCTGCGCAATAAGGTGGATAAAGGATTTGATACAAAGTTGATTCATACTGTAGTAGGCATGGGCTACGTGATGCGCGAAGAATAAAAGCCCGTGGCTTTGCCATTACATAATTTGCTACTTGTTGAATGACCATTCGCAACCGTCTTACTTGGCTGTTTTTAAGCATCGTGGCGGTGCTGCTGCTGGCGGTGCTGGCGGTGGTGTTTGTGCTGCAAAGCAGTGCCTCGCAGCGCGAGTTTAGGCAGCGGCTGCGCGAGCGGGCGCAGGTGACGAGCTACATCTACCTCGAAAAAGACGAGATGCGCGCTAGCGCCTTCCGCGACTTTGAAAAGAAATACCTGCAATCGCTCACCAATGAGATTTTGCAGGTGTACGATGCCAGCGGGCGGGTGCGCTTTGTGGCGGCCGATGAGCGCGTGCGGCTGTCAGATGCGCTACTGGCCAATATTGTGCTCAATAAACAAGTGTATTTTAAGCTGGGCACGCGGCAGGCAGTTGGTATTTTTTACCAGGATAACCAAGGCGATTACGTGATAGTGGCGGCGGCCGAGAACCTACGGGGCCAAGAGCGGCTGAAAACGCTGGCAACCATCATGGCGGTGATTTTTGTGGGAAGCCTCCTCGTTATTTACGCAGTGGGGCGCAGCTTTGCCGGGCGGGCGCTGGCCCCCATCACGGCCCTCAACGACCAGGTCGACCGCATCACGGCCCAGGACCTGCACCGGCGCGTGAGCGAAGGCCCGGCCGGCACCAGCGAAAAAGACGACCTGCGCCGCCTGGCCCGCACCTTTAACCGCCTGCTCGAGCGCCTCGAAACCAGCTTCGACGGCCAGCGCACTTTCGTGCGCAATGCCTCGCACGAACTGCGCACGCCACTTACTGCCAGTATTGGCGAGCTGCAAGTGTTGCTGGCCCGCGAGCGCTCGGCCGAGGCCTACCGCGAAGGGGCGGCCTCGGTGCTGAGCGAGTTGCAGCAGCTCAAGGCGTTGATTAACAATTTGCTGGACTTGGCCCAGGCTGATGAGACCGTGCCCCTCACCGAGGAAGTGCGCCTCGACGAGTTGCTGTGGGAGGTGCGCGAGGCCGTGGCCCCTGCCCAGCGCAGCCGCGTGCAGGTAGACCTGGGCGACCTTAGCGAGCTGCCCGACGACCCGGCCGTGTTTGAGATAAAAGGCCACCGCGCGCTGCTAGCCCGCGCCCTGGGCAACTTGGTCGATAATGCGCTGAAATACTCGGGCCCCGTGCAGCGCGTCACGCTCAGTTTGCGCCACCCGGCTGGGGGCGGCTGGGTGTTGCGCGTGGCCGACGCGGGCCAGGGCATCGCGGCCGAAGATTTGGCCCAGGTATTCCAGCCGTTTTTCCGGGCGGCGAGCGTGCGTGGGGTGGTGGGGCACGGCGTGGGGCTGCCGCTGGCGCAACGCATTGTGGCGCTGCACGGAGGCACGCTAACATTGCGCTCGGAGCTGGGTCGCGGTACGGTGGCGGAGGTGGTTTTTGCCTGAAGAATGCGCTTAGGCTAGCCGACTTAGGTTCTGGTGTGCTTTCTGAGTCACGTAATTAAGGGGATTACTAGGGATAAAATGGTAGGCAGCCCGCGCCAGTGCGCCGCTGCCTGGGCGGCGTACCAATTATTTCGCACAAATTCTTCATTCTAATCCCGTTCTAATTTGACTCTAATACTGGCCTAATGTTAGCGCCGGACTTTTGTAGCGATTCAAGAACCAGCAGCCCAGCTAATGAGTCGTGATGAAGTTTGGATAAGCTCAGAATACTGCTAGGATGAACTTTTAATGTGCTAACTATGAGTTTATAATGAAACGCGTAGGAAGTTGAAGAAGTCCGCAGGCTGCTCGTTAGCTTTGCTCAATTACCCAGATTAGGATTTAAATTAAACAAGTGAATTTACGAAAATGCCTAGGCGCCGCTCGCCGTCGCCTGATATCCCGGTTTGTTGCGCCTATGCCAGTTAATATAGGCCGATTGACCCGCTACGCCGGGCTAGTAGTGTTGGGGCTGAGCCTGGCCCCGGCCGCCCACGCCCAGGCCCCCACCGTGCCCAGCGTTGCCCCAGCCGATACGGTGCGCCTGACCCTGCCCGATGCCGAGGTGCGCTTCGTGCAAAACAACCTGCAAGTGCTGGCCCAGCGCTACAACATCACGGCGCAGCAGGCGCTGGCGGTGCAGGCGCGCCTCATCGATAACCCCACCATCTTGGTGGACCAAAACAGTATTCAGCAAGCTATTCACAAGCCAACGGCGGTGGGCGACAACCCCGACTTGTCCCGCACGCAGGTGGCGGTGCAGGTGCAGCAGTTGTTCGCGCTGGCCGGCCGGCGGCGGGCGGCGGGCCGCGCCCAGCAGCAGGCCGCCGTGGTCGAGCAGTTCAACCTCGAAGACTTGGTGCGCAACCTGCGCTTTCAGCTGCGCACCACGTTCTACGACATTTTCTACCGCCAGCAAACGCTGCGCGTGTACGATACCGAGATTCCGCAGCTGCGCCGCACCGTGGACCTCTACCAGAGCCAGTACGACAAGGGTAATATTGCTTTGAAAGAGGTTATTCGCCTAAAAGCGTTTCTGTTTACGCTGGAAACTGAGCGGGTAGGGCTGGTGACTGACCAAGCCAACTCGCAGGCCGACCTGCACATTTTGCTGCGCGACTCGACCAACAGCGCCTTCCGGCCCATCGTGAGCCCCGACCGCATCCGGAACCTGTCGCTGACGGCGTACCCCGAGCAGCAGCTCATCGACACGGCCCTGGTGCGCCGCGCCGACCTGCTGAGCCGCCGCGCCGAAGTGCAGCACCAGCAGCTAAATCTGCGCCTGCAACGCGCCATTGCCACACCCGACCTGGCCGTGGGCTACAGCTACGACCGCCTGGGCTCGTACTTCGACAACTACAACTCGCTGACGCTCGGCATTGCGGTGCCCGTATTTAACCGCAACCAGGGCAACATTCAGGCGGCTAAGGCTCAGATAAACCAAGCCCAGGCCCAGGCCGCCCAGCAGCAGCTTACCGTGCGCCGCGACGTGCACGAGGCCTACCAGGTGGCCCAGCGCCAGGATGAGCTGTACCAGCACACCAGCCGCGACACCACGCCTTTTTCGCGCCTCATCGACAACATTGAGCAGGGCTACACCAAGCGCCTCATCAGCATCGTGGAATACCTCGACTTTTACGAGGCCTATAAGAACAATGTGCTTCAGCTCAACACACTGCGGGCCAACCGCATGCGCGCCTTCGAAAGCATCAACCTGTCGGTGGGCCGCACCATGTTCCGCGCCGAGTAAAGGCGAGTAGGAATGAGTAATTTCAATAAGCAGGGGGCTGCTGGCTGATGATTGCTCATTGCTACTAGAAGCAACTGATAATTGATAATTGCTCATTGATAAGTAAACTAATGAATCGTTCTGCTCTTTTTTTCCTCCTGACCCTGGGCCTCGGCGCGTGCCATAAGTCGGCCGACACCGAAACGGCGAAGGAAGACCCCAAAGCCACCAAGCAATTTTTTCTGCCCAACCAAACCCTGAAGGAACTGGCTTTCGACACCGTGCGCCTCGAGCCGATGCGCAGCGAGCAGTCGTACTCGGGCCAGGTGACCACCAACGGCGATAAAACCGCCAACGTGGTGCCGCTGGTGGGCGGCGTGGTCGAAGACCTGCGCGTAGAGCTCGGCGACCACGTGCAGAAAGGCCAGGTGTTGGCCGTCATCCGCTCGGGTGAGATTGCCGACGTGCAAAACCAGAACTCCAACGCCGGCACAGACCTGGCCATTGCCAGCAAAAACCTGAGCGTGGCCGAAGACCAGTTCAAAGCTGGCCTGGCCGCCGAACGCGACGTGGTGCTAGCCCGCGAAGAGCTGCGCAAAGCCCAGAGCAACCTCGGCAAAACCAACAAGCAGCTCGGCATCTACGGCGTCGATAAAAAGGGGCATTACAACATCACGGCCCCGATTTCGGGCTTCATCACCGACAAGGACGTGACGGAGAACATGCAGTACACGACCTCAAGCGTGGACAAGTTCTTCACCATCGCCGACCTCGACCAGGTGTGGGTGCTGGCCAACGTGTTTGAAGCGGATATTGATAAGGTACGGGTTGGTTATCAGGCCGATATCACCACGTTATCGTACCCCGACAAGCATTTCCACGGCGTCGTCGATAAGGTGTTCAACGTGCTCGACCCCGAGAGCAAGGCCCTGAAAGTGCGCATCAAGCTGCCCAACCCCGGCTACCTGCTCAAGCCCGAGATGTACGCCCAGGTGCGCATCCTGAACACCGGCACGCAGAAGGCGCTGGCCGTGCCCGCTACCTCGGTGGTGTTTGACAAAGACCAAAATTTTGTGCTCGTTTACAAAAGCCAGAAGCAGGTGGACACCCGCCCCGTGAAGGTGACCAAAACCGTGGGTGATATCAGCTACGTGACCGGCGATTTGAAGCCGGGCGAGGCTATTATCACCAGAAATCAATTGCTCGTGTACGACGAGCTGAATGACTAATTCATTCGTCATGCTGAGCGGAGCGCAGCGCAGGCGAAGCATCTCTACCGCTTCGTTGCTAGCGCCGGGGGTTACTCCAAGCGAGATGCTTCGCCTGCGCTGCGCTTCGCTCAGTATGACGGATGAAAAACAGCAGTATACAAGTCAGTATCGACTTCTAAATGAATAAGTTCATCCAAGGCATTATTGCCTTTTCCCTGAAAAACCGGGGCTTTATTTTCCTGCTCACGCTCGTGGCGATTATCGCCGGGGTGGTGAGCTACCGGAACACGCCCATCGAGGCGTTTCCGGACGTGACGAACACCGAAATCACCATCATCACGCAGTGGCCCGGCCGCTCGGCCGAGGAGATTGAGAAGTTCGTGACCGCGC
>JBPBQK010000124.1:0-13523 GCA_050954845.1 Janthinobacterium lividum
CCTGCGGCGAGCTGATTTTCCTGGGTGAAGAAGTGACAACAGAAACGGCTGCTCGAAAGAGCAGCCGTTTCTGTTACTGGCAAATAGTAGTCAGCTCGCCGCAGGCGGGCGTATCCGTTCAATCTGTTTAATCCGTTTGAATCTGCGGTCTGGATATGCGTTTAGTAGATGTACTCGTTGGCCTCGATGAGGCCAGCCGCTACGCGGCGGCGGGCATCCTTCACGTTGAAGAGGTCGGGTTTGGTGAAGCGCTTGAGGCCCATGCTCATCAGGCGCTGCTCGTCGCCTTCGGTCATGCTGGCGATGGCTTCGCGGCCAGATTTTTCGACCAGGTCGATGGCATCGGAGAGGTATACGCGGGCCATGTCGAGCTGGCGGGTCATGGCTTCTTCGCCTTTGGCAGCGATTTCCTTTTCTACGCGCAGCAGCGTGCTCTCGGCTACGTAGGTTTTGATGGCCATGTCGGCGATGTTCATCAACACTTCCTGCTCTTTGGCAAGCGAATTCATGTACTTCTGCACGGCCGTGCCGGCTACCATCAGCACGGCTTTTTTCATGTTAGCAATGGCTTTTTTCTCGGCGGCAAAAGCCGAGTCGTCGCTCTCGCCCATGCTCGGGATGCTCAGCAATTCCTGCTGCACGGCCTGGGCGGGGCCCATGAGGTCGATTTCACCTTTCAGACCCTTTTTCAGAATCATGTCTACGGCCAGCATCCGGTTGATTTCGTTGGTGCCCTCGAAAATCCGGTTGATGCGCGAGTCGCGGTAGTTGCGGTCCATGGGGTAGTCGGCCGAGAAACCGTAGCCGCCATAAATCTGCACGCCCTCATCGGTCACGTAGTCAAGTACTTCCGAGCCTTCTACTTTCAGAATGGCGCACTCCACGGCAAACTCGCGGGCCGCGCCCAGCAGGGCCTCGTTGTGGCTCATGCCGCTGGCTATCAGCTCCTGCTCTTTGCGGTAAATGTCCTCACCAGCGCGGTAAATGGCCGATTCGGCGGCGTACATCCGAATGGCTTGCTGCGCCAACTTGTAGCGAATCGCGCCAAACTTCGAGATGGGCAGCTTGAACTGGATACGCTCGTTGGCATATTTCACGCTCTGCGTGGCGGTGGCCTTGGCACCACCGAGGCAGGCAGCAGCCAGCTTGATGCGGCCGATATTCAGCACGTTGAACGCGATGAGGTGGCCTTTGCCAATCTCGCCCAGCACGTTTTCCTTGGGCACCAGCGCATCGGTTAGGAACACCTGGCGGGTGCTGCTGCCCTTGATGCCCATTTTGTGCTCCTCGTTGCCGAGGCTCAGGCCGGGCGTGTCTTTGTCCACGATGAAGCCGGTGAACTGCTCCCCGTCAATCTTGGCAAACACGATAAACACGTCGGCAAAGCCGGCGTTGGTAATCCACATTTTCTGGCCGTTCAGCACGTAGTGCGTGCCTTCAGCATTCAGCACGGCCTTGGTCTTCGCGCCCAGCGCGTCCGAACCAGAGCCCGGTTCCGTCAGGCAATACGCGCCCATTAGGGTGCCGTCGGTGAGGCCGGGGATGTATTTCTGCTTCTGCGCATCGGTGCCGAAATACAGAATCGGCAGCAGGGCAATGCCCGTGTGCGCCGCAAAGGCCACCGGAAACGAGTTGCCGCCGCCTACGCCTTCCGTCACACGCAGCGCGGTCGGGAAGTCCATATTCAGGCCGCCAAACTCCTCCGGCACGCTCACCCCAAACAAGCCGAGCTGGCCGGCTTTTTCCATCAGGCCGCGCATGAGGCCTTCCTCGTGGTTGTCGAGGCGCTCGACCAGCGGCGCTACCTCCGTGTGCACGAAGTCGAGGCAGGTCTGGTACATCATGTTCTGCTCCTCCGAGAAGTCGGCGGGCGTGAAAACGTCTTGCGCCTCCGTTGCTTTGATGATGAATTCACCACCTTTTACGGTGGGCTTGTTCGATACTTCCATGACGGTAGTGTAGGGTTGAGTGGGAGTTGAAACTGTTAGGCTAGCCGAGTAATTGGGCAACAAGGAAATGCCCGAATTAGTGTTGCAAGATAAGTAAAAAATGTTAGGCGTGCCGACTATTTAATGGAAAGAAAACCCACCGAAGTGGGGATTCTATGCGTCAGAAGGCGCTAAGCTACCATAACTTCTAAAGTTGCTGATTCTGTATTGGGTTCGGGTATGGGTAGCCCTTCTAATACTAATCCCTCGATATGAAAGGCTATGCCTTCGCGTGCATTCTGTTCAGCTTCAGCCCGCGTTTCACCAAACGCCGCCAAGCCCGGCAAGTCGGGTACATAAGCAGAGTAGCCCGTGGCAGTATGCTCGAAAATTACCAGATACTTTCTCATAATAGGTTAGCGTAAACCAGCTTGCTTTAAAATGCTGATGGCCGTACCAATAGCCACGTCATCAGAAGGTTTGTGACCAGCTAATGTAACTAAGCCAATTTTAATTGGGTGCTTGAACTGCATATGGCTGCCCGATTGCCGGGCCAATATCCAGCCATCAGCCTCAATCAATTTTCTTAGCTCTTTAACTTTCATTGGACAGACAAAGTGCGCATCAGCGAGCGGCCCTACTTATTTCAGCAGTTCATAAATGCCCGCCACACCCTGGCCGCCGCCTACGCAGGCCGTGACCATGCCATACTTCTTGCCGCGCTCGCGCAACTCGTCAAACAGTTGAATCGAGAGCTTAGCGCCCGAGCAGCCGAGCGGGTGGCCCAACGCAATAGCGCCGCCGTTCACGTTGAGCTTGTCGGGGTCGATGCCTAGCTCGCGCACCACGGCCAGCGACTGGCAGGCGAAGGCTTCGTTCAGCTCAAACAGGTCGATGTCTTCGAGCTTGAGGCCGGCTTGCTTGAGCACTTTCGGCACGGCCTTTATCGGTCCCATGCCCATGATGCGCGGCTCCACCCCCTCGCTGGCGTAGTTGACCATGCGGGCGATGGGTTCGAGGTTCAATTCCTTCACCATCTTCTCGCTCATTACCAGCACGAAGGCCGCACCATCGGAAGTCTGCGACGAGTTGCCGGCCGTGACCGAGCCATTGGCGGCGAACACGGGGCGCAGGCGGGCCAGCGCTTCGAGCGAGGTGTCGGCGCGGGGGCCTTCGTCGGTGTCCACCACGTAGGAGCGGGTTTTCTTCTTGCCGGTAGCTTGGTCGAGGTAGGTTTCTTCGACCGTTATCGGCACGATGCTGTTCTTGAACTTGCCGGCCGCGATGGCTTTGATGGCCTTCTGGTGCGAGTTGTAGCTGAACTCGTCCTGGTCCTGGCGCGTGACGTTGTAGTCCTTGGCCACGGCCTCGGCGGTGAGGCCCATGCCGATATAATAATCGGGATGCTGCACGGCCAGCTTGTAGTTAGGCGCGGTTTTCCAGCCTACGGTGGGCACCATGCTCATGCTCTCGGTGCCGCCCGCGATGATGCAGTCGGCCATGCCAGCCGTGATTTTGCCCACCGCCATCGCGATGGTTTCTACGCCCGAGCCGCAATAGCGGTTCACGATAAGGCCCGGCACGTTGATGGGCAGCGCCAGTAGCGAAATGAGGCGGCCCATTTGCAGGCCCTGCTCGGCCTCGGGCACGGCGTTGCCCACTATTACGTCATCGACCCGGCTCGGGTCGAGCGCCGGCACCGAGGCCACGAGGTGCTTTATTACGTCGGCCGCGAGGTCGTCGGGGCGCATGAAACGGAACACGCCCCGGGGGGCTTTGCCGACGGCCGTGCGGTAGCCAGCTACGATATATACTTGTTGGGTATTCATGTTATTCTGGCGTTAACCTCACCCCCTAGCCCCCTCTCCTTGGGGAGAGGGAGAACTAGTTTTTAGCTTTAGTTAACTAGCTTTTAAAAGATTAAAAACCTGAATTTCATTAATCCTATTAGACTAGCAGCTAGAAACTAGCGACTAGTCCCCCCTCTCCCCAAGGAGAGGGGGCTAGGGGGTGAGGTTATCGTTAGTTGCGCAGCGGCTTGCCAGTAGTTAAAATCGACTGAATCCGCTCCATCGTCTTGCGCTCGCCGCAGAGGCTCAGGAACGCCTCGCGCTCCAAGTCCAGCAGGTACTGCTCGCTTACTTCGGTAGGAGCGGAGAGGTCGCCGCCGCACATCACGTAGGCCAGCTTATTGGCAATTTTCTCGTCGTGCTCGGAGATGTAGTTGCCCAGCTTCATGGCATACACGCCGCTCATGAACATGCCCAACGCGCCGCGTCCGTGCACTTTGATGTTGGTTTTCTGCGTCGGCTGCGAGTAGCCGGCATCGGCCAATTCGATAGCCGCCGCCTTAGCTTGGGCAATCACGCGGTTAGAGTTCACCACGATTTCATCGCCCCGGCGCAGGTAGCCCAGGTCAAACGCCTCAGCGGCCGAAGTCGAAACCTTGGCCGTGCTGATGGTCATGTACGTGTTGCGCAGCAGGTTGTACTCCGGCTCGCCGTCCTCGTATTTCAGCGCGGTGCGCAAGGTCATTTCCTTGGTGCCGCCGCCACCGGGTATCAAACCCACGCCAAACTCTACCAAGCCGATGTACGACTCAGCCGATGCCACTACGCGGTCGCAGTGCAAATTCAGCTCGCAGCCGCCGCCCAGCGTGAGTCCGTGCGGCGTACCCACCACCGGAATGCTGCTGTAGCGCATCCGCATCATGGCCTGCTGAAACTGCTGAATCATCATGTTCAGCTCGTCAAATTCCTGCTCCACGGCCTGCATGTATACGAGGCCCAGGTTGGCCCCGGCCGAGAAATTCGGCGCATCGTTGCCCACCACGAGGCCGCGGTAACCGGCCTCGGCCATCTCCACGCCTTTTAGCAAGCCTTGGATAACGTCGGTGCCCAGCGAGTTCATCTTAGAGTGAAACTCCACATTCAAGATGCCGTCGCCGAGGTCGATAACCGATGCGCCCGCGTTTTTCCACAGCACCTTGCCGCTGGCGCGCAGGTTGTCGAGAATAATGAAATTCTCCACGCCCGAAACCGGCTGGTAAGCTTTGCTTTCCTTATCGTAGAACTTCCGAGTGCCGTTTTCCACCTTATAAAAGGTCGAATTACCAGCTGCCAGCATTTCGGCCACCCAAGGCGCAACGGTGCGCTCGGCCGCCGTGGCCAAGTCGATGCCGGCCTGCACGCCCAGCGCATCCCAGGTTTCAAACGGTCCCAACTCCCAGCCAAAACCAGCGCGTAGCGCGTCGTCAATCTTATACAGCTGGTCCGCAATTTCGGGCACGCGGTTGCTCACGTAGGCGAAGAGGCTGCCGAAGCTCAGGCGGTAAAACTCGCCGGCTTTGTCCTTGCCCGCCACCAGCACCTTGAAGCGGTCGGCCAGCTTATCGATGGTTTTGGTCATCTCCAGCGTGGCAAACTTCACCTTCTGCGAAGGCTTATATTCCAGCGTATTGAGGTCCAGCGCGTGAATTTCCGACTTGCCACCTTCGCCCTTCACTTTCTTGTAGAAGCCCTGGCCGGTTTTGTCGCCCAGCCATTTGTTCTCGCCCATTTTCTTCACGAAATCAGGCAGCACAAATACGTCTTTGGCTTCGTCGTCAGGCAGGCCTTGGGCCAAGCCATTAGCTACGTTAATGGTCGTATCCAAGCCTACCACGTCCGAAGTCCGTAGCGTGGCCGACTTGGCGTGGCCGATAACGGGACCGGTCAGCTTATCGGTTTCTTCCACTGTCAGCCCGAGCTTCTGCATGGTCTGCATCGCATCGAGCAGGGCAAATACGCCCACGCGGTTGGCAATAAAGCCGGGCGTGTCTTTGGCCGAAACTACCGTTTTGCCTAGATACAAGTCGCCGTAGTGGAGCAGAAAATCAACTACTTCCGGTTTGGTGTCAGGCGTTGGAATAATCTCCAACAGCTTCAAATAGCGCGGCGGGTTGAAGAAGTGCGTGCCCGCGAAGTTTTGCTTGAAATCCTCCGAGCGGCCCTCGGCCAGCAGGTGAATCGGGATGCCGCTGGTGTTGCTCGTGATGAGCGTGCCCTTCTTGCGAAACTGCTCTACGCGCTCGTAGAGGCTCTTTTTAATGTCGAGTCGCTCAACTACGACCTCAATCACCCAATCGCAGGTGGCAATGTCTTTGAGGTTATCATCGAAGTTGCCGGTCTTGATGCGGCTCACTTCGCTCTTGCGGTAAAGCGGGGAGGGGTTAGCCACCACGGCGGCCTGCAAGGCGCTGTTCACGATGCGGTTGCGCACGGCGGGCGCTTCCAGCTTGAGGCCTTTTTTCTCCTCGTCGGCCGTCAATTCCTTCGGCGCGATATCGAGCAGCAGCACCTGCACGCCGATATTGGCAAAGTGGCAGGCAATGCGCGAGCCCATCACGCCCGAGCCCAGCACGGCAACTTTCTTGATTACTCGTTTCATAGAAATGTAGCGCGGACTTTCAGTCCGCGTTTGGTGGGAAATTCTATCAAAAATCAACTGTCATTGAACGCCTGTCATTGCGAGGAGGCACGACGAAGCAATCGCATCAAGACGAGCTGTTTGGGTTCTGCTTGGGTGCGATTGCTTCGCTGCGCTCGCAATGACAGGCAGTTATTATGGCTGCACTTCCTTGCGGAGCGGCTTCAGCTCGAAATCGTCAAACAGCGTTTTGCCCTCAATCATGCTCGTAATCTGCCCGGCTACTTTGAAGAAGCTATCGAGCTGATTCTGCGGGATTTTCTCGCGGATTTTCAGGTTGAAATGCCGCACGGTCTGGCGCGAAACCTCCTTTTTCTCCAGCCCCAGCTCGGTGAGGAAAATGCGAACCGAGCGTTTGTCCTGCGTGTCAGCCTGCTTATAGATGAGGCCCTTCTCCTCCATGCTGCGCAGAATGCGCGTGAGCGAGCGGGTTTCGAGGCCCAGCAGCGGGGCGATTTTGGTGGCTGGCGTACCTAGCTCCTGGTCGATATTCAGGAGCACGAAGCCGATGCTGGTGGTGATGTCGTAGCGGGCGGCCTGCGTGTTGTACATGCGCGAAATGGCGTGCCAGGCTACTTTTATGTTGTAATCGACGGTTTCTTCGGGTTTCATGCGGGCGGGGAAAGTGCGGTAAACTTACGAAGAAATTTGTTAGGCTTGCATACTAGTTCTGGCAAATAAAAACGCCCGTTATGCTGAGCTTGCGAAGCATCTTGGTCGGTTGCGTCAGGATGGTAATCTCAACGAACCAGCCAAGATGCTTCGGCAAGCTCAGCATGACAGACGTAGGGGATGGTCAGTCAATCTTTAGTGTTGTGCACGCTCGTGCGGCTCCCTATCAGCCTTGGTATACAAGTCCTCGATGATGTCCTTGTTTTTCTCGGTTATCACCTTGCGTTTCACCTTCATAGTGGGCGTCATTTCGCCGCTTTCCACCGTCCAGTGCTCGGGTAAAAGCACTTCTCTTTTTAGCTGCTCCCACTGCGCGAAGCCTTGGTTGTATTTTTTCACCAAGTCGTGGTAGAGCTTCAGCACCTTCTCGTCTTTCACTAGTTCAGCGTTTGACTTAGCCGTGACGCCGTTCTTTTCAGCCCATTTTTTCAACTCATCAAAAGCTGGGATGATGAGTGCGGCCGGAAACTTACGGTCGGCCCCCACTACCATCAATTGTTCGATGAGTGGGTCTTCTTTCATCTTATTCTCAATGACTTGTGGGGCAATATACTTGCCGCCACTGGTCTTGAACATCTCCTTTTTGCGGTCAGTGATTTTCAGGAAACGGCCGCTTACAAACTCGCCGATGTCGCCGGTGTGGAACCAGCCATCAGCATCAATCTCCTTAGCGGTCAGTTCGGGCTTGTTGTAGTAGCCCTTCATCACGGAGGCCGAGCGAGTCAGAATCTCACCATCTTCGGCGATTTTCACCTCCATATTATCGATGAGCGGCCCCACGGTGCCGATAGCATTGTTCTCGGGCTCGTAGCCGTTTACTGCGATTACGGGCGAGGTTTCAGTGAGGCCGTAGCCCTCCATCACCCGGATTTGGGCGGCCCAGAACACGCGGGCCAGGCGCGGCTGCAAAGCGCCGCCGCCGCTCACGATGCAGCGAAGATTGCCACCTAGTGCCTCGCGCCATTTGTTGAAAATGAGTTTGTTAGCGAGCGCTAGCTCGGTGTTGTAGATGAAGCCCTGGTTTTTCTGCGGGTCGAATTTCAAGCCCAAATCCAAGGCCCAGAAGAAAAGCTTGTGCTTGATGCCGGTTTGTTCGTGGCCTTTGGCCACGATGCGGTCGTACACTTTTTCGAGCAAGCGCGGCACGGTGGTGAAGATGCTGGGATGCACCTCGCGCAGGTTGTCAGCGATGGTTTCCATGCTCTCAGCGTAGTAAATGCTCACGCCGTGAATCATGTACAAATACGTTACCATGCGCTCGAAAATGTGACACAAGGGCAAGAAGCTCAGAGCTTTATCCTCCTTGCCCACGGGCACGTAGGCGGCCGAGCCGCGGCAGTTGCTTAGCAGATTATTATGGCTGAGCATCACGCCTTTGGGCTGGCCGGTAGTGCCGCTGGTATAGATGAGCGTCAGCAAATCGTCGGGCTGCACGGCGGCTTTCAGCGGCTCCAGGTCGGCGGGGTTGCCTTGCTTGCCCATTTCTAGCAGCTCGCCGAAGTGGCGCGCCCCTTCTATTTTATCGAAGGTGAAGACGTTTTCGGCCGGAATATCCAGCTCAGCGGTGGCTTCTTTTACCTTGTCATACAAGTGCTTATCGCTCACGAATACGGCCCGCACGCCGGCATCGGTGAAGATGTAGCGGTAGTCCTCGACCGTGATGCTGGGGTACATCGGCACGCTGGTGCCGCCGATTTGGGCAATGCCAAAATCGGCGAGCAGCCACTCGGGCCGGTTCATGCTGATAATGGCTACTTTATCGTCTTTCTTAAGGCCCAGCTTCAGCAGGCCGAGGCTTACCAGATTGGTCTGGTCCTGCACTTGCTGGCTGCTGAGAGGCTGGTACTGGCCGTTTATCTTGGCAGCGAGGGCGTCAGCTTTGGGAAATTTTTCGAGTTGATTGGCTAGAATATCGAAGGAGCGGCGGATATCCATAAAAAGCAGCGAGGAGCGAACGGTGTGGGAATAAGGCGCTAAGAAAACAGGTTTTTTCTCGAAATCCTTTCGAGAGTTGGTAGGCATAACGAATAAACGGCCAATCTGGCTTAGTCAAGGCGTAAATTTGGCCGCGCCCGCTGCGCTGACGAATGAACCTGGCCCTCTTTTTTGACCCGCTACCCGACGAGCTGACTGCCCCTTCGGCCGCGCCTACCACTGTGGCGGCCTACGTCACACGCTTTGCCGAAACCTTCCCCGACTGGCGCACCGCCGACCTCGCTATTATTGGCCTCGATGAGTGGCGCGGCACGGCCGCTGGCCCGCCCCCCAGCGGCCAACATGGGGCCAACCGCGTGCGCGAGCGTTTTTACAGTTTGCAGCGAGGAACTGGCCCGCTGCGCCTCGTCGACCTGGGCAACCTACGCCCCGGCCTCAGCCTCGACGATACCTACCAGCGCCTGCGCGAAATAGTGCGTGCTCTGCTGGAAGCCAACACGATACCTGTCCTGCTAGGCGGCGGCCACGACCTCGACTACGGCCAGTTTCTGGCCTACGAGCCGCAGCACGAGCAAGCGCCGGCCATCAATTTTGCGGTTATCGACTCGCGGCCCGATATGTCGTTGCCCATGCCCGGCATGCATGCCGAGGACAGCCACCTGCGCCGCCTGCTGCTGCACCACCCCAATTTTGTGTTCAGCTGCGCGCACCTGGGCCACCAGGAATACCTCACGCCACCCGACATTCTAACGGCCTTCGAGAAGCTGCACTTCGAAACTATGAGCGTGGGCAAGCTGCGCAGCGACCGCAGCCAGGCCGAACCGGCCCTGCGCCAGGCCAATTTTGTGAGCTTCGATATCGCGGCCATTCGCTGGCAGGATGCGCCGGGCTACTACCCGGCCAGCCCGTTTGGCCTTAGTAATGAGGATGCTGCGCAATTGTGTTGGTATGCGGGGCACAATGAGCAGCTTACTTCCATCGGCCTTTACGGCTACCGGCCCGACCACGACCCGCACGGCCTGGCGGCGGCTACGCTGGCCACTATGCTCTGGTATTTCATTGAGGGCTACTACCACCGCAGCCCCGAAACGGGCTTTGGCACGTATCGCTTTCTTACCTACACGCTGGTGCTGCCGGGCAACAGCAAAGGCCAGCCTTCGGAACTGGTATTCTACAAATCGCGCCGCGTCAATGATGTGCCGAAGTGGTGGATGGAAGTGGAAAGTATAACCCCGCCGCACGTAAAGCGCATCGTGCCCTGCACCCACCAAGACTACCTGAAAGCGGCCCAGGGCGACTTGCCACAGCGCTGGATTCGGGCGCAGGCGTTGTTGGGGTGAGTTTTACTACCGGCTGTCATGCTGAACGCAGTGAAGCATCTTGGCCGCTTCGTTGCTAACGTAAAGGAGTTAGTACCCCAGCCAAGATGCTTCACTGCGTTCAGCATGACAGGAGAAATTTAGCATGACCGAAGAAGTAAAAACCTACTCCCGCAGCCAACTCGCCCTGCGCAACGGCCAGGACCGCGACGAAATTTGGGTGGCCTACCAGGGCAATATTTACGACGTGACCCGCTCGCGGCTCTGGCAGCGGGGCAACCACTACGAGCACTGGGCTGGCCAGGACCTCACCCGCGAGCTAGATGAGGATGCGCCACACCTAGCCACGGTATTTGACAAATTTTCCATCATTGGGCGACTAGTGTAATGCCATAACACTGCGTTCCATTGCTTGCGTACTAGCAAGCTAAAGTTTACCCTACATGACTACCGAACAAGCCTCGCCCTACCAAAACCTCGAAAATTGGCCCACGACGGACATCCTCGTGAGCATGAACCACGAAGACCGCACCGTGCCAGTGGCCGTGAGCAAAGCTTTGCCACAGCTTGAAAAGCTGGTCGAGGCCACCGTGGCGCGGCTGCGCGCTGGGGGGCGGCTGTTTTACATCGGGGCGGGTACGAGCGGGCGGCTGGGCGTGGTCGATGCCTCGGAGTGCCCGCCCACGTTTGGGGTGCCGGCCGGGCTGGTGGTGGGCATCATGGCCGGGGGCGATGGGGCTATTCGGCAAGCAGTAGAAGGCGCGGAGGACAACGCTACCCAGGCGTGGCTTGATTTACAGCAGTTTAATGCCGGGCCAGGTGACGTGCTGGTGGGCATAGCCGCCTCGGGGCGCACGCCTTATGTGATAGGCGGCCTGCAAGCGGCGCGGGCGGCCGGGCTAGCCACCGGCTGCGTGGTGTGCAATGCCGGCTCGGGCGTGGCGGCGGCCTGCGAGTTTCCGGTAGAAGTCGTGACCGGGCCGGAGTTTATAACGGGTAGCACGCGCCTGAAAGCGGGCACGGCGCAGAAGCTGGTGCTCAACATGCTCACCACCGCCACCTTCATCCGCCTGGGCCGGGTGAAGGGCAACAAAATGGTCGATATGCAGCTCAGCAATGAAAAGCTCGTGGACCGGGGCCAGCGTATGCTCATGGATGAGCTTGGCATTGCCCAGCCCGAAGCGGCTGCGCTGCTGCGGCAGCACGGCTCGGTGCGGGCGGTGCTGCTGGCGCAGCAGGGGTAGGCCAGTTCATGCGAACGCTGCTTGCCTGCTTGGTGCAACTAGGGCTGTTAACCTATTTCTACTCCGACCCCGCGAGCCGGATAATACCTGGGGAGGTTTATCTGGCTTGCTTGGTTATAAACAGTGGGCTATTGCTTTTCTTGGCCTATCAGGCCTTCCGGCAGCAGCGGGTGCTAGTGGCAGTGCTTGCGGCATTGCTGGCCTTTCCAGCCCTGGTTTTGCTAGCGGCTATACTGGCGTCTTGGGGCAAGAAACTTTAATACTAATTGAAAATCAATTGGTACCTACCAAGCACTAGTAACAGTACGAACGATTCGGGTGCTGGGCCGTTATGGAAAGCAGGCATGGCCCCAGCCAGCCCCGTTTGCCATGCACACCATTGAGCCCTACTACAACTGGATTGACCAATACTCGGCGGCCGAAGACGAGCGCTCGCCGCTCTACGGCGCGGAGTACAGCCTCGACACCTTTAGCAATACTATTTACGGCTATTACATTCATCCGCAGTGGGATAGTCTGGGGTCGGATACGCTGTTCTTCAAGATATTATGGGTCGACTACGATGATGGCGTGGCCGTGCTGGAGTTTATTGGCGAGTGGAACGACGCCATCGAAAACGACGTGATGAACCTCAAGCGCAACATCCTCGACGTGCTGCTGCACGAGGGCATCAAGCGCTTCATCCTCATCGGCGAAAACGTGTTTAATTTCCACGGCTCCGACGACAGCTACTACGAAGAGTGGTTTGAGGAAGTGGAAGATGGCTGGATTGCGGGCGTGAACTTTCAGGACCACGTGCGCCGCGAAATGAGCCAGTATAACCTCGACAATTACATCAACTTCGGCGGTGACCTCGACGACTTACCCTGGCGCACCTACGAGCCGCGCCGCCTGGTCGAAACCGTGGATGGCCTGCTGCGCCGCCGCCTGAACTAAACAAAACTGCATAAAAAAGGCCCGCACTAGCGGGCCTTTTTTATGCAAGTAGGGGTGGCGAAAAGCTAGTTTTTGTTCTTGCTTTTTTTGCCCGATTTGCCGCTGGTGTCGTCGTCACCGTCACGGTCGGCTTCGGCCCCGGTGGCATCGGTTACCACGCGGCGGCGCTCGGCCACGGTGCCTTTATAGACTTGGGGCTGCTTGGCGGCCTTGGCGGCTTTGCGCTCAGCTTTGCTCATGGGCGCGGTGGGTTGGCTGGTTTGCGCGGAGGCTTCAACAGCGGCAATGGCCAGCACTGCAAGTAAAATGAACTGTTTCATGGCGTGGTTGTGGGGAGAAAAAAGAAACGAAAGGGTTAAACGGCTATTGGTAGAATAGAATTGGAATTTCCGCTTTTTTAATTGAAATCTGCGGTAAAGCTACGTGATATCAAGTTTCATTCCAATTATTCAGCTAGATATAAAATCAAGAGAATAAACTGTCCATTTACTGTTGAGATAAATAACTGTTTGTAAGTAATATACTCTTGCAAAATACCATCGTAAGTGCAAGTTTTTGTTGGCTATAAAGGAACCGCTGCGCCTGGGCTAGGTTGCAGGGGCGCCAGCAACTGCGGCAAGGCCTGCTGGCCCGCCACCAGTTGCGCATCGGTGAGGCGTAGGGGCTGCTGAGTGGCTGCCGCATTGGCTAGCTCGACCAGGGCGGCGCGCTGCTGGTTGGCAATGGTTTTCATGCGGCTGAAATGGTCGTCCATAACGGGGCCAAAATCATAGTGGTAGCGGAGGGTACGGTCAAAATCGTGCCACAAGCCCAGCACAAACGAGGCCTGCGACGCAAACATCGGATTGGGCGTGCCCTGCTGCGCCTGCTGAATGAGCTGGGCCGACGGCTGCTGCGCCACCCAGAATAGCCGACTAACAGCCTGGTATTGAGCTAAAAGCTGCTCGTTGGCTTTCTCGCTGGCGGGTACCTTGGCCAAGGCTTGCTTTATGTAGCCATCGGCACTGTAAGTGGGCAGGGGA
>JBPBQK010000125.1:0-13264 GCA_050954845.1 Janthinobacterium lividum
GAAGTGGAGCGCGGCAATCTTTCCTTTATACTTGTCCACTAACTAATTACTTCTCCTTGTGTGAAGGAAAGATTGCCGCGCTCCACTTCGTTGCGCTCGCAAGGACAGATGATTACCAATGCTCAAAGACTACCTCAAGCTTCATTTTATCGTCCTGCTGTGGGGCTTCACGGCTATCCTAGGCAAGCTGCTGACGGTGCCGCCCGTGGAGCTGGTATTCTGGCGCACGCTGCTGTCTAGTGCCGGGCTGGCAGGCCTGCTGCTGGTGCGGCGCACCGGCTGGCGCGTGGCCCCGGCCGAGGCGCTGAAGCTGCTGGGCGTGGGCGCGCTGGTGGCCGCGCACTGGATTACCTTTTTCCTGGCCGCCCGGCTTTCGTCGGTGAGCGTGTGCCTGGCGGGACTGGCCACGCTGGCCTTGTGGACCTCCTTGCTGGAGCCGCTGCTGCTGTGGCGGCGCGTGCGACTCTACGAAGTGGGGTTGGGGCTGCTGGCCATGGCGGGGCTGTATCTGATTTCGCAGGCCGAGTTTACCCAGCTTACGGGTTTGCTGATAGCGGTGGCTTCGGCGGGGCTATCGGCGCTGTTTAGCGTGCTCAATTCGCAGCTCGTGAAGCGGCACGCGCCGGTGCGCCTCACGTTTTATGAGATGCTGGGCGCTTGCTTAAGCATCGTGGTTTTCTTCCCGATTTACAGTCGGTATTTCACGCAGGGGCAGGGCTTGCGGCTGGCGCTGCACGGCTACGACTGGCTGTGGCTGCTGCTGCTGGCCGGCGTGTGTACGGTGTACGCCTTCTCAACTTCGGTCGAGCTGATGAAGCGGATTTCCGCCTTTGTGGTCAACCTTACTATCAACCTGGAGCCGGTGTACGGCATTGTGCTGGCGCAAATCATGTTTGTGCTGCGGGTGCCGGGCTTTGGGCAGGAAAAAATGTCGGGCGGCTTTTACCTGGGCACAGTACTCATATTAGCCAGCGTGCTCGTGCACCCCGTGCTCGACCAGTGGAACCAGCGCCGCGCCCGCAAGCAAGCGGCCGAAATGGTCGTATAGCGTTTGTCATGCGAAAACGCCTGTCATTGCGAGGAGGCACGACGAAGCAATCGCACCAGAATGGAACCCGAATGGCTCACGAAAAGCTCGTCCTGATGCGATTGCTTCGTCGTGCCTCCTCGCACTAACAAGCCTTTTTGACAACCGTTTTACAGTTGCCCGCGCCACACCAAATACTCGCTGGGCCAGGGTAAAACCGGCGCTTCGGCCACGCCCGCAAACAGCCCGTACACCGCTGAGCCCGAGCCCGAGAGGCTGGCATACGTGGCCCCTGCCGCATATAGCTGCTGCTTGATAGCCGCCAGCACTGGATAAACCGGGGCCAGCGACGCCTCAAAATCATTGCTGACCGTATCGCGCCAAGTAGTCATAGGCTGAGCCAACGCCTCGTGCAGCGAAACAGTGGGCGGCCGCGGCACAATGCCCGCAAAGGCCTGCGCCGTACTGATGTGCAGCCCAGGATACACCACCACGCAGGCCGTGCCAGCCAAACTCAGCGCGATATCCTCAAAAACGTCGCCCTTCTCCAAAGCCAGGCGGGGCGTGTTTTGAATGAAAAAGGCGCAGTCGGCCCCCAGCTGCCGGGCGTAGCCTTCCAGCGCCGCTACCGATAAATTCAGTCCAAAAACCTCGCTCAGCGCCTGCAGGGCAAAGGCGGCATCGGCCGAGCCACCGCCCAGGCCCGCGCCGATGGGCACTATTTTGTGCAGCTGCATTTGGGCGGCGGGCAAGGCGGGAAAGTCGGCTTTTAGCAGCGCGTAGGCTTTCAAGCACAGGTTGGTGGCCGGGTCGCCGGGGATGGGCCGGCCCGTGAGAGTGAGGTCGGATGCCGTTTGGCCTTTGGGGGCGGGCAGCACCTCCAGCACGTCGGCCCAGGGCAGGGGCAAAAACACGGTTTCGAGGGTGTGGTAGCCGTCGGGCCGTTTGGCCGTCACGTACAGGCCCAGGTTGAGCTTGGCGTTGGGAAAAGTGAGCAAAGGTCAATGAGCAATTAACAAGGAACAATGAGCAGGACGGTACCGGCCGGGCTGCCGTTTATTCGTGCAAATAAAAGCAGCTACTGCCCGGCCGGTACCGCCTTGCTCATTGCTCACTGTTAATTGCTCATTGCCTAATGTACCCCGGCAAGCGCCTGCTCGACCTACTCATCGCCGTGCCGCTGGCGCTGCTCACGCTGCCGCTGCTGCTGCTGGGGGCAGGGCTGGCCGCATGGCAAAACGGCGGGGCGTGGCTGTTTCGGCAGTTGCGGCCGGGGCTGCACGGGCAGCTGTTTACGCTGTTTAAGCTGCAAACCATGACCCCGGCCCGCGACCCCGCCACCGGCCAGCTGCTGCCCGATGCCCAGCGCCTGCCGCGCCTGGGCCGCTGGCTGCGCGCCACCTCGCTCGATGAATTGCCCCAGCTCTGGAACATCGTGCGCGGCGATATGAGCCTGGTGGGGCCGCGCCCGCTGCTGCCGCAGTACCTGCCGCTGTACTCGCCCCGGCAGGCCCGCCGCCACCTGGTGCGCCCCGGCCTCACGGGCTGGGCGCAGGTAAATGGGCGCAACGCGATTTCGTGGGAAGAAAAATTTGAACTCGACAACTGGTACGTAGACCACCAAAACCTGGGCCTCGACCTGCGCATCTTGTGGCGCACGGCGGGGCGGGTGCTGGGCCGCCGCGGCATAGCGGCGGCCGGCGAGGCTACAATGCCGGCGTTTCGGGGCAGCGGACAGGCTGTCCAGGAATGGACAGTTTTTGCTGGGGTAAAAAGAAACTGTCTGTGGATAAATTGTTGATAAAGCGCATTTTATAAAAATGGCACAGCCCTTGGCTTAGGTAGTAGGAATTAACCTCCTTGCTGCCCACCAATGGACAGAGCCATTTCTACTACTACGCAGCGCCGCCGCCAGCTACGCCACTGGCTGCTTGGCTTGGGTGCGCTGGCCGCGCTGCTGGCGGCCGGGCTGGGTTTGCGCACCGTGCTACAACCCAGCCTGCGCCGCGCCGATATTCTGACTGTGCTGGTCGAAACGGGAAATGTGGAGGCGACTCTCACGGCCGCGGGCACCCTCATTCCCGGCCGCGAGGTGGTGCTCACCAGCCCTATCCAAAGTACGGTGCGGCGGGTGGCGCTGGCGGTGGGCACGCGGGTGCAACCGGGCCAAACTATTCTGGAGCTGGATAAAGACCTCGCCGCCTCGGCCCTGGCCAAGCTCGACGATGAGCAGCTGCGCAACCAAAATAAAAATGCTCAGTTGCAGCTCACGCTGGCGCGCAGCCTCACCGATTTGCAGGCCCAGCAGCAGGCCCAAGCCCTGAAAGTGAGCAGCCTGCAATCAACCCTGCGCGACGAGCAGCACCTGCTCGAAATAGGCGGCGGCACCGCCGAGGCCGTGCGCCAAGCCGAGCTAAACCTGCGCACCGCCAGCCTCGAAGCCGCCCGCCTCCAGCACCAGCTGGCCAACCAGCGCCAGGCCAGCGCCGCCGACCGCCGCGAGCTGGGCTACACCGTGTCGATGCAGCAGCGCAGCATTCGGGAGCAGGCCGGCAAGCTGCGCCAAGCCGACATCAGCAGCCAGCTGCCCGGCGTGCTGACGTGGGTGAACGACAACCTCGGCAGCACCGTGCAGGCCGGCGATGCCCTGGCCCGCGTGGCCGACCTCAGCCGCTTTCGGGTGCGGGCCACCATTGCCGACAGCTACGCCGACCAGCTGCACCCCGGCGATGCCGTGCTGGTGCGCCTTGGCCCCGGCACCGACTTGCGCGGCACCGTGGCCAGCATTAGCCCCGCCGTAGACAAGGGCGTGGTGACTTTCTACATCGCGCTGGAAAACGACCACCACCCGGCCCTGCGGGCCAACCTGCGGGCCGACGTATTTGTGGTAACGCGGGCCCACCAGGGCGTGCTACGGGTCAAAAACGGCCCCTTCTACCAGGGCGGCCAAGAGCAGCCGGTGTTTGTGCTAAGCGGCGGCCGGGCGGTGCGGCGCGTGGTGCATTTTGGCGATAGCAACACCGACTATGTGCAGGTGCTGAGCGGCTTGGCGAAAGGGGAGGAGGTCGTGGTATCGGACACGAAAGGGTTTGTGGACACGCCGGAGTTGCGGGTGGAGTAAGCCCTAACGTGAGTCCCCACCCCCGACCCCTCCCCTTCGGGAAAGGGGAGCCTAACGACTTGAAATACAAAGGTCCATTTATCGTAGAATCAGCTGTGTTCCTTTTCTGTCAAAATATCTTGTTCGGTGGTGCTACGACTTCGCCGTCGTCTGGCTCCCCTCCCCCGAAGGGGAGGGGCTGGGGGTGGGGTAAGGCGTTAGGTTGGCTACTGATTTTAATTTCTTTTACCGCCCCCGCCCAAACCCTCACCCTGCCTGCCCTCATCGACCAAGCCCTCGCTACCTCGGCTACCAGCCTGCAAGCCAAGGCGGCCCGCGAGGGCGGCTACTGGGCCTACCGCGCCTACCAGGCCAGCTACCGGCCGCAGTTGGCGCTGGCCGGCACGGTGCCCAATTTTAGCCGCGTCATCACGCCGGTGGTGCAGCCCGATGGCACCACCGAGTTTCAGTCGGTGCGCATCAATAATTCGTTGCTGGGGCTGAGCTTGAGCCAGAACATCGGGGCTACGGGCGGGCAGGTGGTGGTGGGCTCGCAGGTGCAGCGGTTCGATGATTTTGCCCGCGACCAGAAGCGCTATAATAACCAGCCATTTACCCTGGGTTTCACGCAGCCGCTGGGGTATTTTAATGCCCTGAAATGGGACCGCCGCATTGCGCCGCTGCTGTACCAGGAAAGCCAGCGCCAGTACCTCGAAGCCCGCGAAGCCTTGGCCCAGCGCGTGACCGAGCTGTATTTTGACGTGCTGCTCCAGCAGGTAAATGCCACCGTGGCTGGCCAAAATGCCCAGGCCACCGCCGAGCTGCTGCGTGTGGGCCGCGAAAAATACGCGCTGGGCCGCCTCTCCCAGAGCGACTTATTGCAGCTGGAGCTGAACCTGCTCGATGCTCAGCAGGCCCAAACCCAGGCCCGCCTCGACGCCGAAAACGCCGCCGTGAGTTTGCGCACCTACTGCGCCCTGCCGGGGGCCGATGCGCCCGCGCTGGCCGTGCCCGCTGCCGCGCCCACCGTGGCCGTGGTGCCCGCCGAGGCCCTAACCCTGGCGCACCAGCACCGGGCCGCCACGCTGGCCTTTGCGCGGCGGCAGCTGCAAGCCACCCGCGACGTGGCCTACGCCCGCGGCACCACCGGTTTTTTGGCCACCCTCACCGCCAACCTCGGCTACGTGAACCAAGCGCCGTACCTGCTTGACAGCTATACCGCGCTGCAAAACCAGCAGCAAGTGGCCCTGGCGTTCTCATTGCCACTCGTGGACTGGGGCCGCCGCCGCGCCACCATCCGCACCGCCGAGCTAGCCCGTGACCAAACCCAGGCCGCTGTGACGCAGGATGAGCGCAGCTTCGAGCAAACCGTGCTCACGCAAGCGGCCCAGGTGCCGGCCCTGGCCGGGCAAGCCCGCCTGGCCGCCCGCGCCGACACGCTGGCCCAGCGCCGCTACGCCATCACGCGGGCCACCTACGAGGCTGGCCGCCTCAGTCTCACAGATTTGACGCTGGCCTCGGCGGCCAAAGACCTGGCGCGGCGCAGCTACATCCTGGCCTTGCGGGTGGGGTGGGTGGCGCACTATCGGCTGCGTGGGCTCACGTTATTTGATTTCGAAACCCAGCAGCCGTTGGCGACTGAATAGCTCCGTTAGGGCAGCAGTAGCATACTAAAAAACAACAATCCCATGCAAAACCAAACTACTGCGCCTGTCATTCAGCTGCGCAACATCGAGAAAGTATACCAGACGCGCACCATCGAAACCGTGGCGTTGAGCCAGGTAAACATTGCCATCAACCGAGGCGAATTTGTGTCGGTGATGGGGCCGAGTGGCTGCGGCAAATCGACTTTGCTCAGTCTCATGGGCTTGCTTGATGAGCCTAGCTCGGGTACGATTGAGATTGATGGCCGGCCAGTAAACTCCTATTCCGATAAAGAACTGGCGGGGCTGCGCAACCACAAAATCGGCTTCGTTTTCCAGAGCTACCATTTGATAAACGACCTCTCGGTGGTCGATAATGTAGAGCTGCCCCTGCTCTACCGGCCGGGTGTGAATGGCAGCGAGCGCCGCCGCCGCGCCCTGGCCGCGCTGGACAAAGTGGGCCTCAATGCGCGCACTGGCCACTTTCCGGCGCAGCTGTCGGGTGGGCAGCGGCAGCGCGTGGCCATTGCCCGCGCCCTGGCCGGCGAGCCCGAAATTATCCTGGCCGACGAGCCCACTGGCAACCTTGACTCGGTGATGGGCGAGGAAATAATAGACCTGCTGCTGGGCCTCAACCGCGACCAGGGTACCACCCTCGTGATGGTGACCCACGACGAGCAGCAGGCGCTGAAAACGCAGCGGCTCATCCGGTTTTTTGATGGCCGGCAGGTGGCGTGAAGCCGTCATGCTGAGCGGAGCGCAGCGAAGTCGAAGCATCTCCGCCGCTTCGTTGCTGACGCCAGAAATTACTTATCCAGTAGAGATGCTTCGACTTCGCTGCGCTCCGCTCAGCATGACAGTTAAATGTGTTTTACGCCTGAAAAACCTTATGCTCTTATCCTACCTAAAAATCGCCTGGAAAGTCTTGCTGCGGCGCAAGTTCTTCACCGCCATCAGCCTGTTTGGCATCAGCTTTACGCTGATGATTTTGCTGGTTGTGTACGCCCTGTTCGACTTTACGCTGGGGCCGCAAATGCCCGAAAAGCGAGTCGACCGGCTGCTGTTTGCCAACAGCATCTACATCTGGGGGCCGCACACCGAAAACCAGTCGCGGCCGAGCTATTCGTTTTTAGAGCACTACATCCGGCCCTTGCGCACGCCCGAAAAAGTGTCCATCAGCACCGGCGGCGGGGGCACGGCTGTGGCCTATGTAGGCAACCAAAAGCTCAAGCTAGACCAGAAATACACCGACGCGGAGTTTTGGCAGGTGCTGGACTTTGACTTTCTGGAAGGACGGCCCTACTCGCCTACCGAGGTGCGCGATGCGGCCCACGTAGTGGTGATGAACGAAACCAGTGCCCGCCGGTATTTTGGCACCGCCCGCGGGGTGCTGGGGCGCACGCTCATTACCGATGAAACCCGGTACCAAGTGGTGGGCATCGTGCGCGATGTGCCCGCCATGCGCCCCCTCACCTACGCCGAAGTCTGGATGCCCATCACGACCAGCACCCAGGACATTCACAACGGCGAGTATATGGGCGGGTGCATCGCTATTTTGCTGGCCCGCACGGCCGCCGACGTGCCCGCCGTGCGGCAGGAGTTTGCCCAGGCCGTGGCCCGCGCGCCGCTGCCCACCGATGTGTACAAGTGGTGCACCGAGGTGCGCCTCTACGCCGGCTCGCTGCTGGCCACCAACGTGCGCGAAGTGATGGACGAAGACGGCCCCGACCCCGGCGTGGCCCGGTTTGGGCGGCTGGCGGCCGGCTTGGGGCTGCTCTTTATGCTGCTGCCCGCCCTGAGTTTGGTGGCTATTAACAGCAGCCGCATCCGCGAGCGCAGCTCCGAGATTGGGGTGCGCAAGGCCTTTGGGGCCACTAGCGGGGCGCTGGTCCGGCAGTTTTTAATAGAGAATATTTTTCTGACTCTGCTGGGTGGGGTGCTGGGCTTGGCGCTGGCGGCGGGCGCGCTGCACCTGCTCAATACCAGCGGCCTCATCGCCTACACCGAGTTTGGGCTCAATGGGCGCGTGTTTGGGACGGCGGGGGTGGCCATCTTGTTTTTCGGAATCCTGTCGGGCGTGTACCCGGCCTACAAAATGTCCAAGCTTCAGGCCGTGAAGGCCCTTAAAGGCGAAAGCACTCTCGCATGATTAAGCACCTGTTTACCTTGATTTGGAACCGCCGCCGGGCCAATTTCCTGCTCATTGCCGAAGTGTTTTTGGCCTTCGTGGTGCTGTTTGTGGTGGGTAGCCTGCTGGTGTATAACCAGCAGAACTACCGCACGCCGCTGGGCTTTGGCTACGAGCACGTGTGGCGCGTAGACCTCGACCCCGGCACCCAGCCCCTGGCTGGCCGCCTGGCCACGGTGCGCCAGGTGCAGGCCTTGCTGCGGGCCATGCCAGGCGTGGTGGCGGTGGGGCGCACGTCGTCCAATACCCCGTTTTCGGGCAGCACCAATGGCTCGCCGGTGAGCGTGAACCACGAAACCAAGGTGATTGAGCACGTCAGCGGCCACCGCCTCGAAGACCAGTTGCACGAGGTGTTAGAGCTGCCCGTGGTGGCGGGCCGCTGGTTTGACCGGCGCGACGATGGGGCGGCCCTGGCACCGGCCGTACTCACCCGCGATTTGGCCGAGAGCCTGTTTGCCGGGCAGTCGCCGCTGGGAAAGGTGGTGCACCGCAACAGCGAAGACTATCGCATCGTGGGCATGGTCGAGCAGTTTCGGGCCGATGGCGACCTCGAAGCGCCCCGCCCCGCCCTGCTTATGCGCGTAAGCCCGCAGGACACTACTCTCAACGAAGCCTCCAGCCTGCTGCTACGGGTGCGGCCGGGCGCCGGCGCCGAGCTAGAGCGGCAAATGAGCACCGCCATCCTGGCCACCGCCAGGGGCTGGAGCGTGAGCATCACGGCCCTCTCGGAGCAGCGGGCGGCCCAACTCAAGCGCACGCTCACGCCTTTGGTGGCGCTGGGGCTGGTTTGTGGCTTCCTCATTCTTAATGTGGCGCTGGGCTTGTTTGGGGTGCTCTGGCAAACCATCAACCAGCGGCGCGGCGAGCTGGGCGTGCGCCGAGCCCTGGGAGCCACGGGCGCGGCTATTAGCCGGCAGGTGGTGGGCGAAATCCTGGTTTTGACGACGTTTGGGCTGGCGCTGGGGCTGCTGGTGGCGGCGCAGTTTCCGCTGCTGGGCGTGCTCAATGTGCCGGCCAAGGTGTATGGCACCGCTATGGCGCTGGCCGCGGGCGGGCTCTACCTACTGGCCACTGTGTGCGCGCTGTACCCGAGCCGGCTCGCGGCGGGCATTCAGCCGGCGGTGGCCTTGCGCGAGGAGTAGTTCAGCCTTCTCTAAGACCAAAATAGCCTTAGCGAAGCTAAGTTTTCATTTCCGCTGTAACGTTTGGCCGGGTGCGCTGGTAGCCGGGGCATCATCCATTTATCTTACGCCGATTTTTCGGCTTCACCCCTTTTTTTTACCATGAAAAACCTTCTGCTGCCTGCCCTGCTTGGCCTCGCCACCCTCACGCCCGCCCTGGCCCAAAGCACGCAGGTGCGCGCCGTGCCAGTCTTCCACGCCATTAATGTGGGCACCGGCATCGAGCTGGCTCTCACGGCTGGCCACAGCCAGCGCGTGGAGGTGAGCGCCAACACCGACGAGTACCGCAACCGCATCGAAACCACCGTGAAAGACGGCGTGCTGACGCTGCGCTACAAAAAGCCGGAAACCGGCACCCAGCGCAACGAGCGCCTCAACACTGCCTTGCGCGTGGCCGTGACGGCTGATGAGCTCACGGCCCTCACGGCGGGCAGCGGCTCGGCGGTGCACACCGCTGGCGACTTCGATGCCGCCACCTTTATGCTCGATATCTCGTCGGGGGCCAGCGTGCAGGCCGACCTGGCCACCACCACCCTCACCGTGCGCCAGAGCAGCGGCAGCACCGCCGATGTGCGCGGCCGCGCCACCAGCCTCGATATCCAAAGCAGCAGCGGCTCTAGCTTCGACGCCTCCAGCCTTAAAACCGACCGCTGCCGCGCCCAGGCCAGCAGCGGCAGCTCCATCACGGTGGCCGTGAAGGACGACCTCGTGGCCGAAGCCAGCAGCGGCGGCAGCATCAGCTACAAAGGCTCGCCCAAGCTCACCAAGCGCACCAGCAGCGGCGGCGGTGTCAGCAGCAACTAGGACCACGGATTAAAACGAATTTTTCGGAGTGCGCGGATTTTGTAGTTGGTACAGCTTTTTGGGTGGGGCTGTTGAATCGGGACTGCGTAGTACGGTTGGGGTTTTTGACGAAAAATCAACCCGCCGTGACCCTACTGCTACTCCCTTATAGTAAAGCGGCATGTCAATCTCGCACCCAAAAGCCAAGCCTGCCTGCTCCATTTCAATAGCCAGGCTGCGCTGGTAAATGGCCTCTTGAAAACCCATTCCCAATATCGTGTGCACTCGCATGGCACTCCCAATAATGCGCTCAGTTAGTTTGTTGTACCAGGTATCAAGCAGTATAAAAGCGGCGACAATAAAGAAGTGATAGCAAGGAACAGCACAAACTAATGCACGCAGCTAATCTAAAAGTAAGACCACACTACCGCACCAACTACAAAATCCGTGAAATCCGAAAAATCCGTTTTAATCCGTGGTTCTGATAGTTGATGATGACCTGGCGGTGCGCGTATCGCTGCAACTGCTGCTGAAGCAGGCTGGCTACGCCACCACGGCTGCGCCCGGCCCCACCGAGGCGCTGGCTGCCGTGCAGGCAACTGTGCCCGAACTGGTGCTGCTGGACATGAATTTTTCGGCTGCTACCACCGGAGCCGATGGCCTGGCGCTATTGGCGGAGTTGAAAGCGCTGGCCCCGCAGGTACCGGTGGTGCTGCTCACGGGCTGGGGCAGCATCGCGCTGGCGGTGGCGGGCATGAAGGCCGGCGCGGCCGAATTCGTCACCAAGCCCTGGCAAAATGAAGTGCTGCTCCAAACCATTGCCACAGTTTTGCAGCTGCACGCGCCCGCCGAAACTGCCCCGCCGCCCGGCCGTAAAGCGCTCGACCGGCAGTTTACCCTGGGCAGCATAGTGGGCGAAGATGCCCGCCTGCTGGCCGTGCTGCGCCAGGTGGGCCAGGTGGCCGCCACCGATGCTTCGGTGCTGATAGAGGGCGAAAGCGGCACCGGCAAGGAGCTGATTGCCGAGGCCCTGCATCAGAATAGCGCCCGTCGTCGGCAGCCTTTTGTGAAGGTGAATTTGGGCGGCATTTCGTCTTCCTTGTTTGAAAGCGAAATGTTTGGCCACCGGCGCGGCGCGTTTACCGACGCCCGCGCCGACCGCGTGGGCCGCTTCGAGCTGGCCAACGGCGGCACCATCTTTCTGGACGAAATAGGCGAGCTGGAGCTGGCCAGCCAGGTGAAGCTGCTGCGCGTGCTGCAAGACCGCACCTACGAGGTGCTGGGCGACAGCAAGCCGCGTCGCCTCGACATCAGGGTGGTGGCGGCCACCAATAAAAACCTGGCCGAGCTGGTAGCTCAGGGGCGCTTCCGCGAAGACCTGTTTTACCGGCTCAATCTCATCACGCTGTACCTGCCCGCCTTGCGCGAGCGGGCCACGGATATTCCGTTGCTGGCCCGCCATTTTGTGGCCCACTTGCAGGCCTCTTACCACCGTCCTGGCCTGCGCCTGAGCACGGCTGCCGCGCATTGGCTGCAAGAGCAAGCTCTCCCTGGCAACATCCGCGAGCTGAAAAACCTGGTTGAGCGCGCTGCCCTCACCAGCCCCAACGACGAGTTGACGCCCACCGATTTTCAGCCCCAGGAAAAAAGCTCACCACCTCACCAGTTCGCCAATTCACCCCTGCCTGCCCCAGGCACCATGACCCTGGAGGCCCTGGAGGAGCAAATGATTCGGCACAGTGTGGCGCACTATCAGGGCAACCTCAGCCAGGTGGCGCGGGCGCTGGGCCTGAGTCGGGGCGCGCTGTACAGAAGGCTGGATAAATTTGGGATTCCGTACAGCGAGTAACTACTTGTCATTGCGAGGAGGCACGACGAAGCAACCTTTCCTTCACGTTAGTTGACGTAAGCAAGCGTCGGCGAATGGGGTAAGGAAAAATTGCTTCGTCGTTCCTCCTTGCGATGACAAACGTATTCTAGTAATGTCCCTGCGTCTCAAGCTTCTGCTTTTTCTCGTGCCGCTCTACGCGGTGCTGCTCACGCTGGCGGCGCAGGCGCGCACCACCAGCGCGGCGCTTTTCATCACCTGCGAAGTAGTGTTGCTCGGCAGCTTGGTGCTGGCGTGGCAACTATACCAGGGCTTTATGCAGCCCATTCGCCTCATCGAAGCGGGCACGGCGGCGCTGGCGGCGCAAGATTTTAACCTGAAGTTTATCCCCGTGGGCCAGCCCGAGCTCGACCAGCTCATCGGCGTGTACAACCGCATGCTCGACGCCCTGCGCCAGGAGCGCGTGAGCCAGCACGAGCAAAGCGTACTGCTTGAGCGCCTCATCAACGCCTCGCCGGCTGGCATCATCCTGCTCGATTTCGACGGCCACCTCACCAGTGCCAACGCCGCCGCCAGCCGTGCCCTGGGCCTACCCGCCGAGGCGCTGGCCGGGCAGGCGGTGGCGGCGCTGCCTGCGCCCTGGGGGCCCTTGCTGGGCGCGCTGCTGGCCGGCCAGCCACAGACTGTGCGCCTGCCCGGCGGCCAAACCTACCGGGCCGCCGCCGCACACTTTCTCGACCGGGGCTTTCAGCGAAAATTTGTGGTGCTCGAAGAATTGACCCAGGAAATACGAGCCCAGGAAAAGCAAACCTATGAGCAGCTAATCCGGCTGGTGGCGCACGAGGTCAACAACTCCATTGGGGCAGTGAACTCGCTGCTGGGCAGCTTCCGGCACTACGCCCCGCAGCTAACCCCGCCCGACCAGGAAGACTACGCCCAGGGCCTGGCCGTGAGCATCACGCGCAATACTCAGCTGGCCGATTTTGTGGCCGGTTACGCCCGGCTGGTGCGCCTGCCGCCGCCCGCCCCGCACCCCACCGACCTGCACGCGCTGGTGCAAGGGCTGGGCCAATTACTTGCGCCGCAGAGCGCCGCGCAGGGCGTGGCCTGGCACTGGCAGCTAGCCCATGCAGGCCCGCTCGTGGTGCACGCCGATTCGCAGCAGCTCACCCAAGCGCTGCTCAACGTGGCCAAAAATGCCCTTGAAGCCATCGGCTCCGCCGGGGGCAACGTGTGGGTGGGCACCACGGCCCAGCCGCCCAGCCTCACTATTGCCAATGATGGCGCGCCGCTCAGCCCGGCGGTAAGCCAGCAGTTATTTACGCCTTTCTTCAGCACCAAGGCGGGCGGGCAGGGCATCGGCCTCACGCTGGTACGCGATATTTTGCTGGCCCACGGCTTTGCTTTTCGGCTGGAAACAGCGGGCGACGGGCGCACGGTATTCACGCTGCTGTTTGGTGAGTTGGTGAAGGAGTGAGTTAGTGAAGGAGTGGATGAGTGAAGGTTGTCATTGC
>JBPBQK010000126.1:0-8711 GCA_050954845.1 Janthinobacterium lividum
CGGTTTGCGCCCCTTGCTCCCTATGCCTACTCCCCTCCGCCTCATCTTTATGGGCACGCCCGATTTTGCCGTGCCCACCCTCACCGCCCTGCTCGCGCTGCCCGAGGCGCAGGTGGTGGCCGTGGTTACCGGCCCCGACCGTCCGGCCGGGCGCGGGCGGCAGTTCCAGGCCTCGGCCGTGAAGCAGGCCGCCCAGGCCCACGGCCTGCCCGTGCTCCAGCCCACCAACCTCAAAGACCCCGCGTTTCAGGCCGAGCTAAAGAGCTATGCCGCCGACTTGCAGGTGGTGGTGGCCTTCCGCATGCTGCCCGAGGCCGTGTGGCACATGCCCCGCCTGGGCTCGGTCAACATCCACGGCTCGCTGCTGCCGCAGTACCGGGGCGCGGCCCCCATCAACTGGGCCCTCATGCACGGCGACCTCGAAACCGGCGTCACCAGCTTCTTCCTGCGCCACGAGATTGACACCGGCGACCTCATCCTGCAAGCCAAGCTGCCCATAGCGCCCGACGACGACTTCGGGTCGGTATACGACAAGCTGAAGGTGCTGGGTGCCGAGCTGGCCACCCGCACCGTGGCGGCCATTGCGGCGGGCGCCGCCCCCAGCACGCCCCAGCCCACCACCCCCGATGGCCTGCGCCCCGCCCCCAAGCTCACCAAGGAAACCGGCCGGCTCGATTTCGAGCGCCCCGCCCCCGAGCTGGTCAACCAGGTGCGCGGCCTCAGCCCCGCCCCCGCCGCCTACACCACCCTGCCCGATGGCCGCGGTCTCAAGGTATTCCGGGCCCAGCCCTTGCCCTTCGAAGCCGATACGCCCACGCCCGGCACCTGGGCTACCGATGGCCGCCAGTATCTGCGCGTGGCCACCCCCGCCGGCTGGCTCGACTTGCTGGAAGTGCAGCTGGAAGGCAAAAAGCGGATGAGCGTAGGGGAGTTTTTGCGCGGCACAAAGGTGGAGGTCGGCTAACGCAGCTGATTTTTGTTAAATCAAGGCAGGCGTGCAAACACGTTGGTCATGCTGAGCGCAGCGAAGCATCTCGCGTGGCGCAGTAAACCCTAACGCAAGAAGTTGCTGCACCACGCGAGATGCTTCGCTGCGCTCTGCATGACCAACGTGCCTTCGCCCAAGCTCTCCCACTGCTCATTCCTCCTATGGTTTCCCTCATCGTAGCTGCCGCCGAAAACGGCGTAATCGGCCGCCAGGGCCAAATGCCCTGGCACCTGCCCGCCGACCTCAAGCACTTCAAAGCCCTCACCCTGGGTCACCCTGTCATTATGGGCCGCCGCACCTTTGAGAGCATCGGCCGCCCGCTGCCCGGCCGCGCCAATATTGTGCTAACGGCCCACCCCACCTGGCCCGCGCCCACGAGCGTGTTGGTGGCACACTCCTTGCCCGAGGCCCTGGCGCTGGCCGCCACCCAGCCGGGGGGCGACGAAATCTGCATCATCGGCGGCGGCGAAATCTACCGCCAGGCCCTGCCGGGGGCCGACGTGGTGCACCTCACCGAAGTGCACACCACAGTGCCCGACGGCGACGCCTTCTTCCCTTCCCTCCTCCCCCGCGAGTGGCGCGAGGAAACCCGCCAACGCCACCCCGCCGATGAGCGCCACGCCGTGGCGTACAGCTTCGTGACGCTGCGGCGGCGATGAGTGAAGGAATGATTACATAAAAAAGAGGTGCCATTCAATACTAGAATGGCACCTCTTTTTTATGTAATCATTCCTTCACTCATCGCAGCAGCACTAGCTTGCCCCAGTCTTTCTTGAAGCCCTGGTCGCCAGCAGTGGCGCGCTGGGTGAATTGCCCGCCGGGGTCGTTGAGCGATACGCGGTAGAGGTAGGTGCCGTTGGCGAGGCGGTCGCCGTACTGGTCGGTGCCATCCCAGGCGTAATCCGTGATGTTGTTGCCGATGTGCAGCGGGCCGAGCTCGCTCATAAAAATCTCGCGCACCACCTTGCCCGTGAGCGTCAGAATCTGGATTTTCATGTCGCGCGGCAGCTCCTGGCCCGTCACCGTAAACACGAAGTGCGCCTTGCTCGTGATGGGGTTCGGGTACGGGAAGACGTTGGTAATCGTCGACTGGTTGACTACCTCAAACTTCACCTGGTAGGTCTGAGTGCCAGCGGCATTGCTCGAAGGGTCGCGGCCCTGCACTTGCAGCGTGTATATACCATCGGCGAGCGGCGTGGTCTTGCCGGGGTGGTACTCGAGGTGCGCCACGGTACCCGCCTGCGAGGTCGAGTCGTAGGAGAACTGGATTTCGGGGTTGTTGAGGGTGCTGATGAGGGTGGCCGTGGGCGCGCCCGGCTTTTGCAGCAGCACCGTGAAGTACGACGGGTTGTTGATAAAGCGCAGCTTGTCTTCATCGCGCAGCTGAATGCTGATGGCCGGCGTGGGCGATACCAGGTCGCCATTGAGCAAGTGGCGGCCATCAAAAGCCACGTCAAGCGTCGGCGGCACGTTCCGGTCGACGATGGTGTAGGGCGACAGCGTGAGCGTATTATTAAAGAAATACAGCTCGGGCTGGCGGGCTTGGGGCGGGTTCACCGTCACCACCGGCGTCAGAGTGCCAAAGAGGCCCACCACGTTCAAGCTCAGGTTTACCGTCATAATGGAGTCGGCTTTCAGGATGCGCGGCGCTACCACCATCACCGACTTCACCGATACGCCGCTGCTATTAAACAAGTCGAGGCGCGTGGTAAGCGGCGCGGCAAAATTAATTCCGCCGATATTCTCAAACTTCACTGGGAAGCTGATGGTGCCCGCATTGGTCGCCTGGGCGGCCAGCGTGGCGGGGTCATAAGCAGTAGCCGCCACCAGGTCGCGCCGGATGGCCCCTTCGGGCAATGCCTTATACGTCACCAGCCACTGCTTCAGCTGCGGCGGCACCCGGGTCACCGAGTCGCGCAAGGTCACCTCCAGCTGCAAGTACGGGTAGGCCGTGGCCGACACGTTACCCAAGCTCAGCGACTTGGTTTTGATATCGGGCTGCAGCACCGTGGCTAGGTTATTGGCATCGAGGCCCAGTAGGCGCAGCGTGTAGCTCGACGCCGTGGTTTCGCGCTTAATCACGTTGAACAGCGCCTGCCACTCCAGCGCCGGGCCAATGCGGGTGCTCAGCACCTTGCCGGCCTGGCTGGGCACGCGCACCGTATCCACCACGCTAATGAGCTGGCTAAAGGGCGACTGCGCCAAACTGCGGTCGGGGCCGTGCTCGCCCACCAGCACGCCGCCGGTAGCCATTTTTTTGGCCACCAGCGCCCAAGGCTCGCCGTTGCGCAGCTGGTTGTTGATAAGCTGGCTGCCCAGCAGCTGCGTGAAGGCCGACCGCAAGCCAGCCGGGAAGGCCGCGTAGCGCAGGCGGTTCACACTCACAAGGGCCACGTACGAGCCATCGGGCACGTTTTGCAGGAACGTGATAAGCTGCTGCTGGCGGGTTACGCTGTTGTTGAGGTTGTCGAGGGTATCGCCGGTAGTGCTGCCAAAGTGGTAGAACGTTTGCACGCCGCTGCCGCAGGTGCTGTACGGGCCACCGGCCACCGCCAGGCGCTGCAACGAGCGGCCATCCAGCACCACCAGCATCAGGTTGGGCGAGCCTACGCCGCACGTAGTCACCACGGGCGGAGCCGACAAGTCGGTCAGAATACCGTAGCCCCCGCTAAAGGTGCTGCCTGAGCCCGCCGGGCCACCCCCAGCCGTAATCAAGCCCAGCGGCAGGCGCTGGTCGGCAAACGTCCAGCGGCCGGCAGGAGCGGCCACGGCGGCCTGCGTCAGCTGGTCGCGCTGAAACTGGCTGTAGTGGCTCTGCGACCACCCGCCCGCCGTCACCGACGAGATAATGCGGAACGAGCTCACTTTCCAAGTGGCATCCTCCGCGGCGGTGGGCACGCTCAGGCGCACGCGCCAGTACCACACCACCGAGTCGGGCCGGGCCCCTACCAGGGCAGCGGGCTGCCAGCTCGCCAGGGCCGGGCCGGTCACGGTAGTCTGTTGTAGCTTGGGGCTGTTGAAGGTAGCCACCGTATCGACCTGGAAATCGTAGCCCCGCACCACGGCGGCCGGGTCGTTATTTTGGGCTGTTAGCTTGGGGCGGTTGGTGCTGACGATGGCAAACTCGGTGGGCGTGAGTTGCGTGAGACTGCCGCGCAAAAACGAGTAGTTGGTGGTAATCGTATTGTTGGTTTCGTTGAGCTCGGCTATCTTATTGCGGTAGTCGAGCTCCACCTTAAAGGTGTTGTAGCCATACACGTTGCCGGTGTTATTGATGGGGAAGGCATACGTCGTATCGCGCCCCCAGGCATAGCGGAAGGTTTGGGTCAGAATATCCGCCGGCAGCCCGCTTGAGGGGTCATACGTGCGCGTCACCCTGATTTCCAGCGAGTCGGTGATAATCTTGGCCGGGTTGCTCACCCCCACATTGAGCACGAAGGGGCTGGTGGGCGAAATGGTGGTGCTACCCGCTGCCGGCACCAATGCAGCGCTGGCAGCAATGTAGTCGGGCTTGGCTGGGGCATAGAGGCGCAGGGCCGGGTCGCCCTGCCAGATGGTGGAGAGCAGCTGCTCGGTGCCCGCCACATTGCCCAGGAAGAGGGGATTGGTTTGCAAGCGGCGCACCGCCTCGCCGAACACCCGTGCCACGGGCTGCCCGTACCAGTCGGGGTCGTTGAAGAGCAGCTTGTACATCAAGTCCTGGTAGGGGTCGAGCAGGTACGAGTACGACTCGCTGGACTGCGCCAGCATCCCAATCGAGCCTTTCTCCGAGGCCAGCAGCCAGCTGGGGCCAAAGGTGGTGGGCGTGAAAAAGCAGTCGCCCGCCGCGCAGCCGTTATACATCATTACCGGGTAGCGGCCGGCGTTGGTGTACCCGTTGCTGGGGTTGTTGATGTCGCCAATTTCCAGGTTAAACCGATTGGGCGAGCCGTGGCCGAAGTACTGAATGACCGACAAGCCAGCGTTCAGCTCCTTCGAGATATTCGCAGTTACGGTCGGGTCCACGCCCGATTTGCGAATGGTTTGCACCTTGCCGCCCAGCAAAGGCGGCGGCACGCGCTTGGCGTACTTGTCGAGGTAGCCGCCAAACTCCTTGTAGTCGTCGGGCGAGTAGCCGCCGGCCAGGTGCAGCACGTTTTTGCGCCAGTCGGCAATGCCCAGCGCCTCGTGCTCTTGCAGCTTGGCGAGGTAGCTCAATACTTCTTGCGGGGTGGTGGCGGGCACGCGGCCGGTGGGCAGCCGGGCTACGTAGTTATCGTTGGCCCAGTCGGCCGACAAAAAGTTATCCGACACCGAAGCCGTTGACACGGGCACCAAATCCAGGTTCTGGCCGCCCAGCACGCGGGTAGTACCGTTGGCATCGAGGCCCAGGTAGCCCGCCAAATCGACGGAGCCCGGCGTGACGCCCGCCCCCAGCCCTTTGCCCAGCAGCAGTAGATACTTGACCTGGGTGGGCGGCGACAGGGCCGATGCCCACTGCGCAAAGTGGCGCAAAGCCAGCACCGAGCGCTCGCCGTAGTGGAACTGGTCTATGAGCTGCGGGGCCGTCACTATCAGCGTATCGAAGCTGCCGCCGAGGGCCGAGGCCCGGTACTTGGCATATTCCAGGGCCGCATTGGGCACCGTCACGTTGGCCACCGTAGTGCCCGGCTTCATCAGCTTGGGGTGCGTGATGATAATAAAGTTGGGCGCAACCGGATTGATGGTTTTGAAATTGACGCGTTGGGCCACGGGCGGCGTCAGCCAGGCGGCAGAATCAGCCAGGTAGAGCCGACGCGTCTGCGCGCCCGTGGCGCTCGGAAATACGAAGCGCCGGGCGGTGCTGCCCATTGTTTGGGCGGCCGTGGGCCGGATGCGCTGCACATTCCAGGGGTCGTGCACGTCGTAGCCCACCACCGCGCCCGGAATGTTATTCAACTCGTACGTGGCCGGCCCGCCCAGCAGCGAGTCGTTCTGAAACCATACGCTGCGCCGGTCGCTAAACCATACGCTCTGCTGCGGGGCCGTCATCTTGATGTAGCCATAGGTCCACACATCGAAGACGGGAGCTGTGCGCTGGCCCACCGTTTCGCCATAGAGCGCTACCACCCCGGTGGGGCTCACGTCGCCGGCTTGCAGGGTATAGCGCGCCTTTACGTAGTCATATTCTTGGTATTGCAGAATGCCTAATTGCCGGGCTGTGCCGCCGGGCGGCGTTATGCCGATGCGCGTATTGTGCTGGCCTGCTACGCCACCGGTAGTGCTGGGGTCGCTTTCGCCCACTAGGCACACCTCGGCCGTGACGGCGGGCACCCCGGCTTGCGTGGGCACCGCCCGCAGCAGGCTATCATTGGCCAGGCCCACTACGCCCACGAAGTACCAGGTCGAGAAAAAGCCTTCGCCCTTCTCTAGCCACGGCAGGCGCACGCTGCCGCTGGGGTGCGTGGGGGCCTCGTAGTAGCGCTCTTTGCCCACCTTCAGCACCGTTTGCAGGCGCCAGGCGTGGGGCGTGCCGCCGGCCGCCACGGGCTGGGCCATGCGCTTGCCGGCCCGGCTGCCCCAGGTAATGAAGTACGCCGCCGTATCGGTGTAGAAGCTGTAATACTGGTGGGCCTGGTCAGCAGGGTTTTTGTAGAAATCGCGGTCGAGCGCGCCATCGTTGCGCTGGCCGTAGAACTCGAGGTAGCTCGTGGCGTCGAGCGTGGTTTTGTTGCCGGCTTGGTACACTGCCAACTCTTTGCCGCGCCGCCACACCTGGAAGCGCGTGGGCGCTACGCCGGTCGCATTCAGGCTTTGCAGGTAGGCGTAGTCGAGGTGGTAGAGGCCATCGCGCCACACTTTTAGCTTATAGTAGGGCTGGCTGGGCACTATCCATTCGTTGCCGTAGGGGCCCGACTGCGCCTGCGCGCCGCCGCCCAGCAGCAGGCCCAGCAGCAGCAAAAGCAGGCTTTTAACAGGGAAAGTGTTGCCGAATCGCCACCCAGCAGGGTACTGTTGTGTCATAGCGAAGTTGGTAAGAAGCGCCGGTTTGCGCCGGCAGCGTAGCTAATTAATAATACAATACTATAATCTACCTATTTATCTGGTAAGCCAGGTAGCGCAGGCGGGCTAGTTGCCGGCGCGCAGACCACCGGCCCGGCTGCCGAAGCCGTAGCCCAGGCTCACGATAAGCGAGTTGACATTGGAGGACTCATCGAGCGCTAGGCGCGACAACGCCAAATCGACGCGCAAGCCGCTGATGGCCACACCCGCGCCCAGGCTGTACTGGCCTTTCCACGACTTCTTATGTAAGGAAGTGCCCGTGCTCGTGAAGCCGTCGAACATATCTATCTGCTGGTAGTTGCCGGCCCCGCCGCGCAAGAAAACCAGGTTGCGGTAGCCAATTTCCAGGCCCGCCCGCGGGTCTACGCTCACCGTTTTTGAGTGCACGAGGGTATTGCGCTCGCCGTCGGTGGTGGCTTCCAGGTCAATGGCAGCCAGGGCCGTAAACTGCGCGGGCAGCTTAAACTGGTAGCCCACACCCAGTACCAGCCGGGGCAGGGTTATCTCGGTCGAATTGGTGGGCACGGCCTCGCCCGGAATGGCACTCGCTTTGAATTTGTCGGCGTCGATGCTCCAGGCGTTGAAGGTGGTGGTGATATCGCGGGCCATCAAACCCAGCCGCCAGCCGCCGTGGTTGTACTGCACCCCGGCATCGATGCCGAAGCCGTAGGCATTGGCATACGAGCCCACATTGCGGTAAATGAGCTTGGCAGTGCCGCCCACGCTCAGGCCCTCGGGGCCCATTTTGCGGGCGTAGGACAGCAGCAGCGCGTAGTCGGCCACCGAGAAATACGTGATTTTATCGTACTGAATCTGCCCATACTCATTAATGAGCGCGCGGGTATCGGCGATGTTGTCGACGCCCGAGCGCAGCAGCGTTGCCCCGACCACGCTCTTGTCATCGAGGGGCATGGCGAAGGCGGCGTAGTCGTTTTTGACCACCCCCGAAAACAGCTCGGAGTGCATGAGCACGCCATCGTAGCGGGCGCTGAGGTTGGTGAGGGCGGCGGGGTTCCAGTAGCCAGCGGTGGCATCGTTGGCCAGGCTCACTTGCACTTTGCCCATGCCCAGCGAGCGGGCTCCCGCCCCGAGGTTCATAAACTCGTTGCTGTACTTGGGGGTGTTGGTTTGGGCGTGGGCGGTACTGGCCACCAGGGCCAGGCCGAGGCCAAAGGCCCATTTCATTCGCCCATACTGGGTAGCAGCGGAAAATTGTAGCATAGAAAAGGGTTGGAACCAGGAAATCGCAACCGAAACGCAAGTTACTGCCCGTTAGTGCGACGGCCATTCTAAAATAGCTGGACAGCAACCCCTGGCACTGCGCAAACAACTCGTAATCGGGCAGCTACCCACTGGCGGCGCTGGGCAAGGGCGGCAGTGTGCCGGCATTTTTTTGAATTTTTCGAATACCAAGCTCTGGTAGCCAGCCTTGACGGGCACGGGCGCAAAGCCGAATCTTATTTTTATAAAAGCTAAAATCTTAATTATCAAATAAATGCATTACCACCGTCTTGGTAAAAGCTATAATGCCTAGCGAAAGCAGAGAATATTTTACCAGCAACGGGCGAAAAGACAACAAAAAAAATTTCACCAAGTATTATGCAATACAAAGTACCTGCATTACTTTTGTACCGTTCCTCACCTACTACTAGCCCATACCGCCCATGAAACTAGAGAACACCCAGGTGCAGATGCGCAAAGG